>JBGSIB010000030.1:0-79019 GCA_041751955.1 Crocinitomicaceae bacterium
CCTTTTTTTAAACGGTTGATTACAACGGTTAAGGTATCTGCGGCAGCTGGCGTTAACATAACCAAAGCTAAAATTGGTCCCAAAAGTGAGCTGTCATCTAAAAACAGCTCCCTTGAAAAAAGAACTTTAATCGTAAAAAACGCAACAATAACACCAACAAATTGACTACCGCCATCGCCCATGAAAATCTTCGATGGATTGATGTTGAATTTCAGAAAAGCAATCATCGCACCAATGCAAACCACCATCATCATTGTCCAAATATTAATGAAAAAACCTTGCGTCATCCAATAAAGCGTGAGACAAGAAACCAATACAAACATGGTTACCGTTCCCGTAATTCCATCCATATTATCCAACATGTTTAGAGAGTTCATCAATGTTACCACCCATAAAATGGTTATAATGATGTTGACAATTTCTGAATCAAAAAGTTGAACATTGTTTCCCGTAAAAGCGAAAATAGCGCCACAAGCAATTTGTGCAGCCAATTTCAAATAAGGCCGAGTGTCATACGCATCATCTGAAATACCCATGGCAAATCCAAGAGATGTGGCCACTAAGAGACCAATAAACTCAGTTTGAATTTGTGCCAACTCGTCGGTCAGCAATAAAGAAAAAACAAATCCGCTAACGAGAAAAACAAAAAACATACTTATTCCACCTAGAGAAGGTTTAGACTCGTTACTCCATCGAATTGTCACATCATTTTTGTTGCGTATTCCCATGGTTTTGGCAAAGTTTATCACCAAAGAATTAGTCACTATTCCTACGATAACGCTAATAACCAAAGCAACAATAACGTAAAAAACGGTCATTTAAAAGGTGTCTTGAAATCATCCCACATTATTCCCAACTCATCTTTAGCAGATATTATCGCCTTGGCCACACGCCAATCGATGTTGAGATTTTCATCGTTCCAAAGTACGGATTTTTCTGAAGATGGATGATAATAATTCGTGCATTTATATTGAAAAATTGTATTGTCCTCTAAGGTAGCAAAACCATGCGCGAAGCCTTCAGGCACCCAAAATTGCAGCTTGTTTTCTGCACTCAAGACCACTGCATGGTGCTGACCATAGGTGGGAGAATTTTCACGAATATCTAAAGCGACATCCAATACGCTGCCTTGTGTAACACGAACCAGTTTTCCTTGTGCATAAGGTGGTATTTGAAAATGTAAACCTCGAACAACTCCTCGGCTAGAAAGTGACTGATTATCTTGACAGAAAGTAACAGTTGAACCAACAGCCTCTTCAAATAATTTCTGATTAAAACTTTCAAAAAAATATCCGCGATTGTCACCAAAAACTTTGGGTTCAATTATTAGCAGACCCTCAATATCACACTTTAGGAAATCCATCGTCCAAAGATACGCGATAATAACGTTTTTTTCTTCGGTTCTGACTCAAAATATTTTTCGTTTCCGTAATTGTATCCGTAAGATTTTCGATTACCAACTTCACCATTTAATATCACACTCAATCCTTTAATCTTCTGAACATCAATCAACTCCTCCACACGCTCTATGAAACTTCGTTTTGAGAAATGTGACTTGAATACATAAATTGGAATATCGGCAACAGACAATAAATGTACCCCATCGGATACGACACCGACAGGTGGATTATCCACTACTATTACGTCGTATTCTTCTTTTAATTCAGCAAAGATGTCGGCCAACTGCTTACTCAACATCAATTCAGAAGGATTCGGCGGGGTTGGGCCAGCTGTTATAAAATCGAGGTTTTCTATCGTTGAGCTCTTAACGCAATCTTTCCAATGCACTTCATTAATCAATGCATTACTCATTCCCGTGACGTTATCATTATCAAAAGCCAAATGAACTTTTGGTTTTCTCATGTCTAAATCAACAAGGACAGTTTTCTTTCCCGACATGGCAACTATGGCAGCAAGATTCAAGGCAATAAAAGTTTTTCCTTCACCCGAAACGGACGACGAAATGGCAATCAACTGATATTCAGGATAGACAAAATTTAGATTTGTCCGAATATTTCGTAAAGATTCAGATACAATCGAATTGGGGCTTTTATGCACCAACAATTCCGAAAAATCCATGTCTTGTTTTAACAGTGGAATTGCTCCCAAATGGAAGACCGATTTTGGCAAGAGTTTTTTCAAATCCTCTGTGTAGTTGATTTCGTTAAAACGAACATAACTCAAAAATAAAAGGACAGAACCAAGGAGAATTCCGAATCCTAAAAAGGCACCATAAATCCTTGAACCATTAGGTTTTACTGGATTGACATTTATCTCAGCTCTTTTTAATATTCTATTGGATGAAGAATATCCCGCATCCGAAATCGCGTACATAACTTTCTTTTCAGTCAGTAGACTAAAATATTTATCGTTCAATTCCTGTATTCCCTTCAAACGGCCAAATTCCATTTTCTTTTCTGGCATAGAAAAAAGATTACCCTCAATTTTAGACAATTTTGAGCGCAGCACATTGGCATTGTTTAATAATCGAGATTGAATGGCAGCAACACTTTTTCGAATATAACTTGTTCTAGAAGTAATTTTTGAATTCAAGGATTTAATTTCTGGATTCTCTTCGGTAACACTGAATAGCAAATCTTCTTTTCGAGCCAACATGGAGTGCAGATCCTCTATTTGTTGAGACAGCGCTGACTCATAACTCTTACCCAACATTTCCGGTAATAGGCGATAAATTTCTAAGCGGTTTGGTTCTTTTGAAAGTCGAGAATTTACAGCATTCAATCCGGATAATTCTTCTTCAATCTCAAATAATTGATCCTGCATTCGGTTGGCATTCGAGCTCAATTCAGAGCTTGCCATATCAGGATCCGAAAGTTGTACTTTACGCTGATAACCAACCAAACTATCTTTTGATAATTTCAATTCTTGACTCAAACTATCTAGCTGTACATCGATGAATCTTAGTATTTTTTCTGAGCTTTGTCGTTTTTGTTCAAGATCATATTCAAAAAAACTTTCAGCCATCGCATTGACCATATCCGCACAAAATCTAGGATTGTAAGCTGAAAAACTTATGTCTATCGTCTTCGCCGTAGGGTCTACGATTTGAACTTTAAGATTCGACAAAAATCTCGCAGACATGGTTTGAACACTATTGAAAGTAAAAAAAAGTTTATTCTCTTTCGAATTCTCCTTTAAATCAGTCGGATTGACAATTTTAATCACCACATCAAAATGTTCATTAATGATATGTTCATTAACATTTCCTTCTGTTTTATAGGACTTTCCACCCAATTCATAATCGAGCTCAACCTTTTTGTTTTCAAACTGAACGTTAATCGGGACATTGATTAAACTCGAATCCATTAAGTGGTAAGGTTGAACATTGAAAACACTGGTTAAGTATTTTTCCTCTGTCAAAATATTACCTTGGTGATATAAACTAACATTAACTCCCAATTTTTTCAATGCTCTCTCAAACAAAAGTTGAGAACGCAACAATTCAACGTTTGAATTCAAATCTTCTGACTTGGAATTAACATTGTCAATATCTAGTAATTGCTTCGCATTATCCTGATCTTCCAATTGAATCAAAATTGAGCTTTGATAAACAGGTTTTGTATAGCGCAAATAAATGAATGCAGTCAACAATAATATACCGACACATAGCACGGGAATCCACCATTTTCTTCTGATAATGGTACGAGCAACGTTTGCATCAAAGTCCTTTGTTATAAAAAATGAATCAGCCATCTGACTATATACGGGATATAAAGGTCACAATAATTACTAAACTCGAAATCAATGAAATAATTGGTGCCACATCTTTGACTATTTCTTTGGCCAATTGTGGATTAGGTTCTACATAGATATAATCATTCGCTTGCAAAACCACATCCGTATATTTCAAACCAGCCTCCGTGCTTAAATCTATCGTATAGACTTTTCGAATACTATCTTCTTTGCGCATCAACTTTACGACGCTTGCTTTTCCACGTTCAGGAATCCCACCAGCTTGTGCAATCGCTTCCATCAGCGTTGTATTGTTATTGGACAAAGGAATCACCCGAGCATCTCCTCCACCTCCAGGGAAAACGATAACCCTTTGGTTTGTCACGCGCACCTGAACAAAAGGTGATTGATAGGTTTGAGAAAATCCTTGTTTTAAATGTTCCTCGCATTCTGGAATAGTCATTCCAGCAATTTTCACTTTTCCTAAAACTGGAAAATCAACAGTGGAATCAGGTCGTACAACAAATTCAGGTGAAAAACCCGAATTAGAGCTTTTATCCGCTATAGAAGAAAGTGATTCGATCAGTTTTGTTCCATCGTTGGTAGAAATTGAAAAGATAATTTTGTCCTCTGTTCCAATTTTATATTCCACAAGTGGACGAAGAGGTAAAGAATCCAAACTGGCGTACTCACCCTTTGGAGCTTTCAACATCACATTATTATTCACGCCACATGCTTGCAGCAACAAGGCAAATAAACCACTTAAAACAAATGATTTAAGCCAAAAAAAGTTCTTGTTATTTGCGTAATTCAGCATATAAATTATCCATATTGTTGACCAAAGTTTTATAGTCGTACTTTTCTTTTACGAAGGTCCAGCCATTTTGTGACATTTTTCGACGTTTTTCGTCATTTTCTATAAAATCTAGCAATTTTTTAACGAATTGGTCAACATCATTTTTTCCCACCAAATAACCAGTCTCATTATTCTTCACAACGCTTTCTACGCCACCCACATTCGTAGAAACAATTGGCAAACCACATGCTTGAGCTTCGATTAAACTTACGGGTGTACCTTCATTCTTCGATGTTAAGCACATGATATCCATTCCCATATTAAAAGTAGCAATGTCATGAATCCAAGATGTGAAGAAGATTTTCATGTCATCTGATTGAGGAATCTTTGATGCCAAATCCTTTAATTTTTCCCTTTCCAAACCATCACCAACAATGAAAGCGTGTATTTTTTTATTGGTTTCAGACTGTACTTTTTCGAGCACTTTCAAAAACATTTCATGATTTTTTATTGGTGCCAAACGGCCAACAATGGCAATGGCAAGGGTGGCATCGTCTAGTTTATACTTTTCTCGAGTACTTTTCCTTTTTTCTTCACGATTTTCTC
Source organism: Crocinitomicaceae bacterium (assembly GCA_041751955.1). Classification (GTDB taxonomy): domain Bacteria; phylum Bacteroidota; class Bacteroidia; order Flavobacteriales_D; family Crocinitomicaceae; genus UBA2040. Next base: position 5,096 of record JBGSIB010000030.1, read on the forward strand.
TAAATTTCTGTAAATCAAATCCTAATTGAATTATTTTCACCTTTTCTTTATCAGAAATTTTATAGATTTCGGTCAAATCGTTTTTTTGCTCTTCAGAAATAGCTACAATTGCTGTAGATTTTTTGGCCAGCCATTTTTCTATTCGGATGAATACTTTTGTTATCAAAGGGGAAAAATAACCGTTGAAAACATGACCGTGAAAAGTGTGAACAATAACAGGGACTTTTTCATGTATTGCGGCAAGTCGACCCAGCGCACCGGCCTTTGCGGCATGCGTATGAACAATATCCGGTCGGTGTTCACGAATCATTTTTCGCAAAGCTCGATATGCTTTTATATCATCTATCAAATTTGGATTTCGCTTCAATTCTGGCAAAATGATTGGTTTCAATCCCAAATCTTCTAGTATATGTAAAGAATCTGTTTCGCCCTTTTCAGGTTCACCACCCACTAAAATGGTTTCATACTTATCGTCTAAATATCGGCTCAAATAAGCTACATTGTATGTAGGCCCTCCCAGATTGAATCGATTTAAAACACGAAGAATTTTTGTCATGTAAAATAATACTGCACTACGAAAAAAAGCATCGCAAATACGAATTTACATCATTCTGTCAGAAGAGGTCCTTAATTTATCGTTATAATTTGGAACAATCCCTTGAAACTATCGTAATAAGTATAACGAATAATACTCTTCGGCACAAAACTTGATTAAGCCAGCTTGAATAAATTTTTACCATGAAAAAAATCACTTTTATCTACCTTTTTCTATTACCAGCCTTTGTTTTTGGGCAAACTTCTGTTCAAGCCGTGGTGAACTCATTTGCAGAATATTGGGGATTTAAAAACGCAGGAATTTCAATAACAATCAAAAATTTGGAAGGCGATTTGCCAGTAGCATCTTACAATAGTAATCTGGCTCTAAGTCCTGCAAGTACCGTTAAACTTTTTTCCACTGCGTCAGCTTTCGAAATGCTAGGGCAAGATTACCGACCTAAAACTGAGTTGTACACCGATGGAAAAGTAGATGCCAATGGTATTCTTGTTGGTGATTTGTATTTACGAGCCCTCGGCGATCCTACTTTAGGAAGCAAATATTTCACAGCGGAAGGTCGAGAAAACCAATATTTGGATGATTGGTTGCGTGACATCAAAGCATTGGGCATTACTCAAATACAAGGCAAAATCATAGTTGATGGATCCGCATTTGGTTACCAAGGTGCTCCCGAAGGATGGACTTGGGGTGACATGGGAAATTACTATGGAGCTGGACCTTCAGCTGTAGTTATTAATGACAACATACTCACTTATTATTTTCAAACTGCCGGTGTCGGGGCCAAAGCAAGCTTTCTACGAACCGAACCAGAAATTCAAGATTTGAGACTAATGACCTCGATAATAGGAGAAAAAATATCCAATGATCGAAGTCTTATTTTAGGTGCACCTTTTTCGTACGACTATGCTGCAATCGGCTCATTACCTTACAATAGAAAAGAATTCAAAGTGAAAGGTTCGCTTCCCGATCCAGAAAGGTTGTTAGCGGAAAAATTATACAATACCATTACCAAAGAAGGAATCAAAGTGCAAAATGGTTTTGACTACAACCGCAATCGTTTGCTAATTGAAGTCGAAAACCCATCTTATAAAGAAATGACTCTACTCAAAACTTGGGAAGGAAAAACGGTCGAGGAAATTGCATTTCACACGAACATGAAGAGTGTCAACCTTTTTGCCGAACAATTTGTTTGCCTAATTGGCTATGAAAAAGAAGGTTTGGGATCAACGGAAAAAGGAATTGAGGTTATTGAAAAATATTGGAAAAACAAATTAGAGCTCGAACATCTTCATATTCGCGATGGCAGCGGATTATCGCGCTCCAATGGCATAAGCAGTGACCAATTTTGTAAATTATTATCCTACATGTCGAAAAGAGAAAACTACGGTAAATTCCAAGCAACACTTCCCATTTCTGGTTCAACTGGCACCTTGAGCAATGTGTCTGTTGGTCAAGTAGCCTCTGGAAGAATTTATGCAAAAAGCGGTACCATGACAAGGGTGAAATCGTATGCCGGTTATGTAAAATCAAAAAGCGGAAAGGAGCTCTGTTTCTCTATTATTGTGAACAATTATGATTGCTCAAATAGCGCCACAGTGGATAAAATTGAAGAAATATTTAATGCTATGGCGATTTATTAATTCATCTCTACTTCAAGAATTTCTGACCAGAATTCCTCTACCGTTATACCGTGTACTTTTACCATTTGCGGAATTAATGAAGCGGAGGAGAAACCTGGAGTGGTGTTCACTTCAATGACGTGTGGAATCCCTTCTACTATCATATAATCAATTCGTGCGACTGAACGTAAGCGAAGTAATTCATAAATTTTCTCTGAGGTTTCTTGTACTTTTTTTGTCAATTCATCTGATATTCTAGCTGGTGTAATTTCCTGAGATTTACCCAAATATTTGGCTTCATAATCGAAAAAATCTCCTTCCGAAACAATTTCAGTAATGGGAAGTGCTTGGATTCCATTTTTAGTTCTATACACTCCACAAGTCACTTCTGTTCCTGGCATGAAAGCCTCAACAACAACTGTTTCTCCTTCTTTAAATGCTTCAGAAATTGCCTTTGGTAAATCCTGAATAGTATTCACTTTCGAAATGCCGTAACTTGAACCTGAATCGGCTGGTTTAACGAAGACTGGCAAGCCCAGTTCAGCTATAATTTCTTCCGCTTTTTTACTTTGAGGAGAATATAAAAGCACTGATTTTGCAACAGGAATAGCAAATCCGCGTAAAAACTGATTGCAAAACCATTTGTCAAAGCTTAGTTCCGATGCCAAAGCACCCGAATTAATGCAAGGGATGTTTTTCATTTCCAGAAAAGCTTGTATTTTTCCGTTTTCACCTGGATTTCCGTGGATATAGACCAATCCAAAATCCAAATGTAGTTTTTCGTTTTTATACAAAAAACTAACATCATTCAAATCAAGAGGACATTCCTCATCTTTATATCGAACGGTCCATTTTCCTCTTTCAACAACAATCAAAAAAGCATCAACCGTTTTGGGCAAGGCCGCCAAAATATTTGTCCCACTGGCCATGGAAATGTCAAATTCCGAAGAAAACCCCCCACAAAAAATCCCAATCTTTTTCATTCGTCTACAATTGATGAATCAAATTTAAGTACAAATTCGCGGTAATTTTTTCGGCTCCGTTAAAAGTTTTAAGCACAATCATGTACAAATAGTTCCAGCCAAAATCGAATGCTCATTCAATGAAATACTTATTTTTGCAAACAAATGTTGCTGAGCAGATGCGTCTAATTTATTTCATATTATTCTTTGTCTTTAAATACTGTTTCTGGGTTTACTTTCGTGCAACGAGAACTTTCAATGCACCAAAAGAATTTTTCGGAAGAACCATATACGTGTCGAACCATGCAGCATCCTTCATGGATCCCTTGGTAGTAGCATCATTGCGAAATCCTATTGTTTTTTTTATGACTCGGGCAGATGTTTTCACGACGCTAATGAAACCTATACTTTGGGCCTCGCACATGCTTCCAATTTACCGCCAGCACGATGGAGAAGATACGAAAAAGAAGAATGAAGAAGTATTCGATAAATGTTCTAGGATCCTAAATTTCGGCAGAAATCTCCTGATTTTCGGAGAAGGATTTACCGATGACGTTTTCATTCGACGCTTGAAACCTACCAAAAAAGGTGCAGTTCGGATTGGTTTTTATGCTTTAGAAAAAAGCAATTGGAAGAAAAAAATCTACATCGCAGCCGTTGGGGTAAACTATACTGAACCAAATTTAATGCGCAGTGATTGTCTGGTATCAACTTCAGATAAAATCTGTTTAAACGACTTTAGAAAAGAATACGAAGTCAATCCAAATAAAGTGGTGACGGATCTGACCAAAGAGATTGAACGACTCATGCAAGATCAGATCACGCATGTAGAAACCTTTGAGGATGCTCCATTTCATGAGGCTGTTCAACAAATCACTCGCAAAGGAATGCATCCAACATCAAGTGACCGTAGCATTCCATTGGAGAAAAGATGGCGATATTCTCAAAAATTAGCGCATTTTTTCAATGCAAACAAAGAAAGAATCCATGGTGAATTTAGTGCTCTTCGAGAAAAATTATTCAACTACAATACTCAATTAGCTCAGAAAAAAATTAAGGATAGAGATGTTATTGAATATCTTGAAAAAGGAAGATTCACTCGAACTGGTTATTTATTCAGAATGATCCTCCTGGCACCACTTGCCTTCTTAGGATTAATTCATTGTGGTATAGTCTATATTGGGGTTAAGCGTTTCGTAGAAAAATCATTCAAAAGAACTGTATTTTATGGTTCTGTGAAATTGCTGCTAGGCACAATAGGTATGGGTGTTTTTAATATTCCTTTTATCTTTTTGTTCCACAAATTCGTTTATCCAAGTTGGTGGATGGCTATCGGATATTACACATTGATTGGCATCTTCTTTTTAGCAATGATCCTATTTAACGGTGCATTGATTATCTGGAAACGAAAAGGTCAAATGAAGGAAACCGATTTAAAATCAATGGCAGAAGAGAGATTGGCTTTACAAGATATGATTGCCCGATCGGATTTGAATTTACAAGCTTAGGGTCTGATTTCGGGTTGATTACATTAAATTTAAATCAACATTCAGGCCTTTAAAGACAACATCCAAATACATCCAACCCCAGCCAAAACAGAAACCATCAAATAAAGCATTGCTTGCATCCAATTGCCGTTTTGCATTAAAAGCACAAGCTCATGACTGAATGTAGAAAAAGTGCTAAATCCACCGCAAAAGCCAACGACTAAAAAATAGGGCAGCCATTCTTGATTTGTTTTGGGCATTTGGTAAATGGCAAAAGCTAAAATTAAACTGGCCAATATGTTAGACAGTAAGGTGCCATAAGGAAAATTCTCCGAAACAGAAGAAAAAAGACGTGAAATACCAAAACGACTAACGCTTCCTAAACCTCCGCCGATGAAAATGTAGAAATAAATCAAAGTATACTTTTAAGACAAAAATAACCAATAGATACTTTAAAATCTACAACTTAAACCTAAACCCAGTTGAAAATAATGAAAATGATAAAGATTACCTGTTTTTCTGTCTTCACTGATTTGGCGATACTGAATACCATCCTTTTCATACGACATAATATTGAGAACGCTATAGTCAAACCCAAGTTGGTACCGAGGTTCAAAATTCAAACTCATAAGAAAACTGAGATTCTTGTATATTTTGTATTCAAGTGCAGAATAAAAACCGAATACCAAATTCCCCTTTAACATGGGTTGAAATGTGTTAAAAGAAAAATAAACTGTGTCTTTTAATTCAAAAAAAGCATCATTTAAATTATAATCTTTTCTAGAATTCGAAATTGACGTTCTTGCTGTTAATCGGGTACCAAAATTCAAAACAAGTTTTTGTTTGAAATATTGAAATTCCTTCGATAAGGAAACATGTAAATTGTTATAGAAGATGGTAAAGTTGTGGTTGTAAACTATATTATTTCCTTTGGGATGATCCCTGTAATAAGGAATTCCAAAATCCATTTTATCAGTAGTAATTCCAAAATTTAAATTAATCATTAAACTCTTTATGATAGGGGATGAAAAATCAAACCGAGCGCCAATAATTTGGTTGAGTTTAAGATTTCCGTTTTCTCTTTCTTTAAATTCATTGGAAACCGAATTTTGCGTTTTATATACAAACGTCGGTAACAATGCAAAACTTCCAGAATAATTGGTTTGAGCCTTCGTAATAAATGCCAAGAAACTCAAACTAACAAAGAGTATAATTTTCATTTTTCACTTTATAATTTAAAATTACATCCTATACCAAAATTGAAAAATTTGGACTGAATCACGAAATCTGCCATATCAGAAGTTGTTGACCAGAATAGAGTTGAAGAATTTGGATCTGGATTTTTAATGTAATTTGTGAAGTTGAATTCATAGTAGGTTCGGAATTGCTGTACTAAATTTAAATTCAAATAAACAGCCATTTTATTTGTTAGTTGATAGTTCAAATTCACATTAGCGGAACCTGCAATTTTGTGATTGTAAGATGAAAAATCTAAGCGAACGATGTAGTCATAATCAAAAGAATCTATTTTTTCGAGATTTGGATTTCTATTTGTTCTTAGCTCAATAAATTCGTCCCTATAATTTCGATAATTCGCTTCAATACCCACATCCATGCTAAGTTTATTTTTCATTAAAACAAATCTTTTTCCAAAGCCCATATTGAAGTTATTCATTTGATTCGTCATGGTCAAATCAGAGAATGGAATATCCGCAGAACCATTATAATTCTGCGGATAAAGTTGAGTCTTATATACTAGCCATCTTTTTTGAAAGCCAAATTCTCCATAAAAATTGTATTTACTTATAAATCTTCTTATACCCAAATATCCAAAATTGTTCGACGAACATTTTAGGTTTACACCAGAAAATTCTGAATAAGATTCATAATTACTAGAAGTACCAACAAATCTATTCTTCATGCCACTTGAGACAGAGAAACCAGTGATTAACTCATATTTCTCTTGTGAAAAAACGAATCCCGATGAAAAAAAAATAAATATGAGGAAAACTCTTTTCATTTTCTCTTATTGACAAGGATTTAAAATAATTGAAGTAATGGCAACTGAATTGTTCCTTTCATATTGATTATCAGAGTAGGTATCCTCCGCACCAACGTCGTATTTTCTCCACCATTTATATATAACGGCTTGAATATGTTTTTTGTATTTGACTCCATCAGCTTCGTTATCGCTTTCAATTTGAGTACAATCATCATTTCTCATAACTACCCAAACTTTACACCAAATATTACCTTCCTGCTTAGCAAAATTTCCGTTGTTCTTGATTTTCCATGCTTCTGTAAATGTTCCAGTGCATTTATATACTGCCCAATTATTATCCATGAATCTGCTACCATAAAACTCGTATATTCATTTGGAATATGCACTAAATCTGCTTGTGGATGTACTTCAAGTTCAGAACATGCCGAATTTACTAGTACAGTTTTAGAATTTGAACCATTCTCTTGAACCATAGGCTCAATTGGATCAATTTCCGGCCGATAACTAATTTTGTAAGATATGGTGTACGATCCTGTATCCTGATAGGTGTGCGTTCTTGATTCGGATGCAGATCCATTGTCACCAACAACCGAGTTCAAAATTGACCCAAATACTATAACACTTGAATCACCATCACCCCAATAAATGGTACCCTCTGCCTCAAAATTTCCTTGTTCCAATAGTTCCAATGAATCACAAGTTCTGTTAATAGTTATACTCGCAGTTTTACTATAGACTGAGCAATTCACATTATTAGTTCCCAAGCCATGTGAATAAATTACGTACAAATCCCCTCCCTGATTATTTTGACCAATGATATGTAGCCCTTTGGTTTTAATAAAATCAACTTTCTTGGAGCCAATGTAATAGTCATAATTTGAATTCAATCCATCCATTCCAATAAAATCTTCCAGTCGAATATCTCGTTTTTCAATTAACATATCTGCTCTGCTTCTGGGTATTACGATTGAAATACCACCTTCGTTGATAACCCCTGCATTGTCAATTAAGGTGTGTATTTCATTTCCGATTCCAACCTCCGAATACTGATTAACTATTGATTTAATAATCATATCACCAAAGTAATCTTTTTCCATTAATTGTTCAAATTGAAGAGGTGTAATTTCGCCTGAATTTGAAGGAAACTCATCTTCAATCATTTTATTGAACGAGGTAAATCCAGAAAATTGCTCCTCAAACACCATTAACAGATCCCACATTTCTTCATATGGTGAGCTTGCAAAATCTGTCAGTATGTTATAAAATTCGTCAAAGTGCTCTTCACCAGAAAAAAATAATATTTCATTCTCCAATATTGGCATACCATAAACGGATGTTAGAGGTAAAGTGAACAAATCTGTCTGCAAGGCTGTTGCGTAAACTCCAATCTGTATATCCTCTGCGGTAACATAGGCATTGTATTGTGTATTTTGAATTGGATCTACAATGATCTCGACTTCTTTGTCAATAAACAAGAGCCCCTGATTATACGCTGCCGTTTTATAAAAAACATTCTCGGATTCCACGTAAATGTATGCGTAATCCATAGAACCAACATTGAGTATAGAATAGGTAACACCTTGTAAATTCTGACTAAAACTTAGGCTGGAAAAAAAGAGTGTAAAAAAAAGTAGTAATCCATTGATTTTCTTTTTCATAATGTAAATTTTAAAAAGTTATTAATTTGTTTAAATAAGTAGCTACATCTTTTTCATGAAGTAACATCCGAAATTACTTTTCGCACTTATCCCTAAGATTATTTTTAATTTAAAGCAAACACACTAAAACATTAACGATGGGAGTAAATTTAATAGAACTTCATAAGAATTACAATACTCAAGCAAAATGCTTGGTTTTATTGAAGAAATTACGCTGGGGTAAAACTGTAACCTGCACAAATTGTGCAAGTAAGGAAGTTCGTGCGGTTGAAAGTCAATCAGAACGGTACATTTGCAAAGATTGTAAAACGCAGTTTTCCATTTTTACGGACACTATTTTTGAGGGAACATTGCTACCATTGCCGAAATGGTTTCTGCTTATTGGGATTATGCTGAACGCAAAATCAGGGATTTCAGCCAAGGAAATCGAAAGAAATTTAGGCATGACGTACAAAACTGCATACTACGCTTGTATGCGTGTACGTGTTGGAATGCTTATGCCTGAATCGCAATTGAATGGAATGATTGAAATGGATGAAAGCTATTTTGGCGGTAAGGCACGCAAAAAAAACAAGAAAATTCTTGATAATGAACCGTCTATTTCAACGGCTACAAATAAACGTGGTAGAGGTACAAATAAGGTTTCGGTCGTTGGGATGGTGCAACGCAAAGGCAATGTGAAAACGAAAGTGATTGAGAAGCTTTCGAAACGGAATCTTTTGACAATGCTAAAGGAAAATGCGAAGCAAGACAACTCTATTCTTATCACTGATGGATTCAGGTCATACAATGAATTGGAAACGTACATCGACCGATTGACGGTTAATCACAGCAAAGAATTTAGTAAAGGTGTTGTTCACATAAATACGATTGAAGGTTTTTGGTCGTATGTGAAAAACGGAATAAAAGGAAGTTACAAAGCGGTAAGTAAGAAGTATTTACCGTTGTATTTAATTGAGTTCGAATGGAAGTTTAATAACCGAAATTTCCGTGGTAACGAACTTGAAAAATTCCTTAAAAACGGCTTATTCCAAGAGAAAGAATTGGAGTATTACAAGGCTAAAACAAGTAATCAAGTAAAGGAGATAAGTTATGGAAAGTAATAGAATAACTGTATCAGGGTTCTTTATATCGGCTTTTTTTGTTTTACACAAGAAAAATCCAAATGAGTTCTATTCAGTTCAAAGTTTTTATGAAGCATTTAATCATCGCTCAATTACCCCAATAATTATTTCTAAAGAAGAGTGTGCAGAAATTTTAGAACGATTAAGCATTGCTTTTATATTGCGTAAATCAAATGATTCAATAGCCAAGTATCGTTTATGTCATCACTTTTTAGAAGGAAATAGAACAAGCTTAATCAATGTTTAGAACAATTGTATATTCTTTGTCTGTTGAAACAAATTCAAATCCAACAGAACCAAATTTTGAAATGTCTAGTTCAAAATCAATGGCAGTATTAAAAATTGAATTTGATAGAGTTGTTCCATTTGCATCAAATAGGTTTATTTTTAATCCGACTATTGATGAAGGAAACCCATTAAATTTTAACAACTTATTGCCATTAAAAAATGATTGTTCGTCAGTTATTTTTTGGGTTGGTGAGATTATAAATTTCATATTAACGTTTTAAAAAATGAAAATCAAAAATAGTAAAAATAATCTTAGGGATAAGTGCGTTACTTTTTCTAATTCTCATGAAATCAAGAATAAATGCATAATTTAGACATCTCAAACATAAATTATACATGACAAACATTGAACTTGGTGAAAAAATCAGAAAAATCCGCGAATTAAAAGGTTTAACTCAGCAAAACATTGCTGATCAAATAAAAACCACTCAAAAACATTTGAGTAGAATTGAAAATGGTCAAACTTCCCCAACTTTCGAGATGTTAGTTAGCATTACGAAATGTCTGGAAATAAGTTTGAACGAACTGTTAAGTTTTAATGACCAACTTATTTTTAACAACTACGCATATAATCAGGGGAAATTCATCGCATACAACAATACGGAGATTCAATTCATTGAAAAATTGTATAAACAATTACTTTCGGAAAAGGATAATGTAATTAGTCTTCTAAAGGCTCAAACTACTTTTAAATAGCAATTGTATTTTCTTAAAATCATTTATTACAAAAAGTTTAATGACATAGGTTTAACTTTTAATTTTCAACCAAAATTTACTTAGCCGCAATTTGACTTTTGAAATTAAATTTCTTCCTTTGAACCTCAGCCGAATAAAAAGATCGTTCAAATAATCAAGATGTTTTGGCATTTCCAAATATACAAAACGATACACCAACCAACTGATGAACATTCCCCAAATAGCACCACCAATGATATCGGAAAGATAATGGACACCCAAATAAATTCTGCTAAACGATACAAGTACAGCGGCAAACAACATTGTGTATACGAACCATCGTTTACTGTTCCAAAAAAGAACTACGACCCATGAAAAAATGGCAAAAAAGTTGGATGCATGGTTAGAAATGAATCCGTACTGTCCACCTAAATACTTCTCTTTTGCTGAAATTTGATAAAAATGCAAATGTTCGTTTAACAACAAATTATGCGAAGGTCGATATCGTTGAAAGCCTTCTTTGATCAGCTGAGCGGCCGTTAAATCTGCTAATCCAATGGAAGCCAAAGCGCAACATATAAAAATGATGAACGGCTTTCTTTCTAATTTTTTAAAGGCGAGGTAAATGAAAAGTAACCAAAGCGGAAACCAAGTCAGTTTTCCTGAGACAATCCACATGAAATGATCCAACCATGGCTGATTCCAGCCGTTGACCATCAACACAATGGCTCTATCCCAAGCTTCAAGCGTTTCCATTAATCTTGCAATTCCTTCCAGATTATATCTTTCAATTCAGTGATTCCTTGTTCAGCAACGGACGAAATAAAGATACAAGGGATTTTCTTTGGTAAATCTTTCTTAATATCTGCTTTCAATTCATCATCCAACATATCTGATTTTGTGATAGCCAATATTCTGTTTTTCAGCAACATTTCACTGTTGTACTGTTTCAATTCATTCAGTAAAACCTTGTATTCTTTGTGGATATCATCGCTATCCGCAGGTACCATGAAAAGCAATAAGGAATTACGTTCAATATGGCGTAAGAAACGCAAACCTAGACCTTTTCCTTCGTGAGCACCTTCAATGATTCCCGGAATATCTGCCATGATAAAGCTTCGTCCATCTCGATAATCTACGATTCCTAAATTCGGTCGCAATGTCGTGAATGGGTAATTGGCTATTTCTGGTTTCGCAGCTGAAACTACTGAGAGTAACGTACTTTTTCCGGCATTTGGAAAGCCAACAAGACCAACATCTGCCAAAACTTTCAATTCCAAAACGCACCAAGCTTCTTGACCTAATTCTCCAGGTTGAGCATATCTTGGTGTTTGATTGGTAGACGATTTGAAATTGTTGTTTCCCATTCCACCGCGACCACCAGGCATTAAGATTACTTCTTGTTTATCTTCTGTGATTTCAAAAAGAGAATCACCTGTTTCGTGATCTTTGGCAATGGTCCCAATTGGAACATCAATATAAACATCAGCCCCTTGTCCGCCTGTTTTCAAATTCCCAGCACCGTGCTTTCCATGAACAGCCTTGAAATGTTTATTGTATTTCAAATGCAGAAGTGTCCACATTTGCGTATTTCCTCGCAAAATAATATGGCCACCGCGACCACCATCTCCACCATCAGGACCTCCTTGAGTGATATATTTTTCACGACGAAAATGGGTAGAACCGCCTCCGCCATTTCCTGATTTGCAATGTATTTTTACGTAATCGACAAAATTATCGGATGCCATCAGGTATGTTTTTAAATGAAATTAAAGATTGTCAATCGCTGTAAACAAAAGACTTGTAATGGTGTCAATAGAACCTAATCCATTGATACCAATGTATTTATTTTGCGCTTGGTAATAAACTTTTACAGGCTCCGTTTCGGCGCGGTAAACGTTAATTCTGTTTTGAATGATTGCTGGATCCGCATCATCAGGACGACCGCTAGTTTCAGCACGCTTCATCAAACGAGTTTTCAACTCATCTTCTTCAACTTCCAAAGCCAACATGACCGTAATCGTCGAATTCAATTCAGCCAAAAGTTCGTCCAAAGCTTTCGCTTGGTCATTGGTTCTTGGAAAACCGTCGAAAATGAATCCTTTGCTATCCTTATCTTCCAAAACCTTCGCTTTCAACATTTTAATTGTTACCTCATCCGGAACCAAATGTCCTTTAGCCATGTAACTTTTAGCAAGTTGACCCAATTCTGTATTGTTGCTAATGTTGTATCGAAAAATATCGCCCGTGGACAAGTGCGACAAACCGTATTTTTCAATCAAACGCTCAGATTGAGTTCCTTTTCCAGCCCCTGGAGGGCCGAAGAGTACAATATTCAGCATATTTCGTGTTGAGGAATTCTCCTCTTTTAATTGATAAATTTCTCCTAGATTTCTTCCCAATTCGTCATAATCCAAACCATATCCGACCACAAATCTATTTGGAATCGAGAATCCTATAAATTTAGGAATTTCTTTTTCTTTGAAGGCATCTGGCTTAAATAAAAGTGTGCAAGTTTCAATGGAAGCAGGTTCTTCAGTCCACATCAGCTTTTTCACCTTCTCAATGGTAATTCCTGTGTCCACAATGTCTTCTAGAATGACTACATGCTTATCTTTAATATCAGTTGTCAAACCAATGATCTCATCCACACGGCCTGTTGTATTCATTCCTGAATAAGATGAGACCTTGATGAAACTAATCGCACTAGGTAGTGTAATCTCCTTAAATAAATCAGACGCAAACATAAACGAGCCATTCAAAATAGCGATGAAAATCACATCTTTTCCAGCATATTCCTCATTCAAAATATTGGCTAAAGAGGAAACTTCACGCTTAATTTCGTCGGCCTTTATGAAAGGAACAAAATGTTTATCTCGAATTTGAATCACGTTAACATTGAATTGGACGGCAAAATTAAGGAAAACTTAGCGAATTTAGGCGAATTTCATTCAGTTTCTAACAAATAGAATTCACAAAAGAACTTTCCTATCTTTGCACTCGATATGGAAAAAAGTTACGGCAAAAACTTTCGTTTGGGAATGTTGGGTGGTGGTCAGCTTGGCAGAATGTTCATTCAAGAAGCCATGAACTATGACGTTCACGTGCATTGTTTAGATCCTGACCCTGAGGCACCGTGCTCTCATTTAGCGGCAAGCTTTACGCTAGGTTCACTAACAGATTTTGACGATGTTTATAATTTCGGAAAGGACAAATCTCTTATCACCATTGAAATTGAAAATGTAAATGTAGAAGCACTTGAAAAATTGCAAAGTGAAGGGAAATCCGTTTTTCCACAGCCCCATATTTTGCGTATCATTAAAGACAAAGGACTGCAGAAACAATTTTACGTAGAAAATAATATTCCAACTGCGCCTTTTCGTTTGACGGAAAATGCAAAAGATGTAAAAAGCAGTGCCCAGGCTCCTTTCGTTCAAAAGCTCCGAACAGGTGGATATGATGGAAAGGGTGTGCAAGTTATTTCCAGCGAATCGGATCTGTCAAAATTATTTGATGCTCCTTCAGTTATTGAAAATAAAATCCCTTTTGCGAAAGAATTGTCCGTTATCGTTGTACGTAATTTAAAAGGTGACACAGCGGTATATCCTACGGTTGAATGCGAATTCAATCCAGAAGCCAATTTAGTAGAATTTCTGTTTTCACCTGCTGAAATTGAACTGTCAACAGAAGAAAAAGCTCAAAACTTAGCACTTCTCGTTGCTGAAAAACTACAATTCGTTGGAATATTGGCAGTTGAAATGTTTTTAACCAACGATGGAGAGCTACTGGTGAATGAAATCGCACCTCGCCCGCACAATAGCGGACATCAAACCATTGAAGGCAACGAAACTTCACAATTTGAACAACACATGCGCTCTGTATTGAATTGGCCTTTGGGTTCCACGAAAATCACTCAAGCCGCTGTGATGATCAATCTTCTTGGAGAAAAAGGATACGAAGGCAGCGCCGTTTATGAAGGTTTACATGAAGCTATAGCGCTTCCTGGTGTTCACGTTCACTTATACGGCAAAGAAAAAACCAAACCTTTTCGAAAAATGGGACATGTCACTGTAACTTCCCAAAATCTGGAAAAAGCCAAGGAAACCGCAAAAAATGTTAAAAACATTCTGAAGGTAAAATCCTAAATCTGCCAATTGACGTAGGTTTCCGTATAGAATTATTGTGAATGAAATTATTTTGTTTAATCTTTTTATTGAAACTTTAAACAAAAAGTGGTATTTTTACAACCGTAACGTAAAACAGGAAATTATGTCAACTTTAGAATTCAACACAGCCTTAATTGATTTGGAATCTTATTTGAAATCTTTCGCTTTTCAATTCACCAGAAATGAAGATGACGCGAAAGACTTGACACAAGAAACCATGATGAAAGCATTTATTTACCGCACGTACTATACCCCTAAGACTAATTTTAAAGCTTGGGTTTTCACGATTATGCGTAATATTTTCATCAATCAATACCGAAGAAAAGTAAAAGCGGGCACTATATTCGATCATTCAAAAGACAGTTACCTTTTGAATCAACCCACTTCAAATGGAAATAATCCAGCAAATTTGTTAATTGCAAAGGAAATTAGTGAGCAAATTGCTAAATTAGACGTGGAATACAAAAAACCCTTCGATCTTCATGTTCAAGGTTTCAAGTACAAAGAAATCGCGGAGGATTTGGACATTCCGATTGGAACGGTTAAAAGTAGGATTTTCATCGCACGTCAAAAACTGATGAATAGTCTTCCTGAATATCAGAACGAAAATTAAATATGGCAAAAAAAGTAGTCATTCTTGGAAGTGGAATCGCCTCATTATCAGCTGGAAGTTTCTTGGCGAAAGATGGATATGACGTTACTTTATTAGAAAAAAATCCAACAATTGGTGGTCGCGCACGAAAATTTGAAGCTGATGGTTTCGTCTTCGATATGGGGCCAAGTTGGTACTGGATGCCTGATGTTTTCGAACGATTCTATCAACAATTTGGTAAAACAACGTCTGATTTTTACGATTTAAAACGATTAGACCCTTCTTATCGAATTTTTTGGCAAGATGGCGAACATACAGATGTTCCAGCAAAAATGGAAGACCTATATGCTTGGTTTGAAGAACTCGAACCAGGAAGTTCGAAACATTTGAAGACCTTTCTAGCTGAAGCCAAATACAAGTACGAAGTTGGTATGCAAGATTTGGTGCATAAACCCAGTTTAAAACTTGGCGAATTTGCAGACATGCGCATCTTGAAAGGATTGCTCAACATGCATTTGCTCAAATCTTTTACCAAATACACTCAAAAATATTTCAAACATCCCAAAATACTTTCTTTACTCGAATTTCCCGTTTTGTTTTTGGGAGCCATGCCGAAAGATACACCTGCACTTTATTCTTTGATGAATTATGCCGACCTTAGTCTTGGAACTTGGTATCCCATGGGAGGAATGTACAAAATCATTGAGGCTTTCGAGAAAATTGCATTAGAACAAGGCGTTAAAATCATTACAAATGCTGAGGTAACAGGTTTTAAATCAGCAAATAAGCACTTAAGTTCTGCTAAAACTGCTGACGGAAATTACGCTGCAGACATTTTCGTTTCAGGCGCAGATTATCATCATACTGATCGTTTGCTTTTAGGCGAAGACGGGAATTATTCCGATGCGTATTGGGAGAAAAGAACCATGGCTCCGTCTTGTTTGATTTTTTATGTCGGTGTGAATAAAAAATTGAAAAATCTCAAGCATCACAATTTGTTTTTCGACACAGAATTTGAGCAACACGCCAAAGAAATTTATCAAGACCCGAAATGGCCAAGTTCGCCTTTGTTTTATACATGCGTTCCATCGATTACAGATACCAGCGTAGCGCCCGAAGGACATGAAAATTTGTTTTTTCTAATTCCAATTGCGCCCAATTTAAAAGATAGCGAAGAAAAAAGAGAAGCTTATTTTAACTTACTCCTTGAACGTCTCGAAAAACGGACAGGTGAAAATATTCTCGACAACATTGTATACAAACGAAGTTATTGTCTAGATGATTTCAAAAAAGACTACCACGCTTTCAAAGGAAATGCCTACGGTTTGGCGAATACGCTCAGACAAACGGCCTTTCTAAAACCAAAGTTGGTGAACAAAAACTTAAACAATATGTTTTACACAGGTCAACTTACGGTTCCTGGACCAGGTGTTCCGCCATCCATAATTTCTGGAGAGGTGGTTGCTAAACATATTGCTAAAAAATTTAAAAATTAACGAACATGAAATCAATTTTCGATAAGCTTGCGCATGATATGAGCGAAATGACGACCAAAAGGTACAGCACGTCATTTTCCATGGGCATTAGCTTTTTGAGCAAAGATTTGCACAAAGCGATCTACGGAATCTATGGTTTCGTTCGTTTTGCCGATGAAATTGTGGATTCATTTCATGGCTTTGATAAGGACAAATTATTGGCTGATTTCAAACGTCAGACGTATGAATCGATTGAAGATAAAATTTCCTTAAATCCTATTTTGAATAGCTTTCAGTGGGCAGTGAACGAATACCAAATTTCGATAGAATTGGTGGAAACCTTTTTGAAATCCATGGAAATGGATCTTAGTGAAACGGAATACACGCAAGAAGAATATGAAAATTACATTCTAGGTTCTGCGGAGGTTGTAGGCTTAATGTGCCTGAAAGTTTTTGTTCGCGGCAATGAAAAAGAATATCTCCGTTTGAAACCTTCCGCGATGAAACTGGGTTCTGCTTTTCAAAAAATCAATTTTCTTCGCGATTTGAGCGCCGATTACAAAGAATTGGGACGAACATATTTTCCAGGAATTAATTTGACCGTGTTCAACCAAACTATCAAAAAAGAAATAGAATCGGATATAGAAAAAGATTTTAAAGCTGGATACGAAGGCATAAAACAATTGCCGAAAGATTCTCGTTTTGGTGTTTATATGGCGTATAAATATTATTACAAATTGTTTCAAAAAATCAAAGGAACGAGCCCTGAAACCATTTTAAATGAGCGAGTTCGCATCCATAATCTAAAAAAATACAGGCTTTTCGTCACCTCACTGGTGCGCCACAACATGAATTTGCTTTAAATGAATACGTACGATTTTAATGAGGTGGTTTTAGTCAACTCCGAAGACCAAGATTTAGGAACGATGGAAAAGTTAGAGGCACACCACAAAGGCTTACTGCATAGAGCATTTTCGGTATTTATTTTCAATGATGAAGGAGAAATGCTGATTCAAAGAAGAGCCGATTCGAAATATCATTCGGCTGGTGTTTGGTCAAACGCTTGTTGCAGTCATCCGGCCAAAAACGAACCCTTAGAAGAAGCCGCAAAACGTAGATTAAAAGAAGAAATTTTTATTGAAACAGAGGTAAAACCCTTGTTTTCATTTGAATACCGAGCAGAATTAAGTCGCAATTTAGTTGAGCACGAATTGGATCATGTCCTGATAGGATTTTGCAATTCTTTTGAGAAATTAAATCCAGAAGAAGTTTCTGAAATGAAGTTTGTCGAACTTGACGAACTACGTTCAGATATCGATCAAAATCCAGAAAATTATTCAGCTTGGTTCAACATTATTATGAATTCTCATTGGGATAAATTTATTCCGCATTTGAAACAAAAAGCATGAAAGTAGGTCGCAGAGAAACATTCAATTCCGCTCATCGTCTTTTCAACCCTGAATGGGATGACGCTAAAAATTTGGAAGTTTTCGGAAAGTGTAGCAATCCCAATTATCATGGACACAACTACATAATGGAAACTTGGGTTGAAGGTCCAATTGATTCAATTACAGGATATGTCATGGATCTGAAACAGCTCAAAATGCTCATTCGTACTGAAGTGACGGATAAATTCGACCATAGAAATTTAAACTTGGATATTTCTGAATTCAAGGAATTGAATCCAACAGCTGAAAATATAGCCAAAGTTTCTTGGGAATTGCTTCGCGATAAATTACCTACACATTTAAAATTAACTATTCGTCTTTGGGAAACCGAAAACAATGTTGTAGAATATTCCGGAAATTAATCCATGAAAAAGGCAATTTTCTGGCACAGGAGAGATTTACGTTTTGATGATAATGCTGGTTTGTATCGTGCTCAGAAATGGGCGGATGATGTTCAAGCCATTTTCATCTTCGATTCCCAAATACTCGATAAACTTCCCCGAAATGATCAACGCGTTTTGTTCATTCATCAAGCCTTAACTCAACTTAAAAGTGCGTATCAAAAATTTGGTGGTGATTTAAAAGTGTACTTCGGTAATCCTGTAGATTTAATTCCAGAAATAGCTATAAAAGAAAAAGCAACGGCCGTGTTTACCAATCGCGATTACGAACCTTATGCCTTGGATCGTGATCAAAGTATTTACAAAATACTTCAAGCAAAAAACATAGAGTTTATTGGCGCAAAAGATCATGTGATTTTCGAAAAAGCAGAAGTTGTAAAGGCGGATGGATTGCCGTATACGGTTTTCACACCTTATTCTCGCAAATGGAAAGAAAAAATGAATGAATTTTATCTTTCTTCTTACCCGAATGAAAAATACAGTGCGAAAATCGTGCAAACAAAACCTGAAAAAGTCATTGCGCTGTCAGAGATGAATTTTGAGGAGAATCAACTTGTTTCCTTTCCGGAAATGGATTATTCTAAAAGTCACATGGGAAAATATTCTATTCAAAGAGATTTTCCAGCCATCGAAAAAGGAACCAGTCATTTGGGTGTTCATCTTCGTTTTGGAACGATCAGCATACGCGAAATAGCAAGAAAAGCTGCAGAAACGAACGAAACATTTTTGAATGAATTGATTTGGCGCGATTTCTATCAAGCGATTTTATATCATTTTCCGCATTCGGCAAAAAGCTCTTTCAAAAAACAATACGATGCTATTGAATGGCGCAATAACGAAAAAGAATTTTCTGCTTGGTGCGCAGGTAAAACAGGCTATTCATTGGTTGATGCCGGTATGCGTGAATTGAATGCCACGGGTTATATGCACAATCGTGTTCGCATGGTTGTGGCCAGTTTTCTCACCAAACATTTACTCATCGATTGGAAATGGGGAGAAACCTATTTTGCCGAAAAGCTCCTCGATTTTGATTTAGCCAGCAACATTGGAGGATGGCAATGGGCATCAGGTTCTGGTTGCGATGCTGCACCTTATTTTCGTGTGTTTAATCCGACTGCTCAATTGGAGAAATTTGATAAGAATTTGGTTTACGTGAAAAAATGGGTGCCTGAATATGGAACACCAAATTACCCAGAACCGATAGTGGATCATAAATTTGCTCGAGAACGGGTTTTAGCTGTATATAAATTAGCCTTAAACTAATTCAATCGTTTATATTTATTTTTGCTGTAAGCATCTGGACATCAATAACGTCCAACATTAAATCGAAACATCATGAAATATCTTTTTATCGCAACACTTATTGGCGCCTTCCTTGCTTGTTCCGCATCCGATGGGAAAAATGAAATCCAATCTCTGGAAAATGTAACCCGAGATTTATCCGAAGAGGCAAAAGAATATTGGTATCACGGTGGTGGCGCAGAAATAACATCCTTTGAGCTAACACAAGCGCGTTACGGAGAATTGCGAAAAGGCGAATCGGTTATGGTATTCGTAACAGAACCTTTTTCTCCCAGTTCCAACACGAAAGCAGACAATCCAAGAAATGATAATGTTAGCGTACTTAAATTAAATTTCACCAAGCGATTCAATACAGGAATTTATCCATATTCCATGATGAATTCGACGTTTTATCCCATGCAAAAAGGCGAAGCAAGTTTGAAAGTGAGCACGAGCGTTCAGGAATGGTGCGGACACGTGTACATGGAACTGCAAAACAAAAAACAATTCGATTTGATTAATCACTCTTATTTTGAAGGAGAAAGCTTTGAAAAATCGATGGCAAAAGCGGAATTAGAAGATGATTATTGGTCTAAAATTCGCTTGCATCCCGAATCGATAAAAGATGGAAAACGCAATATTATCCCTTCTTTCTTTTATATGCGATTGATGCACGTAGAAGCCCAAGATTATTTGTGTGAAGTCAAAGTTGATCGTTCAAAGTCAGACGTGCATGAGTTGGAATTGACTTATCCAGAATTGAACAGAACGTTGCGGATATCATTTGAAGGTAAATTTCCGCATGCTATTTTGTCTTGGACAGAATCTTATGTGGATGGCTTCGGAGCGAATACCAAATTGTTGGAAACGACAGGCAAAAGAATCAAGAGTATTCGTTCGAAATATTGGGAAAAACACGATAATTCGGATGCGGGATTGCGGGATGAATTGGGGTTGAAGATGTGAGAGGTTGTTGGGTGAACTATTGTTGGAAATGATAAGTAAAAATCACCTTACTATCCATAAAAATTTAAATATTTATTTAGCTATTCATTTTCAAGCAGTTGCGTGAATAATTTTTCGTTAAATACATTCCTTCTTCAATCCAAAAAATAACCTGATTACCCATCAAAATTCACTTCACATAATCCTGTTTCACCACCAACATATATTGGTCATTCTCCATTTTCAAATACCCTTGTTCATAACAGAAAAAGTACTTCGCTCCTTTTTGGGTAGTATAAATATTCGTGTAATAATGAAAATTAAATCCTTCCTCCGCTAAAGTTATCGCATCCACCGTTATCTTGCCGTTTGGATTCAATTTCTCTAATATTCGACGGTTTTTGCGCATGATATTGTTAATCCGACGAACATAATTATTCGCATCTTCATGCAGGCGATTGTTATACGTATTGCGACAATAATCCGAACAGAATTTTTGATCCTTGCGACCTTTTAAAGCCGTATTGCATTCTAGACAGGTTCTTTCTTCCATTTTTTTTTGGCGATTGGGTGTTGGGTCGCTTTGTTTTGGCCGTTAGTTATTCGCTTTGGCTGTTGGTAAAATTACAAATTTTCTTAGCCAAACGCCAACACCCAATAACCAACCGCTAATGACCAATAGCCTTCTAAAAATAACAATATTTAACGCCCCTCTCTTCCGCTTCAACTAATTCTTTATCAACTTTGTTGGTTCATCTTGCACAAAAATGATAAAGAACGAAAACAACGACATACAGCCCGCATCGGTGCTACAAATATTAGGTGAAAAGGTAAAAACAGAAAACGAGAAAATACAATTACTCAAACAGGAAATTGGTAAAGTTATCGTTGGACAAGAACACATGGTGGATCGCTTGTTGATTGCGCTTCTTTGCAATGGTCATTTGCTCTTAGAAGGTGTCCCAGGACTGGCCAAAACATTGGCTATCAAGACGCTTTCTGACGCTCTGGACGTTTCTTACAATAGAATTCAATTCACTCCTGACTTGCTTCCAGCGGATATTACAGGAACGCAATTATACGATCAAAAATCAGGCGGATTTACCATTCGAAAAGGTCCTGTTTTTGCCAATTTTATTCTAGCGGATGAGATCAATCGTGCACCTGCCAAGGTTCAAAGTGCCTTGTTGGAAGCCATGCAGGAGAGACAAATTACTATCGGTGAAGAGAGTTTTAAATTGGACGAACCCTTTCTCGTATTAGCGACTATGAACCCGATTGACCAAGAAGGTACGTATCCTTTACCCGAAGCTCAAGTCGATCGTTTCATGATGAAAGTGGTTTTGGGTTACCCAAGTAAAGAGGAAGAAAAACAAATTTTGCGCTTCAATGTACGACCTGAAGGAATGCCCACTGTGGGTCATATTTTAAGCAAAGCAGATATTCTCCGTCAAAGAGAAATTGTCAAAGAGGTTTATCTAGACGAAAAAATTGAACAGTACATCATCGATATCGTTTTTGCAACGCGAACTCCAGATAAATATGGTCTTGGATTTTTGGAACCGCTCATTTCTTTTGGCTGTTCTCCTCGTGCCAGCATCAATTTGGCTTTATGTGCAAAAGCGCATGCATTCTTGCAAAATCGAGCATTTGTTATTCCAGAAGATGTTCGTGCCGTAGCACCAGAAGTTATTCGTCACCGTTTGGGATTGAGTTACGAAGCTGAAGCCGAAAACATGACGGCAACGGATATTTTATCCAAAATCATCGGGCGAATTCAAGTTCCCTAAACTCTTTTTCCGTGGACGCCAAAGCGATACTTGAGAAAATAAAACTCCTTGAAATAAAAACGAAAAATCTGACGAAACAGGTTTTCTCGGGAGAATACCATTCGGCGTTTAAAGGTCGTGGTATGACATTTTCTGAAGTTCGCGAATACCAAACAGGTGATGAAATCAGAACGATAGATTGGAACGTTACAGCGAGATTCAACGAACCTTTCGTGAAAGTTTTTGAGGAAGAACGCGAATTGAACGTTCTGCTTTTGATTGACGTATCGAGTTCCCAAGATTATGGCATCGAAGATAAAAGCAAAATAGATTTGGCGCTCGAATTGGCCGCTGTATTGTCCTTCTCCGCTATTGCCAACAACGATAAAATTGGTGGCATTTTTTGCAGCGATAAAGTAGAAAAATATATTCCACCAAAAAAAGGTCGACGACACGCCTTGATCCTTTTGAGGGAACTGTCGGAACAAAATCGAGAAAACAAAAAAACCAACTTGGTGGAGGGATTGAAATTTATTAGAAATACCGAGAAGAAACGCTCCGTGATTTTTGTCATCAGCGACTTTTTTGATGAAAACAATTACCTGAATGCCTTATCCCATACGCGCAAAAAACACGACGTTGTGGCCATTAAAATTGGTGATGATTTGGAATACAATTTACCTGATTTAGGCATCGTTCCTTTGAAAAATAGAGAAACGGGTGAATGGCAATGGTACAATACTTCGAGCACGGATTTTAAGGTAGAAATGATTGAATTGCAAAAAAATCAATCAGCAGAATTCACGAAGAATTTGCGAAAAAGAGGTATAGATTCCATTGAAATCAACACCAAAGATGATTATTATCGCGCCTTAGTCGAACTTTTTCATCAACGTAAATCATGATGAAAAAAACACTTTTATTTTTCGTTTTACTATTCATTGCCAACCTTTCCATAGCGCAAGAGGTGAAAGCTACATTGAGTAAAAAAAATGTGCAATTGGGTGAGTATTTTCAAATCCAATTTGAAATAGAAATTCAATCAGAAGACAAAATAATCTATGCACCTCAAAAGGAAAAACTAGTCGCGCTCGCGAGCAAAAAAAACAGCATAGAAAAAGACACTTTTTATCTAGAAATCAATGGTGCCTTTCTTGAAAAAAATGAAAAAATTCAAGGAAAACTATTTTGGCAAGGCACTTATACAGTAACCTCTTTTGAGGAAGGGCTTTTTGTTATTCCACCGCATGCTTTTCGCTTAAACGGTAAAGCGATTATGAGCAATCCTTTGCTTTTACAAGTTAATTTAGTCGCGAAGAAAAAGGATGTAGACCTCTATGACATCGAAGAAAGTTTCGAAGAATTACCCAGTCCTTTTTATGAGCAAGCTAAAAAAGTCATCCTTTGGTCGCTTTTTACACTCCTACTTATTGGCCTTGTTTTCGGGTATATCCTTTTCCTTCGGAAAAAATCCAAGCAACAGGAAGTAGTTCCAACTCCACCCAATTCGAATACAATTAAGAAAATGGCCATCGCCGATTTGAACGCTTTGATGGAACAAAAACTTTGGGAAAAAGACGAATTGAAGGAACATTTTACGCAACTTTCTCTCATCGCCCGAAGATATCTTGGCAAAGAAATGGGCAGTTCCTATTTGGAAAAAACGAGCCTGGAAATTCAACTTTTACTGCGTAAAAAAGGTTGTCCAGAACGTTGGTTGCAATCTTTGGGCTTGATCCTCAATGTATCGGACATGGTTAAATTTGCTAAATCTTCCGTTGAAGCAGAAGGTATTTATTCCATTTACGATATGGCTAAAAGTTTCATTGAAGAATTTGAAATCAGTTAATGTTGAGCAATTGGAACATATGTCCCCTTTCCTATACCTTCAATCATCCGCATTGGTTTTGGTTACTTCTTCTGTTGCCCGTGTTGGCCTTCATTTTATTCCAGAAAAAAAAGAATCTTACTTTCGTTGCTCAAGTCTCTCATCTTGATGCTGAACAGAAAAAACTTTCGCTCAATTGGGTCGAAACCTTCCGAACCGTTTCAATTTTCGTTCAACTTTTCATTTTCACCTTGCTGGTTACCGCCATGGCTGGACCTTTTTCTTGGGACAGTCCTGAAGGGCGACAAGAAAATTTCAAGAATGGAATTGACATTGTCATCGCATTGGATGTTTCTCTTTCGATGTACGCCAAAGATTTTGAACCCAACCGACTCGATGCGGCCAAAAGAGTTGCCATGGAATTTGTTCAAGGCAGAAAAGGCGATCGTATTGGTTTGGTGGTTTACGCAGGTGAAGCCTACACCTCTTGCCCACCAACTCTGGATTATAACATTCTTTTGGAACAAATTGGTCAAACCACAGGCGAATTTATCGATGGTGGAACCGCGATTGGTGTTGGATTAGGAACTGCGGTAAATCGACTTCGCGCAGACAGCGATGGTGGCAAAGTAATTATCCTATTGACCGATGGAACCAATAATTCTGGCGACATCGACCCATACACAGCGGCAGAATTGGCCAGAGCAAAAAATATCCGCGTTTATACGATAGGAATTGGTACTATGGGTGAAGCGATGTCACCTGTTCCGAATGCATTTGGTTTCCATTGGGAAATGCAGCCAGTCGAAATTGACGAAGAAGTATTGACTTCAATTGCGGATAAAACAGGTGGTGAATATTTTAGAGCAACGAACGAAAAAGCACTTTCCGAAATTTACACCAAAATCGAAAAAATGGAAAAAGCACGGTTTTTAGATCGTGTTTACAAAAAAGAAGCTCCAGCCAATCCCGCTCCATTTTTGCTTTGGGCGCTAAGTTTGAGTTTAATCTTAGTTTTTTTCTCACTTATTCAATTCAAATATGTCAACGAATAAAGAGAGAAAAATCAACAACAAAAAAGCGCTGGTTTGGACGCTCGGAATTGAACTGATTCTTTGGGCTATATTACTCGGTGGCATCTGGTTTTTAAACAAAAGATATCCCAATGAATTTTACTTCAGATATCCAAAAATCATAGTTTTCAATGCCGCGGTTTTGCCCTTCTATCTTTTGCTTTTCCGCCAACGAAAACAGCTGGATCTTCTCGTTAATTCCATTCCTAATCGACTTTTAAACAGCTTTTTAAAGTTTAAAACAGATTTCAACTTTTGGTTAAAATGGATAGGATATCGAATGGCGATTTTCTTTATTCTTCTAGCCTTAGCACAACCTCTTTTCGGAACAAAAAAAGGTGCTTCTTTTGAGAAAAATAGTGAAGTTGTTATCGCTATGGACGTTTCCAATTCCATGAATACCATGGATATCGACCCGAAGATTTCTCGATTAGAAATTGCTAAACGCGCCACAATTCAGCTCATCAACGGCATGGAAGGTGAGAAAATAGGCGTTTTGGTTTTCGCAGGAAATGCATTTGTGCAATTGCCAATGACCAGTGATTACAGCGCGGCCAAGCTTTTCATCAACGAGATTGAAACAAAAATGCTCTCCAATCAAGGTACCAACTTCGATTTAGCTATTGAAAAATCAGTCGGAATGTTCAGTGAAGGAAAAACGGGAAAATGTATTTTAATGGTGACTGACGGCGAAAATCACGAAGTCGTTCCGGATGAAAAACTCGAAGAATTACCCGACAAAAACATCTTTTTAGCCGTTATAGGTTTGGGAACAAAAAACGGTGGTTTGATACTGCGCGACCCAGAGCAACCAGTATTTGGATATATAACGGACGAAAAAGGTCGTCCTGTTTTGTCAAAAGTAGGCGCAAAACTAGTGCGCGATATGGCAAAGAAAGCACATGGAATCGCCATGGTGACTGACAATCCCTTTCCGAATCTTTCTAATTTATTAACAGAAATTAACCAGTTAAACAAAGGAGATTTAAGAAATTTGGAGTTGGAAATTAAGGAGACGTATTATCATTGGCCTTTGCTAATTGGCATTGTATTTTGGTTGGTTTCTGAAATGTCTGCTTTTCGGATACAATTCCGAAATGAAAAATTGAATGATGCATAAAATTCTTTTGGTAATCTCCCTTATTGTTTCGACGCTTAATTTAAGCGCGCAGAACAATGCTGTGGAAAATAGCACCGATTGGCGTGGACTCGTGCAATTAGCGCGAGACGCTTACCAAGCAAAAGAATATCAGCGAGCTCTTTTGTTTTATGAAACATCCATTCCAGCTTTACCAGTAGATGTTGATTTGTCAGACGAAATCGCCCAAACACAATATCGTTTGAAACAATACGAAGCGGCTTCATCAGTTTATTCGAAAAAAATTTACGGCGAAAAAGAGAAAAAAGCTAAAGCTTATCACAATTTAGGCAACATCGCTATGCAACAGCAGGATTATAAAACTGCCATTGAATCCTATAAAAATGCCCTTCGAAATAATCCGGAAAATAGCAAAACACGATACAATTTATCTGAAGCCATTCGCAGACAAAAAGAGGCAGATGAAAAGAATCCTCCACCTCCACCGAAGGATAAAGATAAAGACAAGGACGAATCTGATCCAGAGAAAGACAAGGATAAAAAAGATGACCAAAAAAAGGACCCAAGTGATTCCGAAGGTCATAAAAACCCTTCTTCTTTGAGCGATAATTCTGTTGAGCGAGAGTTGGACAGACTGATGAAAAAAGAAGGTAAAACCAAAAGAAAAATTGCGAGTTTGAAAGAAGGAAGACAAGGTCGTACATCCAGTAAAGAATGGTAGCTGTGAGAAACATAGGATTAATTTTGTCTTTGCTTTCTGCCTATTTTACTTGGGCACAAAAGCCTTATGTCGAAATTTTTGTCGAGCCAGGTTGCGTTGAGGTAGGGGAGCAATTCAATGTGATTGTAAAGTCAAACGTTTCTGGCGAAATCAATATCAATTTTCCAGAAGCTTTCGAACAAGGGTTCAATGTCATGAACCGTATGGAACAGGATTTTGATGGAAATACAGGCGAAATGGTGACATTTTTCTTTCATGGAAGATCTGGTTCTCTCAATCGAGAAGGTAAATTTACATTTGGACCAGCATACATAACCAAAGGCAAGAAGGTGTATTCTTCCAACAAAATCACTGTAAAAGCGAAAGCCGAAAGTACAAGTGAAAATCCTGAATTGAACATACTCCAGCTTCGCAAACCCGCAGTTGGCGTGATTGAAGTTTCTAAAAACACCGTCTATGCTGGTGAAGCCCTCGTTGTCAATTCGAAAATTATTTCACAATTCAAGCCCTCTCATTACGATTCCTATCGTTCTTTTACCTTCTCTCCCACTATAGACGTACACGATTTGGAAACTGGTTTGCAGCCTACCGTAAATGTAGTTCGCTATGGAAATCAGGAACGTTATAGTTTTGAAAATGATAAAGCTGTCGTCTTTGCAAGTGCTACTGGGAAAGTGAAAATCGAACCATTTATCATGACTCTGCAATCGGGGTTTGAAGGATATGAAGTTCGTTCTCGAAAAAATCATTTCACCGTTCTGCCGTTGCCGAAAGGAGCCCCAAAAGACTTTACAGGTGGGGTTGGAAATTTCTATTTATCTTCAAACTTGGATGGTTCCAGCTACAAACAAGGCGAAATGGTAACTTTCACCTTGACGATATCTGGTGCAGGAAATCTACACGACATCAGTAAGCCAAAAGTTAATTTTGGGGATGATTTTAAATTGTACGGTGACCCAAAAGTGATTGAGAAATTCTCGTTTACAGAAAATGGAGCTGAAGGATCGATTCAAATTGTATATCATCTGCAAGCCGTTAAATCTGGAAAGTTACAATTGCCGCGCATTAGCATGAGCTATTTTGATCCAAATACGGAAAAATATACATCTACAGATCTGAAATCGACAACTGTTGAAGTAGAAAAAGATCCGAATTTCATCGTTCAAAATACGGCAGAAGTAAACACTGGGGAAATACAAATCGACAGATTCAACGATGAAAAAAGTGCGGGCAAAGGAATATTCTCAAGTACTACAGCAAAATGGGTTGGCGTTTCTACTCCTATCGTTCTCGCTTTTCTTTTCCTCATGTTCCGTAAAAAGAAAGAAGAAAACGACGAACCTAAAATAACTAAAACCGCAGTGGAACCAGACCTTGCCCCTAAAATTCAGTCCGAAGAATTTCTTTCTGTCCTTGCTGCTCATGCCAACAACGGCAACGATTTAGCCTTTTTCACCCAACTCTCCAAGGACTTACAAAAAAGTGTTTCACAAGCCGCGAAAAATGACGTGGATTGGGTTTTATCCCTAGAAGAAAGAAAGCAATATTTCGAAATAAAAGGTTTTTCACAAGAGTTTCAGAAAGATTATTTCAACCTCCAGCAAACATGTGAATTGTGCCGTTATGGCTGCCAAATTCCGGATAGAGATTTGCATTTTTATCTCGACCAAGCAAAAGATATTTTCACAACTCTCGAAGTATAGCGGTCTGAGCGAAGTCAAAGACCAACATAATTCTTAATTGATAATTCTTAATTCCTAATTTACCTACCTTTGCACCCACAATGTCCAGCACAAAAAAAAATATACGCGAATTAACGATTGATGAGATTAAAAATCATCTTACTTCCATAGGTGAAAAGCCCTTTCGCGCAAAGCAAATTTTTGAATGGCTCTGGAAGAAAAATGCCCACACTTTTTCTGAAATGTCGAACTTGAGTTTGTCGCTGCGTGAAAATTTGGAAGACGTTTTTTACATAGTTCACATTGTACTGGATGACCAACAAATCAGCAAAGACAAAACCATAAAGTGTGCTTTCAAAGTAAATGAAACACAGGTAATTGAAGGAGTTTTGATTCCAACCACATCTCGAATGACGGCTTGTATTTCTTCTCAAGTGGGTTGCAGTTTGGCCTGCGCGTTTTGTGCAACAGGACGTTTGAAAATGATGCGGAATCTGACTGCTGGAGAAATCGTAGATCAAGTTGTTTATCTTAACAATCAAGCGGAAGAGCGATACGGACAACATTTGTCGAATATCGTGTACATGGGTATGGGTGAGCCTCTTTTGAACTACAAAAACATGTTGCGCTCCACTGAAATTCTAACTTCTGAGGAAGGTTTGGGCATTTCGCCAAGACGTATCACGGTTTCAACTGCTGGAATTGCCAAAATGATTAAAAAATTGGGAGATGACAATGTTCGCTTCAATTTAGCACTTTCGCTTCATGCTGCCAATGATGAAAAGCGAAATAAAATCATGGAAATCAATGAAAGCAACGACCTTGCATCCTTGGAAGAAGCTTTGGTGTATTTCTATGAAAAAACAGGCAGTCGCATCACGTTCGAGTATATTATTTTCAAAGATTTCAACGACGAATTGCAAGATGCACGGGAACTAGCAGAATTTGCCAAATGCGTCCCTTGCAAAATCAATATTATCGAGTACAACCCAATCGACTATGGCGTTTTGCAACAAGCTGACGCCAAAAAAGTAGACGCTTTTGCAGCTTATTTGGAGGAAAGAAATATCATTGTGAATGTCCGTCGTAGCCGCGGAAAAGACATCGATGCCGCTTGCGGTCAGTTAGCCAATAAGAATAAGGCGATTTTGAAGGATGAGCGGGTTTTAAAGTGAGTATCTACCGATGCTGATCCACCAAAATCACATTCCCATCCGGATCTTTCATCATGAAACTAGCAAGTCCTGAAGCACTTTCTTCAATATCTTTATCAAACTTCACCCGTTGTGCAGCGAGTTCTTTGTATATCTTTCGAATGTCATCAAATTCGGCAAGGTCTTTCCCGCTTTCATCCCAACCTGGATTGAAAGTCAAAATATTCCCTTCAAACATTCCTTGGAAAAGTCCAATCAAGGCGTTTCCATTTTTCATGATGAGATAATTCATTTTCTCATCTCCACCTAAAATAGTAAAGCCCATTTGTTCGTAAAACGCTTTGGAAGCTTTCAAATCTTTCACGCTCAGACTCATGGAAAAAGCACCTATTGAACCTGTTTTGTTTTCACCTACTTCTTTAGTCATAACATTCGGTATTTCGTCTGTATTGTTGTTTAGCACTGAACAACTTAACAAAGCCACAATCCAAATGCTCATATTTAAAATAGTTTTCATGATACTTCCATTTAATAATTTGAAAATTCTGTATTTGCCTTCACACGAATAGTTCATCAAATATAATAAAGTTCCAAAAGAATGTTAATACCTAAGAATACACCGAAGGAAAAGCAGAATTCCGCAGTCTATTCTTTAAAGACATTCAAAATAATTCGATCATGAAAAACAGCAAAAAATCAATATTCTCTGGAATGGGAATTATGGCGTTTAGCCTTGTAACACAGAATACTTTCGCACAACCACCTGCAGGATCAGAACACCAAAAGAAAGACCCACTTTTGCGCAATTGTTAGAAAAAATGGACAAAAACAAAGATGGTAAATTGTCCGAATCTGAGGTGGAAGGTCCTTTGAAAAAAGACTTCGCTCGAATTGATGCGAATAAAGATGGATTTGTGACGGAAGAGGAATTTGCAAAAATGTCACCTCCTAAAAAAGGAAGTCGATAGGGTTCCAACTGGCTTTTGTCTGGTAAATTTTCAATTGCAGTATAAAAAAATCTTGTTTGCAAATTTGCAAACAAGGTAACATTTTCATCAGGTACCTCGGACTAGCATGACATCTTCTTCGGTCCGATTTCAATACATCAAATACTTCGCTCGCACAAGCTGAAATTTCTCTAAATCTTCCGCCCAAGTTTTGCGAATATCTTCTTCGCTCATCCCACTTTGAATTTGACTCAATAACGTCGTATTTCCTGCCAATTTGTGGAAAAAAGATACATTTGTAATGAATTTTGGGTCATTTTTGAGCATTTTCTGTGCTTTTATGAAATAACTCAAATCTAGTTTTGTGGCGGGAATAGTTCCAATATCATGCAAATTGTACCCATTGCACAATTGATTTTCTTGCAAAGGTTC
This sequence comes from Crocinitomicaceae bacterium, assembly GCA_041751955.1. Classification (GTDB taxonomy): domain Bacteria; phylum Bacteroidota; class Bacteroidia; order Flavobacteriales_D; family Crocinitomicaceae; genus UBA2040. The sequence goes on from JBGSIB010000030.1 coordinate 36,480, forward strand.
CTTCGCTCCGGCTGAAGATTTTGGTGTAAATGAAAAGTCGGTTTTCGGGAATTGGGGATGACCATATATCTCAAATGGAGTCGCTGTTCCTCTTCCAATACTTACGCTGGTCGCTTCAAAAAAGCACAAACTCGGATACAATTGTATGGATTCACTCGTTCTCAAATTAGGAGAAGGCGCAATCGGCAAATCATATTTTCTTTTGTGCCAATAACCGCGCATGGAAATGACTCTCAAATCGCATTTCAACTCATTGGGCAACCAACCTTCACCGTTAATCATTTTAGCGTATTCGCCTATCGTCATACCGTAAACAACAGGGACAGGATGCATACCAACAAAACTGGTTTGTTCTTTTTCCAGAACTGGGCCGTCCACATAATGTGCATTCGGGTTGGGGCGATCCAAGACATAAAGTGGAATTCCTGCCTCAGCACAAGCTTCCATCACATAATGCAAAGTAGAAATATAGGTGTAAAATCGAACGCCAACATCCTGAATATCAAACACCATCACCTCCAAACCACTCATCATTTCCTTAGTTGGTTTTTTGGTTTTACCGTACAAGGACATAATCGGCAATCCTGTCTTTGCATCTTTTGTGGTAGAAATATGTTCTCCTGCATCAGCTGTGCCTCGGAATCCATGTTCAGGCGCAAAAACTTTGACCACATTCACGCCCATTCCCAACAAAGTATCGACCAAATGAGTGTTCTCTATCATGCCCGTTTGATTAGACACAACGCCAACTTTTTTACCCATCAAATCTTGACGGTACCATTGTGTATTTTCAATTCCCAATCGAAGCAAATTCACCCGTTTCTCGGCAGCTTTTTCGACTAAAGTTTCCAAAGAAGTTCTATCTGCTTTGCTATCTTGACCGTCGTTTGGTTTATAACCGCATTGGATCAATAATAAGATTAATATTCCCTCCAAAGCAAACAGCTTCGTACTCCGATGCGAGCGACCCATAAACGTGAAAAATGATTTCATCATATTATTCAATCTGTATTTATTTTCGAAGTTAAGGAAGTATTTCCTTGCCCCATCGGCGATATGCAAATTCTATTCCACGTTTGGGTGTTGGTTGATAAATTGGGAAATAGAATAGGAAGGCTTTACGCTCTTCTTCGTTGATGTAATGTTTCTCTTCATCTTTATATTCTTCATTCAATTGGTCTTCGAAAGTTTAAATTTCTCATCTCTTAAGAGCAGGAATAGCTCATAATAATTAAGGTTTGGATAGAGTTTCCCCCTTTGGAGGGGGCTAAGGGGGAGAATAAGCTCTCCTTCAAAAGTAACTCCCCAAAAGGTTAAATATTTGTGAAAAGCCAATAATCAATCATTTCTGGCAAAGTGTTTGAATTCCAGTTCAATATAAATCATAATAATTAGAGCCATGAAAAAAACAATGACAACACTAATCGCGATACTGATATTGTTCGGTGCGCATGCAGGAGAACTTTTTGTTAAAGTCAATTCAACAGCAGGTTCTTATTACGCCTCTTTCGACAATCAAACTCATTACAATCAGAATGGAATATTCCGGTTTTTTGAAGTTGGATCAGGCGTGCAATATCTTGTCGTTAAAAAACAAGGTAACAATCAAACAATTGCCAATTTGACTTTTCAAATACCTTACAACCAAAGATGGATTGGAGAAATCAACACTTTTGGGCAGTTTCAATTGATCATGACAGAGAATATCCAATACATGAGCTGGTACCAACAGCAAAATCCATTTGTTCAAATTCCACCTGTTGTTTTTCCAGCAGGAAACCAAAACTGGAATGTGTTATCAGATGCTGATTATCAAGAATTTATGACCCATTTGAAAAAAGAAGTTTTTGACAGCGGTTTATTGAGTACAGCAAAGTCTTTCGCGAAAAATTCACGATTGTCAGCCGCTCAAATAGCAGGAATCGCAGACGAATTCACCTTCGATGACGACCGTTTGGAATGGGCAAAATATGCGTACGATTACTGTTTTGACACCAACAACTATTACAAATTGGACAAAACTTTCACTTTCTACAGCAATAGAGATGAGTTGAAGGAATATATTGCGAACAAATAGTTCTAAGGACCTTGGGATATTTGGACATTAAGATTTTAGGACTTTCAGACGAAGGACATTAGGATTCTGGACTTTAAATTTTGAGGTCCTATTTCTTAAAGTCTTACTATCATAATGTCCTATCGTCCTAATGTCCCATTTCTTAAAGTCTTAATATCCTAAGGTCCTGAAGTCCCAAAATCTTCCAATTAAATCTTATCTTCGCAAACAAAAAAACAACTTGGCGCACGAGTATTTCATCGCGAAAAAAATCTTCCTGAAAGAAGTTGAAGGCAAAAAAGTAGCTCGCCCTATTGTGCGCATCAGCATGATCAGTATTGCCTTAGCCATTGCTGTAAATTTGCTCACAATAGCCGTGGTTATTGGATTCCAGAAAGAAGTTCGCGAAAAAATTACAGGTTTTTCCTCACATGCATACATCATGAATGTGGGTGATGCGACTATTTACGAGAGTGAACCCATTCAAAAAGACCAAGCATTTCTTAAGATTCTCAAGCAAAATCCTGCCATTGCATCTGTACAAAGTGTGGCTTTCAAACCTGTTCTTTTGCAGTCAGAAAAAAGAGACGGTACAATCAAAATGGCGAATGGAAAAGATTCCTCTGTCGTTCAGCAAGACATTCAAGGCGCTATTCTCAAAGGGGTAGATGAAAATTTTGATTGGTCCTTTTTCAAAGAAAATTTAGTCGATGGAAAATTACCCAAACTGAATACGGAAACTATTTCCAATGAAATTCTGATTTCTAAAAGCGTAGCACAAAACCTTGATTTTAAAGTTGGTGATTCCGTTAAAGCTTATTTCGTGAAAAATCAGCCTGTTATGCGTTTTTTCAGAATCGCTGGGATTTACCACACAGGATTAGAAGAATTTGACAAAAAAATGGTCCTCGGAGACATTCGACAGGTACAATTACTGAATGATTGGGGAATTCAAGCCAACATAGAAGTTCTCGATACCTTGAGCGAAGGTTTTCTCGTTCTTCGCGCCGATGTTCAAGGTGGAAATGGCTATTACGAATACGATTGGGGCAAAGGATTTGGACAAACAATTGGCATCAAAATTTGTCCGAGTGTCGATACCAATTTTAGGCTAATCGTCAGAGAATACAAAGCGCCCGACAATTACCAAACGAAACAAAAAACACTTCCCGATATGGCATATATTCAAATTCAAGTCAAAGGAAACGGAAAGACACCTTGCTCCTTTCCAATGGACGATGAAGGTTACCTCAAAAGAACTTACTTGGATGAAAATGGCCTTAAATTCAGTTTTCAAACCTCTGAAAAAGAAGTCATTTTCAAAAGCAAACCAGGCAAAGGAAGCGCTGAGACCTATGTTGGTGGTTTCGAGGTGAATTTTAAAAATTGGGAAAATATTGACAAAGACCTTCGTGCGATGAAAGAAGAACTAATTTTCATGCCGACGGAACATGGCGAACTTGTTCAAGTAAGTAGCATTAAAGAAAATCAAGAGGAAATTTTTCTTTGGCTTGACTTTTTAGATTTGAATGTGATTATCATTCTCGTTTTAATGGTTATAATTGGGATCATCAATGTTGGAGCGGCCCTTTTGGTCATGATTTTGGTGAAATCGCAATTCATAGGCATCATGAAAGCCATGGGAAGCGTGAACTGGCAAATTCGAAAAATATTTTTGTATCAAGCCTTTTTTATCATAGGAAAAGGAATGTTGTGGGGCAACGCCATCGGTTTGCTCATTTGTTATGTTCAAGCCAAATTTGGTGTTTTACGCCTCAATCCCGAAGTTTATTATTTGGACCAAGTTCCTATCGATATCAGTTGGTGGCAAATTTTAGTACTGAATTTAGTAACGCTTCTGGTTTGTCTTATGGCCATGTTGTTGCCGAGCGCTTTGATTAGCAGAGTTTTACCGACGAAAGCGATAAAGTTTCAATAGAGTGTATTTTGATTTGGCTAATCCAAAACCAAAAAAAAGCCGCTCTGTAAACAAAGCGACTTTAAAGTAAACCTAAAAACCCATTAATCAAACTGATTATCTTGTAGAAAGTCTGATATCTTAAAGACGAACAACAATTAGAAAAGGTTGGGTCTTAATCAATACAATTACAAGGTAAATCAAATTTTATTTCAGTATTGGGCATCGCCTGATTCCAGAATTCCTGAAAAACAGGGCTATACAGCATACCTCGAGCATCTAAAGTTTTAAGATCCTTTAACAAAAATAATTCCTCTGGAAATCCACTTATACGGGTATTGAAGATGTCCAAATGCTCCATTTTTACAGAATACTGAATGCAAGTTGGAATTTTTTCAATGATATTGTCATTCAAGGACAGGTGTGTCAAATTGGGCATGGAACAAACATCAATTGGAAATAAAGACAATCTGTTCTTACCCAAATTCAAAATTTCCAACTTTGAAAATCTATTCAAGGAACCTGACGAAATTTCGGTTAGTCGATTTTTTGAAAGATCCAATGCACGTAAATTCTGGAATTGATATATTTCTGCTGGAATTTCCTTTAATTTCAATTTGGATAAACGGAGCGCAAAAACGGAATCTGGCGGATTCAATCGTGCTTCTTCTAAAGACATGTAATCAGAATCTTTTATTTCTTGAGAAAAGCCCCAGCTATAAAGAAATAGTGTGAAAATAAGCGCGAATCTCATGGTCATCTTTTTTGATTTGTTCTATTAATTCAGTGCGATTTTCAAAAGCTATTTCGTCGCGGATAAATTGATGAAATCTCACCCTTATTTCTTGACCGTATAAATCTTCTGCAAAATCAAATAGATGAACTTCTAGCTGCAATTTTCGTTCCATACTTACAGTAGGTCGCCAACCGATGTTCATCATTCCTTTAAACAATCGACCATCGTTCAAAGTTACATCGACAGCGTATACTCCATTTTTAGGAATCAATTTATTGGGATTCTTCAAATCCAAATTCGCCGTTGGGAAACCTAATTCCCGACCAATTTTTTGTCCGGTGACAATCTTGCCATTTACCTCAAAATAATCCGACAAATAGGTTTTTGCTAAAGCAACTTCTCCTTCATCAATCGCTCGACGAATTTTGGTGGAACTGACATTGACATCATCTATTTCTTGCGCAGAAATTTCGATGACTTTAAAACCATATTTTTTTGAAACGGAACGCAAAAAACCCAAACCTCCTTCTCTGTTTTTACCAAATTGATGATCGTAACCTATTACGAGAGTTTTTACACCAATTTTATCGACCAAAATATCGCGAACAAACTCTTCAGCTGTCAATTGCGAGAATTCCAAACTGAAAGGATAAACAATTAAGTTTTGAAGTCCAATAGTATCTAGTTTATTGATTTTTTCAGCTTGAGTTTGTAATAATTTCAAGGAAGTATCGTCTGGTTTTAAAACCAATCTTGGATGCGGATGAAAAGTGAAAAGCACCGATTCACCATCAATTTTTGCAGCTTCAGTGTTGAGCCGTTGAATGATTTTTTGATGGCCCACATGCACACCGTCAAAGGTTCCAATAGTCACCACTGGATTTTGAATAGATAATGTAGAAATCAGACCTTCGTAAATCTTCAAAACGATTTTTTCGGCAAAGATAAGGAATCAAAAGTCTTGACTCACTCCTCCGCCATACAATCGGCAATTTTAAGAACTAATATCTCTTGCTGCTCAGGTAAATACTCGTATTTCTTCTTCATAGAAGCAAGTAATTTTGCACATTCACCGGCAAAAGTTTCGCTTTTGAATTCTCCCTCTTTGCACGCGCAATATGTCGCTGCATCCTTGTTTACTTCAGTGTATTCGCAAGAGGTGAAAGTTGTAAATAGGGAGAGCCCAAATAAAGTTCGTAGTAACAAATGCATATAAGTTGTTTTGTATTAATAAGGTAATTGTAAAAAATAGTTACAACTTGCAACGGGTTTAATGGCATAAAAATTGCATTTAGAAAGTTCATTATTCACAAATCATTATATCATTATGAAAAGAAATCTTATACTCTTTGTCATTATTTCAATGACTTTCCTGTCTTGTAAGAAGAAAGAATCCACGACGATTGAACGCTCAACCAGTGAAGCCTATTATTTGAATATGGCCGCTTACACCAACAGTCCTCTTTCTGCAAATGAAACCAACAACTTTTTTCAGTTGAATATGCAGGATAATATGGATGCCGAGTTGACAAGTTTGGGATATGATTTAAAAAAATGGAAAATGACAACGACTTCCTTTAAAATCAATCAAATAAGTTTTGCTGGAGCCTCTTCTTCGGGAATTGGTGATGCAATTGATTCCATTCAAATTTCAATTTCTAAAGACAATTTCATTTCCTCAGAGTTATTAATTAATGAAAAAATGTTAGCTGACGTGAATAGCGGCAGTTCGTATTCGTTCGTTGCGAGTCAATTTAACAACACAAATTTGCAATCATACGTAAATGATAACGCAAAAATCAACATAAAATTGATACCAAAATCAGGTACAGTGAATGCACAAGATTTTAATGGAACTTTCAATTTTTCCTACAAAGTGATGTTAGACGAGCTTTAATTTTTTGTCGCTTTATAACGAAAAGCCGTGGATGATTGTATTCACGGCTTTTTTCATGATTGAACTTTTTGAAGCCACAGCATGTTAATTCCTGTGAATTCGCTTTGCCGTCTACCCTAAAAGTGGTATTTTTGCAAAGAAATTTACCTCTATTTAGATTTGATTTAAATAAGGATAACCGTTTTGAAATATGATAAACGTAACAGAAAGCGCTAAAAACCAAGCTCTTCGCCTCATGCAGGAAGAAGGGAAAGCTGGTCATTTTATCCGTGTGGGCGTCCAAGGTGGCGGTTGCTCAGGATTGATGTATCAGTTGGAATTAGACAACGAAGATAAAGAAGGCGATAAATCCTTCGAAGACAACGGTATAAAAATCGTAGTCGATAAAAAAAGCTTCCTCTATCTAATAGGAACCACTTTGGATTTTTCCGGTGGTCTCAACGGAAAAGGATTTGTCTTTAAAAACCCCAATGCAGATCGTACTTGTGGGTGTGGGGAATCTTTCTCAGTATAAGCGTTGCCTTCGACTTCGCCCTGCCTGCCAAAGACACGCAGGCAAGTCAGTCAAACTATAAAACTGACTGACGGCTGTTTAAGACAAACGAAAAAATTAAAAAATAATGGACAGAAAGGTATAGGAAATTAAGATTGACAATGGAACAGAAGATAGACAAGAAGTCTTGAATCCTGATTTCTAGAGTCTTGAAGTCCTATAGTCTTGAGTCCCCAAAAAAAAGACGAAAAGAAATTAGAACAAAAAACAAAGGCATGAGTCCTGCGTCTTGAAGTCCTAAAGTCTTGAGTCCAAAAAAAATAAAATGGCACAATACACAGAACACGAATTAGCCAAAGACATTGAAGACCAGGAATACAAATTCGGGTTTGTCAGTGATATTGAATCAGACAAAATTCCAATTGGACTGAACGAAGATGTTATTCGTATGATTTCGGCGAAAAAAAATGAACCAGAATGGTTGCTCAAATTTCGTTTGGACTCTTACGCAATTTGGAAAGAAATGACGGAACCTAACTGGGCACACGTGCATTACAAAAAACCAGATTTTCAAGCTATCGCCTATTATTCGGCTCCGAAACAAACCAAGAAATACGAATCTTGGGACGATGTGGATCCAGAAATGAAGGAAACGATGAAGAAACTCGGTATTTCCATGGAAGAACAGAAACGTTTGACCGGAGTCGCTGTTGATTTCGTCATGGATTCTGTTTCAGTTGCCACTTCTTTCAAAGCGAAATTGATGGAACTGGGTATCATCTTTTGCTCGTTTTCAGAAGCGGTGCAAGATCATCCTGAATTGGTGCAAAAATACATGGGCACCGTTGTTCCAAATACAGATAATTTTTATGCAGCCTTGAATTCGGCAGTTTTCACTGATGGATCCTTCTGCTACATTCCGAAAGGCGTTCGTTGCCCGATGGAACTTTCAACCTATTTCCGCATCAACGAAGGCGGAACAGGGCAGTTTGAAAGAACATTGGTTGTTGCGGATGAAAGTTCTTACGTTTCGTACCTAGAAGGATGCACTGCTCCCATGCGAGACGAAAATCAATTGCATGCTGCAGTTGTGGAACTCATCGCTTTGGACAATGCAGAAATCAAATATTCTACCGTTCAAAACTGGTATCCAGGTGATAAAAATGGTTTGGGTGGCGTTTTCAATTTCGTGACCAAACGCGGACTTTGCTTGACCAATTCGAAAATTTCTTGGACGCAAGTAGAAACCGGTTCAGCGGTAACTTGGAAATATCCGTCTTGTATTTTGAAAGGCGATCATTCGATAGGAGAATTTTACTCCGTAGCGGTGACCAACAATTACCAACAAGCCGATACAGGAACGAAAATGATTCACATCGGTAAAAACACGAAAAGCACGATTATTTCCAAAGGAATTTCTACTGGAAAATCGAACAACAGTTACAGAGGTTTGGTCCAAATTCACAAAAGCGCACAAAACGCCAGAAATTTCTCGCAATGTGACTCTTTGTTGATGACCGACGAATGCGGCGCACATACTTTCCCGTATATCGAGTGCAAAAACAGTTCAGCGAAAATTGAACACGAAGCAACAACCTCGAAAATTGGGGAAGACCAAATATTTTATTGCAAACAAAGAGGAATAGGTGAAGAAAAAGCCATCAGCTTGATTGTCAATGGATATTGCAAAGAAGTTTTGAACCAATTGCCCATGGAGTTTGCGGTGGAAGCGCAGAAATTATTGACAATAAGCCTGGAAGGTTCTGTAGGCTAGGTTTCCCCCTTTGGAGGGGGATTAAGGGGGAGGATTCTAATTTAGAAAACAACCCCGTCAGGTCGAAAAATTTTTCGACCAAACTAAAAAAAGAAAAATGACGCTTGCCTTCGACTCCGCCCTGCGTACGTGCCTTTGGCAGGCAGGTCAGTCGGCGCTCGAGAAAGCGAAAAGAATAAAAATAAAAATGATCAAAATAAACAACTTACACGCCAACATAGATGGCGCAAAGACACAAGACTAAAGGACATAAGACTAAAAGACTTTATTCACATCAAGTCCTGAGTCTTTTAGTCCTTAAATCCTGAGTCCAAATAATAAAAATAGGAGTAGAACGCATAACATAAAAATGATCAAAATAAACAACTTACACGCCAACATAGATGGCAAGGAAATCTTAAAAGGATTGACGTTAGAAGTAAATGCTGGCGAAGTACACGCGATTATGGGACCAAACGGAGCGGGAAAAAGCACCTTGGCCTCTATTCTTGCTGGACGCGAAGATTACGATATAACGGCAGGAACGGTAGATTTCGACGGAGAGGATTTGTTGGAAATGGATACGGAAGACAGAGCTCGTGAAGGTCTTTTTCTTGCTTTTCAATATCCAGTGGAAATTCCTGGGGTGTCGAACATCAATTTCTTGCGCGCTGCCTTGAATGAAATTCGCGAATACCGAAAAGAAGAACCGATTTCTGCAAAAGAATTCATGGCTTTGGTAAAAGAGAAATCCGCTTTGGTGGAATTGGACGCTAAATTGGCTTCCCGTTCTGTAAACGAAGGTTTTTCCGGAGGTGAAAAGAAACGAAACGAAATTTTCCAAATGGCGATGCTCAACCCAAAATTGGCCATCCTGGATGAAACCGATTCTGGACTTGACATCGATGCTTTGCGTATCGTTGCGAAAGGAGTAAATACACTGAAAAGCGACAAAAATGCAACCATTGTCATCACGCATTACCAACGTTTGTTGGACTATATCGTGCCTGATTTCGTTCACGTTTTGTACGATGGAAAAATCGTGAAAACGGGCGGAAAAGAATTGGCGCTTGAATTGGAAGAAAAAGGATACGATTGGATTAAAGCGGAATTAAGCGAAGCTTAAATTCTGATTGGCGGATAGGTACGATTGCCTTCGACTCCGTTTAGTCATCGTATTTATAGGAGTTAATAATTATCCAATCTCGAAGCGATAATAGGCCTCCCTCTTTGAGAGGGATTGAGGGAGAGGATAGCTCAAATTGAAATAACGCTTAGCCTTCGATTCTTCGGCAAGCTCAGCACAGGCAAGCCCAGTCATCGGTTGAATTAGATGAAAATAAAAAGAAATTAATAATGGAAACATTAACAAAAGAAACAGTAGCCGAATTCGCCCAAAACTGGACGGAAACAAACCTACCGTTTTCAAATACATTAAAAGCGCAAGCGAAAGACGTACTGGAGAATAATCCTTTTCCTAACACACGTGTTGAGGCTTGGAAATATACACGATTGACCAAAATTTCGAAGCAAAGTTTTACGAATGCGCCAGGAACGGTTAGCGATTTGTCGAAATACAAAGTGCTGAAAGATGCGCCGACTTTGGTTTTCGTGAATGGACATTATTCAAATGAATTGTCAACTGTATCGCCTATCGAAGGAGTAGAATTCTCTCCAATGAGTCAAGCCAATGTTTCAGATTTAGGAAACCAAGTAATCTTGGAAAACGAAGTGTTCAACGCTTTGAATACACTCTACGCAACAGATGGAGCTAACATTCGTATAGTTGCTGGAAAAAATATTGAACAAACGATTCAAGTCTTGTTTATTCAATCGGGTGTGCAAACACATAGCCAAATCCGGAATAAAATTATTGCCGAAAAAGGTTCCAACGCGAAAGTCTTGCTGGCCTTTTTCTCTGATAACGCGAACGCTTGTTTCACCAATGTAGTGACCGAAATTGAAGTTGGCGAAAACGCACACTTGGACATCGACAAATTGCAATTGGAAAACGAAACGGCTTTGCAAATTGCTTCGGAATATGTGACCCAAGGACGCGATTCTCATTTTGATATCAATACCATTACCTTAAATGGTTTGTTGGTACGCAACGGATTGAACATAGCGGTGGACGGTCAAAATTGCGAAACGCACTTGAACGGCATGTACTTGACAAAAGACAAACAACACATTGATAACCATACCATTGTCGATCATTTGCAACCCAATTGCGAATCTTTTGAATTGTACAAAGGTGTGATGAACGACCATTCAACAGGTGTGTTCAACGGAAAAGTTTTCGTTCGCAAAGACGCCCAAAAAATCAATGCCTACCAATCCAATGGGAATGTATTGATGAGCGACAATGCTACCATCAACTCCAAACCCGAATTGGAAATCTATGCCGACGACGTGAAATGTTCGCACGGTTCAACAACGGGACAATTGGACGAAGAAGCCATTTTCTACCTTCGTGCACGCGGTATTTCCGAAAAAAATGCAAGACAAATGATGATTTCTGCTTTTGTTGGGGATGTGATGGAGAAAATTAAAAATGAAGAAGTTTTGTCTTTTGTGAATGGAATAATGGAAAACAGATTTGGTTTTTCAGGAATAGAATAAATGCATCACACAAAAAAATACATTTTTTCGCTCGTTTCTTTTTCCTTAATTTTGAGAAAAATATGAGAAAAAGTATTCTATACCTTGTTGTGATTTTTCATTTCTCCTTGGGAAATGCGCAAACGATAACCAACGGAACTTTTGCCGCCGGAGGCACAGGTTGGGGCTGCTCACCGGAAACCAATCCAGTTTCAACATACGGTGGTGTAGGGTCAAACCGGGTCGCTGAAGTAGATCAGGCAGCAGGTTTATGCCAAACTATCAGTGGTTTCACCATCGGTTCCGTTTACCAAATTTCATTTCTTTGTTCCAGAAGAACGAGCTGTGGACCACCTACGCAATCCGCAAACTTTAGCATCAGTGCAGGAGCACTTCCTACTCAAAGCATTTCTCGGACAGGCGCCTTTGCTTTTACCACAACATCTTATATATTCACGGCCACAGCAACCAGTCATACCATTACTTTTGTTGGTACTTCACCAGGAACTTGTGGTTTGATTTTCGATGATATCAACCTGATTTTGATCTCAGGTTTGCCCATTGAATTGGCTTATTTCGAAGCATTTCCAGATCCAACCGGTGCCGTTCAAATTGATTGGAAAACAGCATCCGAAAGCAACAACGATTTCTTCACCATCGAACGTTCCACAAACGGCAGCGATTGGTTGGAAATACACCGAGAAAAAGGGGCGGAAAATTCAACTAGTATGCTACACTATTCCGCAATTGATGCCCAACCACATCTGGGACTTTCCTATTACCGATTAAAACAAACCGTTTTTGACGGAAAATATTCTTATTCGTCCATAAAAAGCGTTACTCTTCAAAGACCCGATTCCGACATTCGCCTCTACCCCAACCCAGCCCAGAGGGAAATAACAGTGCAAGGAAACAATCTCGAAAAGGAAGAAATTCGCATTCTCAACACTCTCGGTCAGGATGTAAGCCATCAGATTACATTGGTGAAAATAAGTGCCGATGAAATCCGTTTGGACCTTGCACAACTGAGCAGCGGTTTGTACACGATTAAAACCGGGGAAACCATAAAGCGGTTCCAAAAGTTGTAGGGGATTTTTGAAGTGAATAAAGATTGTGAAGAAGCTTTTTTAAGGCTTCTTTTTTTGTTTTGAAATAAAAATGGATGTGTATATTTGGGGAGATGAAAACTAATTCTTATCTCCTTCTTATCTTTTTAAGCGGATTTACTTGCAAGCGATTGTTGTTGAATTTATGGTTGGTTTTCTGTGATTTGATAAAAGAGGAATATAAGGGGATATGCGCTATTGCGCATAGCGAATTGTTATGAGCCAATAAAAAAAACATATGTTCGGACCTGGAGTTGATACCGTTTTCCCTCAATACTACCCATTATTTAAGTCTGTAGACAATCTCGCAATGTTGATGGATAAAGAAACTGATATTGCAACTACGTTAGTAACGCCCTTAGTTTTAACACGATATTCTGCGTTCGAATGTTTCCTCACAAACATTGAAGATCGAATATTGAAGGACCCCGAGCTAAAAGACTTTTATAGTAACTCTGAAAGGCCGAAAATGGAAACTAGACCGTTTGTGTTATTCAAAATAATTAAGAATAAACCTTTTGATAAATCGAGTAAATTATATGACGATTACAATCACTTTGTCAAACTACGTAACTTAATAGCTCATTCAAGATTAGAATCCATTGAGTGGATTAATTTCGAAGTAAAAAATTCAGAAAAAATTTCCATTCAACCGTCTCACGTGAATAAAAAAGAAATGTGGAAGGTTTCGAACGATGCAACAGTAGAAAGAGATGACAAAGCAGATAAAATAATATCATTTTTTGAAAGGCGTAAAATAATTGACATTCAAAGTGAATTTCGAATGCAAGGATACATTTATTGTATTGAAAAAGTTGAAATCGCAAAATGGGCAGATGATATGATAACAGAATTAATGAAGCACTTTGACGAAGATCGAAGAAGTGTTTTTTTTCAGAAATAATATGGCTACAACACTATGTATGTTTCATAGGCGAAGGTGCGAAGAATAAGAAAAGTTGAGTGATATCTGCCAAAGCGCCAAATCACCGATTTAGCTTTCGAGAAAATAAAAACAAAATGCGGTGAGTTGGCTTGTGCGAAATTGGAAAATCCGTAACTTTCTAATTCGCTTACGAAAACATACATTTACCGTTGACAGTTTATTTGATTGACTGTGTTGTTTGTACCCCCCTAATCCACACCCTCCTTCTTCACCGCCTCCATTGATTCCAAATAATCCATAATTTCCTTCCCTTCGGCTATTTTGAGAACGGATTTGCCCGAATCAGTGCAGGCCTTGACGTCGGTTCCTGATTTTACAAGGTTTGTAGCTTTTGATATAGAACCTGAAACCAACTTACGCGTGACTCCACAAAATTTTAAAGTAAATTGCTACGAATAAACGCAAGCCATGAAAATGAATTTCAAAAAAATCAGTGAATCGGAACTGTCCATTACGCAGTTGATGCTGCCTTCGCATTCCAATTTCAGCGGAAAAATTCACGGTGGACACATCTTAAATTTAATGGATCAAATCGCTTTTGCCTGTGCTTCCAAACATTCTGAAAACTATTGTGTGACCGCTTCGGTCAATCGGGTCGATTTTCTGAATCCAATAGAAGTTGGCGAACTCGTGACCTTAAAGGCTTCCATCAATTATACCGGTCGGACCTCTATGGTGGTCGGTCTGCGCGTTGAATCGGAAAATATCAGAACAGGTGAAAAGAGACATTGCAATTCTTCCTATTTTACCATGGTAGCCAAGGACGAAGAAGGCAATAGCACGCCCATTCCTGGCATTATGCTGGTGAGCGAAGATGAAGTGAGGCGTTTTGTTCGAAATATTGTGCGCAATACGGAAGGAAAAAGAAGAGAGTCGCGTTTTAGTCGCGAAAAGTTTAAAATGGAAGATTATTTGCGCTTTTTGAAAGGAAGTAATTCTGAATTGAATCGGATAGCCATCGGATTTGATATTAACGATACAAACTCCTTATTATGAATCAATTGAAATGTTTTCTGGTCCTATTCTTTGTTTCATCTTTTATACAGATGTCTACTGCGCAAGATTGTCCAGATAGTTGTACTTTTAATGTTCCCAATGCACTGACATCTGATTGTGATCATATCGATTGCGGAATTTTAGAAATCACATCCAATTGTTCTTTCCAAAATTTCTCCTTCACACTGTACAACAGATGGGGAAATAAAGTCTTTGAAACGAATGATATTAAGAATAAATTCGACTGTGAGAATTTCGAACTAGGCAATTATTTCTGGAGCTTGGAGGCAGAATTTTGTCCTTCCGAGAAATACAAAAAGAGGGGAAATTTAGTAGTTTTACACTAGTCTACTTCTTTATCAAATCAAGATATCGGTGGTAATTTTAGCATCAATTATTTTTCTTAACATCAAAAAGCCGAAGTGAAATTCATCACTCCGGCTCATTTGCTTGATGGGTAAAACCCCCTATTGATTATTAACCGCTTCGCTTGAAAAAGCTTCATCTAAATCCTGCTCAAATTCGTACCAGCGGGCCTTTATATTATCCACACCATTACGCATTTTGACTTTCATATTTTCCCAAGATTCCTCGTTAGATTGATCCAACTCATCCATAGTTGCGTCCAGCTGAGAGCGTTCTTCCTCAAGGTTTTTTTTTGCCTCTTGTAAATCCGCTTTCTTTTCATCTGTGCTATTTTCTATGCGAACATCGATGTCGCGTAACTTTTCGTTCAATTTGATTCGAACCTCTTTCAGTTCTTCTTTCATTTCGTCACGCTCATCGTTAAAACGCTCTGTTCTTTCCATCTTTTCCTCATCAGATACTTCGGTTGTTTCCGAATTCTCGCAGGATACAAATGCCAAGGATAACAATCCCATTAGCAACAAATTCTTTATGTTTTTCATTCTTTCTAGTTTTTATTTTATATGAATAAATGACCGACTGTTTCGTCGCGTTCTCTTGCTTTGCTTGTTGGCTCAACTATTTTTTTCTTCTTTGGGAAGATTAGATGGGCCACATATTTAATAAATGCTTTCATTTCAATTACTTTTGCTCTTCGATAGGACAATGAACCAGAATCGTTCCCTAATTTATACATCTGCAAATCAATGATTTAAGTTTTTTCGATCTGATTTGTGCGTAAGAAATCTACAATTTGTGTGGAGAATATTCGCTTTTGAGAGGAATAATTATGGCATTTGTTTATGCATTTATTTAACATCCTAAAATCACAGGGAAAACCCAAATATCCTTTTCTCAAAATTTCAACCCAACTTATAGTATTTTGAACAATAAGTAATTTTCCTTATTTTTACTCAAAACCTTATCGTTTAGAGAACAACAGTTCGCCGCTGCTGTTTATCTTTCGATAGATGAATAAACAAATCAATCCATACAAACTATGAAATTTCTTGCCCTCATATTAAGTATATTATCCTTTTCATTGGGTTTCGCCCAAAGTTTACCTTTCGATTTTTCCAGTTCGAATCAAAATTTCGTGGCCTTTGCTGGAACTAATTTTTCGTTCAATACGGACCCGAATAATGGCGCCAACCCAGTTGCCCAATTTTTCAACGATGGTTCTGATCCATGGCAAGGTTTCACAAAAGACTTAGCGAGTCCAATCGATTTGGGCTTTCAAAATACACTATCACTCAATTTTTACGGCTTTGATCCCAATGCACACAATATCGTGATGAAATTGGAAAATGGCGTCAACCCAAATGTTCAAGTGACCGTGAATGTTCCTGCAGGCGGAGGATGGACAGACAGTATCGTCTTCGATTTTTCTAACGCTGTTTATAGTTCAAATGGTTCGCCTGTCAATGCGACTGGAACCTATAACAAATTGACCATTTTCATCGATGGTGGAGTTGCGACCCCTGGAACGTATTTGGTGGACGACATCAGTGACGGGACCGCGGCAACCAATCCCAATACTTTGGATGTTATTTATTCCACTTTGGTTTGGCAGGATGAATTCAACACACCAGGACCGATAAACGCACTCAACTGGCACCACCAAACCCAAGTGCTTTTCCCTGGTTTTGGTTGGGCAAATAATGAAGAACAGCATTACACCAACCGCATTGAAAATTCTTTTGTCGACAATGCTGGTTTTCTGCATATCGTTGCCAGAGACGAAACGTTCACCGATCAAGGTTTGACAAAAAACTACACTTCAGCGCGACTCAATTCGAAATTTGCCTTTACCTATGGTAGAGTTGATGTACGAGCAAAATTGCCCATCGAAGCAGGTACCTGGCCGGCGATTTGGATGCTGGGAAAAAACATAAACGAAAACGGTGGATACTGGGACGCGAATTTCGGAACAACTAGTTGGCCCGCTTGTGGCGAGTTGGATATTATGGAACACGGCATTTTTCCTGGACAGAGTATCGATTACATCAATAGCGCTATTCATACACCTTGTTGTTATGGTGGAAACCCCAATCAAGGTGGGACGCTTGCGACAGATTTAGCCAATAGTTTTCATGTGTATTCCATCAATTGGTCGCCCAATCAAATCACCTTTTTGCTCGATGACGTTGGTTTTTACACCTATAATCCAGCCGTAAAAAACGGAGATACTTGGCCCTTTTTTGAAGATCAATATATTTTACTGAACGTTGCCATGGGTGGAATTGCAGGAGCTGTCGATCCTTCCTTTACTGAAAGTCCCATGATTGTTGATTACGTTCGCGTGTATCAAAATTCAACGGCAAATATTGACGAGCAAGAAAGTTTAGAAAATTCGATTCAAGTTTATCCGAATCCAAACAACGGAACCTTTGCTTTGAATCTTTCCTTGCCTCAAAAAGCGCAAGTTGAGTTGTTCGTAACAAACGAATTGGGACAAAAAATTTACACCAGCCAATTGGGAGAAATAATTGGAAACAAGCTTGAGTCCATTGATCTGGGTGCTATTGAATCCGGAATTTACTTCGTAACGGTTGTTGTGAATGAAACGCCTCATGTTTCGAAGTTAGTTGTGAAATAGAATCCAACACCTATTTTTTTGAGAGAGATTGTCGGAAGGTGGTCTCTTTTTTTTTAGGGGTTAGAATTTGTATATTTGGATGGTTATGTTGCCCGCTTGCAATACATTATTTTTGGGTTTCAGAGGAAGAGAGATAAAGAGGGTGTGCGCTATAGTGTATACTGGGTTGCTAGATTTAACAAGATGATTTATGAATAAAATCTACTCGAATAATTTGAAATTCTTTGTACTATTTATTGGGCTCGTGGTATCAAGTTGTAGTGTTAATTCCAAGCATGAAACAGAAAACAAAAATGACGCCCAAATTAGACGTGAAAAAGAATTGGCACAGAAACCGCTTAAAATTTATATTGATGGAGATAAATTCGGATTTGGTGCAATAATTTATGTTAACAACTATGGACAATCATCAAATGAACTAATTTTGGATGCGAACAATATTGGCATAACCTCATACCCTTTTAGTAGTTTAATACAATCAGGTAATGGTGAAAATAAATATCAATATTTCAGAGTTGTCGATTCTGACACAATACCACTTGAACTTGGTGGAACTAATGATTCAACATGTATCAGTTCAGCCACTCCTACTTCCCGCAGTTCTAATGAAATTAAAAAAACGTACAAGTACATTCAATTTTATGCAGGGAAATACCCAGAGCGCACAATTGGTATTCACTTCGATTCTACTGAAATCGGAAGGTGGGATAACATTATAAATAAAGAATTGATTAAATTAAGTAAAATGGGGGTCGAGCCTCAAAAATAAAAACATTACACTCCCTATAATCCACTGTGCTCGTATAGTCTTACCGTCGACCCCTCTCTCTCTTCAAATACCACATTTTTGAATATTCAGTAACTGGAAATACCAAAAAAAATTAGCTTCCCACCAAATACAGCATTGATTTTTTCCCCATTGCACCTTCTCTAGTTTGAGAATTATGCAACTATTGCTAAGAATAGTATAACACGAACAATCTATAATTTCCAAACTTTGCTAGAGTTACTTGAATGTCATTCAATAATTTACGATTTAGCCATTTCGAGCTATGATTTTGAAGTGCGTTTTCCGAAATACTTTTCAAAACAATAAAGGAATATTTCCTTCAACCAAGTAATTAAAAATTGAATCAATATGCCCATACGAACAGTTAACCCAAATTCAAATAAGCTAGTAAAGACCTTCCATGAAATGACGGAGCAGACGGTAGATGCCAAACTGGCTAAAGCCCAAATAGCTTTTATGGACTGGAAAGAAACTAACTACCACGAACGGGCTGTTCTGCTTCAAAAAGTAGCTGCACTCCTACGCGTTAAAAAACCAGAATTAGCAAAAACCATCAGCTTAGAGATGGGCAAACTCCTTGCCCAAGCTGAAGGAGAAATTGATTTGAGTGCTGATATTTTTGATTATTATGCTCAACAAGGTGAAGCGTTTCTTGCCGATGAAGTGCTCGATCCGAAATATGGCAAGGCGATCATTCGAAACAGCCCCGTTGGCGTATTGTTAGGCTTGATGCCTTTTAATTTTCCTTTCTATCAAGTAGCTCGCTTTGCTGCACCTAATATCATGGTGGGCAATACTATTTTGCTGAAGCATGCATCCATCGTTCCACAATGTGTTGCTGCCATTGAAGAACTCTTTAAGGAAGCTAAAGCGCCTGAAGGTTTGTATACCAATTTATTCATTTCAGGCCAACGGGCATCTGCTTTGATTGCCGATAAACGCATCAAAGGAGTTTCCTTAACGGGAAGTGAAGAAGCTGGAGCAAGTGTTGCCATGGAAGCCGGAAAACATTTGAAAAAGGTGGTGCTAGAGCTCGGGGGCAATGATGTGTTCATCATACTCGAAGATGCCGATATGGATAAAACAGTGGATTGGGCAGTTGTTGGCAAAATGAATAACAACGGTCAATGTTGCGTAGCCTCCAAGCGGTTTATTGCTTTAGAGGCAATAGCCGACGAGTTTATTCAAAAATTTAAGGACAAGTTATCAAAAATGAAATTGGGTGATCCAATGGATCCAGCAACAGAATTGGGCCCAATGTGTAGCGAAGAAGCAGCCGTTCATATAGCCGATCAAGTGAAACGTTCAGTTGATGAAGGCGCAAAAATTTTATTGGGTGGTAAGCGGGCAGATTGTGAGGGTGCTTTTATGGAGGCAACTATACTTACTGACTTGAAACCCGGGATCACGGCCTATCACGAAGAATTATTTGGTCCTGTTGCATCCTTCTATGTTGTAAAAGACGAACAGGCTGCTATTGATTTGGCTAATGACTCCGATTATGGTTTGGGAGGTTCTGTCTTTACACAAGATATCGAACGGGGTAAAAGAGTGGCCAATCAGATTGATGCTGGAATGGTATTTATCAATCACCCTACATGGACACAAGCTGACCTTCCTTTTGGCGGAACGAAGCGTTCTGGTTTTGGTCGTGAACTTTATGAGTATGGTATCAAGGAGTTTGTGAATAAGAAACTGATTCGCGTAAGTGGACTGAATGATCCGTTTTAATAATATTAATAACAAAAGAAACAACCATGCACAATAGCAATTGGCATTTTGGAATGGGCTGGGGAATGTGGTTTATACCAATCCTCGTCATCGCACTAATCATCTATTTATATAGAATTAAAAGAAGAAAATGAAACAACATATCGTAAAAATTCAATCCGTAGAAAAGGTCACTCACGATGTATTAAAAATTGTGACTGAAAAACCTGAAAAGTTCCTTTTTTCACCAGGTCAAGCCACAGATATTTCTATAAACAAAGAGGGTTGGCGGGACGCGAAAAATCCCTTTACTTTCACTTGTCTGCCCGATGACAATTACCTTGAATTTACCATTAAAACCTATCCATCGCATAAAAGTGTGACAAACGAATTACTCCAACTAAACATAAACGACGAGTTAATTTTACATGAGGTGTATGGAGCAATCAGCTACAAAGGCGAAGGTGTATTTATAGCTGGAGGCGCTGGAATCACTCCGTTTATTTCCATTTTCAGGGACCTTGAGTCAAAAAATGAAATAGGAAATAACACCCTCATCTTTGCCAACAAAACAAAGAATGACATCATACTTGAAGAGGAATTTCAAGAATTATTAGGCAATAATTTCATCAACATTTTATCAGAAGAAAAAGTGGATAGCTATGCGAATGGTCTAATTACCAAAGATTTCATTCAAGAAAACAGCAACAGCACAACTAAACTTTTTTATCTCTGCGGACCACCGCCAATGATGGAAGCAATCGAAAAACAATTAGCTGATTTGAAGGTGACTAAAAAATCAATTGTCAAAGAAGTATTTTAATTATCAACTTAATTACAAGATCATATGAACACGAATAGACTTTCAAAAAGTATTGAAACAGCATTAAATGCGCAAATGACCAAGGAAGCACATGCTTCACAAATATATTTATCGCTTGGAGCATGGGCAGAAAAACAGGGATTCAGTGGCACAGCCAACTTTCTTTTTAAACACGCACAAGAGGAACGCAACCACATGATGAAAATATTGGAATATATTTTAAAAAGAGGTGCCGAAGTAAAGGTGACAGCTATTCCCGCTCCACCAGAGAATCCAGGAAGTATAAACGATTGCTTTGAAAAAGTATTCGAGCACGAAGTGGACAATACAAAAGCAATTTACAAACTGGTAAAGAAAAGTCTCGATGAGGAGGACTGGGCTACCTGGAATTTTATGCAATGGTTTGTTAAGGAACAAGTGGAAGAAGAAACCCTTGCGATGAACTTATTGGATAGAATGAAAATAGCTGGTGGTGAAAAAATAAGTAGTAACGCTCTATACACATTTGACAGAGATATGGAAAATACATCGGATGAAGTAACTGCAGCTGAAGATGTAACTAGTGTGAAACCGTGAATATCTAAGGAACTGCCAGAAAAATCGTTTTGACGATTTTATCCCATATTATACAATAGATCAATCTATTAATCAGATAAAATGAACGTATCATTTCAAAAACTGTTTTACGCCATTGCTACCGCATTTTTGTTATTTGCCATACTGGTTTTCGCGAAACCTATTCTCATTCCGTTAACCACGGCTTTGCTTATTTCATTTATAATGCTTGCCTTGGTAAAAAAGCTTGAGTCATGGGGAATGAATAAAACAGTCGCTGCTTTTCTTTCCATCTTCGCAGTGATTTTAATAATCGCGGGAAGCATTTTCCTTTTCTCAACTCAGATCATTAATGTAGCACAAGAATTTACTCATTTTCAAGATAAAATTATCAGTGCTTTTGCCGATGTTACGCTGTTTATCAATAAACACGTAGGCTTTATGGAAAACCTGGAAAAGGGTGAACTTTTTAACCGCATGAAAGTTTGGCTTACTGATTCAACAAAGTTCTTGATAAGTAATACAGTTAGCACTACAGCAACTTTTATGGCAGGACTCTTGGCAACAATTATATTTACTTTTCTATTCCTCATATACAGAAATGGATTGACAAAGGCGTTCCTGACTTTTTCACCTGAGAAAAAACGCGAAAGAGTTTTCAAAATGTTTAAATCGGTTCAGCAAGTCGGACAAAAATACCTGTTTGGAATGGTCATTATTACCGTCATAATAGGATTAGTCAATAGCCTTGGCTTGTTGATTATTGGTATCGACAACCCTTTCCTTTTCGGATTTTTAGGTGCTGCACTTTCTATCATACCTTACCTTGGGACTACTATGGGAGCTGTAGTTCCCGTAATCTATGCTTTTGTTACCTATGATTCTATTTGGATGGCAGTTGCCGTTGCCATTTTATTTTGGGCTGTTCAACTGGTTTCCGATAATTTTCTAACTCCTCGTATTGTGGGGGGAAGTTTAAAAATCAATGCCTTAACTGCTATCCTGAGCTTGTTTGTTGGTGCTGCTGTTTGGGGACTAGCCGGTATGGTTTTGTTTTTGCCCTTTGCTGCCATGTTAAAAGTAGTTTGCGAGGAGTTTGAAGAGCTCAAACCAATTGCACTAATCATTGGCGAGCAAAATACACAAGAGGACGATAGCGGCGAACTATTTTTGGTTAGATGGTGGGGGAAAATAAAGAATGTTTTTTCGAAATAATTAGTACCTGAATTGTGTAAGCTTTTGCCAAAGTTGTATAACGCTTTTCGGTATAAATATCCTGAACTTCACCTAAATAGATTCACAATTAAAACTCACATTTTCAAATAAATATTTTAACACTTTAAGACAAAATTATTATGGCAGAAATAAAGATTGAACAGAAAAAACTGGTTTGGCCATGGGTGATATTTGGCCTTTTCATCGCTGCATTGCTTGTGTATTTATTGGCATTTCGTGATAAGGGCACAAATACAGCGACAGGAACTGAAGCAGATTACATCACCAATACCAGCGATGCTGGCCTCTTAGGTGTAAAAGAAAATAACGGCACTGTTGCGGCTTATGTAAATTTTGTAGAAGACAATAAGCAAAAGATGAGTCTGGATCATGCCTACACAAATGAAGCACTATTGAAATTAATTGAGGCTACAAATGCTATGGCCAATGAGGTTGAATATGATGTTCGCGCCGATATAGAAAAGGCAAGGGAATATGAAAAAATGATTTTAGTAGATCCCTTTGAAACAACACATGCCGATAACATTAGAAAGGCGGATGATATTTTAACCCAAGTTTTGCAAAACATTCAAAAGTCAAAATATCCAAGCTTGACAATTGAAGTTGAAGAATTAAAAAGGGCAGCAGCATCAATAAAACCAGGAGTACTAACACTTGATCAAAAAGATGCAGTCAAAAATTACTTTGCAAAAGCTGCCGACCTTCTTCAAAAAATGAATTGATTAATTTTTTAAAAAATTAAAATAATGACAGATACAAACAAAAATCTTTTTAGCCTGGACGAATTATCGGGTTACAAAGTGGCCGAGAATTATATCGATGTACGGGGCTGGGATGTACAAGATGCAAATAATCGCATCATTGGGAAAGTAGATCATTTGCTGGTAAATAAAACTGCCGAACGCGTAGTTTATCTAGATGTTGAAGTGGATGAAACCTTGATCGAAGCGGGACACAAAACATATCAAAACCATGTTAGCGAAGGCGTGCATGAGTTTTTAAACAAAGAAGGAGAAAATCACCTGATTATACCTATCGGAATGGCAATGATTGATGAGAAAAATAAAGTTGTACATACCAATCAAATTGATAGCTTGACTTTTACGCAAGCCAAACGCTTCAGACAAGGAGATTTTATAGATTTTCCCTATGAATTAAATTTATTTCGCCATTACAACGGAGACAATACGATTCACAGTTCGAATATTGTTGATGGATTTTATGATCGTGAAGAGTTTAAAAACACTTTTCTTCAAGGAGATTTGGAGTAAAATGTTTTGGCAGATGCCAGAATAGTGATTGTGACAGTAAACAGTGGAATGACAAGATCAGTATTAATTTATAAATGAGCTATCCCTAATAAATAAAGGCGGATTTACATAAGTAAGATGAAAGAGGACATACAAGAGCAAGTAGCGAAACCATTACAGTCGGTAGTACAAAAGTTGGAAGGTTGGATTGATACCTTCATCAACATGCTCCCTAATATGGCAGTGACCTTGTTGTTATTGATCATCTTTCTTCTGCTTGCCAAATTTGGAAGTAAACTGTTTAGAAAACTTTTCTACAAGGCATCAAACAACAAAGCACTGGGAAATTTATTTTCCAGTATAATTTATGGCGCAATCTTGAGCATTGGACTATTTATTATGCTTGGCGTTCTTGGGCTGGATAAGGCTTTAACCTCATTACTCGCCGGAATCGGTGTGATAGGCTTGGCATTGGGTTTTGCTTTTCAAGATATCGCTGCAAATTTTGTTTCGGGTATTATCCTTGCCTTTAGGAGACCTTTTAAAATTGGGGAAATCATTGAAATAATGGATGTTATGGGTATTGTAACCCGAACCGGCTTGCGCGATACGGCTATTGAGACTTTTCAGGGTCAAGAAGTTTACATTCCAAATAAAGACTTTTTACGACATGCCTTTTACAATTTTTCTGTCTTAAAAAAAAGGCGGATTGATATAGCTGTAGGAGTGTCTTACGCGGATGATCTTGATAAAGTTGAAGAGCTTGTTTTGAACACAATAAAAAACCTAGACGGAGTGATAGATAAAGATTTAATTGTCTTTGACTATTCTGAATTTGACTCCAGTTCAATCAATTTTAATATTCGATTTTGGATAGAATATCCTGGAGAACCCAGCTACTTCATGATGAAAAGCAAGGCCATCAAAGCGATTAAAAGTGTATTTGAAGAACAAAATATTACAATTCCTTTTCCTATTCGCACATTGGACTTTGGAATTAAAGGCGGGCAGAAACTCTCCCAAATGGAATTGAAGGTGAATGGATAGCTATCTGCATTTCGTGTAACAAGATGTGCAGATAATCATCATAAATTAAATTATGTATAAACAACAAAAAATTAAATTCATGAAAACTAGATTAAAAATTGTGCTTCACAAAACTTGCAACCTCTTACCAATTTTGCTATTATTAAATATGGCGTCATGTGGGCAGAAGTCCAAAGCATTGGAAGCCACATGTGTAATAGAACCGACCGAAGGTAACCAAGTAAAAGGAACCGTTACTTTCTCAGAAACCGAAGATGGCGTTAAAATAGTAGCAGACCTGAAAGGTCTCACACCAGGTTCGCATGGTTTTCATATCCACGAATTTGGCGATTGCTCTGCACCAGACGGAAGCTCTGCAGGTGGTCATTTTAATCCCGACAATAAATCACATGGGTCACACATGGATGCGAATCGGCACGCAGGCGATATGGGAAATATAATGGCCAATGCTTCGGGCTATGCGCACATGGAGTTTACGGATAAAATGATGATGCTAAAAGGTGAAAAGTCAATTATTGACAAAGGACTCATTATTCACAAAAATATGGATGACCTGAAGACACAACCAACAGGTAATGCAGGGCCCAGAGAAGGTTGCGGAACCATAGTCCTTACGAAGTAAAAGTAATTGGACTCCCTACACAACTCTTTTTAAGTGACAAGGTTGTGAAAATTTGAATGTCTGAAATCGGACTCTGTGACCGCCTTTAGTTGTTTAATCTTAAAAATGTCTATGAAAAAAGAAGTCGACATCACTCTTACGCAAAATATTTTCAGAATAATATTGGCTCTATTTATGGTCCTTGCTGGATTTGGTCATCTTACATTTAGTAGAATCGATTTCCAAGCTCAAGTTCCGGATTGGGTTCCATTAAGCAAAGATTTAGTGGTCGTATTATCAGGTATTGTTGAAATAGCATTAGGTCTGATTTTACTGTTTTGGAAAAGACAATGCGTAAATATCGGATGGGGATTAGCTATATTCTTTGTCCTGGTTTTCCCAGGTAATGTAGCCCAATACCTGAATGGAGAAGATGCTTTCGGAGCTTTAAACTCTGATCGAGCCCGATTCATCCGACTTTTCTTTCAACCGGTTCTCATCGCTTGGGCACTTTGGTCGACTGGTGCATGGCAGTCATGGAGAAATTCTAAGAAATAATGGGCATGCTTAATCTATAAATATATTAAAACTCAAATAATATGAAAGCCTTACAAATAGTAAAATATGGTGACCTCAAAGACAGTTTGACCATTGGTGAAATTAAAAAACCATTGGTGAAGCCAAACGATCTTCTGGTAGCAGTCAAAGCAGTTTCTCTAAATCCTATTGACTTCAAATTGGCCGAAGGTAAACTAAAAGAAATGGTACATTTAAATTTACCGAGTACTATCGGTTTTGATGTGAGCGGAGTAGTCACCGAAATAGGTGCTGATGTCACTGATTTCGAGATTGGTGATGAAGTGTATTCCAGAGTGCCGCAAGAACAAATGGGTACTGTTACAGCTTTTGTGGCTGTAAGTAGTGATGTGGTGGCTAAAAAGCCTGTTAGCATTTCCTTTGAATAAGCGGCTGGCTTGCCATTAACAGGACTAACGGCAATCCAAGCTTTGGAACGTGTCGGCATGAAAAAGGGCGATAGAATACTTATCCATGCAGGTTCAGGTGGTGTAGGCAGTTTTGCTATTCAATATGCCAAGGCAAAAGGAGCTGTAGTTTATACCACCACTAGTTCCACAAATGTAGATTGGGTCAAAGCTTTGGGAGCCGATCGGGTGATTGATTATAAAACCGAGGATTATAAGGAAGTCGCGCATAATTTAGACATCGTATTCGACACGTTGGGGGGTGATTATACCCTAAATGCTTTTGAAATTATTAAAGAAGGTGGAAAAGTGACCTCAATAGTAGGTCCGCCGGACGAAGAAACTGCCAAGAATATGGGCATGGACGATTACAAACTACCTGAAAAATTATCAAAACTCATCCATGAGAAATCAGCCGATTATAAGCTAACCTGGATGCAACCAAATAGTAAGCAGTTGGACGAAATCGCCACTTTGGTAGACAATGGAAATATCAAGCCAGTGGTAGATAAGGTCTATACTTTCGAAAATAGCATTGAGGCCTATCAATATCTAGCAACCGGTCGAGCAAAAGGGAAAGTTATTATAACGCTTCATTAACTCCCTAAAAATGGAGATAGTAAGTGTCGAATTTAATTAAAAGAAAAAATCATGAACGTAAGAAAAAAGGTGTTAGTGGCAGGTGCAAACGGAACCACAGGGAGAATCATCATCGATTTATTAAAAAAATCAAAAGTTTATCAGCCTATTGCTATGGTAAGAAAACAGGAACAAAAAAATCATTTCGAAAAAGAAAATGTATCAACTGTTTTGGCTGATCTGGAAGAAGATTTGAGCAATGCTGTAAAGAATGCCGATAAGGTAATTTTTGTGGCAGGTTCTAAAGGGAAAAATGTGATTGGTGTAGATCAGGAAGGCGCAAAAAGGCTAACGGATGCTGCCAAGGAAGCAGGACTCGAAAAGTTTGTCATGTTGAGCTCCATGGGAGCAGATAATCCATCTGTTAGTGGCGAACTTGAAGATTATTTGAGAGCAAAACAAAATGCAGATAATCATTTGCGCTCAAGTGGTTTGAACTTTAGTATTGTAAGACCTGGACATTTGACAGATGGCGATGGAACAGGCAAAATTCAACTTGATGAGAAACTAAATATTCAGGGAAGTATTTCGAGAACGGATGTGGCTAAAACCATAGTTGAAGCCTTGGAAGAGGACGTTAAACAGAACGAAGTTTTCGAAATTCTAAGTGGGGAAGTTCCGATTGAAAAAGCTGTTCGTTCCTGATAAAATTAAAGTACCAACAAAACAAGAAATCAAAATCATGAATAAAACAATCCTTTTAATCAAACGTCCACATGGAAAACCAACACTAAATGATTTTAAAATTATTAGTGAAGAAGCTCCAATTCCCAAGGATGGCGAGATCCTTTTAAAAACAGTTTATGTTTCTGTCGATCCTTATTTGCGCGGTAGAATGAATGATGCTAAATCGTATGTTCCACCCTTTGAATTAAACAAACCCATACAATCGGGAATTATTGCTGAAGTGATGGAGAGCAAACAGGCTGATTTCAAAAAAGGCGATTTTGTCTCCGGTATGTTGGATTGGAAGGAATATCAAACTTCCAATGGGAAAGGCTTAACGAAGGTCGATAAAACAGAGGCCAAATTATCAAGCTATCTGGGTATTTTAGGAATGACCGGACTCACCGCTTATTTAGGATTGACTGAAATCGGACTACCGAAAGAAGGCGATACACTTGTCGTTTCTGGAGCAGGCGGTGCGGTAGGCACAGTGGTAGGACAGATTGGTAAATTGTTGGGTTGCGAAGTGGTTGGTATCACGGGAAATGATGAAAAAATAGCCCTACTTAAATCCAAATTTAATTTCGATGAGGCTATCAATTATAAAACAACGTCTGATTTAGATGCAGCCATCAAAAGCGCTTGCCCAAACGGGGTGGATATTTACTTTGACAATGTAGGTGGAGAGATTTCAGATGCTGTTTTAGCCAACATCAATAAATATGCGAGATTGCCTGTGTGCGGGGCAATAGCACTTTACAATAAAACGGAAGTTCCAATGGGACCTCGATTGCAGCCCATCCTTCTCACTAAAAGTGCGACCATGCGCGGGTTCATCATTAGCGATTTTGCCGATAAATTTCCAGCCGCAACCAAAAAACTAAGCGCTTGGTTGAAAGAGGACAAGCTAACCTTTAGCGAAACTATTGTGGAAGGATTCGATAATATTCCTCAGGCATTCCTCGATTTATTTACAGGGAAAAATGAAGCAAAAATGATCGTTGAAATTTAATAAAAACAAGTAAAAAATAGATATTATGAACGTATTAATCGTATTGACATCCCATAGTGCATTGGGAGATACCGGAGAAAAAACAGGATTTTGGATAGAAGAATTTGCAAGTCCTTATTATGTCTTGGCAGATGCCGGAGCAGAAATAACCATTGCTTCGCCGAAAGGAGGCCAACCACCCGTTGATCCCAAAAGCGAATTAGAGGATGCTCAAACGCCTTCAACAGAAAGGTTTTACAAAGACAACGCTTTAATTGACCAAGTAGCTCATACACTGAAACTTAGCGACATAAAGGAAGCCGATTATGACGCTGTATTTTATCCAGGTGGTCACGGCCCATTATGGGATTTGGCCAATGATAAAAACTCTATTGCATTAATTGAAGCCTTTTACAATCATCAAAAACCAATCGCTTTTGTTTGTCATTCGCCTGCGGCATTGGTGAATGTAAAAGCGATAAATGGAGAACCATTGGTGAAAGGTAAAGAGCTTACAGGTTTTTCAAATACGGAAGAAGAGGCCGTTCAATTAACGAAAGTAGTCCCTTTTTTATTGGAAGATAAACTCATAGAAAAAGGTGCGCATTACTCCAAAGGCGATGATTGGGCGCCGCACGTTAAACAAGATGGATTGTTAATCACAGGCCAAAATCCAGGCTCTTCGGAGGATGTGGCTAAGTTGCTATTAGAGACACTGAAAGGCGAGAAATAGTCTGCGTGTTGACTTATGCGGTTCCATTGCGGAGATTACCAGCTGTAATCTGAGCATATTTTGCGGAGAATATTTTATTTGCGGAGAATAAGAAGTATATTTGTCGCATAAATTGCGGAGAATGAAAATCTATATCCACGAAAAAGAAAATTGGACAGACTTCACTTGGGACAATAAGAAAGTGATGTTAAAACTAGGAGAAGCTAGAAATCAACAGGGCAGACTTCTGGGAAAAATGGAATCCTTGGGTTTTGATTTGCAAAATGAAGCCGTATTGAACACGCTCACTTTAGATGTTATTAAATCGTCTGAAATCGAAGGTGAATTTTTAGAAATTCAGCAAGTACGTTCTTCAATTGCGCGAAGACTAGGAATCGAAATTGCAGGTTCAATAGAATCGGAGCGCGCTGTTGAAGGGATAGTTGAAATGATGCTCGACGCTTCTCAAAGATACAATTTGCCTCTCACTAAAGACAGATTGTTTGGTTGGCATGCCGCATTGTTTCCTTCTGGTTGGAGTAATCTGCATAAAATCACAGTTGCCGACTGGAGAAAAGACACGACAGGTCCTATGCAAGTTGTGTCAGGCCCTATGGGAAAAGAAAAAGTTCACTACCAAGCTCCAAGTTCTGACAGAATAGAACCTGAAATAGAAAAATTCTTGAAATGGTTTGAAAATGAGCAGGAAATGGATTTGGTTCTTAAAGCAGCTGTTGCTCATTTATGGTTCGTAACAATTCATCCATTCGACGATGGAAACGGAAGAATTACAAGGGCCATTATGGATATGACATTAGCCCGTTCAGACAAAAGCATCAGACGTTTCTACAGTATGTCGGCACAAATTAGATTTGAAAGGAAACAGTATTATGAAAAACTCGAAAAAGCACAAAAAGGAAATTCAGATATTACAGAATGGATTTTGTGGTTTTTGCAATGTCTCATAAATGCTATTGATTCCACCGAAGAAACTTTATCGAAAATACTTCATAAAGCAGAATTTTGGAAATTACATTCCACCACAATTCTGAATGACAGACAGCAGAAAATAATAAACAAACTGCTGGATGGATTTGACGGAAAGTTGACTACCTCGAAATGGGGAAAAATCAACAAGTGTTCTCAAGATACTGCTCTTCGAGATATTCAAGATTTAATCAAAAAAGATATCTTACAAAAAGAAGCAAGCGGTGGACGAAGCACAAATTATGAACTTCGAAGCACTCACCAAATTTAATTGAACGAAATTTCAGATAGTATTCAAGTAGCCGGCTCCGCTAGATGAAGTGACGGAGCACGAAAATGAACATCAATATCAAAACTACGCAATCGGAATGAGTCCTGAAAACGGACTCATTATTTTTTAAGTAATTGATTGTCAGCGCTTTTTGTTATGCTTGTTTTTTGTTTAAAGAGGATTTATTATAAAGGGAATATGGGCTATTGCGGATAGTGAATTGTTCCCTCATTCCCCAGCATATTGAAAAGATTCATACCTTCGATTCAAATCCCACCTCATCATGAACCCAAATTTAAATCAACCCGAAAAAACTCAGCTTTCGAAACCAAAAATCCTCCTCCTCCATGGAGCTTTAAGCAGCAAAAAACAATTGGCGGTACCATTGCCGCAGTGGTAGTCCGAGGTTTAGTTGCCGCGAAATGCATTTCCATGTTATCGGATGGCTTTGATGGAGAATCAAATAGCGGAAGCTACAGTTCTGGCAGGTATTGAGGTGGCACATTTTAAGATAGAGTATCTGAATTTACTGGGAAATATGGAGGTGGATTGAGCGACATGTATCCTGGTGTAAATTACGGCGATTAGCAAAAAAGATTCACTTGATTGAAGCAAAACACAAAAAACCCCCAAAGAAAAATTTCCTTGAGGGTTTCTGTTTTTAATTTTAATTCTGATTACTCTTTCACAAAGCGTTTGATATGCACTTCTTCATCAGCGCTTACTTTGATCATGTACATGCCGGCTGGCAATTCACGGATGGCAATTTCTTGATTTTCATCATCGAATGTACCTTCAAACATCAATTTACCTTGTAAATCAAATACTTGATAGTTTTCCATGTTCTCGATTCCTTTCACTTGAATGAAATCGTTTGCTGGATTCGGGAAAAGAACCATTTCCATCGCTGGATCATCCAAAGTACCCAAAGCAACCAATGAAGAATTGTTGCCAACTATAGAATTGATTGCCGGAACAGCCCCAACATAACCTGTTATCACCACCGCATCGATGTAAATTAAATCATCGTTAGCAGAAGCATCACACTGGAAACGGAAACGTCCACTGGATACAAAACTGACCATGCTAGACGGAATAATCATGCTCGCCATGTAATAGGTATTGTTGTTGAAACTTGTTCCTCGTGCCCATGATGCCACTGTTGTATACGTACTTCCATCGGAAGAATAACGCAACCAGAAATCTTCACCTACTTCCATACTATTGGCATAGAACAAGAATTCAACTTTTACGTTGTCAAATCCAGTTAAATTTAAAGCTGGCGAAGTCATAGCTGACGGTGTTCCTGAATTATCACGGATATAGATGGAGAAACTTCCTTCTGAGGAACGTGAACCTGAATAACGTGCGCAATCGCTACCGCCATCAGCCCAGCCGTCCCAGCCTGATTCAAAATAACCTTGGTGTAAAACTACACTCGAACCGCCACCTGTCGCATCTGTTGTCACATTCACTGTGTTGCTGTTTCCAGAAACGTTACCTGCCGCATCTTCCGCAAGAACATAATAGGAATAAATTGTGCTGGCATTCAAGCCTGTAACACTATAACTTGGCGTTGTAGATGTGCCAATGGACGAACCATTTTGATAAACACGATACAAGGCAACGCCAACATTATCGGTAGAAGCTGAC
This sequence comes from Crocinitomicaceae bacterium, assembly GCA_041751955.1. GTDB lineage: Bacteria > Bacteroidota > Bacteroidia > Flavobacteriales_D > Crocinitomicaceae > UBA2040. The sequence continues at coordinate 68,900 of JBGSIB010000030.1, forward strand.
CAAGCCAAATTGGTTGAATTGGTTGTTGTTCCGCTAGCTGCAAGATTAGTCGGTGTAGATGGTGGAGTAAGATCTGCTGCTGCTCCTGTCGTCACATTTATCGTGTTGCTGTTTCCAGAAATATTACCCGCCGCATCGTAAGCACGAACATAAAAAGAATAGGTCGTACTAGCCGACAATCCTGTCACATTCATGGATGTTCCCGTAATATTTCCAATTGAAACTCCATTTCTATAAACGGTATATCCCGTTACACCCACATTGTCTGTCGATGCTGTCCAGTTCAAATTCGTTGAATTTGTTGTCGTTCCAGATGCAGAAAGATTTGTTGGATTACTTGGAGCCACAACATCCGGTCCGCCACCAGTATTGGTAACACAAAATGCTTGCGATTCACCACTTCCATAAGCTCCACCTGCTTTAATGGTTGTTGATCCGCTCACCAAAGTGTAGCCGCCGTTTCCGAAGGAACAGCAAATTCCATCACCGTATGAATCAACGATAGCCCAAGTGTAGTTTCCGTCTGCCAAAGTCAAAGGAACAGTAACTGTGCTTCCAGCTACTGAATATCCACTTCCTGAAGCAACGGTTACATTACTTGCATTTTTAACCGTCCAACTTGTTTCCGTAGGATAATTGTCCAATGTCAACGTTAATGTGATATTTCCATCCACACATGTTGGAGGGACAACCGGACCATATGCACTTCCCACACCAACAGCATACCAAGCATCTGTTGTTGCTATTTCTTCTGGCGAACCAGCTCCAAACAAATCAATTGCTGATAAAATCGCTCCAGCGCGTGCATTGGCGAAAGTAGAATTTGACGTTAAATAAACAGTCAAATTACGGTAAGCAATTGCCGCTGCATTCGCCATGCCAATTCCAGAAACGGAATACGCATTTCCTAAATCATTTGTAGCGCTTCCACCTTGAGAAAGCAAATAAAACCATTTGTTTTGAACACCAGAATTCGTATGAACGCCACAATAGTCATTCCCACTTGAAGGAGCACAATTTGGGTTAATCCAATACGTTCCGCCATAACAATCAGGATCACCGTACTGCTTTGGATTGCTCATCGAACGCAGTGCACTTGAACCAGTCAAATAAATTTCAGATCCCATCAACCAGTTGTTGGTTCCTTTTCCATGTTTTTCAATCAACTCTCCAAAAATGTCGGAGAAAGATTCATTTAAAGCACCCGATTCTTTTTGATACACCAAATTGGCACTGTTTTCCGTCACACCGTGCGTAATTTCATGACCAACGATATCCAAAGTAATCAGTGGTCCATAGGTGGTTCCATTTCCATCACCATATGTCATAACACTTCCGTTCCAAAATGCATTCACGTAATTGGACGAGTAACTCACGTAGCTTTTGATGATTGCTCCAGAACCGTTATAAGAATTTCTGTTGTGATTTTGCAAATAGTACTCATGTGTTTGCTCCGCTGCATAATGTGCTTGTACACCTTTAGTATTTGTGAAATTTGTAGAGGTTGACGTGTAATCCGTTGATGCTGTGTAACTTGTTCCATTATTCATATTGAATGTTTGGATTCCACTTCCACTACTTGTTTGTCTCAATCTATAATTGCTTCCTGTGTAATCTGCCGTGAAAGAAACGTTTCCATCGTAAACTGAATTTCCAGAAGCTGCAATATCGGTATGGTGAATTTTACTGTTTTCAAAGAAAACTTCACCCGTTTGTGCATCCACATATACAAGCGCACGATACAAAGGATCTAATGAGTAAATGTCCATTTTGTAAGCCAATCGAGTTGTTTCATTGATGTATTCAATTTTCGGAAAAATCACCAACTCCGTTTGCAGTCCTTCGTAACCAGCCATGTGCGCAGATTCTGTGGCACCATCCAATAGCGCAGAAGCACCTACGTTTTTCTTGGCATTGGCCTCTGCCGTTGCTTTGGAAATACCTGGGGAGATATTCAAATAAGGAATGTCATAATATTCACCCGTCATGGAAATAAGAGCATCTCCTTTAGCATGCAGTGTATAAGATGCAAATTCCACAGGAAGGTTTTCATAATACTGCTGGTATTTTTGATGCGTCACACCAATTTCATCCACTTCATTTTTCAACAAATGCATACTAGCAACTGCAGGAAGTGCCAAATAATCTTTCAAAACAACTTTCGCATCGCGCAGTTTGGGCTGTTTGTCGTTTTTGAATTGAATCAAAGTCGGTTGTCCCGCCTCGTTCAAGTTCCGTTGTGCAACATTTTCTGTCAATTTGCTCTTGCCTTGACCGAACGCAAAGGTTCCCATGAAGGAGAACAGCACAATGAATTTAATAGACTGTTTCATAGTTTTAAAGAATTAATAAAGTTTATACTGGAACTGGAGTTTCATAAATTTCCAATTCGTTTCAATTCTGCCTAAAAAGCTCTGCAACGCATAATAAATGAGGGACTTACACGCGTCATTACGTTTTTAAAGCAGGTCGTAATGTATATATAATTTAACAATAATATAATAATTGTTAATAAATTTTCACACCAAGGTCTGAACGAAGAACATCATTTTTCAATATCTCGAAGAGAAGAAGTCACGTTTCATTCGTTTCTTATAGTTTGGCACACATATTGAAATACACTCTTCATAACCCTTAAATAAAATTAGACATGAAAAAATTACAATATGGATTAATCGTCTTCGGGATGATGGCAATTGGTCAAATAAATGCGCAAAGTGAAGAAAAACCACCTCGGAAAATAGAACCGACGACTCGTCCGACACCAAAGCCGAAGCCAACAACTAAACCATTACCAAAACCGGAGCCCACAACAAAACCTCTACCAACAACAAGACCTGCTCCTGAGTCTGAAGCAAAAGTGGATAAGCAGTTTGCGAAATTGGATAAAAATGGTGATGGATTTCTTGTACTTGCAGAAATGCAAAACGGAAAAGGTGAAGAAGCAAAAGATCAGGTGAAACGCTTCCAAAAAATGGATGTCAATAATGATAATCGAGTAACATTAGCTGAATTCCGAGCACACAAAGCCAAAAAAGCAAAGAAAGAGCACAAGGGAAAGAAAGAGCACGAAGAGCATGATCACGACCATGGTGACAAAAAAGGAGGTAAGCATTAACCGTCCAAATACATAATCATTAGTCCTGTCAATTTATAATTGGCAGGACTTTTTTTATTTAAACGAACAATAGAAAGATTGTCGATAATTACTTTAGGTTCTATTCATCTCAATAAGAAAACCATCTTTTGAATTCATTTTTTTAACGAAGAAGAATCACATGACCTTCCAACTGAACCCTTTCATCGAATTTTGGATTTTTAAAGGCTATTGTCCAAATGTATGCTCCATCGGGTGCCGGTTTATGGTCTCCTGTTTTCGTGCTTCCGTCCCATCCAACATTTGCGTCTTTGGATTCCCAAACCAATTCTCCCCAACTGTTGTAAATGGAAAGTTGGAAATTAAAAGGGTCAAAACCACTGGTGAAAATCGGCTGGAAAATACTGTTGAATTCATCTCCATTCGGTGTAAATGAATTTGGCACATAGAAAACAGGCTCTTCATTCAGGGAAATAGTTTGCCAAGCTTTATCTTCGCATCCTAATGGCGAAAAGGCCGTCAGTTCAACCACATATTCCAATTGAGTTCCATCGAATACATGCGTTGGATTTACATCCGTTGATGTAGAACCATTATCATCAAAATCCCACAAATAACTAACTGCTCCAACAGAATTGTTGGTAAAGACAATTGATCCATCCGATTCTGTCAATTCAAATGCAGAGGGTGTGAATCCGGCATCAACATCCTCTACATAAATAGAATTCTGATAGGTCTCGGAATTCGTGCAGCCCGCATTTGATGTTACCGTCAAAGTGACGTCATACCATCCTGAACTTGTTAAATTTACTGATACGGTTCCACAGCCTATGTGATTGATTCCATTGCTCAATGCCCAAATACAATTCGAGAAATTACCAACTGAGGTATTTGTCAAAGTTGCCGTTAAAGGTGCACATCCTATCGTGTCGCTCAACAAAAAAGTAACAAGCGGTAAGGACTCGACAGTCACGGTAACATCATCCGTGTTTACGCAACCGTTGATGTCTGTTCCTGTTACGGTATAAGTATCCGTATTGATAGGCACAAAAGCTTGACCGTCAATTACAGCTAAATTCCAAACATAACTTTGTGCTCCTGAAGCAGATAAAATAGCTGGATCGCCTGTGCAGACAACAAAATCGCTACCTGCGCTTACAGCTGGCAAGGCATGAACAGTTACCGTCTGAGTCGGCGAAGCTGGGCAGTTTCCATTGGTCGTATACTGAATGGTGTAGCTTGTTCCTCCAATTCCTCCATTTATGGAAGCTGTGGTGGCATCAACTACTGCACCATCAGCAGGAACAGGATTGAAACTAAAGGTTCCACCAAAAGTGCCGGATATATTGGCAGGTGGTGAAATCGATCCTACGCAAAAATCAAAAGTGGTAAACGAAGCATTATCTTGTGGCTGGACAGTTATTGTTACTGCGTCTTGACAATTGTTGACGTCTGAATAGGTTATAATCGCTGTGCCAGATGAAAGCCCTGTCAAAAGTCCACTGTTATTTACTGATGCAACTGCTGGGTTCGAAGAAATCCAAGGAAGAGTTGGGTGTTGAGTTCCAGAACCCGACAGCTGACCCGTGCCATTTTCACAAATATTTAAATTGCCCGAAATGACCGGTGTTGGATATACCGATACTGGAATAAGCAAATTCGGACCACTTCCACAGCCAAGCACTGACGGGACTACCGTGTAATTCACAATTTGTGCCACGTTTGTCAAATTTGTTAAGGACTCTGCAATGGAAGTATTCGTTTGTACGCTCGTACTCCCGCCGCTTACATTCCCATTGGCTACGGCGCTCCAAGCGAAACTTGTGCCCGCGGTCGTGCTTGACAATAAAATATTCGTGGTGCCTCCTGAACAGATTTCCGCAGGAGTGGGACTATAACTCGCTACAGGAATAACACAGGTACACGAAGGATTGGTGATATTCGTTATCATGTCCACATTGCACACGCGTTGGTTTTGATTGGCACCACCTGAGCCTGCCGTAAATCCCCAGTAAACTGAAGCAGGATTCACAAAATGGGTTCGGATATCGCCGTTATAAGTTGTGACCAAAGTGCTATCGAAATAAACCAAATACTGCAAATTAGGTAAATCCCAAATGATACAAATATCATGAAATTGACCATCGGTTACCATTCCGCTTGGCGGCAGCAAACAATTGGGGCCTGCTAGTGTTCCCCCTGCCGATTGATTTCCATCCAAAAGAATGGCAAGGTAAATCATTGATGTTTCCCAAAGCGGGAAGAGCCGTATTCCAAGGGTCAGCAGAATTGTCCCAAATATCAAATTCAACAATAACGGAAGGGTCTATGACGCAATTTCCAATGGGCAAACAACCTGTTAGATTTCCATAAGAATATCCAATTCCACCACCTTCGCCGCCCAAGACATTGGGAACACCTTCGGCTTGAAGCACAAAAGCCATTCCATCGCCAGAATTAAAAACATCAAAATTCGCTTCGAAATAGACTTTAAAAGACTGATTGAGATTAATAGGGTCACATATCCACATACCGCCAGCATCAAAGCTGTTTTGGGTTAACGAAGCACATCCATTGTTGGTCATTGCTGTACCAACTAATTTGTAACCATTAGCTACGCATGTATTCGCACCTCCTCCAGAATTCACCAAACTTAACCCATCTACGACGATTGACTGTGCGTAAACATTTAAAAAAAGAAAGGAAAAAAGTACACAGATTGAATATTTGATGTTCTTCACGCGAGCATTTATTTCTACCAAATATAATGAAAATTTCTCTTATTGTACAAAGAACAATAACTATAAGGGTATTTCCATTCTACTCGTTATTTCATCGAAAAAAAACGCACTGGCACATCGAAAGCGCATTTTAAAATTAAGATATTTTAACCCATGTAATTCAATAACTTAGGTAATTGGCATGTTAATTGAAACTGTAAGTTCAAATGCTTAAATAAATAAAACATGAAAAAAGTACACTTAGGATTAATGCTTATCGGAATGATGGCCATTGGTCAAATTAATGCACAGGAAACAACTCAGGATCATCCTCGACATACTAAAGGTGATTTCTTTGCGAAAATGGATGTCAATAAAGACGGCGCCATTACCCTGGACGAAATGAAATCACACGAAGGTGACGAAGCTAAAAAAGAAGAGCGTTTCAAAAAAATGGATTTGAACGCAGACGGAAAGATTACGCAAGAGGAAGTTGCTCAAATGAAAGAACAACGTCAAGAAAGAATGGAAAATCGTCCAAGTCCAGACGAGCGTTTCGCTAAAATGGATAAAAATGGAGATGGTGCCATCACATTGGATGAAATGAAATCACAGGAAGGTGACGATGCCAAAAAAGAAGAGCGTTTCAAAAAAATGGATGCCAACGGTGATGGAAAAGTGACGCAGGAAGAAATGGCTGCACTTCACGAAGCACGTCAAGTGAAAAAAGAAGAACATAAAGGCAAAAAATGCGATGGCACAAAATGCCAAAAACCCGCACAAGAAGCTCCGAAAAAATAATTTTTTTTAGTTTACGCTAAATAATCAGAAGTCCTTTCAGCATTATGTTGAAAGGGCTTTTTGGTTTATACTATCTACATAACAGTGAATAAATATATCTAGTCTAAAAATTGGGGAGAAACAAATTCTAGTAATTTTTATAAATCATTTTTTTTACTCGTTTATTAATCTAACTTCGATTTAAAATTCGTTCTTCTTTTCTTTTTCTCCGGGAAAAAGTAAAGAAGCAACCTGCCCGCCGAACACGGCTAGTGGCAGGCGGGAAGAAAAACCTCCCGCTACGGAAAGTTCCAGTTGAGAAACTTGTCATTGGCGACCTTATCAGTGATCCTTCGCTTGCTCGCTTTGCTAACACAAGCTTCGGCTTCTTCAAGGTGCCCACCAATTCCTACATTTCTCGCCTTTCACCTTCCTAAGGCGATTTAAATTGATCGCAGAACTCGAATTCTCTCAAAAATTTCAATTGAATATTTATATTGTTTAAAATTCCTCACCAACTTTTGATTATGATCTAAAAAAATCAATTCAAAACCTTATTTTAGTGGTAAACATAACTACACGTGAAAACAAAATCCCCTTCAGAAATCAAACAAGAATTGTCAACTTTTGTGACGGTGCAATGCGGGCTTTATCACGAAAAGGTGGCGTTGAATCCTGAAACGAAAATGCCAATAATAACGCAAATTGATAGTGAAGTAGCATGCACAAGAGTTCAGCTTTGTCCAGCGAATCTGAGAAGTAAAAGACTGGGGTGTGCACATAGTTTTGCCAATGACAATTTCAATAAGCTCATCAACGAATTGGAATCAGAAAATTCTGAAATCACTGAATTACAAGCCAAAATCAAGCAAATCATTCTTAAAATATACATGCTCGACCATGAGAAAGGAAACCTTGAAAAAGACCACGCAAAAAGTGTAATGTTTCATTCTAGCAACAAAAGTCAACAAGAAAACATCCAAACTAAAATTGAGCAATGCCTTGCGCAGCATTTTATTCTCATTAGCGAACTGGAAAGTACTAAAAATAAGATATTACATCACTTGGCGTAAAAAATTCAATCCATTCTTGAGGAATTTCAGGAACCTATTTCTTTGCTTTTATTGGGGATTTTGAACCAATTACTAGTTTCATTGTACAGCATACTATTCATTATAAAACCAAGTCATGAAACAATTCTTATTCATCATTGTCGCTTGCTTTTTTAGCTTTGCCTCATTCGCACAATCCATTTCCGGAAACATGAACACCGTCCTTGAAGGTGAAAAAGTGGTCATGAAATATGGCAATGTTGATATTTACAAAAAAGACAAACTCATCAAAACAGTATTGACGGATGAATACGGAAATTTCAATGTGAAATTGGATACGGGAACCTACGTTTGCGTTTTGAACTACGATGGCTATGCTCCTGTTCGAAAAGAAATCAGGGTGAAAGGTGATGAAAAGGAAGATTTCGCTGTGGCAGAATCCAAAGTTGGTGCCGCCAAACTGAAAAAAGAACGAAGCAAAACAATGGAATACGAAGCAATGGGAAGCATTTCTGCTCCAGCTACCATGGGAAAAGATTACCATATGGATGCTGAAGATGGGGACAGACTTCACGCACCTATAGCTACTGGCATGTATGATATGAAAGAAAAGTATTCTGACTTCATCAACAATAAATCTTCAAAAATGGGCCCGCTCACGGCTGGTGAGGTCAATGATTTTTCCAAATGGAGTTTGTGGAATTCCTACACAGAAAAAGAATTTTCTGCTACAGCAACAAATTGGAATTTATTGCCCAAAGGTCGTTACACCGTGCAATTGCAAAACAGAGAGGGAATTCCCGTTGCAGATGCCAAGGTAAAATTGTTATTGAGTGGCAAAGCCATTTACGAAGCACGTACCGACAATACAGGAAAAGCCGAATTATGGGCTTCTCTTAAAAAAGGTGTCGAACTAGCAGCTGGGAAACTGAGCATTGAAGTGGAGAAAAATGGTAAGAAAGAAAAAATAGATCGTGTCACTACTTTCGAAAATGGCATCAATCACATCACCTTAAAATCAGACTGCGAACAATCACAAATTGTGGACATTGCCTTTGTTTTCGATGCAACAGGTTCCATGGGAGACGAATTGCGTTTTTTACAAAATGAAATCAAACAAATTATTTTCGATTCTAAAAAAGTGGATGATCGTTTGAATTTCCGCTTTGCCAATGTTTTCTTCCGCGACAAAGGCGATGCTTACGTCACCAAACAAATGCCTTTCACGCGCATCTTGACCGAAGCGAACTCCTATATCGACGAACAAAGTGCTGGCGGTGGCGGCGATACGCCTGAAGCTGTCGAAGCAGCCTTGGATGAAGCATTGAACAACTTAGAATGGAGCGATGATGCTAGAACTCGTTTACTTTTCTTGATGCTCGATGCACCACCGCACAATACACCAGAGATTCAAGAAAAAATGGAGAAATTAATGCGCCTAGCCGCCCAAAAAGGTGTTCGCATCATTCCTATTGGCGCAAGCGGAATGCAAAAAGATACGGAATTTTTGATGCGTATTTTGGCTTTGGGAACAAATGGAACCTATACTTTTCTAACCAATCATAGTGGTGTTGGAGGACAACATATCGAACCAACAACCGATAAATATGATGTGGAAACCTTGAATGCATTAATGGTTCGCCTAATCAAAAGCTACACATTTATGCCGGATTGCCAATCTCAAATTCAAGACCCTGAATTACCTTATCCAGATTCTTTGGTGCAATATCCTTTCATTAATGTGCACGAAGACACGCTCAAAGACAGTGTTAGTATCGATTCAGCACGTTTTGATCCGAATGACAAAAATGACACTTTAAACATCACATGGAGTTACTATCCAAATCCAACGCGAGGTATAGTAAACATCGTTGTTGATCGCGACATTGACATGCTCTACATCACAGACATCACGGGCAAAGAATTGATGGTCGTAAAAGAAATTTACAAAGACAGAGCCGTACAAATCGATTTATCACCTTATCCAACGGGAATGTATCTCATACGCTACCCAGTGGGCAAGAAGTGGATCAGTGGCAAAGTCGTTTTGTTGCGAAATTAAGCTGTAGTAAGATCGCGAAATGATTAAGGAGTCTCAAAAAAGGCTCTTTTTTTTATTTCCGACAGTAAGGTAAAATTAACTTTCAGCTACTTCTTTACTCTTAGTTGCCTATATTTCAAATACAACTAATTTTAATAGCGAAACACGAATTCTGAAATCCAAACACTTTCTAATTTTCATTTTAAAAGTTTTAGCAAAGTCATACTCTTTATGGAATACAATAAAAGAATTTAAAATAGGAAAGTCTACCCTCCGTGTAACTCAACTCACTAAAACAGCTTTTCTTAATAATAATTTAACCATCACTTAATTTAAATACATTATAAATTATCGCACTTATCCCTAAGATTATTTTTAATTTAAAGCAAACACACTAAAACATTAACGATGGGAGTAAATTTAATAGAAC
>JBGSIB010000031.1:0-2313 GCA_041751955.1 Crocinitomicaceae bacterium
GCTTCAGCTAAACTATCGATGTTTACTTGGCGTAAAGTTCTAAAATTTGGATCCATAGTAGTTTCCCACAATTGCTCTGCATTCATCTCTCCAAGACCTTTATAACGTTGGATTGCTGCGCTTCCGCCCATTCTGGCATTGGCTTGCTCACGTTGGTCTTCATTCCATGCATATTCTTTTTTGTTCCCTTTTTTAACCAAGTATAAAGGTGGTGCTGCGATATAAACGTGACCTTGCTCGATAAGTTCTTTCATAAAACGGAAAAAGAACGTTAATATTAAGGTAGAAATATGGCTACCATCGACATCGGCATCACACATAATGATTACTTTGTGGTAGCGTAGTTTTGAAATGTTTAAAGCTTTGCTATCATCTTCTGTTCCTATGGTTACCCCAAGCGCTGTGAAAATATTTCGAATTTCTTCGTTTTCAAATACTTTATGGTGCATGGCTTTTTCGACATTCAAAATTTTTCCACGCAAAGGTAAAATCGCTTGAAAAGCCCTGTCGCGACCTTGTTTTGCAGTTCCTCCAGCCGAATCTCCCTCGACAAGATATACTTCGCATTTTGCAGGATCTTGCTCTGAACAATCAGATAATTTTCCAGGTAATCCGCCACCACCCATCACGGTTTTGCGCTGTACCATTTCACGTGCTTTTTTTGCAGCGTGACGTGCTTGAGCGGCTAAAATTACTTTTTGGACAATGATTCGAGCGTCATTTGGATTTTCTTCCAAATAATTTTCAATCATGTCGCCAACAGCCTGGCTTACAGGCGAAACAACTTCTCTGTTTCCAAGTTTAGTTTTGGTTTGGCCTTCAAATTGTGGTTCGGCAACTTTTACAGAAATAATCGCAGTCAATCCTTCACGGAAATCATCACCAGCAATTTCAAACTTCAGTTTGTCTAACATTCCAGAAGCATCGGCATATTTCTTTAAAGAACGGGTCAATCCTGTTCTAAAACCTTGCAAATGCGTTCCTCCTTCATGGGTGTTGATGTTGTTAACGTAAGAAAAAATATTTTCGGTATAACTTGTGTTGTAGATTAGCGCCACTTCAACAGGAATTTCTCCTTTTTCATTGTCCATAGAAATAACGTGCGCAATGATAGGCTCACGATTTCCATCTAAATAGCGAATGTATTCTTTAAGTCCTTCATCTGAATGAAATATTTCTTGAACAAAATTTCCGTCTTTGTCAACTTCTCTTTTATCGGTAAAAGTGATGGTAATTCCTTTGTTCAAATAAGACAATTCACGCATACGCGCTGATAAAGTATCATAAGAATAGTCTGTAGTTTGAGTAAAGATCGAAGGATCAGGATAAAAAGTTACTATAGTACCTCTTTTGGTCGTTTCTCCAATTTGTTTAACTGGATAGAGCGCTTTCCCTTTTTCATATTCTTGTTCGTATATTTTTCCGTCGCTACTGTGAACGGTGGCTCTCAAATGATTTGACAATGCATTTACTACCGAAACCCCAACGCCGTGTAATCCTCCAGAAACTTTATACGAATCTTTATCAAATTTACCTCCAGCACCAATTTTAGTCATTACAACCTCAAGTGCAGAAACGCCTTCCTTTTTGTGAATTCCTACTGGAATACCACGACCATTATCTTCTACTGAAATGGATCCATCTTCATTAATATCAACTCTTATCGTATCACAATGACCACCCATTGCCTCATCGATAGAGTTATCTACGACTTCATAAACCAAATGGTGCAACCCTCTTACACCTACATCTCCAATGTACATCGATGGACGCATTCTTACGTGCTCCATTCCTTCTAATGCCTGAATACTATCTGCTGAATAATTGTCTTTTTTTATTTCTTCGCTCATATATTTTTTCTAAAAAATGTAATTTTTGTCTAACACGCAAATATATAAAAATGAGAACGATTTTGGGCTAAAATTGATGCAAATAGGCTTGAAGTTATTAACATTTTTGTAAAAAAAATGTGTACAAATACACACCTGTCCTAATGCTCCAAAATAATCATTAGCGTATTTTTTTTAGGATGAAAATTTCACTGGAAGTTCCATAAAAAAAATCCCAAAAAAGGACAAAAAAGCCTATTTTGGGATTTTTTTTTAATAATAAAATGAGTTATGCAACCACAGAAGATTTAGAAATTTCTATATCCGCTTTAATATGGGCTGCATTTGCTCTTCCGCTAGGATCTAAATTTTCTTGCCATTTTGGAATCCATTTTCTTACGGTTTGTGCTGCGCTGACCTGTGGATAGTGTTTATGAAAAATTGAACGATACAAATAAGCTTCTTTTGTCGTAGGTGTGTTGTA
>JBGSIB010000032.1:0-29244 GCA_041751955.1 Crocinitomicaceae bacterium
GCAAATTATTTATGTTGTGGTTTGATTAAAGATTGGAAAAAACGACATTGCATATCTTATGACTTTATTGCAAAAGATGGTTGTGGTTTGATTAAAGATTGGAAAAAACGACATTAGTTGGCCCATAAAGCCTTCTGATAGCGTGAGAATCGAAAGAAATGTCGTCAATAAAAAATGCTCCTTGTAGGTCCTGATAAAGCCTGTTTGGAGCATTTTTTTTGTTTCAATTTATTGTTTTTCTTTAGAAAAGTTCCAATTGCTGCGGTTGCGGTGCTTTGGGCAATTCGGCTTTGCCCCAAAAATTGGCAATGTTGCCGTATTGTTTGTCGGTAATGCGGAGCATGCTCACTTTTCCCAAGGGAGGCAACAAAGAATTCACTCGTTTTTCATGTACATCCGCGCTTTCGCTGCTCGCACAATGACGAACGTATACCGAAAATTGCATCATGGTAAATCCATCTTTGATGAGGTTTTTCCGAAATTGTTGCGCGTTGCGGCGGTCTTTTTTCGTTTCGGTAGGCAAGTCAAAAAATACAAATAACCACATGATTCTGTAGGCGTTCAATTCCATAATTTGGGATACTTGATTTTTTTCTTGTCGCCGTAATAGCATTGTTGCAGGGAACTGGCAGTTTTTTGCAAGGCAACCATCAGCGGACTTTTTTCTTCCTTGAAGTAAACCGTTCGCGTGAGCAAGGTCAGCAGTTCAGCTTTTATGGCGGTTGTCAGTTCTTGTTCTTCGAACTTACTCATTATTTCTACCACTTTTTCGTCAACTATTGGTCGAAAAGGTTCCATGATATCGTCCGCCAGGGCGAAGGCATTGTATTTGCTTTTGTGGTGAATACCGAGCGTGTTTAACAATCCACTTGCAGATAAGGCCCGTGCCGTTGCAGCTCTCAATAAAGCATAACCATAGTTCAGAAAATTATTGGGATAATCTCCAAAACGTTCTCGTTTGAAACTGAAATCAAAAAAAGTTTTCCAATAATAGGCAGCTGCTGCACCTTCCATATTGCTCGTGTCGCCGCTCATCACCCTTTTTGCGAATGATTCCAAAGGGTTCAATTCACCGGTCATTTTTTGCAAAAGTTCTCCTTGATTTCTTATTTTTTCAACGATGGTCATTTGCCACAATTGTTTTTTCAAAGGCAAACTGGCCTCCAATTGTTTTTTGAAAATTTCTTGTTGAATGTGATGGCTGTTCAAATTCAGAAACATGCCGTTGGGCATATGGTTTTTTCCACAGATTATTACTGCCACGTTATTTTCGACAAGCGTATTCATGGAATTCATACTGAGATACGTTTCCATGTTGTCGATTAGCACAAAACCTAAATCTTCGATGGGAATGGAGCTTTCTTTGTGCTCGGTTTTGATTAATAATTGTTGATTTTGCGCATGAATGGCCGCTTTGTTTTCAATAAGTATAGATCGCTTTATCATATTTCGTCTTCATTCGTAAATGCTATGCTTCATTTACGGTAGTTTTTGACGTATACGACTAAAAACGATTTGGGTTTCGAAAATGAAACCTTAGTACATTGATTCTCAACCCTTATCCTTCTTCCGCATATACAAGAAATAGCTGATAGCCGTTATGACTACAAAAGAGATCATCGCATAAAAACTTGGGTTGAACCAAGCTTTTTTAATACCCAAAGCATATAAATTGAATGAAAAAGGACTTAGATAAATATGTTTGACAAAAGTGAAGGCTATCATTGTTCCGATGAGCCCTAAAAATCCAATTCCAATGGGAACAAGAAAGTTTTTAAAATTCAGACTCAGCAAGTATTGAAAAGCCAAAATGGGCATGCATGCAACAAATATCTTAACATTCAGTTTTAATACATCCCAAAATGGGAAAGAATCATGCGGGAAGCCACCTTCCAAAAATACCGTAGGAAGAAATGCGTATAATAACACACCGATATTAAAAAAGACGAAAAACTTTACAGTCATTAATAATATAACCGTGAATTTGGAGAAAAACACTGTCGTGAATCGCTGGGGAGTGGCGTGAACCTGTTTCCAAGTATTGTTTTTGTTCTCTATTTGTGTGATCAAACTTCCTGCTAAAATCATACCCATAGGCAATAAAAAAACAGCCATGTTTTGCCATGCATTGCTGTATACAATGTTCCAGCCATTACCAGGAGCGTCGTTTATTGTTCTTCCATTATAAAATGCACCAATTATCATGATTGTAGGAATAAAAAATCCTCCTATCAAACTCAACCAGTTGGAGGCACTTCTTTTTGTTTTGAGCCATTCGGCTTGAATTGCGTGAATAAATGTCATTGCTTTATTTCGTTAAATCCATAAATATACTTTCCAAGTCATTCCTTTGCTGACTAATTTCAAAAACTGAAAAGCCTCGCATGATGAGTTCCTTATTGAGTTCCGCAATTTTATCCTTTGCTAAAGAGGGTAAAATGATTTTATCATTTTCTATTTTAGAATCAATTCCTTTTTCTTTGAAAATAACAAACGCTTCTTTTAAATTATCCGTTCTGAAAATGACAGAAGCTTGTTGATTTTGAATATCTTGTAATTCAGCCAATGTGCCTTGAAATAGAATATTTCCTTTGTTGATTATTCCAACGTGGGTTACTAATTTTTCTATTTCTGAAAGCAAATGACTGGAAATAACAATAGTGGTGTTCTTTTCTTGATTGATTCGCGTCAGCAGTTTTCGGATTTCCAGTATTCCACTTGGGTCAAGACCATTTGTAGGTTCGTCCAACACTAATATTTTTGGATCGTGCAAAAGTGCCACACCTATGCTCAATCTTTGTTTCATCCCCAAGGAAAACTTCCCTGCTCTTTTTTTTCCTGTCTTTGCCAAGTCTACAATCTCCAAAATTTCATCTATCTTTTCATTCGGACATTGATAGATTTTTTGCCATATTTTGAGATTTTCTCGAGCCGTCAATTGTGGGTAAATACTCGGGGATTCAATCAATGAGCCTACATTTTTCAATACCTCAATTCTGTTTTCCTGAAATGGTTTTTCAAAAAATAGAATTTGACCATTTTGGTTTTTCAGCAAACCCAAAAGCAGTTTTAAGGTTGTCGTTTTTCCCGCACCATTGGGACCAAGAAAACCGAAAATGGAACCTTCTGGTACTTTAAGATTGATGTCATTCAATACTTGATCATTTTTTGAGAAATGATAGTTGAGACCTTTTGTTTCTATGCAATTCATCATATAAAATACGTATTGTTCAATTTCATTTTATAAAACGAATGTAAAGTTTATTAATTGCACGCCTTCTTTTAATAGGCGAATGGAAATAATCAGAAGGTGAAACGAATTTTTTATTCGAACTTTATTTCGTCTGAATGGGTTTTATTCGAGAATAATTATTTTTTTACTCGAGAAAAAAAAATGTAAATTTGTCCAACTATTTGTTTGAAAAAAAGGCTACTTTATAAAAAATCATACATCTTTTTGTCAATACATTACCTCCTCTTACAGTAGACCGCGTAACTTAAATAAAACGTTGGCTATGAATTCAAAAGTTTCTTTTGTCTTGTTTTTCTATTGCATAACATCCTCCTTTGCTGTATTCACGCAGGATACACATGTTCACGAACACCACCAAGCTGTTAAATCAATCACTTATATAGCCAATCAAGGGCAATGGAATTCGAATATTCTTTTTGAATCTCATGTTGAGAATGGATCAGTTTATCTGGAAAAAAATTGCCTAACTTTTGCTCAATACAGTCCTACAGATTTGGAAAAAAGAGATGAATTATACCACACTGGAACCAAAGAGTGGAAAAATCTTACGGTGAATGGTCACGCATGGAAAATGAATTTTGTTGGTGCAAATCCGAATGCCTTGGTTCTTGGAAAAGACAAGCGTCCAGAATATCACAATTATTTTATTGGAAACAATCAGTCAAAATGGCAAGGAAATGTTGGTGTTTATAATGCTGCCGAATACCAAAATTTATACCCTGGAATAGATTTAAAAACATATAGCGATGATGGGCATTTCAAATACGACTTTATCGTCAAACCAAATGCTGAAGCTTCGAATATAAGCCTAGCCTATGAAGGATTGGACAATGTCTTTTTAAAAGATGGAAATGTCGTTCTAAAAACATCCGTAGGTGATTTCAAAGAAATGAAACCTTATGCATATCAGTTGGTGAATGCCAAGAAAGTAGAGGTTTTATGTAATTATGTTTTGAAAGGAAATACACTCACTTTTGAATTTCCCAACGATTACAACCATAGTTTAGAATTAATTATTGATCCGATTTTGGTTGCAGCAACTTTATCAGGAACTTCATTTGCTGGTGATAACTATGGTCATGCAGCTACATTCGATAATGCAGGAAATATTTACACTGGAGCCATTAATTTTGGAGCAGGTTATCCGGCTACAATTGGTTCTTTTCAAGTGGCGAATGGTGGTGGTTTTACAGATATTGCTATTAGTAAATTAAATCCAACAGGAAGTACTTTAATTTATGCAACTCATTTAGGAGGTATAGGCGATGAGAATCCGCATAGTTTAGTGGTGAACAGTATGGGGGAATTATTTGTTCTTGGGACAACTAGTTCAAGCAATTTCCCAGTGTCAGTAGGGGCTTTTGATACAAATTTAAGTGGTTTCAGTGATATTATCATTACACATTTCACAAGCAATGGAACTGGAATTGTTGGGTCAACATATATAGGTGGAACTCTTGATGATGGTCAAAACAATGTGACTTTCAATTATGGTGATACGTATCGAGGAGAAATAATTTTGGATGCAACTGGCAACTGCTATGTAGCCACTACGACAACTTCTTCAAATTTCCCTATGACTTCTGGTTCCTACCAAACAACATTCGGTGGTGGATTTTCGGATGCGGTTTTTTTCAAAATGAATGGCAACTTGAATAGCTTGGTGTGGTCTACTTATTTGGGTGGAAGCGGGGATGACAGTGGATTTGGTCTGCGATTGGATCAAGCTGGAGATATATACGCCTGCGGAGCGACCAATGGAAATATTTTTACTGGAACGGGATACCAAGTTAATTCGGCCGGTTTTGATGATGGCTTTATTGTCAAAATAACCAATAATGGGACTTCCATGCCAAATAGAACTTATGTCGGAACCCCATCTGATGACAATGCTTTTTTCATTGATATTGATATCAATGGTAAGATTTATATATATGGTCAAACAAGCCAAGGTAACATGTCAACCACAGCAGGTGTTTACTCGGTTGCTGGTAGTGGCCAATATATCAATCGCTTTAATGCAACTTTAACAACTAGAGAGATTTCAACACTAATTGGCGGTGGTTCAACAGATGAATTCGTTCCAATTGCTTTTATGGTGGATAATTGTGGTTACATCTATTTTTCTGGACACAGTTCGTATTCATTTTTACCCGTTACGGCGAATCCTCTGCAAACGTCTGGAGGTTTTTATATAGGTGTTTTGGCACCCGATGCGGCAAGTTTGCATTATGCCACTCACTATGGAGGTACAGGTGATCACGTTGACGGTGGAACAAGTCGTTTCGACCCACATGGTATTGTCTACCAAGGCGTTTGCACTGCAAGTGGTTTCAATACAACTCCAACAGCTTATAGTTCAACATATCCTGGAGGTTGGGATATTGGTGTATTCAAAATAGATTTCCAATTAAACCCTTTAATTGCTAGTGCATCATTTAGTTCGGCAGGAAGCGGATGTGCCCCTGTCACAGTTAATTTCAATAATACGAGTAACGGCACTTCTTATATTTGGGATTTTGGCGACGGTTCTCCAACGTCAACCGCGGTGAGTCCTTCGCATACCTATAACAATACGGGAAATTATACCGTTATGTTGATTGCCAATAGCTCAACATCTTGTGTGACTGCTGATACCGCTTATTTCACAGTAAGTGTTCCCGCTCAACTCAGCATAAATTTAGGTCCAGATTTGAATTTATGTACAGGAACGACTGTTCTCGATCCAGGTCCCATTGCAGGAGCGAGCTATTTGTGGCAAAATGGCTCAACAAATCAAACTTTTACTGTTTCTAGTGCTGGTTTGTACTATGTTACCGTTACAGCTGGACCTTGTTCGGCAACAGATAGTGTCAACATTACCTATGGAAATTTAATAGTGGATTTAGGTCCTAATGGTACAATTTGTTCTGGTGGAACTACCATTCTTGATGCAGGAAATCCAGGTTCTACTTATTTGTGGTCCGACTTGAGTACAAACCAAACGTTAAACGTTTCTTCTTCAGGTACATACTGGGTTACTGTAACCAACGCAACTTGTTCAGGTTCTGATACGATTCAAATTAATCTCTCCACGGCTACCCCAGATTTTAACGTCGCGGATACTGTCGGTTGTTCTCCTTTGATTACACATTTCACGGATTTATCTGTGGCTTCTTCTGCAATAAGCGCTCGATTATGGAATTTTGGAGATGGTGGTATTTCAACACTTCAAAATCCAAATCATCAATATACGGCTAGTGGAAATTATACAGTGACTCTAAATATTACTACAGCCGATGGATGCATAGAATCAATTTCTAAGACCGTTAACATCTTATTGTATCCAACACCGATTGCTGATTTTTCTTTTATACCGACTCAACCCCAATCTGGTGAAGAAATATTTTTTACAGACGAAAGTTCTAATGCTTTGAATTGGACTTGGGATTTCGGTGACGGGGTGACAAGTACTTTGCAGAATCCAACACATATTTATGGGGAGATTAATGATTTTGACGTTACTTTACTTGTTGAAAATAATGGCTGTTTCGACTCCATTCAAGCTAATATTTCCTTTGGGGAACCATTAATTTATTATGTACCTAACGCCTTCACGCCGGATGCTGATGGTTTCAATCATGTGTTTCAACCCATTTTTACCTCAGGATTTAGTCCCTACAAATATCACTTGTACATCTACAACCGTTGGGGTGAATTGTTATTCGAATCTTTGGATCACACTGCTCCATGGGATGGGACTTATAACGGAAGAATTTGTCCACAGGGTGCATATACATGGAAAATAGATTTTGGTGAAGAACAGACAGATAAAAGACATACTGTACTTGGACATGTCATGTTGTTGAAGTAAATACATGAGCAGATAGATCAAGCTAAATCGTATTTCACTTAATTTGTTGATGATTTTAAAAGAGAGTTATTAGCGCAAAGCACTAAATTTAAATATCTTGCATTTAGATTTTCCGCAATTTAAAAACCACGATTAGCAGGATTTAAAGAACGTAGGGATTTTTTCTCAGGCTCAAAACTAATTCTGAGATATGAAACAATAGTCGTGGTAATCCCTTAAATCCTGATTAATTTACTGCTTTAGAAGTTGAATTGAAATCAAATTTCTTGACGAAACCAACCATGACGGTTGTAGTATTGAAGGTATTTAAACCTTCAAAAATGTTAGATGCATTAACAAAGACGCCCCAATTGTTCTCTAAACCTTTGTAAACAACGCCGCCAACACGCTGATAATCTAAAAAAATTGTCGAAAAGAGGTGTAAGGTACAGTTCCTTGGTAGGAAATGTCACCTTGTCCTTTTTGATATTCATACCAAGCGTCCAAATACCATTTTTTATAGGTGTAAATCAACTTTCCAGACGCGGTAATGGAAGAGGGAACGGGATCCAAGGCATAATGATAAGCACCTTGTAGTTGAAAAGTGAAGTTGGAAGATAAATTCGATTGAGCAATCAAATGACCATGAAATTGCGTCGCGCGCTGTCCAATCGCATTTTTTATTTCCGTATTGTAGTTGTTCGTAGGGGCAGAAAAACCTAAGCCAGATGCTAAAGTGAAAGTGCGACCAGAAATTTGTTTATCCAACATTTTTATTTTGGCATACGCGCCAATATCTTGAAATTTGTTGCTGATAAAAGGCAGGGTCACGATCACATCAAAGCGTTTGTTAAGACCATATTCAGCGAAAATACTCGCCATAGGTAATGTTCTTGCATATGGAAAAGGACCTTTTGCACCAGTATAAGTAGATGCAGTTTGAAATCCTGCAGAAACAGCCAAATCCAAAATCTTTTTCCCTTTAAAATATCCATCTAACGGGCCTTGAGCGAAAGTGGATGTTGCAGCGAGAATTGCTAAAAAAAAGAAAGAAAGAATTGTTTTTGTCATAAATGGGTTGTTTTGAAAAGATGCGTGTTCGACATTAATTTTGCTAAAACCTTACAAGGAATTTAAATAATTTGTTTTTAGCTGAACGTAAATCGGTCTTAAAACGTTGGAAAAGTATCTTTTTTCATGCCCATATTTTCTCCATAAATGCGTATTTTTGTGGCCGTTCCAATTCTTTTTTTCGGAACACAAGACTGTATCATATATGGAAAAAGTAGAACCGTACAAGCCAAAGAATAAAGTAAGAATCGTTACTGCCGCCTCTCTTTTTGACGGACACGATGCTGCCATTAACATCATGCGTCGTATTATTCAATCCACGGGTTGCGAAGTAATTCATCTCGGACACGATCGTTCGGTGGAGGAAGTGGTGAATTGCGCCATTCAAGAAGATGCTCAAGCGATTGCCATGACTTCTTACCAAGGTGGTCACATGGAATATTTTAAATACATGTATGATTTATTGAAAGAAAAAGGTGCACCACAAATCAAAATTTTTGGTGGTGGTGGTGGAACCATTTTGCCTTCTGAAATTGCCGAATTGCAAGCCTACGGAATCACACGTTTGTATCATCCCGATGATGGTCGATCTATGGGATTGCAAGGCATGATCAACGATATGGTTGAAAAAAGTGACTTTCCCGTTGGAAATAATTTGAACGGTGAAATCAAGCACATCAAAGAAAAAAATGTGCCGTCAATCGCTCGAATCATTTCTGCAGCCGAAAATTTTGCAGAAGAATCGAAAGCTACTTTGGACGAAATTGATACCATGGCGAAAGCTGTGAAAACGCCGGTTCTCGGGATAACAGGAACAGGCGGAGCGGGTAAATCTTCTTTGGTAGACGAATTAGTGCGTCGCTTCTTGGTTGATTTCAAGGATAAAAACATTGCCGTTGTTTCTGTCGATCCGTCGAAAAGAAAGACAGGTGGCGCTCTGCTAGGTGATAGAATCCGAATGAATTCCATTAAATCTGACCGAGTTTACATGCGTTCTTTGGCAACGCGTCAATCCAACCTAGCTTTGTCGAAACATGTCTCCGAAGCAATCAATGTTTTGAAAGCAGCAGAATACGATTTAATTATTTTGGAAACTTCTGGAATTGGACAATCGGATACAGAAATTACCGACCATTCGGATGTTTCCTTGTACGTGATGACACCTGAATATGGAGCCGCAACACAATTAGAGAAAATCGATATGTTGGATTTTGCCGACGTTATCGCTTTAAATAAATTCGACAAACGAGGTGCCTTAGATGCGCTTCGCGATGTCCGAAAACAATACCAACGCAACCATAATTTGTGGGATGAAGAGGTAGATACCATGCCAGTTCATGGAACAATCGCATCGCAATTCAATGATCCAGGAATGAACTCTTTGTACAAAGTCATCATGGACAAAGTTGTGGAAAGAACAGATGCGCCTTTGCATTCCACTTTCGAGATTACCAAAGAAATGTCGGAAAAGATTTACGTCATTCCGCCAGAAAGAACACGCTATTTGTCTGAGATTTCAGAGAACAATCGTGCGTATGACAAATGGGTTGAAGATCAAGTTTTGGTAGCGGATAAATTATTCGGCTTGCAATCTTCTATCGATACTTTGGCAGTTTCGAAAATTGATGACAAAGACCGACTCATCAAAAGTTTGCAAGAAGTTTTTGAAAATGAAAAACTCAATTTCGACCCAAAAAACTGGGATCTATTGCAAAAATGGGCGGAAAAGAAACAAACCTACAAAGACCCAATTTTCGAATTCAAAGTGCGCGATAAAGTTTTGAAAATAGAAACGCACACCGAATCGCTTTCCCATCAGCAAATACCCAAAGTTTCCATGCCGAGATTCAACGGTTGGGGCGATATTTTGCGTTGGTCTTTGCAAGAAAATGTTCCTGGAGAATTTCCATACACCGCCGGACTTTTTCCTTTCAAAAGAGAAGGAGAGGACCCAACGCGAATGTTTGCGGGTGAAGGTGGACCAGAAAGAACCAACAAACGCTTCCATTACGTGAGTTTGGGCATGCCGGCAAAACGTTTGTCAACAGCTTTTGATTCTGTTACTCTCTATGGAAATGATCCAGATGTGCGTCCAGATATTTACGGAAAAATTGGTAATTCAGGCGTTTCCATCTGTTGTTTGGATGATGCGAAAAAATTGTACTCGGGTTTCGATTTATCACATCCTATGACTTCGGTTTCCATGACGATAAATGGTCCAGCGCCGATGTTGCTTGGATTCTTCATGAATGCCGCCATCGACCAAAACTGCGAGAAATATATCAAAGCGGAAGGTCTTGAGAAAGAAGTAGAAGCTAAAATTGCAGCCATTTACAAAGAAAAGGGCGTTGAACGTCCGAAATATCAAGGTGAATTGCCTGAAGGAAATGACGGTCTCGGCTTGATGCTTTTGGGCGTAACAGGTGATTTGGTTTTACCTACAGATGTTTATAATAAAATCAAAGCGGAAACTTTAGCACAAGTTCGTGGTACTGTTCAAGCGGATATTTTAAAAGAAGATCAAGCGCAAAACACGTGTATTTTTTCCACAGAATTTGCCCTTCGCTTGATGGGAGACGTGCAACAATATTTCATTGATAAAAATGTCCGAAATTTCTATTCGGTTTCCATTTCAGGTTATCACATTGCTGAAGCAGGTGCCAATCCAATTACACAGCTGGCTTTCACCTTGGCAAATGGATTCACTTACGTCGAATACTATTTGAGTCGCGGAATGGACATCAACGACTTTGGTCCGAATTTGTCCTTCTTCTTTTCCAATGGAATCGATCCAGAATATGCCGTTATCGGTAGAGTTGCACGGAGAGTTTGGGCAAAAGCTTTGGCCAGAAAATACGGAGCGAATTCTAGAGCACAAATGTTGAAGTATCACATCCAAACTTCGGGTCGATCTTTACATGCACAAGAAATCGATTTCAACGATATCCGAACAACCCTTCAAGCTTTGTATGCGATTTACGACAATTGTAACTCCTTGCATACCAATGCTTATGACGAAGCAATTACGACACCAACGGAAGAATCTGTTCGTCGTGCGATGGCCATTCAGTTGATTATCAACCGCGAATTGGGCTTGGCGAAAAACGAAAATCCTTTGCAAGGTTCGTTTATCATTGAAGATTTAACCGAATTGGTTGAAGAAGCTGTTCTATCCGAATTTGACCGCATCACAGAAAGAGGTGGAGTACTAGGCGCAATGGAAACCATGTATCAGCGCTCCAAAATTCAAGAAGAATCTTTGTATTACGAGACTTTGAAGCATACAGGCGAATTCCCGATTATTGGAGTCAATACTTTCTTAAGTTCAAAAGGTTCACCGACTGTTTTGCCAAAAGAAGTGATTCGTGCCACAGAAGAAGAGAAACAATATCAAATTTCGATGTTGAAAAACTTACAAGACGGAAATCTGGAAGAAGCAACAGCTTTAATAAATGAAGTGCAAAAAGCAGCCATCAAAAACGAAAATATGTTCGAAAAACTGATGGAAGCGTGCAAAGTTTCTTCGCTAGGACAAATAACTAACGCTCTTTTCCAAGTGGGAGGACAATATAGACGAAACATGTAATTTGTTGTTGGCGATTGGGACGCTTCGCTTTGGGACGCTTCGCTTTTGGGACGCTTCGCTTTTGCCACTCGATCCAAGCCAAAGCGCAGCGTCCCAACACCCAACGCCCAACCGCCAAAAAAAGCCAAAAAAAATGAGATTAATAGCAGACATACCCCACGAAAAGTATAAAATTCAGTTGTTGAATTACAATTCGAAATACATTATGAAAATAGAATTGGGACAATTTGAGCAGATTTTTAAAATTGGTGAAACGGACGTCATGAGCTTGCAAGAAGTGAAAAACATGCTGACTCCTCAACTTTTGAGTAATTGTTTACAGCGATTTATTAGTATGAGAGCGGATTGGGAGGATGCCTTTCTTCAAAAGAATAAGAATAATAGTAATTTAGCATAAAAAGTAAATAGAATGAAGAGATTTTTCGCCCTTGCGGCATTGGTGTTAGTCACATTGACTAGCTGTGGAGACAAAAAGAAAGATGAAGTTGTTTCTACAACAGCAAAAGTTCAAGAAGTAAAAGCAGGTTCCTTGAAAATTGCGTTTTACAATCAAGATAGTTTGAAAGCTAATTTTGAATTCTATAAAGATCAGGATGACTACGTGAAAAACAAACAGATTAGTTTGCAAAAAGAAGTAGATCGAATGACAAATGAATTCCAAAGCTTTTTACAACGCAATGACAAAAAGGCAAAAGATGGTTTGTTGTCACAACTTCAAATTCAAGAAATTCAGCAACAAGCCCAACAAAAGGAGCAAAGTATTATGCAGTTTCAGCAAAGTAAAGGCGCTCAATTGGAAGAAGAAACGATGAAACTTTTGAATGAAATTGGGAAAAAAATAGAAACGTATAGCCGTCAATACAGCGAAGAAAATAAGATTGATATCCTACTCGCACATCAAGCTGGAGGCCAATTCGCTTACGTTACTCCTAAAATGGACGTTACTAAAGAATTCATTGAATACTTGAATCAGCACGAGGCGGAAATCAAGAAAGATATGGGGAAATAAGTTTGGTTCAAATATTTGGTTTTCATATTTGAACCAATAATTCCTAATCGGCATGAAGAACACCGTTTATTTATTGATAGTTTTTGCCTTTTTTACGGGAATTGTGAACGCCCAAGAGTCGCAAGGAAAAACAAAAGTTAAAAGGCTAAAGTCTTTAAAAATAGCTTATTACAATCAAGATAGTTTGATTGAGTCTTATCCT
Source organism: Crocinitomicaceae bacterium (assembly GCA_041751955.1). Taxonomy (GTDB): domain Bacteria; phylum Bacteroidota; class Bacteroidia; order Flavobacteriales_D; family Crocinitomicaceae; genus UBA2040. Next base: position 12,954 of record JBGSIB010000032.1, read on the forward strand.
TTTTATCAAGATAACGACGCTTATATCAAACGCAAACAGATGGCGCTTCAAGAAAAAGTGGACTAAATGTACATGGATCTGCAGACTTTTTATAATCGGAACGACAAAAAAGCCAAACAAGGTTTGTTGTCTGAAGTACAAATAGCTGAAATCCAAAATCAAGCCATTGAAAAGGAAAGGCAAATCATCGATTTCAGAGAATTTGAAACGATGAAGATTGAAGACGAAGCGCACCTTTTGTTGGAAGAAATTACATTGAGAATTGAAGACCACGCTCAACTTTTTTCACGGAAAAACGGCATTGATATTTTGCTCGTGAAAACGGCTGGTGGTTTGATTACGTATATCGAATCAAGTTTGGATGTCACTGGGGAATTCATCACATTCGTTATTAAAATGGACGAAGAAAAATAAATTTATTTTAAAAATAATATCAGAGGAATACATGCTCATCGCTCAACAAAAACAAAAAGAAAACATCGCTGAATACATTTTGTACATGTACCAAATCGAAGATGTTATTCGTGCCTATAAGTTTGACTTGGAGGATATTATGGAGCAATACGTTTTGCCGCATATTCCCAATGCTAGTTTCACAGAAACGTATCGTCGTTGGTACGCGGGGCTGATTCAAGACATGAAAGATCAGCGTATAGAGAAGGCGGGACACCTTATTGATTTAAAAGAAATTTTGGTTGAGATTTCCTACCTACACAATACTTTAATAAATCTGCAAGACGACCATAAATACAAAGGTGTTTTTGAACGAGCTCTGCCCATGATTGAGGAGTTCAAAGAGCGCTCAAATTTAAAGGACAAAAACCAAATTGAAATTGCCTTTCACGCGCTTTACATGAAATTATTGATGCGTCTTCAGAAAAAAGAAATCAGTGCCGAAACAGAGGAAGCTTTTGATTCCATGCGCGTTATGTTGGCTTATTTGTCCAAATCGTATGCGCAAATGAAAGAGGGCAATATGGACTTTTTGAATAATTGATTGAGCGAAGAGTGTTCTTCCCACCGATTAACATTTTTTTAGCCACGAATGCACGAATGCATGAATGCACGTATGTATAGACGAATGACTTTTTTGAATACAATCTAGAATTAGCAACCGTGTTTAGCAATTCTATCTCTTCTCTTGCTTCAATTTAAACTTTTGTCTGTCCTATGGTGATGTCATTAATCCATAAAATTACATTTCCTTTTTCGGAGGGAATTTCTATCGTATCGCGTTGATTAATAGTGAATAAGAGGCCGTCTAAAGGGATTTGAAGTGAGTTTTTGTAGATAGTAGAATTACTATCTGACTGACAACTTGAAAACAAAAGGAGCATAATCGAAAAAACTCCGACATGTGACTTCAAAGAATTAATTCGCTCCACCATATCTAAATTGTTTCAGATTTAAGAATGAAACAAAAATCAACGATTAACAGGTCTAGCGAAACACAATCCGCCTATACACGACTGTAACAAGAATACTATACAAAGTACAAAGCAGCAACATAGACAAAAGGCTCACAGTTGTTGTGAATCCTGGCGTTAGCGCATTTTCAGGACTTTGTCGCATTTCTTCAAAAATCTCATCCTTGGTTTTTAACTCAAATTTCGGGTCAGATTTTTTGAACTCTGCCAATAATTCAGGATCATCGAGTCTTTTCTTCATCTCGTATTCCTTTTCCTGAATCAAATGTTTCGTGTAATCTGGATTTATTTGAGAATAGAAGAAATACATAAAGGCCGAAACGAGAATCACATACGGAAAACCAGCGCGCATGGCATTTTTAATATCATAAAGCGCATTTGTTTCTTCTGTAGCATTTCTCTTAACCAAATACAAACCAATCGCAATACTGCAAAGTAAAAAAAGGATATTCAACATAACCATAGGTTGAATCTTAGCGAAAGGATCGACTAAGAAAAAGCCGTATTTCACTATACACCAAAGCAATGCAAATCCAATTCCTATTTTAACCGTGATATTTGACATGTACGGATTTTAACTGTTCATTGAAGCCAAGAACTCTTCATTGGAACGGGTATTGTTCATGTGGTTCTTCACAAATTCCATAGCTTCAATTGGGTTCATATCAGAAATCATTTTACGAAGCAACCAAATCCGTTGCAAAGCTTCTTTTCCTAACAACAAATCCTCACGACGTGTGCCTGAAGCAATAATGTCGATGGCTGGATAAATTCTACGATTGGAAATTTTACGATCCAATTGCAATTCCATGTTACCTGTTCCTTTAAATTCTTCGAAGATAACTTCGTCCATTTTGGATCCAGTTTCGGTCAAAGCTGTAGCGATAATGGAAAGTGAACCTCCATTTTCTATCTTACGCGCCGCTCCAAAGAAACGTTTTGGTTTGTGCAAAGCATTTGCATCAACACCTCCGGATAAAACTTTTCCTGATGCCGGGGAAACGGTATTGTATGCTCTGGCCAAACGTGTGATGGAATCCAAAAGGATACAAACATCGTGACCACATTCAACCATTCTTTTCGCTTTTTCCAAGACCATGTTGGCCACTTTTACGTGACGTTCAGCTGGCTCATCAAAAGTCGAAGCAACAACTTCAGCACGTACGCTTCTTGCCATGTCTGTAACCTCCTCAGGACGTTCATCTATCAGCAAGACAATCAAATACGTTTCAGGATGATTCGCTGCAATTGCATTGGCAACATCTTTCAACAACATCGTTTTACCCGTTTTAGGTTGCGCAACGATCATTCCACGTTGACCTTTACCAATTGGTGCGAAAAGGTCCATGATGCGTGTCGACATACTTTCACCTTCGTGTCCCGTCAGTTTGAATTTTTCATCTGGGAAAAGAGGAGTAAGGTATTGAAAAGGAACTCGATCTCGGATGTAAGCAGGTGGACGACCATTGATGGACTCCACTTTTACCAATGGAAAGAATTTCTCGCCTTCTCTTGGAGGACGAATAGTTCCTTTAACGGTATCACCAGTTTTCAAACCAAATAATTTGATTTGACTTTGTGAAACGTATACGTCATCTGGAGATGGTAAATAATTATAATCTGATGAACGCAAGAAACCAAATCCTTCTTGGATAACTTCTAATACGCCTTCAGCTGTGACAATTCCAACCAAATCATATCCATCATCAATAGCTGTAGTATTGCGATTTCCGTTTCCTTTTGAGTCTTGAATCTCTTGGTTTCGGTTACGATTTTGGTTTCTGTCGTTGGTTCTTTGATTTTTATTGTTGTCCGTTCTCACCACTGGGTTCGGGCGATTTGGATTTTGACGTGCTTCCGCTGTTTCAGCAAACTTATCAGCTTTTTCTTTCGCTTCAGCTTTCTCTAATTCTGTTTGGGCTGGTGTTTCTGCCGTTTGAATCGGTTCTCCTTTTGCCAAAGCTTCTTTTGCTTTCAAAGCTCTTTCTAAAAGTAAATTACCTTTTTCTGTTTTAGGCTTTATATCTGCTATTTTTTCAGCTTTTACAAATCCTGCAGCAGGTTTTTCCTTTGCTGGTGCTGTCTCAGTAGCCGCATCAAAAAGATCTTTTGGAGTTTCTTTTGGAGTTTGAACGGCATCACTTTCTTCTTTCGCAACGCGGGTTCTTTTTCTTTTTTCAGGAGCAGAAGCTTCATCAGCTGTTTTTGTCACCTGCTGGGAAGCATCTTTCGATATAGCTTCAATTAATTCAGCTTTTTTAAAGCCTTCAACTTTTTTGATGCCCATTGCTTTCGCAATTTCTCGCAAATCAGGGAGCTTCTTGCCCTCTAACTCTTTAATATCCATAGGAATAATGTATGTAAACTAATTCGGGGTGAAATTCAAAAATTGGAAAAATATAATTTTTGGAAGTGTCTATTGTAATTCGACAAGACAATGTTAAGCATTATTTTTTTATTGAGACATATTTCGGGAAATTTTCTTTTTTTTGGCTGTCGGCGATTGGCTGCTGGCTGTTGGCTCGCTTCGCTTTGGCCAGTTCTCGACCCAGCAGCCAACCGCCAACCGCCCCAAAAAAAACTAATTCTAAAGAAAAACTGCCAAATCGCCGACAAATTTTTAAATTCGAGCATGAAAAAATTAGCATTGCATTGGAAAATCGTCATCGCGATGGTTTTGGGAATATTTTGGGCTTTGATTTCTGTGAAAATGGGTTGGAATAAAATCACCACAGATTGGATAGCCCCTTTTGGAACCATTTTCATTAATTGCCTGAAATTTATTGCAGTTCCTCTTGTTTTGTTCAGTATAATAACTGGCGTTACTTCCATGGGAGATTTATCGAAGTTAGGACGAATGGGAGCTAAAACATTGGGTTTGTATTTGGTGACAACGGTTGTAGCTATTACTGTAGGTTTGTTATTGGTGAATACTTTCAAACCAGGTATTCAGTCTAATCCGGATCAAAAACTGAATTACCGTTTAATGTATGAAATTTGGGCAACCGATACTGGTGTTGAAATTAAAGATAACGATAACAAAATTGGAACGGCATCCGAACAAAAAATGGCACAGGTTAAAAGATTGATGCAAAAAGATGCCAACTCTGATGATTATAAAAAATTGGCTGCTAAAAGAGAAGATGCCGAAAAGACGAATAGTAGTGGTCCACTGCAACCAATAGTAGATATGGTTCCCGACAATATCATGATTGCTATGAGCGACGGAACCAAAATGATACAAGTAATATTCTTCGCGCTTTTCTTCGGAATTTGTTTGGCTTTTATCCCCAAGGAGAAATCAGATATGGTCAATAAATTCAGTGAAGGCATGAATGAAGTTTTCATTAAAATGGTGAATGTCATCATGATTGCGGCACCTTTCTTTGTCTTTTGCTTGATGGCTGGAGTTCTAGCAAAAATGGCCAATTCTGTTGATGAAATCTGGAATATTTTCACCAGTTTGAGTAAATACGGACTGCTTGTTTTTATAGGTCTGATGATATTGCTTTTTGGTTTTTATCCTTTAATGTTGAAACTTTTCCGTGTAAAAATAAGCTATCGTGATTTTTTTAAAGGATTAAGCCCAGCGCAATTTTTGGCGTTTTCGACTTCTTCGAGCGCGGCAACTTTGCCTGTAACGATTGAATGTGTGGAACACAATCTCAAAGTACCAAAAGCAGCAACGGATTTCGTATTGCCAATTGGAGCAACGGTAAACATGGACGGGACGTCTTTATATCAAGCGATTGCGGTAATATTTTTAGCGCAATACCATGACGTAGATTTGACTTTGATGCAGCAGCTGGGAATAGTTGGAACAACAACTTTAGCTTCTATTGGAGCAGCAGCCGTCCCGAGTGCAGGATTGATTATGTTGATGATTGTATTAACCAGCGTTGGATTGAATCCACTTTGGATAGTCATAATTTATCCGCTGGATAGAATTTTAGATATGTGCAGAACCGTCGTAAATGTTACAAGTGACGCCACTGTATCCATGATAATTGCGAAATGGGAAAAACTGTAGTGAGAATGAATAATTAAGAATTAAGAATGAAGAATTGGATTATTTTAGGTGCCCTAGTAATTGTTAGTTTGACGGGATTCGGGCAGGTGACGAAGAACGTTTTGTTTTTGGGTAACAGTTACACTGGAGTAAATAATCTTCCTCAAATGGTAACGGATGTTGCTGCTTCTGCTAATGATATTTTAACCTTTCAAAGCAATACACCAGGAGGATATACATTAAATGGACATTCTACGAACGCAACGTCACTAAATCTAATTCAAACTGGAGGTTATGATTTCGTGGTTTTGCAGGAACAAAGTCAAATACCTTCTTTTCCCATCGGACAAGTTCAGACGGATTGTTTTCCTTATGCGACAATATTAGACAGTATCATTCTGGAATATAATCCTTGTGCTGAAACCGTGTTTTATATGACTTGGGGACGTGAGAATGGCGATGTAAATAATTGTCCCAATTGGCCACCCGTTTGCACCTACGAAGGCATGGACAGTCTATTGCGCTTGCGATACGATCAAATGGCAGTGGACAATCAAGGGGTGCTTTCTCCTGTTGGTGCTTTGTGGAATTACTTGAGAACCAATCATCCTTCGATAGGACTTTATGCCGGTGATGGCAGTCATCCGAGTTTAGCAGGAAGTTACGCTGCAGCCTGTTCCTTTTATTCCACAATTTTCAGAAAAGATCCTACATGGATAACAACAGATTTAGGTCTTTCAGCTTCCGATGCCTTGATTATCCGAAATGCTGCAAAGGCCGTGGTTTATGATAGTTTATTGACTTGGCATGTCGGTGAATACGATCCTGTCGCTGATTTCCCACCTGTTTTTCAAGTTAATGACAATACAGTTCAATTCACCAATCTATCGACCAATGCAACGAGCTTCCAATGGGATTTCGGAAACGGGGATTCGTCAACGGATGTCAATCCCTTCTACACCTATCCCTTTTACGGTCCTTATCAAGTGCAATTAATCGCGGAAAATTGCGGGTTTAGTGATACTATTGTGCAAGATGTTATCCTAGTATTAGCAGGTCTTGAAGAAAACGAGCGCCTAAATATTGACATGAGCCCCAATCCTGTGAAAGATCTTCTGACCATTCAATTTCAAAATGCAGATGAAATTAATTTGTTCGATGCAAAAGGAAGAAAAATAGGTGTTGAAATTTCAAAAGAGTCCGAATTTTATACCATTGATTTCAAACAATTGCCTCATGGCGAGTATTTTATCTTAATCCGCAAAGAGGAACGTTCATATTCTGGGAAGGTAGTGCATTGATTCTTTTTTCGATAATTGGCTATTGGCTCGTCCCGAAAGCTTTCGGGACGAGCCAACAGCCAAAAGCCAAATGCGAGCCAACCGCCAAAGCCAAAAAAATCTTATCTTAGTTCTAAATTAAGAATACAACCTATGGCTTCATCTGCGGATAAAACAAACAAAGCACTGAACAGAATTATCGCTTTTCAAGATATCAATTCCATTGTGAAGGAAATTAAAGACAAAACTTTGAATCTTTCAAATGCCGATAGATTGCCCATTGAGTTTGGCGTTACGGCAGAAAGTACCCAAGCTAGAAGGCAATTTCTATTGGAAGAGACGAACACCACTTTGAACTTTCTTGCCGGCGAAAAACAAATTGAAGACATTGAAAACTTTCAAGGAAATATCGAGAATTATATCGGCCTGACATCTGTTCCAACGGGTGTGATTGGTCCTGTTCGTGTTGTTGGTTCAGCGGCCAAAGGAGACTTTTACGTTCCATTGGCAACAAGCGAAGGTGCACTTGTCGCTTCCTATCACCGTGGTGCGAAAGCATGTTATTTGGCGGGTGGCGCAACTTCAATTTGTTTAATCGAAGGTGTACAGCGGAGTCCGGTTTTTAAATTCAAAGACATCGGCGAATTGGGACTTTTCATTGCATGGGTGCTTCCGCGAATGGAGGATTACCATCGCATTACAAAAGAAAACAGCCGCTTTGCGGAATTGCTGGAAATGCGTTCCAATATTGAAGGCAATCATTTAACGCTCATTTTTGAATACCATACAGGTGACGCTTCTGGTCAAAATATGGTAACCATTTGCACAGACGCAATCTGTCGATACATTGTAGAAAATTGTCCCACGAAGCCTGAATTTTGGTTTGTTGAAGGAAATTCTTCCGGCGATAAAAAAGCAACAGCTTCTTCTTTTTCGAATGTAAGGGGAAAGAAAATTACAACAGAAATTGTTCTTTCAGAGCAGATTGTCAACGAAGTCTTGAAATCAACTCCAGAAGCCATGGCCGAATATTGGCGATCTTCGACTTTAGGTGTAATCCAAAGTGGAGCAATCGGCGCTCAAGGACATTATGCCAACGGTTTAACAGCTCTGTTTATGGCAACGGGACAAGATGTAGCTTGTGTTTCCGAAGCAGCCACAGGAATTACCCGAATGGAAAGAAAGACGGATGGTTCGCTGTATGCTAGTGTTTCTTTGCCGAACCTGATTGTCGGAACAGTCGGTGGAGGTACCTCATTGCCAACACAAAAGGAATGTTTGGAGCTGATGGGTTGCTATGGCGAAGGAAAGGCGCGAAAATTTGCTGAAGTGATTGGTGCTGTGCTTTTGGCGGGCGAATTGTCTATTGCAGCTGCTTTATCGGCGGGACATTTTTCGTCGGCACATAAAAAATTCGGACGCAAAGCCAAAAAATAGAACATGGTAAGCAACGAATATTCTATCCCAAAAGATAACGAAGCGCCTTTTCTAAAGCGTTTTTACATCTATCAAAAAGAGCGTTTCCCCTTTTTGGTTCACGGACTTTTGGTTTTAGCTTTTAGTTTTTCAGCTGTTTCTTATTCGCGCATTTGTCGTGGGGCTGAAGGATTTATTCCGCTGCAAACCTTTGCTGTTGGAGCCATTATCGCCATCACATTATTTCTTTTGGTTCGCATTTTTGATGAACACAAAGATGCTGAAGATGATGCCCTCTACCGAAAGGAATTACCTGTTCCAAGAGGTCTCATTTCGCTAAAAGAATTGATGATTTTAGGTATCTTGATCGGAATTCTTCAAATCGCATTGATACTGATTTTCTTCCCAGAAATGATTTGGATTTACCTAGTCGTTATCGCTTATTTGTCGCTAATGGGGAAGGAGTTTTTTATTCCCGAATGGTTGAAAAAACACCAATTTTGGTACATTACTTCGCACATGTTCATCATTCCTTTGGTGGATGTTTATGCCAGCGGTCTCGACTGGATTTTGGGAGATGTTTCGCCAACGAAAGGATTACTTTTCTTTTTTGCGGTGTCGTACATGAATGGAATTGTACTCGAATTGGGTAGAAAAATAAAAACACCTGAAAAGGAATCGGAAGGGGTGTTGACTTATACTTCCATGTTGGGCCCGAAAAAAGCGATTTATCTTTGGTTGGCTGTTTTGTTTGTCACATTGGTTTTGAGTATACTCGCCTCACAATATGCAGGTTATGGTGAAATGGCTTTGGTGATTCTCGGCAGTATTTTCATTTTATGCTCTTTACCCGCGTTTTCATTCTTGAAAAAACCAAACGATAAAGCCGCAAAATGGATGGAGATTTCATCGGGAATTTGGACCATAAGCATGTATTTGACACTCGGTGGTGTGCCGATGTTGCAAACCTTACTTTTTAATTGAGCAATTTGGATTTTTATCGCGATATAGAATTTGACAAAGTAAAGGACGCCACCATCGGAGGCAAGGCCAAGAATCTTTTTCGATTGAAAGAAATTGGACTAAATGTTCCGTCTTTCCTTGTTATTCCTGCTGAAATCCTTAAACAGAAAGTGTTGTCTGTAAATCCAGCAAACGCTACTGAAGAAATAAACAACTTTCAATTTCCTGCTGAAAGTATTTCCAACATACTCAATTGTTTTCCGGAGAAAAGTTTTTTGGCGGTTCGTTCTTCTGCCATTGATGAAGATGGAAGTGACTTTTCTTTCGCTGGACAATTTGAATCGTATTTGTATGTTTCGGATGAAAATTTAGAAGATTCCATTCGAAAAGTTTGGTTGTCATCTTGCTCGCTTCGGGTGCAAGAATACAGAAAGAACAATAATCTTCCGCCAAGTCTCGGAATTGCCGTGGTGATTCAAGTCATGGTTCCAGCTGATGTCGCTGGCGTTGCTTTTGGCATCAACCCAACCAATGGGAATCGGGATGAAAAAGTAATCAGTTCGGTTTATGGATTAGGCGAAGGCTTAGTTTCAGGTGAATTGGACGCCGATACGTATGTTCATTCTTCCAAAGGAGTTGAAAAACAAATCGCGACAAAAACACATGCTATCCGTTTTGATGATGCGGAAAAATCTGGGACAAAAATTTACGATGTCGACGAAAAACAGCAGAATGTTTCTTCTCTTTCGGACGAACAAATAGATCAAGTGGCTCAAGTTCTCGACAAGTGCTTTCAAGAATACGGAAAACCACAAGATATCGAATTTGCTTTTCAGGGAAATAAATTGTTTCTGTTGCAAGCACGACCCATTACCAATCTTGGCAAAATACAAAGTCAGGAAGGTGATTACATTTTATGGGACAATAGCAATATCATCGAGTCCTATCCCGGCGTAACGACGCCTTTAACCTTTTCATTTATTTCCAAATCATACGAAAGCGCCTACAAACTATTTAGTGAATATTTAGGCGTTGAACCCAGCGTGATTGAAGAAAATGAAAATGTTTTCGCCAATACACTCGGCTTCATCAACGGCCGTGTGTATTACAACTTAAAAACGTGGTATCACATGCTCGCGATGGTTCCAGGTTACAGCATCAATGCCCGTTTCATGGAAAAAATGATGGGCGTAAAAGAGCGATTCGATATTCCTGAAAAGTACCGACTTTCCAAAGCAAAAGCTTGGTGGCGGATCATAAAAATGGCTTTCCGCATGTACGGTCGTTTTTTAGCTTTACCGCGCAAAAGAAAAAAATTCATGCTGCTCTTGGACGGAACCATTTCGGAATACAAGACTTCGCTTTTGGAAGAAAAAAATGCCAATGAGCTGATGGAAATGTATCTCAATTTCGAACAAAAATTACTCAATGAATGGAAAGCTCCTTTGTTGAATGACTTTTTTGCCATGATTTGGTTCGGCATGCTCGAAAAGCGTTGCAAAAAATACGAAATCAGTTCTAATCCTAACATTCACAACGATTTACTTTGCGGAAGTAGCGACATTATCTCTACGCAACCCATTCATCGAAGCATAGCTTTGGCGACTCAAATTGGACAAAATCTTCAAACAAAGGAACTGTTTCTGAACCATGAGGTGAAAACGATTTGGAAAGAATTAGAGAATGGAACTTCAGAAGAATTTATTGCCCTGAAAAAAGAAATTGATCGCTACATTGTTGATTTTGGCGAGCGTTGCATCGGTGAATTGAAATTGGAAACCGTATCCTACACGCAGGACCCAAGCAAGTTTGTGAAAGTACTCAAATCCTATGTTGAAACTGAGGTGACGGTGAGCAAAACATCAGGTAAAGTAGAGGAGGAGCTGCGGACAAATGCCGAAAACGAACTCAATTCAGCTCTGAAATACAAGCCCTACAAAAGATGGAAATTGAAACGAACACTTTCGAAAGCGAGAGAATTGGTGAGTTCAAGAGAAAATTTGCGTTACGAAAGAACGCGGGCTTTTGGAATTGTTCGTGAATTGTTCTCCAAGATTGGAAAACGCTGGTATGCCGAAAATGTAATCGAGGATGCCTCGGATATTTTTTACCTGACGAAAGAAGAAATTTTCTCTTTTATTGAAGGGCGATCTGTGACCCAAAACATCAAAGAATTGATTGCCTCTCGCCGAAAAGAATTTGACGCCTACAAAAATCAAGAACCACCTTCAGAACGATTTGCTACCTACGGTACGGTTTATCATGCCAATGATTTTTTCAGTACAGGAAAACTGGAGGCTTTGGATGGAGATTTAAAAGGAATTGGTTGTTGTCCAGGACGCGTTACGGCAAAAGTTCGCGTGATTCACAATCCAGAAGATGTCAGTTCATTGGATGGCGATATCCTCGTAACGTCCAGCACAGATCCGGGTTGGGTAACACTTTTTCCAAGCGCTTCGGCCATCATTGTGGAACGGGGAAGTTTGCTCAGCCATTCCGCCATTGTTTCCCGAGAAATGGGCATTCCTTGTATCGTTAGCGTAACAGGATTGCTGAAAACACTAAAAACGGGAGATGTGGTTGAAATGGACGGCAGCACAGGTGAAATCAAAATTATTTCTACGGTTGGATGAGTAAAGAATTGAAAAATACGGTGGCATTCGACCTGATTCGTTATGCCAATTGCTGGGAAGATGCCGATGTTCTTTTGGAAGGTTTGCAAGCACAAGCTGGCGATAAACTTCTATCCATCGGTTCGGCAGGCGACAATTCCTTCTCGCTTTTGACAACCAATCCTTCTCTCCTTGTTGCTGTGGATGTCAACAAAATTCAATTGCATTTAATTGAATTGAAAAAGGCCTGCTTTTCAATACTTTCGCATGAGGAAATGCTGTCTTTTCTCGGTTTCAAATCAGCAAGTAATAGAAAAGAGATATTCAAAAAACTGAAAAGCATTCTTCCAGAAGATGTGAAAGTGTATTGGGAATTGAATCTCAATCAAATTGAAGCGGGTATCATTCATCAAGGAAAATTCGAAAAATACTTTCAACTTTTCGCGGCTAAAATCTTACCTTTTATTCACAGCAAAAAACGAACGGAAGAACTTCTTGCCCCAAAGTCAAATAAAGAACAAGCGATTTTCTATGCCAAGAAATGGAACACTTGGCGATGGCGATTGATGTTCAAAATTTTCTTCAGCAAATATGTCATGGGAAAATACGGACGCGATCCAGAATTTCTGAAAGAAGTGACCGTTCCAGTGGGACAAACTATTTTTCAAAAAGCTGAAAATCAATTAAAAAGTGTCCGTTCTCAAAATAATTTCATCCTTCGCTACAATCTGACAGGTGATTTCGGCGATTTACTTCCACATTATCTGCAAGCCGAAAACTACGAAAAAATAAAAGCGAATTTGGACAAATTGGTCATTTTGGAAGGTTACGCGGAAGAAGCTTTTCGTGTTCATGGAAAATTTCATCGTTTCAATTTGTCTAATATCTTTGAATACATGAATCCAGAACTTTTTGCCACAACTGCAAAAGATATTGTCCATCATTGCGAACCCAATGGCCGAATTGCTTATTGGAATTTAATGGTACCACGAGAATTTTCAGATGTTACCGAGGTAAAGAGACTGAATGAGGTTTCTGGCGAACTGAGCGCTGTGGACAAAGGCTTTTTCTACAAACAGTTTAATGTCGACGAAAAATGTTAACATCGGATATCATCAACATGGCCATCCTATCAGGTTTATTCCTGAGTCTATTTGGTGTAGCTGAAATTTTGTATCATTTTTTAAAAGTCAAAGCAGAATTGACACGCAAATTCGTGCACATGGGAACGGGATTGCTTACCTTTCTTTTCCCTGTGATGCTGGGCAATCACTGGTTTGTTTTGATTCTTTGCAGCACTTTTGCCTTGCTGTTGATTCTCAGTCTCAAATACAAGTGGTTTCCATCCATCAATGCTATTGACAGAGATTCTGTCGGAAGTTTAGCTTATCCAGCTGCCGTTTACGGATGTTATTTGGTCTATGACTATTTCAATCAAAACTATATTTATTTCTATTTGCCGATTTTGATTTTAGCAATTTGTGATCCGCTCGCAGCTCTTGTCGGAAAACGCTGGCCTTTAGGTAAATATAAAGTGGGAATGGACAATAAAACGCTTATGGGGTCGACAACATTTTTTGTCAGTGCCGTAATATTGACATTGTTATTCTTCTTTTTTCCTCGCGTTGAAAAAACGACTTTAGAATTGATTCTGCACAGTGTTTTCATCGCTTTGGTAGCAGCAATTGTAGAAGCATACAGCAAAAGAGGTTACGATAATTTAACCATTCCAGCGGCTGTTTTGCTGTGTATTGTCATTACAGAACGTTTTTTCTCGACGCTATGAAAATCATTTCAACTCTTCCTGGCGACGCAAATTTTCATCTCTTTAAAGATTTGCCGAAGTATTTGTATGCCGAAGAATTTTTGGCTTTGAAAAACACCGAATCAATTCCTGAAATGCATTTATCTACTTGTTTTGTGTTGCTGGTAGATGACATCGCCAAAGCTCGACTTTCAATATATTTGAATCCAGATTTGACTTTCGAAGGAACGTCAACTGCATGCTTCGGTAATTACGAATGTGTTGATAATCAATATGTTTCAAATGCTATTTTAAAGCATGGACTCGAAGAAGCCAAGAAATTGGATGCGCAATATGTCATCGGTCCAATGAATGGTTCGACGTGGGAAAATTATAGATTCAGTTTGCATCATGATACGGCCAATTTCTTTTTGGAACCTTATTATCATTTGTATTACAACCAACAATTTCTTGCAGCTGGTTTCAGTTCCATGGGCAATTATCATAGTTTATTGGACAAAGAGGTCGAATTCAAAATACCTGGAGCTCCTGAAAAACAGAAGTTCTACGAAGACCAAGGTGTTACGTTTCGAAATATAGACTTAGACAATTTTGAATCAGATTTATCGGCTATTTACGATTTGAATCAAAACGCTTTCAAGACCAATTTTCTTTATACACCCATTGACAAGGAGGATTTCATCAACAAATACAAAACGGCAAAACAATTCATTCAGCCCGATTTTATGGTTTTGGCATTCGATGAGAATAAGGAATTGATTGCCTATTATTTCTGTGTTCAAGATTTTTACAACAAAACAGAAAAAAGTCTGATAATTAAGTCTATAGCTCGAAATCCTGATTCGAAATGGAGAGGTTTAGGGCAGGCGATCGGCAATCAAATTTATGACCGTGCAAAGCACCAAGGCTTCACATCCGTGATTCATGCTTTCATGTTTGATAAAGGGACATCGTCGCCATTGTCCGAACAATTTTCTGAAAACAAATACAAAAAATACAGGTTGTATGGGCAAGCGATTTAGGAAAATAACACTTTGGTTGGTGTCAATTATTATTCTGATAATCATCGGATTAGTTCTTTTCAGCCCTTACCGAAAATGGGATGGACAAGGATATCGAAGTGTTCAAGCTTCAATTGAAATCAATTTACCCGTCGATTCTGTTTTTCAATTCATGGGCAATTCAAAATTGGCGAGCAGTTGGTCCGTTTATGTGGACGATATTACTACTCTGAACCAAGATACAATTCCCGATGGCGCAGTTGGATCCGTCCGTCGTTGTTTTGCGCGCCCAAAGGAAAGCGGACAGCAATGGGATGAAGTGATTTCCATCGTGGAAAAGAACAAGAAAAGACAGTTGATCATTTACAATTTAGTGAAGTTTCCAATCATAGCAGAAGGTTTAAAAACGGAACAACTTTATGAAAAGTTAGGCGAAAAGAAGACAAAATTGACCTTGACTTTATTTTACAATAGAGATAAACCGAGCAACATGGAATGGTTCAAAACCAAAATAGCGGCTTACGAGATTAAACGTATTTTTAAAGGTAATTTACAGAATATCAAGCGTATAATCGAGGAAGGGAAATAATGGCCGAGCATTTCAATATCGTAGATTTATTTTATCAGGCGGCTGAAAAGCACCCGAATAAATTGGCGATTGTGGAGCAAAATTCAAAAATTTCTTTTGGTGAACTCTTGCAACAAGTGAATGATACCGCTGGCTATTTTCAATCCAAAGGAATTAAAAAAGGAGATCGAGTACTCATTTTTGTTCCCATGGGAATGGATTTGTATCGAACTGTTCTCGCGCTTTTTAAAATCGGAGCAACAGCTGTTTTTTTGGATGAATGGGTGAGTAAAAAACGACTAGATGCCTGCTGTAAAGTAGCGAAATGTTCAGCTTTTATTGCTGTTCCGAAAATTCGACTGCTTTCGTTTTTATCCAAGGAGTTGCGAAAAATGCCCATAAAATTAGGTTTGAAATACAAGGTTGAAAAGTCTCATTTTGTTGAAACAAGCAAAGAAGACACTGCGCTCATCACCTTTACCACCGGAAGCACAGGAACGCCAAAGGCTGCCAAACGAACCCATGGATTTCTAAACGAACAGTTTGCCGCTTTAATCGATAAAATTGACCCACAAGAAAAAGATGTGGATATGCCAGCTTTGCCCATTGTTTTGTTGATCAATTTGGGAGCAGGTTGCACTTCTGTCATACCCGAATACAAAGCGAGTAAGCCAGAACAATTTAAACCGGAAAAAGTAATAGCACAATGGAAAGCAGAAGGCGTCAATCGCTTCGTTTCATCGCCATTTTTGATGAAAGAAATTTCCAAACATGTCTTTCAAAACAAGCTAAATATCAATGGTTTACAAAAGGTTTTCACAGGTGGAGCGCCCGTTTTTCCGCATGAAGCTGAATTGTACAAAAAAGCTTTCCCGAATACGCGAATTGAAATTGTGTATGGTTCTACGGAAGCCGAACCCATTAGTGCCATTGATGCGGCGGATCTAGCGAAGGAGAAAGATGAAATTTTAGATAAGGGTTTGAATGTTGGCGCTCCATATCACAAAACGAAGGTGAAAATTATTCAAATCGAAGAAGGTTCAATTTCCTGTGCGTCAGAAGATGAACTCCGCGAAAAAGAATTGAATGGAAGAGAAATAGGTGAAATAATCGTGAGTGGTTCGCATGTCCTGCGCCAATATTTCAATAACGATGCCGCCATCCTGCAGAACAAAATTTTTATCGGCGATAATTGTTGGCACCGAACAGGGGATAGCGGATATTTAGAAAATGGAAACCTTTATTTGACA
>JBGSIB010000033.1:0-19772 GCA_041751955.1 Crocinitomicaceae bacterium
CGTATTATCCAGCAAGGGAAAAAGAAAAACATATATGAAGATGCCGAAATTGGGTTGAACATTTGGGCAAAATATATGCGCAGTTTCGGTTTAGGATCAAGATTGGGCACCGATATTACCGGTCAGCGACCAGGAAGAATTCCAGATGCAGCCTATTACGACAAATGGTACGGTCATCACCAATGGGCATTTTCAACCATTCGGTCTAATTCAATTGGTCAAGGAGAAGTAGCCCTTACCCCTTTACAAATGGCAAATTTAGCAGCGATACTTGCCAATCGGGGATGGTTTTATACGCCACATTTTGTGAAATCTATTGGGAACCAAGGTCCCCTATCCGAATACAAAATCAAACACCAGACTATGGTTGATCGTAAGTATTTCGACCCGGTAGTTGAAGGCATGCGCCGAGTTGTTCATGAAGCTGGCGGAACGGCTCGATTAGCTCGGATTTCTGATATGACTATTTGCGGTAAAACGGGAACGGTAGAAAACTATATCGGAAAAGCTAAACAGAAAAATCACTCCGTTTTTATTGCGTTTGCACCAATGGATAATCCCAAAATTGCGATTGCCGTTTTTGTTGAAAACGCCGGTGGTGGTGGTGGAACATGGGCCGCACCAACTGCAAGTTTGATGATAGAAAAATATTTGAGAGGCAAAATAAGCGACCCTGCCAAAGAAAAGCGAATCCTTGAAGCGAAATTGTCCAACATGCAATGAGAAAAGAGGACAAAATAACCCAGAATCTCGATTGGCCTTTATTCGCATGTTACCTCGTTTTGGTTACCATGGGTTTGATGACTGTTTATTCAACAGCCTATGACCCCGAGCACCCCATGATGTATGACATGTCCAAAATGTACGGTAAGCAACTCATGTGGGTCGGCGTATCACTTTTTCTTGGTTTGCTTGTGTTTTTGATAGACTCCTCTATTTATAGAAAATTTGCTGTACCGATATATTTGTTTACGCTTTCTCTTTTGGTACTCGTTTTGTTCATGCCTGCCATTAATGGAGCACATGCTTGGTTGGGATTTGGTTCTTTCGGTATCCAACCTGCTGAATTTGCAAAAATTGGAACCGCTTTATTGCTGTCCAGCTATTTGAGCAACCTGAACATGCATCTCCAAACAGTTAAAACAGTTTTTTTAGCGAACGCGATAATTCTAGTGCCAATGACACTGATTATTTTGCAACCCGATGCGGGTACCTTGGTTGTCTTTACCTCGTTTTTATTCGTATTGTACCGTGAGGGATTGAGTTATGACCCCATCATTCTAAAAATAACTAATATTATTCCAGGCATAAGATTCAAGCAAACCTGGTTGGGGACTCACTTTATACCCATCATGGTATATGTCGTGTTTCTCTGTGTAATCACACTTTTAGTTTCTGCTAATACTTTTGACTTTTTTATTCCTGGCCTAAAAATTCCAGGTATTGTTGGTGTGCTTTTAGCTTTGGTTGTATTAGCAGCTTTTCTTTATCTTTTTCTCAGCCGAATGTCTTCACGAAGAGAAAAGAAAAGAGCACTCTTGGTCGTCATCATCGGATTTGCACTGTCTGCTGTTATGTCTCTATCCGTGAATTTTCTATTTCAAGGATTGGCTCCACATCAAAAGCAAAGAATTGAATTGGTGCTTGGTTTAAATGAAGATGCCGATGGAGCTGACTACAACCGTAATCGAGCAATGGCAGCCGTTGGCTCTGGTGGTTTTGCTGGAAAGGGATATAAAGGAGCTTCTCTATCCAGCGTGCGTAGCAATCATGTTCCAGAAAGTGAAACCGATTTCATCTTCTGCCCTTTCGCCGAAGAATGGGGTTTTGTAGGATCTATTTTTCTTGTTGGTGTTTACATTTTCATGCTTTTGCGCATTATAACTATAGCGGAACGTCAACGAAGTCGTTATTACAGAATTTATGCCTACGCAGTTGGGATGATTTTGTTCTATCACTTTGCCATTAATATAGGAATGAATATAGGATTTGTGCCCGTCATTGGGATACCTTTGCCTTTCTTTAGTTACGGCGGTTCTTCTATGATGAGCTTCTCGATTTTGTTGTTCATTTTGTTAAAATTGGACAGCCAAAGACGCGATTTATTGTATTAATCCGTTATAGACTAGTTTAGAGAATATTAATTAATTTTACGAGTATCATTTCATTGTTTCAATTATGAGCAAAAAGGAAGTCAAAAAGAAATCGTCACTTTCTCCTGAGGAGAAGAAAAAATATGCCCGTTGGGTTTATATTATCGGCCTTTTCCCTTTAACCCTTATCGTGTGTTTGTTGCTATTTCAACCCAATAGCTCCATGCCACCTGTATCCATGCTCGACAATCCGCCAGAATTGTTGGCCTCTGTGATGTATGCTGATGATGCTGAGACAGAATTGGGTCGTTTTTGGCAAATCAATAGAACGAGCGTTCCCTACCATGAAATTTCTCCATACGTAATCGATGCACTGATTTCAACTGAAGACGAAAGGTTTTTGGAGCACAATGGGGTGGATTTCAAGGCGTTAGCTAGAGCTGTTGCCAATGCCGGTAGTGCCGGTGGTGGTTCTACAATTACGCAACAATTAGCAAAATTGTTATTTACGCTTCAATTGAGGGAAGAAGCTACAGCAAGAGGACAGAAATTTGTCCCAGAAAGTGTTTCTGATTTCAAAATTTTCCGTCTTTTCGGAAGGGTAAACGAAAAAGCGAAAGAGAATATAATCGCTACACGTCTCGAAAAAAGATTTACCAAAGAAGAAATTATTACCATGTATTTGAATCAGTTTGATTTCTTATACAATGCGGTGGGGATTGAAAATGCCGCTCGCGTTTATTTCAACAAAAAACCGAAAGATTTAAATAAATCGGAAGCCGCTATGCTTGTTGGGATGTGTAAAAATCCATCCTTGTTCAACCCGCATACCTATGAAATTAAGAACTATCGCCTAAACCTTTCCAATTCGAAAAAGGTTTCTGTCGATAAAATAACTCTGGCAGAAATACAGGCGGCGAGAAGTTCAGACAGTTTAAGAGCGGCAAATCGTCGTAATCAGGTTCTTTTTCAGTGGTTAAAAAATAGCGAAAAAGAGAATTCTGCTTTGCGCGAAAAAATTACACGTGCTGAATATGAAGAATTAATCAAAACACCTATTGTAACTGATTATCAGGTTGTTGACCACAAAGAAGGCATTGCTCCTTATTTTAGAGAAGCTTTGCGTTCTGAATTGACTGCGCTCTTCAAAGAAACTAATCCGGACGGAACACTAAAATATAGTCGCCCTGATGGTCGTGAATGGAACATTTACAATGATGGACTAAAAGTTTACACCACCATCAATGTTTCCATGCAAAAATATGCTGAATACGCAGTGGAAACGCAGCTAAAGGCTTTGCAACCGCAGTTTCACAATCAATTGAAAGGTTTGCGTAACTACCCTTACAGTAACGATCTTAAAGATGAAACCTTTCAACATTTAATCGAGCGAGCGAAAATTAATTCAGCTCGATACATTGCTTTAAAAGCGAAAGGGATGTCGAAAGAAAATATTTTAAAGACTTTTGATATTCCTCAGCAAATGACCGTCTTTTCCTGGAAAGGTGATAGAGATACGGTGATGACTCCAACGGATTCCATTCTTTATTACAAATCATATTTGCATGCAGGAATGCTCTCCATTGAACCACAAACAGGATTCGTGAAAGCTTGGGTTGGTGGCGCAAATATCAATCATTTTGCATACGACCACGTGAGACAAGCAAAACGTCAAGTTGGTTCAACCATAAAACCATTCGTTTACGCTACAGCTCTAGCCATGGGAACATCCAAACCTTGTACAGTTTTCTCTGGTGGATATTGTGTTGGCAATTGGTGTCCAGGTGGTAAAGCTGCTGGAACAATGGCTGATGGTTTAGCTCAATCTTCTAATCCAACAACTGTTGCGGTAATGTCCACAATGGGGCCAAAAGCGGGCGCTGTAAACATTGCCAAATTTTTGAAAGATGTTGGTATTGACTTACCGCCAGAGCAAATTACTCCACCTATGTGCTTGGGAACGATGGATTTGTCTTTGTATGAACTCGTTTCAGCACAGGCAATGTTTGTTAATCAAGGGATTTACAATTCTCCTTCTACCATCCTTCGAATTGAAGACAGAAATGGTAACGTAATTTACAACGCTCAACCTGTTACCCGAGAAGCTTTGAACGAAAATGTAGCCTACACGATGTTAATGATGTTGAAAGGAACCGTTGACAGAGGTACAGCTCGAAGATTAAGAAGTTCGGCTCCATATGCAAATATAAAAGCGCCAATGGGCGGTAAAACAGGAACTACACAAAATAACTCCGACGGTTGGTTTATGGGTTTCACACCTGAATTAGTAACTGGCGTTTGGATTGGAGCCGAGGAAAGATCTGTTCGTTGGAGGTCTACAGGTCAAGGTCAAGGTGCGGCCGTTGCCTTGCCCGCTTATGGTTATTACATGAACAAAATATACAAAGACGCAAAATTGGGTCTTTCCACTTCTGATTTCGAAAAACCTGCTGGATATGATCCCGACCAATTCCGTTGTGATGGTTTGCAGGGTCTTGATGGAGGTGGCGGCTATTACTTTTACGAAGAACCCGCAACGTCAGACGGCGAAAATCCCTTTTTATAAGATGAACAAAGTAGTAAAAGACGTAAATGAAGCATTAGTCGGTATTGAAGACAATATGACCCTCATGTTGGGTGGTTTTGGCTTGTGCGGAATACCGGAAAACTCCATTCAAAAACTCGTAGAATTAGGCGTTAAAAATCTTACGTGTATATCTAATAATGCTGGTGTAGACGATTTTGGTTTGGGCTTGCTCTTGCAAGGAAAACAAATCAAGAAAATGATCAGTTCCTACGTTGGTGAAAACGATGAATTCGAAAGACAAATGTTATCTGGTGAATTAGAAGTGCATCTGATTCCTCAAGGTTCTTTGGCAGAAAGATGTCGCGCTGGCGGTGCTGGAATTCCTGCTTTTTTCACGCCAGCAGGATTTGGAACTGAAGTTGCTGAAGGAAAAGAAGTGCGCGAATTCAACGGAAAACCGCATATACTTGAAATGGCTTTAACAGCCGATTTTGCTATCGTAAAAGCCTGGAAAGGAGACACGGAAGGAAATTTAATTTTCAAAGCAACGGCACGAAATTTCAACCCTATGATGGCCATGGCAGGGAAAATCACCATTGCTGAAGTGGAAGAACTGGTTCCTGCAGGTGAATTGGATCCCAATGAAATCCATACCCCGGGTATTTTTGTTCAGCGTATTTTCCAAGGAGAAAAATTTGAAAAAAGAATCGAGCAACGAACGGTAAAACCGCGTGTTTAATGTTTCTCGATAATTGGTTAACGGAAAAACGTTTTCGCCTTTTTTCCTGGTTATTGTTTTCGTTACTTTTTGTTTACATCCTACTTCGTGCTTTTTTTGTTGATTTATTACACGACGAAGCGGCAACTTTTTTGCACTATATTGAAACAGGATATATTTGGAACGACAAAACCATGCTCGACGCCAACAATCATTTGTTAAACAGTTTCTTAGGTAGAATTATTTTCCGTGTTTTTGGAGAAAATTACTTTCTTCTTCGTCTTCCAAATGTTCTTTCTTTTCCAATCTATTTTTGGGCTTTATATCAATTGACAGCTGTCTTCAAAAAGTTTTCGATTCGCTCAATTGTCTTGGTCGGAATTAGTTGTATACCTTTTATTCTCGAGTATTTTTCGAATTGCCGAGGTTATGGCATTTCTATGGCCTTTTTCCTTTGCGGACTAGTTTTTATTGGTCGCATGATCCAGGACTTTAGCTTTAAAAATCAATTGCTCTTTTCAATCTGCCTCATTTTAGCAGTCTACGCCAATTTAACTTTTATCGTTTCTGCTGTCCTCGCTTCTGCATTTGTTCTAATGCATCAAATCATTCTACGAAAAACCTTGACCCTAAAAAATCAAGCATTACATTTTTTATTTCATCTCTTCTTTGCTATAGCAATTTTGCCAGCAATCTATTTCTCTTTAAAGCTAAAAGATAGTGGTGCCTTGTACTATGGTGAGCTCGATGGATTGTGGGAAGTAACAGGTAAAACTTTATCGAGATACGTGCTTTTTACCGACCACACTATCCTTAAATGGATATGTATTGCCCTAGGAATAAGTATCATTTTCCTTCTAGTAATGCGATGGATAAAACTGGGTGCTGGCGATTTTTTCAAGGACAAAAATACTTTGATTGCCTGGTTCTTTTTTGGTCACATCGCTGTGATTGAAGTGCTTGCACAATTCATGAAAGTGAATTATCCCGAAGATAGAGTTGGTATGTATTTGATCATTCTGTCTATTCTTTTGGTGACCAGCGAAATGTCAAAATTAAAAAGCTCGACTTGGTTCTATCTGCCTCTTCTCTTTTTTCCTATCTCTTTTGTTCCCAAAATAAATTTGACCACTTCAGTCTTTTCTCCCGACGACAGAATGACAGAGACTTTTTATCATGAAGTTGACAAGGCTTTTGATAACGACCATACAAGTCTTTCGGTTTATAATTTGATGTGTTTAACATGGGGGATTCACGATCGGGAATCAAATCGTGCCCGTATTCCTATCAATTTTAACAATGCAACCAATAGTGCAGACATCGTTTTGAGCAGAGAAAATTTGAAACAACCCGCCACTTTTTGGGTTGAATTTGACTCACTCTATCGAGATCCAACAAACGGCTTTTTGCTTTTCAAACGAAAAAACATTCCGTCCAAAACTGTTGTTTTCGATACGACTTTTACACGTTCAAAATCATACGATGAGTTCATTAATATTAGAACCATAAAAATTCCAGATAGTCTTCGGGGAATAAAGATGCAGGTACATATTAAGGGTATGGTTTCAGTTGACAATCCCCGAGAGGAATTAACAATGACCTATTCCGCATTTGATAAAAATGGACAAAACACGATATACGACGGCTGGACCACTCGCTGGAATAATGGTTTGAAAAAAGAGCAAAAATTACTCTATAATTTCCCCATTGAAAAATGGACCGAAAACGACGACGAAGTGAGAATTTACCTTTTCAATAAATTCAAAACAGGAGTTGCGCTCAAAAATGTTAAATTTGAACTACTAAGAATAGATTAATATGGCACTCGACAAAAACGGAATTGCTCAGCGAATAGCACAAGAATTGAGAGACGGATGGTATGTCAATTTAGGGATTGGTATTCCAACTTTGGTGGCGAACTATATTCCACAAGGAATTGAAGTTGAGTTTCAGTCTGAAAATGGTATTTTGGGCATGGGGCCATTTCCTTTTGAAGGCGAAGAAGATGCCGACCTCATCAATGCTGGAAAACAAACGATTACGGCCTTGAAAGGTGCAGTGTTTTTCGATTCCGCCATGTCTTTCGCTATGATTCGTGGTCAGCATGTTCAATTGACCGTTCTAGGCGCTATGGAAGTTGACCAAAACGGCGACATTGCCAACTGGAAAATTCCAGGTAAAATGGTAAAAGGAATGGGCGGAGCAATGGATTTAGTGGCTTCTGCGGAAAATATTATTGTTGCTATGATGCACACGAATCGTGCAGGAGAATCAAAGATTTTAAGCAAATGTACGCTTCCTTTGACGGGCGTTGCTTGTGTGAAAAAAGTCGTGACCGAATTGGCCGTGTTGGATATTAAAGAGGGTAAATTTCATTTGGTAGAACGAGCACCTGGCGTTTCGGTTGAAGAAATAATTTCGAAAACTGAAGGAGAATTGGTAGTACCCAATCATGTTCCTGAAATGCAATTCTAATTGATTTCCTTTAAAAGAAATTGGAGTTATCTGGCGACACTTTTATTCTGTGTTGCATGGTTGGCTTACAATTATTCTTTGCTCCAAACTCCCGTCGATCCGGGGGATGGAATTCAGCACATTTTTATAGCTCAAGCGAGTTGGTACAAACCTATTCTTTTCCTCGATCATTGGGGAAAACCTTTGTTCATTTTATTGAGTAGTGCATTTGCTCAATTTGGGTTTGGTGGAATGGTTGTGTTCAATATTCTTGTCTTTATTTTAACCGTCATTTTCGCTTGGAAAATACTCCATCATTTCAAAGTCAATCGGCATTATGCACTTAGTTTTCCTTTCTTCTTATTGCTCACACAGGACTACTCGAACACCCTGTTAGGAGGCTTAACGGAACCTTTGTTTTCTCTACTTCTAGTGATCGCAACATGGTTTTGGATCAAGGAAAAGTTCGTCTTTTTCGCAATATTCATTGGATTATTGCTGTTTTCGCGTAGTGAAGGAATGCTCCCTCTCGTTTTGGGCTTCCTTCTGTTGACGTACACAAAGCATTGGAAAGCGGTTCCTTTTCTGTTTTTGCCGCTAGCGATTTATAGTTTCATTGGGCTCTTTTCATTGGGTGATTTTTTCTGGTATTTTACACAATCTCCTTATCAATTATCAGATGGAATTTATGGTATCGGCAGCTACGACCATTACTTGATGAGCTACAAAAACTTCATCGGAAATCACGGTTTGTTTTTGTTCATTTTAGCCATTCCAGCAACGGTAATTCACTTTATCAGAAAAGAATATTCGAACACAACTTGCGGCATGACTTACCTCGGATACGGAACTTTTCTTGGGGTAATTTTAGTTCACAGTTATTTATGGGGAACAGGAAAAGGTGGCTCGATGGGACTGACTCGAATAGCCACATTAGCACTTCCTTCTTTTCTTATTTGCCAATTCTATTTTCTTTCCAAAACACCTTGGAAATGGCCAAAACTTTCCAATATTTTCGCGCTGGGTTTATTCAGTATTTTATTTGGCTACTTGATTTTTACACCTTATTTGAACAAAAATTCCAAGCCCATGGAACTAGCTGTTAAAGCGGTTTTTCAGAAAAATGAAAGTCTTCTCAAAGGACAAAAAGTGGAAACTTCTCACCCCTATTTCGCCTTGCTTTTGGAAGAAAATTATTTGAAACCAAAATCCAAAGTTCATCTCATGGCTTCCGATTTGCCCAAAAGCTCACTGTCTGGAACGTACATTTTATGGGACAGTCATTTCGGGCCGTTGGAAAGCCGTGTTCCTTTAAAATTCTTGATGGAAAATCCGAAAATTAAATTGATTTCTGCTGAAAAAGCTGAACAAGACGAGGTTTATCTTTTTCGATGGGAATAATTATGAATCGACTCTCTCATTCTGGAAATCTATCAAATGAGACAGAACTTACCGATAAAAATTCATCTCATCCACATACTTGGCCACCTTTTCGGTAAGCAAAAAATTTACAGATTTTCCCATGTGAATTTGTTCACGAATATAGCTGGCGGAAATTTTCATTAAGGGAACATCCTCACAAAAAATGATGGATGGATGTGCTTTCACATCATGCTCTGTTGATTCTCCATCTATTCTTGGGTAGACATAAATTTTGTGATTCTCCAGGATTTTCTCGTAGTTTTTCCACTTGTTGAAACCTTTCAAGTTGTCTTCTCCCATCAATAAACTGAACTTTTTATCGGGATATTTTTCCTTTAAATAGGTCAAAGTATCAATCGTGTAAGACGGTTGCGGCATGCCAAATTCGATATCTTCGGCTTTGAATTTTATTTCGTCTTCAATCGCAATTCTGACCAAGGCCAAACGATGATGATCTTTTAATAAAGTTGCTTTGTCTTTGAACGGGTTTTGGGGTGAAACAACAAACCATATTTGGTCAATGTCGTCTCGTTGTAACATGTATTGGGCAATAATCAAATGTCCGACGTGAATCGGGTTGAAAGAGCCAAAATACAAGCCTATGTTCATGATTGTATAAAATGTTGGACGATTCCTTTTGCCGTTAAAATAGCTTGTTCTAGATTATCATTCACCAAAACGATGTCGAATTCAGTAGCTTTTTCCAATTCGGTTCGCGCTTTTTCCATGCGTTGCAGGATTTTATCTTCCGTCTCCGTGCTTCTGTGACGCAAGCGTTTCTCCAGTTCATCAATACTTGGTGGTTGAACAAAAATCGCCAATGCACTATCGCCAAAATTCTTTTTGAGGTTTAAACCTCCGATAACGTCCACATCAAAAATAACGGTTTTTCCTTCCTTCCAAATGCGTTCAATTTCACTCTTCAATGTTCCATAAAAATGGTCGGTATATACTTCTTCCCATTCTACGAATTCTTCATTCAATATGGCTTGCTGGAAACCTTCGACACCTAAAAAATGATAGTCTTTTCCATCCTCTTCATTGGGTCTCGGTTCACGACTACATGCCGAAACTGAAAAGGAAAGCTCAGGAATTGCTTCCAACAAAGCGTGAACTATCGTTGTTTTACCTGCTCCGGACGGCGCGGAGAATATAACCAATTTGCCGTTTTTTTCCATTTTATAGCGTATTGAGCACTTGCTCTTTTATTTTCTCCAAATTATCTTTCATTTCAACTACTTTTTTCTGCATATCTGCTTGATTGCTCTTGCTTCCCAAAGTATTGATTTCACGACCAATTTCTTGCGTAATGAATCCCAATTTTCGTCCAGTTCTTGGTTCTTTCATCGTTTCTAAGAAATAATCCAAATGATTGGTCAAACGCATTTTTTCTTCGGCAATATCAAATTTTTCAACGTAAAAAATCAACTCTTGCTCTAAGCGATTCGGGTCGTATTGTCCATTAACGATTTCCTCCAACTGCTTTTCCATTCTTTCTCTTACAGTTGCAACACGCAAAGGTTCAAAGGGTTCAATTTCAACCAACAATCGACGTATATCTGCAATTCTTCCGGCAAATTCTATCTCCAAAGCATCACCTTCTTGCCCTCGAAATTCATTTAAATTATCACTTGCTTCTTTGGCCAAATTCAACATGAATGCTTTTTCTCCATCCGATAATTCTTCACGTTCGTTGGACAGAACATCTGGTAAGCGCATAATCATGGACAAATAATCTTGGCTAGATTCGCCTAGTGCTTCGTTCACAGCTTTCAAGTCATTATAGTAAGCCTTCGCTAGTGAACGATTGACAGAAACGCTTTTCATCTCGCCAGAATCTTCAATATTGATATTGACATCAACTTTTCCACGTTCCAACTCCTGTTGCACAACTTTTCGAATATCTGCCTCTAGAGGACGATAACTATTTGGGCAACGAACACTCAGGTCCATCGTTTTGCTGTTCAAAGCTCGGATTTCAAAAGAAACTTTCTTTCCTTCAAAACTACCAGTGGCTTTTCCGAAGCCCGTCATGGATTGCAACATAGATTTTATTTTGGGCAAATTTAGTGTTTTTTAACCACTGAGGGCACTGAGAAGGCACAAAGGACGCTAAGGATTCTGCTTATGTGAATTCTGACGAAGCAATATAATAGCATCCAACCAACTTTGTGCCTTTTGTGCCTCATTCGTGTTCTTAGTGGTTGGTTAAGCTTTTCGCTTTAAACTGGTAATGTATACCCCAACAAAAATCAAGATCATATAAAAAATCTTTTGGGTGGTAATGGTATGCGTGTAATCTTCCGTAAAACCAATATAAGCGAATAAAATGGCGAAAAATATGACCAAAACTGGTTGCAAATAAATGTAAGCACTTGAAGCGGAAGGGCTCAATTTGCTCAGGCCATACATGGTTAGAAGGTACGCTAAGAAGGTCACCCCGACAATAACATAAATGACTTTCCAGAGCACGCTTCCGGTCAACAAGGAAAAATCCGTTCGGAACACATCGATTAGAGTCACAGGGAAAAGTAAGACAAAAAGAAGTCCGAATAAAAAAGTATAGGTGATGACGGTAATGGGTCGATATTTCATCATCAGTGGTTTGGCGATAACCAAATAAATGGCATAACTAGCGGCGTTGATGAGTAAAAACAAATCGCCCATGGCCAATTCTGCACTACTTGAACTACTTGAAATGGTCAACAAAACGGCTCCTGTTGCTCCTAATAAAATTCCCGCAACACGATAAGTTGTTATCGCCTCTTTCAGAACAAAATAGGAAAGAATGACCACCATAATGGGGTTCAAGGTCATGATGATTCCAGAATTAATGGATGAGGAAAGATTCAGTCCATGAAAGAAAAACAATTGATTCACCGCAACGCCAAACAAACCGCAGGCTGCCAAACGAAGGAAATCTTTTCGGTCAATTTTCTCCTTGGTTTTGGAAAACAAGCGAATGAGCCAAAACAAAGCCGTGGCTCCAGCTACTCTGAGAAAAATAAAGACATTAGGCGTGAGAATATTGGGCATGATTCCCTTCGCAATGACATGGTTTGCGCCGTAAAAAGTATTTACGAGAAACAAGGCGAGATGGGCGCGAAGGTGTTGGATTTTCATGTTTTGCCGCTTTTGAAAACGCGGCTTATTTTTTAAAGGACGCTACAGCAGCTTCTACCTCTTTCTTCGTATTGCCAATGAAAACTTCTTCGCCGTTGATCATGAATGGACGTTTCAGAAAAGTATATTCCTCAAGCATATATTTTCGATAATCATCTTCTGTGAGTTTCATGTCATTCAAACCCATGCTTCTGTATTTCATGGCTTTACGTGAAAACAAGGCTTCGTATGAACCCACTTTTTCTTTCAACCAATCCAAGGTTTTAGCATCAATATTTTGCTCTTTTATATTTTGCAAATCAACTTCTTTTCCAGGATTGATTTCTTTCAATATCCTTTGGTTTGTGCTACACGAATTGAGGTGATAAATCTTTTTCATACTTATTTGTTCTGCTGAAATTCTTGATTTCGTTTGCGGTCTTCTTCCGAACCGGTATTGCAACCATTCGATTTTTTCTTGAACAACCAAATGAATTTAACCTTGAAAATTACGGGATAATATTTAGAAGAAAACCAGTTGATACTTGGGTTTCCTTTGTTCCACTCGTACAATCCTAAAATAGGTAATTGCGGACCTGCGGTGATGTAGTAACCTCTTCTCATTTTCCATCCAAAGGCTAAATCGTAGTGCAATTGAATGCCTAAGTTGTTTTGAAAACGTTGTGTTTCCGGAAAATGTATACCGTCGTAATTTTGATTTCCCCCAGCAATTCTATAGTCGCCATTGATCCCCAAACCATTGTCAATGAAGTGAATATTATCTGGAAAATAGTAGATGAAATGGGGTGCAAAACGAACTGTACCGTAGGTATTATAAAAACTTCCCTCTCCTTTTTCTTCTCCGATTACATTTTGACCAGAAGCATCCGTATATTGAACAAGAGTCGTTTCTTTTCCTCCGTGAATTTTTACGCCCAATCCCCAATCAACATAGGATAAAAGACGATTGCCGTATAAAATCACTTTCGGTTTTTTCATCGGAAAATGGGCCATTCCTACTTCAGCGTAAAATCCAATTCTTCCCGCTGGATCCAATTCATATCGAAAACGCTGTCCTTGATAGGTGGAATCTGGAGAAACCTTTTTATTATTCAAATTTGTAAAAGTGTAGCTTGGTCCAAAGGATAATTGTAATCCGTGGGGTCGGTAATCGCTAAAATCTCTTGCTCCACCAAAGGCTTTACTGTTCTTTTTTCGCATGGTAAAGTCACGATTTTGGGCCATCGCTGCAAACGATAAAGAACAAATTGAAACTAATATCAGTAGGTTACGCATGTGCATTTTGTTTTTCTAACAGTTCGTTGATCTTATCTATAACGGTAGAATCGTCCCAAATGTTATGAATATTTTCCATTTTCATCACCTGATCCATAATTGCCCGCTGACGATTTCCGTTTTCAACGGCTTCGGCATAAGGTGTTTGGGAAAAAGTAACTTGTGAATATAACGGCAACCAGCGATCTGGGTACATTCTTGTGAACTTTGCTTCAATTTTTTTTCGCAATAAGAAATCAGGGTCAGCCGTTTTGTCTCGCATTTCGATATAATTGAACAAAGCTAAATCGGCAATAGCTTGTCCGTTTTTGTAATGTTTGTCTGAGAAATCTTTCATTAAATTGGTCCAATCTCCCTTGCGCTCATCGTGCATTTCTTGAAAAACGGTACAATCTTGAAAACCTGCATTCATGCCTTGTCCATAGAACGGAACGATGGCATGAGCTGCATCGCCAAGCAATAAAACATCATCATTATATTGCCATGGATCACATTTAACGGTCATCAAATTCCCAACTGGATTTTTATTAAAATCTTCCATCAATTCTGGAATCATCGGAATAGCGTCGGGAAATGTTTTCTCAAAGAAATCCATGATTTTTGCATCGGAATCTATAGCATTAAAGGATGTTTCTCCCTCAATTGCCATAAACAAAGTACAGGTAAAACTGCCGTCAATATTGGGCAAAGCAATCATCATGAATTCACCTCTAGGCCAAATGTGCAAACAGTCTTTTTCCAATTTATGACTTCCATCTGCATTCGCTGGAATCTCTAATTCCTTGTAACCGTGACCCAAATAACTTTGCTGATAATTGAATCCTGTGGTGCGTTGCATTCGTCCTCGAACAGCCGAAAAAGCCCCATCACAGGCAAAAAGCTTGTCGAATTTGAAGGTCTCAATTTGTTTCTCGCCATTTTGCATGACTAGCGTATTGTCCCGTAAATCAACGTCTTTGCATTTCAAATTGAAAAGATACTCTATGTTATCATAATGATCTGCCTCATTCATCAAAGTCTGATTTAGCAAGCCACGAGAAACAGAGTAGATTGCCTCGTTTTCTGTTCCATATGGTTGGTAGGTCAAATTTCCCTGTGTGTCGTGCATGCAGCGTTTGTACATGGGTAAGGCAAATTCCCGAATTTTGTCCGACACACCTGCTAAGTCTAAGGCTTTCCATCCTCTATTCGACAAAGCTAAATTGATGGAACGGCCACCGATATATTTCGCTTTCCGCAAATCAGGACGATGTTCCAAAACCTGAACATCATATCCCTTTTTCGCCATAAGTATGGCTTGCAAGCTTCCTACTAATCCTCCTCCTACTATTGCTATTTTCTTCATTTTCTTGTTTTTGCCACAGATTGCACCAATATCATCGATCTTCTGGAGCTTGTCATGTGTTGTATGTTTTCTTGCCACGAATTTTCACGAATTCATTAATGTCCATTCGTGTAATTCGTGGCAACCTTTTATCTGTTTTTCCAATGCTCCGAGAAGCGTGTTTTGAAATGGGGTTGTTGGGCGCGTTGGGCTAATTTTCTTTTGTGTAAAACATTGCTTACTCGCCATAATAAAATACCTCCTACTAATATGGCAATGGTCTGAAAACCAATAGTTGAATATGCGGAGGTCTGGTCTATTTCTCCGATGTATTTTGCTCGTATTAGGGTTTGAATATCCATTTTTTAAAATTACGAAATTGTCGATTACGAATTACGGATTGAAAGTTTACGAATCGCGCTTCTTGTAATTCGTAATTATTTTAATTCATAATTGATTCTTCTAATATTTTACCGAAACGGTAAGCGTCTTCGAATGAGTTGTACAAAGGTGCTGGTCCAATTCGTATTACATTGGGCTCGCGCCAATCAGCAATTACTCCTGCTTCCCACATTTTATCGAAAAGCGCTTTGCCCATTCCGTGCAACAAAATAGACAATTGGGCACCGCGCTTTGTTTTGTCTCTTGGCGTAATTATTTCGAAAGAACATTTTTCTGTATGTTTTTGCGAAACATCGTCAATGATGAATTCAATATACGCCGTCAATAAATCGCGTTTGGCAAAAATTCGCTCCATTCCGGCTTCTTCGAAAATATCCAAACTTGCCAAATGTGCTGCCATTCCCAAAACGGGCGCATTGCTCAATTGCCAACCTTCAGCACCGTGCATGGGATCAAAATTGGGTTCCATGAGAAAACGTCTTTCTTTGTTGTGTCCCCACCAGCCAGCGAAACGAGGCAAGTCTGTGTTGTACGCATGTTTTTCATGTACGAACATTCCCGAAACGCCTCCTGGAGATGAATTCATGTATTTGTACGTGCACCAAGCGGCAAAATCTACGCCCCAATCATGAAGTTTCAATTCTACATTTCCCGCGGCATGGGCCAAGTCCCAACCAACGACTGCTCCAACAGAATGACCAGCAAGTGTAATGCTTTGCATATCGAATTTTTGTCCGGTATAATAATTCACGCCACCAATCATGACCAAAGCGAGCGTATCGCCCAACTCGTTGATTTTTGCAATAATGTCCTCTTCATGCAAAATATGTTCGCCTTCTCTTGGAAAGAGTTCAATCAAATTTTCTTTTACGTCCAATTGGTGAAATTTCACCTGAGATTGCAATGCATATTGATCGCTTGGGAATGCTTTTCCTTCGCAAAGTATTTTCGTGCGTTTTCCTTCCGGTCGATAAAAAGAAACCATCAACAAGTGTAAATTAGTTGTTAATGAGTGTGTTATAACTACTTCTTCGTTTTTCGCACCAACAACTTTGGCCGCTTTTGCTGTCAAAAACTCATGATACGATACCCAAGGTTTTTTTGCTAGAAAATGTCCTTCCACTCCGTATTTAGACCAAGCATCCAATTCTTCTTGGATATAGGCTTGTGTGGTTTTCGGTTGCAGGCCCAATGAGTTTCCTGTGTAATATACTGGTTCTCCTTTGGTGAAAGTTGGGAAATAAAATTTATCACGGAAGGAACGCAAAGGATCTTGCTGATCCATTTTTTGGGCGAATTCGAGGGAATTTTCGAAGTTTTGCATCAAGGAATTATTTTGAGCAAAAATACGGATTTGATAGTGCTTTTGCAACAGACCCGCCTATCGAAGTTACGGAGGAAGGTTGCACAGAATTTCACGAATTTATGACTTCTACAGTGCCAAATTTCTATTGCTCTCCCAATAAAACACTCGATTAATCAAGGGAAACGAGAATTCAAGAACCTCAGCTCCTTTCATAATCTTCAAGACTTTCCACCCATCCTATGACAAAACAAACTACAACATTCCTCTAATTTTTATAAGTCGTTTCTACTTCTTGGAAATGAAGTTCAAATTGTTCAGTTGGATCTTGACCCGACACATTTTTTGTTTGATAATTTCTGACGAATACATTTTCTAATTCATGAATAATCTTATTGCCATTCGTCATTCTGATGATCAATTGTACATTTTGAAAACCTTCATTATTTGTCATTGCCTGCAGAATCTCGGATGAATGTTGATCTTGTTTGCGCGTTATTACATACATCTGTTTAACACCTGGCAAGCCTTCGCGAGTAGTTTCGGGTTTTGTTTCCAAATTGGCACTAATCAAGGTCATTTTCGTTTCACCTGAGTCTCCTAAATTATCAATCTTTAAACCGATATCTTGCGAAAAGAAGCTTGATGAAGACAAAAGAAGAGCACATAAAAAAAGTAGATTTTTCATAATCGTTTGTATTTGAGTTATTGGAATATCTCAAAATTACATGGTCTCGATTATAAAAACCTACTGGTTTACCTAGAGGGAAGAAAAATCTATACTTTTCTTCCCTCTTCTATCTTTCCATTGTCGATGTTTACTTTGAACCAACAATTTGGTCGATTTGAAATTGTAAATAAAATTGCTCGGTCGGTTTTTGTCCAGCAACGTTTATCGTGCCATATTCCAACATAATAACGTTTGTCAATTCATGAACAATACTAGTCCCATTCGGAAGCTTTACACTAATTTTTACTTTTTTGTAGAGTCTTCCTTTATTGATTCCGTCCATAATATCGTTGGAAGTTGCATCTTGCATACGAGTGACAACATACACTCGTTTGTTGCTCGTTTGACCATTCGTACTTAGTACTGGTGCAACTTGTAAGTTGGCACTAATGACAGATAAATCCATAGGCTTTGCGTTAATAAAATCTTCAAACCCTACAGTCACTGTTTGAGAAAACAAGCCAGTCGATGTTAAAAGTAAAGCGCAAATAAATAGTAAATTTTTCATCTTCAGAATTATTAAATTAAATGATTGAATCAAAAGTAGATGACCCTTCTTAATAAAATCTCTCTGAATTCATGGAGAAAATAAAAATCTCTGAATACTTTTTTGCTGGTAAAAGGCGAGTTTTACTTTAATAATTCCCGCCAGTAAAAGGATATAATTTAAACAAAGCGTCGTAAATAGCATGGTGTAAAATTGTCGCATGATTTTCCTTTTTCATATAGTTAAAACTGAAGGTCACCTTGCTCCCTTTCACCTTTTTCATTACATTTCTTAGCTTTCGTGCATCTCGTTTCATGATTCTATGCTCTTTTGCGCCGACTGAAATAGATACATAAACGGGTGATTGAATGTTTTCAGACAGTTTTGCAGCTTGTTTGGATAAAGAGTTTTCATCCCACCATAAACTTGGACTGACAATTAAATAATGAGAGAACATTTGTGGTTTTTTCAATAGAATTTCGCTAGCCAGCAATCCACCGAGCAACTGACCGATGAGATAATTGGTACCATTTGTTTTGAAGTTTTTATCGATGTAAGGCTTCATTTCTATATCCAAAAATTGAATGAACTCAGCTGAATGTCCACTAGTTGGATAATTCGTTCGTAAACTTTCACTGTCAGTATGAAAAGTAAAATCACGCTTTCTATCCACATTTTCTATTCCCACCACGATAAAATCCGGCATTCCCATTTGCAATTCGAAAAACTGAACCAAACCAACAATGTGAAGGAAATCTTCATGTGCCGAGCCGTCCAAAACATACAGCACAGAATAAGTAGAATCCTTGCCAAAATTTAAAGGCAAATGGATATTTAGTATTCTTGTTTCATTTAGAACTTTCGATTCTATTTTGTGAATTTCACCAATTGAATAGATTTCGGTATTTTGAGAAAAGGTGGTTAGTCTTATTAAACCTATAAGCGCCAGGAGAATAGAACATTTCATCTTTTTTTAGGAGGAAGATAATAATATTTATTCTTCAGAAAAGATTCGAACCCATTCATATGGAAATCTTAATTAAAAATTTAACAATTGACCAAAAAATATCCGTAATTTTCACCAAAAATCAAAGCTATGACTAAAAAATTACTTTCAACTTTTATTGTTTTGTGTGCTTCATTTAGCTCGTTCGCGCAAATTTTCAGTGAAGACTTTTCTAACCTCAATGGAGCTCTACCCGCCGGTTGGACTATGATTAATGTAGACGGAAACATTCCTAATGCCGCTGTCTCTCAATTCACAACCGCTTGGATAATTGCTGGAGATTTTGACAATCCTACAGATACTGTTGCCATGAGCAATTCTTGGTACACTCCAGCAGGAACTTCAAATGATTGGTTGATAACACCATCCATTGCCTTAACCACGAACAATGTTTTAAGTTGGGAAGCTGAGTCACAAGATGCTCTATATTTAGAATCCTACGAGGTGCGTGTTTCTACTACAACTCCTACGGTAACTGGATTTCTTGCCAATCCTGCCCTTTTTACAATAGCTGGTGAAGCTGGAGCCGTTTGGACAACACACACTGTAGATCTTCAAGCGGCAGGTTATTCGAATCAAAATGTCTATTTAGCGTGGCGAAATATATCCACAGATGAATTTGTCATTATGATTGATGATATTTCTCAGTTCGTCTAAAAACCCATTTCCTGATTCCAACCCAACCGTTTTTTTGATAAATATACATGTTTTAAGCCTGTTCCCGAGTTCGTTTTACAAAAAGTTATAGGATGAGTTTCCTTTGCAAAAACGCCGAAAATCGCCTTGAAATAGCTGCTCAGAACCAAAAAATCAGCCCCAAGTTCTCTTAGGAGCTTTTTGAGTGTATTTTGGTCGATTAAATTCATAATCCTGCGCAAATTGTAAGCAGTAAAGATCAATCCAACATC
>JBGSIB010000034.1:0-3087 GCA_041751955.1 Crocinitomicaceae bacterium
TGAAGGCACTTGGCAAACACGCGTTCCATCAACCTTAACAATAATCCAAGCAAAATCCACCTATTATGAAGATGAAAAAGGCTTGCCTTGTTGCGATGATTCGGATGAGATTTTCATAGGAAAAGAAGATACATTACAAAACATTAATCCAGTTTAGTTATGGGAAAGAATATTTTTGAATTTTCAGATAAGTTTGGGTATGAAAGCCCATTTGGGAATTGGATGGAGGAGGATTTTCAAGCAAAAAAAGTTATAGTGAAGATTAAAAACATTTTGTTTTTAAAACCAGAAGATGTATTTGAAATATTCTTTGAAATTCTTTCTGAACTGGATTTGAGTAATTCAACTTTATCGATGGTAACAACAAATGAAAAAAACAATAAATTAACGGAATTAACGAAACAATCAACTTATTCGATAAAAAAGGGAATTATTTTAAAGGAATCGATAAAGTTGAAAAAAAAATATTTTGATGATCACGTCAAATCAACCAATCCGCTCTTTTTCAAGATAATGATAAAAAGTTCGACAAGTTCAGTATTTAGTCTCTTGAGTCCTGATTTTGAAATAAAAACGGTTGGAGTATATATTGAGAAAACGAGCGAAGAAGTTGATATTAAGAATGAAAACAACAATTTGTTTATTATATATTTCAAATATCGTTCTTTTAATACTGGTCAAAAAACTGTAAAAATATCTCTTCATCAGGGAGAAAATGAGGAAGGCTTTCTTTCTAAAACTATCGATTTAACCGACAGTTTTGAAACATCCGGTAAAATTTCTGTATTTCAAAATGTAATTGAAACAAGAAAATCAAAAAATCCTCAAAAACTCTTTGTTCTGAAAGCGACAACTGAGGACGGTATCTATTCGTTTTCTAAGGAAATTGATGAGTTTAATTCAGATTCTGAGGAAAAAATTGAAGACGATGATTTTACAGTCATTCAATTAAAACAAATTTGGACAGGTTCATCAGAAATAGTAAAAAGTCGAATTGAAGACATTGTACGAGAGATGAATACATCTTATAAAATTGAATCTAAATCTAAAAAACTGTATGAGATTTTCAAAGTGAACACTCCACTGCGTAGAGCGCATTTTTTCGCTCAAGCGTTCGTTGAAAGTAAACACGACTTGTCTGGTGCGTTTAGGGGCGAGGATTTAAATTACTCTACCGAAGCACTTCGTTCGGGCTATCCGTTTTCAACTTTTAAAAACAACAAGGAGCATTATAAGCTTGCAGGGACTATTGGTGGGAAAAAGAAAACAACAGGTAGGGGTTGGGAAAGATTGCCGAATGAAAAAGCGATTGCAAATATTGCATACGCGGATGAGAATCGACCTCCAAAATTTAAAATTGGAAACACTTTGCCAGGAGATGGATGGCTTTTTAGAGGGCGCGGTCTCTTGCAAATAACAGGCCGAGAAAATTACACGCTAACAAATAAATCAATAAATAAAATTTTACCAGATGAAATTGATTTGTCTACGGGACGTGACGTTTTTACAGCCAAAGAAGCTGTTTTTGCTGGATTTGGGATTTGGTATAAAGAACAGTTATTTGATATAGCAGATAATGGTGCGAGTGATGGAGATGTGAACAAAGTAACAACGAAGATGAATAAAGGTACTGATGAAGAATCAAAAAAAAACAGGAGAGGTGCATTTGGGAAAACAAAAATCGTTTTCGATGTTTAAACTTAAATTCTTCATCTTAACAGCAATTTTGCTTTTGACTAGTTTGACTTCTTGCAGTTATGAACCAAAAACAAACGAACATTCCAAAAGTGAAAAAACGGAGATAAAAACCGACACAAAAATCATAAATACTAGAAAAGTTTTAGAACCCAAAGTAAAAGCTATGTCCAAACAATTTAAGCAGTTTTCAATTGCAAATTGGCAGTACGGACATTTTAATAAGGACGAGAAACTAGATTTATTCGTTATTTTATTTCCACAAAGTAAAGATAGGCTAACAAGCAAGTGTATCCTGATTTTCGGCAATGATAAAGAAAACTTGGAAGACTCTATTGTTTTTGATGATTTACTTCCAAACTATATTTTTTCCGGAAAAATCGATTCTCCTTATGATTCAATCCGTATTAGTGAAAACAGTCTTTTTGTTCGCTTCAGGAGCAGTGCTTATGGGCAAAATATTTCTCAAAGCGACGAATATACCTTTCAATTTAACCCTACTTTGAAAACATTTGATTTATTTCAATATGCTCATGAAATATGTGTTTTGCCTGATTGTGAAAATTTGGCAAGGATAGATTTAGTAGCAAATGAACTGAAGTGTTGTACAAAATCTTTTAGCTACACCTCGTGGCTAGATCTGTCGGGGGGTAGTGAAAATTATGTTGTTGGGAGTAATAATATTGACAAATTCAAGAAATATGCTTTACAATTACAGAAACTTGGTAATGAATGCTCATTAGAAGCAGAATTGATGTTGAATCTAGTTTCAAGTTATTAGCATTGAGTTAAAATGTTAAAAATTGCTGCTATACATTATAATCTTTCTTACCTCCTTGTTCTCAGTATCAAGGACAACTCCTAAATCCAAATCAAAAAAGACATTAAAGTATATGCTTCACAATGATTTTAAAATAATGTTTTTTTTAATTTTATTTGGATTGTTTGGTTTATGGGTAATTGTCTCATTTCCTGGAATGGGCTATGAGGCAGGGACAGATTTGTCATTGTTCAGTAAGTCATGCTATAAAATTGCTGAAATCATACATTTTAGTTTAAATTTTTGGCAACGTTTTTTACCTGATTTTATAGCTTTCTCAGCGTCATTTTTAACTTCAACTTTTTTGTTGACTTTTTCCATTTCAATGCTTATAAAGTGTACTAAATGGTTGAAAAGACAGGAGTAAAAAGCCGATAACAAACGTTTAGCTCCATCCCGATGAAAAATCGGGACGGCGCCAAGCGTCAGCCGTCAAACTGTCTAAAAACCCAAACCTACTTCAGGATTACTTTTTCAACAATCTGA
This sequence comes from Crocinitomicaceae bacterium, assembly GCA_041751955.1. Taxonomy (GTDB): domain Bacteria; phylum Bacteroidota; class Bacteroidia; order Flavobacteriales_D; family Crocinitomicaceae; genus UBA2040. The sequence continues at coordinate 3,002 of JBGSIB010000034.1, forward strand.
TTGTCAATATTTTAAACGTCAATTTACTTGGTAATTCATTGATTTTCAGTATATTTAACTTATGAAATTCATACAAGGAAAAGATA
>JBGSIB010000035.1:0-33957 GCA_041751955.1 Crocinitomicaceae bacterium
GTTTAAAAAAAGGACAATCACCCATGATAGGTGGAAAAGACCATACCACACATCATCTCGTTTACTCAGGGAAAACCGATAAACAAGTCTGGTTTGTATTTTTGTTTTTGAGTATTTTATCCTTGCTGGTGGCGGTGGCCATTTTCTCTTTCGCAATTGAAAATCAGTATTTGGCAATCGTTTTAGGTTTCACCTATTTCTTAATCGTTTTTGGGTTCCTGTATCGCAACACAATCAAATACAAACAAAAGTCCTAGTTCTGTTTTGAAATATTAATTTTATAGGACAAAACTAGATTATGATTCAGAAGATAATTCATTTTTTAATTCTATTGAATTTTCTGCTATTTTCTTGTCAAAATGCGGAAGGACAGAAACAAGAAGAAGGTGCAGTAATTGTTCCAGAAATAAGTCATTTTTCCATGCCAAAAACACCCGATTCGATGGAATTTGCGGGCGAAAAAATTGATTTAACAGACCTGGATATCCGCGAGCGATTGGACAAAGAATTACATGCTATCGTCTATTATCACAATTTGATTATTCCTTATTTCAAACGTTCGAACCGTTTTTTACCTGAAATTGAGCAACTTCTAAAAGAAAACAATTTACCAGATGATTTCAAGTATTTGGCACTTATTGAATCTGGTTTTGAGAATTTAACCAGTCCGTCTGGAGCGCAAGGATTTTGGCAATTTATGCCAACCACAGGTCGCGAATATGGTATGGAAATCAACGAATATGTTGATGAAAGAAATGATATTTCGAAAAGCACGCCAGCTGCAGCAAAATATCTGCGGAAAGCATACGATACCTTAGGAAGCTGGATAGATGCCGCCGCTTCCTATAATCGCGGTGTTGCCGGTTTCAAAAAGGACCAAAAATGGCAAAAAACGGCAAGTTATTTCGATACCTATTTGAATGGCGAAACTGCGCGATACATATTCCGAATGATGGCAATGAAATTGATTTTTGAAAATCCGAAGAAATACGGTTACGATTTGAATACGATTGAACTTTTCGAGCCTTATATGACCAAAGAAGTTCAGGTTAATGATGAAATTAAAGACCTAGCCATTTGGGCCAAACAGAAAGGCATCAATTATAAAATTCTGATCCGATTAAACCCGTGGATAAAGGCCAATCGTTTACCAAAACGAACAGGAGGATATGTTTTGTTGTTACCATCCGACGACAGTCAATTACGCAATATCAAAAATTAAAATGATCGACGAAAATCCTACGATTAAAGTATACGGGGCAAAAGAACATAACCTAAAAAATATTGATTTAATTATTCCTAGGAATAAATTGGTTGTGTTTACAGGATTGAGTGGAAGCGGAAAATCTTCACTAGCATTTGATACCATTTTTGCCGAAGGTCAACGCCGATATATTGAAACTTTTTCTTCTTATGCGCGTCAATTTCTCGGCGGATTGGAACGACCAGATGTCGATAAAATAGAGGGCTTGAGTCCAGTAATCGCTATTGAACAAAAAACGATTTCCCGAAGTCCAAGATCAACCGTTGGAACCATAACAGAAATTTACGATTTCCTTCGATTGCTATACGCTAGAGTTGGCGATGCTTATTCGTACAACACAGGTGAAAAAATGGTCAAGTACTCGGATGACCAAATTGTTGATTTGATAATTGAACAATACAGCGGCAAGAAAGTTATTTTTTTAGCGCCAAAAATCAAGGGGAGAAAAGGACATTATCGTGAACTTTTTGAACAGATCCTGAAAATGGGTTTCACGAAAGTGCGCATAGATGGTGACGTGCAGGATATTCAAAAAGGAATGCGTTTGGACCGTTACAAAGTGCATGATATAGAAATGGTTGTCGACCGTTTGCTCATTGACAAAAAAGACAGAAAACGCATTTATGACTCTGTTCTCACAACAATGAAACACGGCGCAAAAGCGATGATGGTTCTCGATTTCGAAACGGATAAAGTGCGTCATTTTAGCCGAACTTTGATGTGCCCAACTACTGGTATTTCTTATCCTGAACCAGAACCCAGTTTGTTTTCTTTCAATTCGCCATATGGTGCTTGTCCGACCTGCAGTGGTTTGGGTGAAGTTGCTGAGGCCGACTTGAGCAAAATCATACCAAATCCGCAAAAATCAATTAAAAATGGAGGTTTAGAGCCCCTTGGCGAATACAAAAGAACTTGGATTTTTGAAAAAATTGAAACCTATTTGCGAAGCGAAGATTATTCCATTACGACACCTTTGGCTGAAATTCCAGAGGAAATCATTAATGTTTTGCTTTACGGAAATGATGGAATAGAACGTTCAAAAAAACAAACATTTATAGCTTTTGAAGGAATAGTCAATTTTCTTTCTAGACATGCGGAAGAAAGTACAGCAGGCGTTCAACGTTGGGCACAAAGTTTCATGAATAAGGTAGTTTGTCCTACTTGTGAAGGTGCTCGATTGAAAGTGGAGGCTTTGCATTTTAAAATCAACGAAAAGAATATCGGCGAATTGGCCGCCATGGATTTGTCAGAACTGGGTGCTTTTTTCGAAGCAGTTCCCAAAAGTTTGAGCAAAGACCAAATGATGATAGGAACGGAGATTTTGAAAGAAATAAATGCACGATTGAAGTTCATTTTGGAGGTTGGATTGAATTATTTGACTTTGCACCGTTCGTCCAAAACACTATCTGGTGGTGAGGCACAACGCATTCGTTTGGCGAATCAAATTGGTTCGGAATTGATGAATGTTCTTTACGTTCTCGACGAGCCAAGTATTGGCCTGCATCAGCGAGACAATACTCGTTTGATTAATTCCTTGTTGAGTTTGCGTGACGCCGGTAACTCTGTAATCGTCGTTGAGCACGATAAAGAAATCATGGAAAAGGCCGATTTCATAGTGGATATTGGTCCTGGCGCTGGAAAACACGGTGGTCAAATTGTCAATGCAGCAACATACGCCGATTTGGTTTCCACGGATTCCATGACGACAAAATATTTGCGCGGCGAAATCAAAATTGAAGTACCCAAAAAACGAAGAAAAGGGAATGGCAAAAAGATTTCATTGATGGGAGCTTCCGGGCATAACTTACAAAATGTTGATTTGCATATTCCTTTGGGTACTTTTACGTGTGTGACTGGAGTTTCAGGAAGCGGAAAATCCTCCTTAATCAACCAAACTTTGTATCCAATACTTCTTGCTGAAATCTATAACGGTGTTAAAAAGCCGCTGCCCTACAAATCTATCAAGGGCATTGAAAACATTGATAAAATCATAGAGATTGACCAAAGTCCAATAGGGCGAACGCCGCGCTCCAACCCAGCAACCTACACCAAGGTTTTCGACGAAATCCGAAGTCTTTTTGCCAGTTTACCAGAAGCGCAAATTCGTGGATACAAAGCCGGACGATTCTCTTTTAACGTAAAAGGCGGTCGTTGCGAAACTTGCAGTGGTGGTGGATTGAAAGTAGTGGAAATGAACTTTTTACCCGACGTGTATGTCGAATGTGAAACGTGTGGTGGTAAACGCTACAACGACGAAACTTTGGAAGTTCGCTACCGAGGAAAATCCATTAGCGACGTGCTGAACATGACGATAGAAGAAGGTGCTAAATTCTTCGAAAAAATTCCAAAAATAAGCCGTGTATTGGAAACTTTGGTTTCGGTAGGAATGGGATATGTTCACCTAGGACAATCCTCTACCACCCTATCGGGAGGCGAGGCGCAACGGGTCAAATTGTCTTCTGAATTATCGAAAAGAAGCACAGGAAATACGATGTATATTTTGGATGAGCCTTCCACTGGGTTACATTTTGAAGACATTCGTGTGTTGCTTGAAGTACTGCAAAGATTGACCGATGAAGGCAATACGGTTTTGGTCATCGAGCATAATTTAGATATTGTGAAAGTTGCCGACCACGTAATAGACATTGGTCCCGAAGGCGGAAAAGGCGGCGGAAAAATTGTTGCTGAAGGAACACCAGAAGTTATCGTCAAGAAATTTGCGAAGGTTTCGCATACGGCGAGGTATTTGAAGGACGAGTTGAAGTAGTTATATACTGATTCAAGAGTAGTCCGATAGTTTTCTTATTTTTGTTTCTGTAACATTTTGATGAATCAACGGTATGAAAAACTAAAAGTATGAAAACAAATCATAGAATTTTATTAACCTTAACTATAATGATTGGGATAGGAATGGTCGCCTGCAAGAAAGTAGATCTTTCCAAAATTTCAAGCGAAGCCTGGAACCCCAGTTTAGCTGTTCCACTTGCCATTGGTGAGTTTGGAGTGTACGACATTCTCGCCAAAACAGACACAAGTGATTTAATTGTAATTGACGGACAAGGCGCATTGGCTTTGGTTTACCACTCCGAAAAAGTGCTGTTGAATGCTTCGGATGTTGCTACAATTCCTGACCAAAATGCGAATTTCAATCAAAGTGCCGCATCCTATGGTATTCCACCTTTTCCATCGTACAATGGAACACAAACTTTTAACTATTCTGATGTTCTTTCAGTGAACAGTTCAGGAGGCGGCGAGTTGTATGATGTAGATTTCAAAAGTGGAGTAATGACCATCAATACGTCAACAACGATGTTGCACAGTGTAAAATATGTGCTCACTTTTCCAGATTTAACGGAGAACGGAACAGTTGTAACCAGAACTATTGATTTAGTTTATTCGGGTACTGTTCCACAAACGGGAAGTGCAACAATAAATTTGAACAACGGCTTTGCTGATTTGACCAACGGTCCGAATGGATACAATGAATTGAACGTCAATGTTTCTTTGCAAGTGACGGGTTCTGGAGCACCGATATCAGGAATAGAATCAGTCGATTTCAACGTCAATCTTCAAAACCTTGATTTCGATTTGGTGCATGGTTATTTCGGCGGCGGCTCACTTTTCAATGTTTTGGATACGGTTGATATTAAGTTGTTCAATAATTTTACATCGGGAACTGTCCAATTTACCAACCCAAGTATAGAATTTAAGTTTGTCAATAGTTTTGGATTGCCAGCACAGTTGGGCATCAACTCCATCAAAACTAAGGAGACCAACTCGGGTACGGAGTATCCTTTGACGGGATATCCAAGTACTTTGCCCATCAATGCGCCAACAACACCTGGTCAAAGCGCAAATTCCACTTTAACGTTGAACACGAGCAATACAAGCAACCTCAACACGGTTTTAACACCAACGCCTAAAAAATTAATTTACAATGTAAGTGGTGCTGCCAATCCAGCTGGTCCTGCAATTAATTTTGTAAAAGATGATAGCGAATTGCGCTTGGAAGGAACATTGAATTTGCCTTTGGAAGGATTTGGTTCTGGCTTTATGTTCAGCGATACGGTAGATGCGACAGTCGATTTTGATCCTGAATTCGTGGAATCTGTGCTACTTCGATTGAACACTGTAAATGGCTTTCCAGTAGAAGCCAATGTAAAAGTATTATTGGTCGATCAGAATTATGTTTTGCTGAAAGATTTGACAGGAAGTAATCAACAAATAATTGCAGCGGCTCCTGTAAATTCAGCTGGTAAAGCAACAACAACTGTTCAAAAAATCAATGATTACCAATTGACGGGAGCGGATATTTTGGCATTGAAGGATATGAAGTACATCATTTTTGAAGTTACATCGCAAACTTTTGAAGGTAATTTGAGCACCATTGTGAAAATGTACGATGACTACAAGTTCAAGGTAAGAGTGGGAATGCAAGTGAAAGCAACTGTAAATTTTAATTAGGATGAAGATGAAAAAGATAATTTTTAAGTCACTATTTGTAATTCACCTAGCTGTTTTTACTCAGTCGAACTTATTCGCTCAAAACAATTTCGGTTTCTACGGAGGCATGCAAAAAATGCCACAGTCGCATAATTACAATCCTGTTTTTAATGCCGACAACAAATTCACTTTTAGCATAGCAACGGGCTCTCACAGTTTTGGATTTTCGAATAGTGGCTTCACCTTGAATAATTTATTGGTCAGTCGTCCACAAGATGATTCGCTAGTATTTTCACCAAGTAATGCGGTTTCAAAAATGGCCAAGTTGAATTTCATGGATTTCCATATGCAGAACGAATTGTTCAATTTTGGGATGAAAATTCGAAAAATGTATTTCAGCGCAAGTGTGGTCAATCGCTTGGATATTCAATTTGCATATCCGAAAGATTTTTTCCTCTTGATGTTGGAAGGAAATGGTGGTTCGCTGCTTGGTCAGCGCGCAGAAATGGACGGTTTGGGTATCAATGTGAATGGTTACATGGAATTGGCTTTGGGCGCCAATCGAGAATTTGGTGACCGATTGAAATTAGGCGGACGCGTTAAAATTCTTTCGGGTATAGCAAATGTCACCACCAAAAAAAGTGTTTTGGGACTGACAACGGATGCCACAACTTTTGATTTGACTTTGGACGGTGAGTTGGACCTTCGTACATCAGGTTTACCCTTAGCGGATGGAGAAAGTTATGATCCTTTGATCGCTTTAAAAGCAAGAAATAAAGGTTTAGCGTTTGATTTTGGAGGAAGTTATAAATTGACAGAAAAGCTTTTACTTTCGGCTAGTATTTTGGATTTGGGTTCTATCAAATGGACGCAAAACATTAACAATTACACGCGTTCGTCTTTTTCCTATACATTTCAGGGTGTGGACTTAAATCAAGCGATAAACGATACCAATTATTTCGAAACGATAACTGATACTTTGGAGCAAATTTTTAAAGTTGAAGGAAACAATGAAAGTTACCGTTCGCTATTACCAACGAGAATTATACTTGGAGCGAATCTTAATTTGACCAAGAATTTTGGTGTCGGAGCATTTTGGTTTTCAGAGTTTTCGAATAGAAAATACCGGCCAACATTAATGGTGCAAGGTTCTTTCACCTTAGGCAAATGGCTGATGGTCAATGCTAATTATCATATTAGTGCTAGAAGTGCAATCAACTTCGGACTTAGCCTCGGACTCAAAGGAGCCGGAATGGCGTGGTATATCAGTACCGATAATGTTTTTGGATTCATTTCTCCGGCCCGAGCAAAAAACTTCCATGCAAGCACAGGTTTGGCTTTTTGCATTGGAAGAGTGAAAGATAAGCAAGAGGTTGTTACAGAGTAAAATTAGTTTAAACGGCGAATTTTTAACTGATATCAAAAAAAAATATTTGCTTACCTAAATGAGATATTGATTAATCCTCAAACTTCTTAAAAACAATACTAGCAATATGCCCACCAAACCCAAAAGTATTGCTCATTGCGTAGGTCATTTCTTTCTTTTTGGCGGTATTTAGTGGAAAATCAAAACTATCGGCAAAATCTGGTTCGATATTTTTGGTGTTAATCGTCGGTGGAATAATTCCTTCTCGCAAAGCCATGATACAAGCGATTCCCTCAATGGCACCAGCGGCTCCGAGCAAATGTCCTGTCATGGATTTTGTGGCTGAAATACTTAAATCTTTATGATCACCAAAAACACGTTTTGCCGCTTTTAATTCCGATAAATCGCCTTGTGGTGTAGATGTTGCATGCATGTTGATATAGTCAATGTCTGAAGCTGAAATCCCAGCTTCACGCAAAGCTTCCACCATTCCTAATACCGCGCCATCTCCTTCGGGATGTGTTCCTGTCAAATGATAAGCATCAGCTGCCATTCCACCACCAACAACTTCACCGTATATCGTTGCGCCACGTTTTTGGGCGTGTTCATATTCTTCTAAAATCAAAGCACCGGCACCTTCACCCATAACGAAACCATCTCGGTCTACGTCAAATGGTCTGGAAGCCATTTCTGGATTATCATTCATTTTCGATAATGCCTGAGCGGAAGAAAATCCTCCAATGGCCGAACCAGTAATAGCGGCCTCAGAACCACCCGTGATGATCATGTCGGCTTTATCCCACTTGATGTAATTGAAAGCTTCAATCATAGCCGTGTTGGACGTTGCACAGGCTGAAACGGGGCAAAAATTCACGCCACGAAGTCCGTATTTGATGGAGATAATTCCTGAAGCAATATCTACTAAAATTCGAGGAATGAAATAAGGTGTGAATCGAGGTGTTCCGTCGCCTTCTGTATATTCTTTCATCTGGCTTTCAAACGTGGTGATTCCACCATTTCCAGAACCCCAAATCACGCCAATTCGGTCTTTGTTCAATTGGTCAAAATCAATTTCCCCATGCTCAACTGCTTCTGCCACAGCAACCAAGGCGTATTGTGAAAAAGGGTCGTATTTACGCACTTCTTTCACGTCAAAATGCTCTTTCGGGTCGAAGTTTTTCAACTCACAAGCAAATTTTGTTTTGAAATGTTCGGTATCAAATCTGGTAATCGGTCCCGCACCTGAGGTTCCTTTTTTTAAATTTTCCCAATATGTTTCTAGATTGTTTCCAATTGGAGTCAATGCACCTATACCTGTAATAACTACTCTTCTCATTTCTTTTAGAATATGGATCGCTTCGTTGTTGGAGAATGGACCACTGCCTTGCTGGATGTTCCAATCCATCAGCGAAGCGGTCTATCGGTCACAATTCCGAATGCTTTCGGGATTGGGATGATCCAAAATCCAACAGGCAAAGCCGGCCCAATTTATAAAAACCCTAGTTCTAATTTTGCTTCCTCACTCATCATATCCTTATCCCAGGGCGGGTCGAAAACGATGTTTACTTTGGATGAAAGTACACCTTCGATTTCCGCAACTTTGTCTTCCACTTCTTTCGGCATGGATTCGGCAACAGGACAATTTGGTGATGTTAAAGTCATCTCAATTTGCACATTTTTTTCCGCATCAATTTTAACTTCGTAAATCAAGCCCAATTCATAGATATCTACTGGAATTTCCGGGTCATAAATGGTCTTGAGAACGTCAACAATTGTATTTTCTAATTCGATCATTTTACTTTGTAAGTTGTGCCAATGCAGACATTTTAATTTTTTTCACCATGCTCGCCAATCCATTTGAACGAGTGGGAGAGAGGTGTTCGTGCAATCCAATATCGCTGATAAAATGGAGATTGGATTTCGCTATTTCTTCCGGCGTTTCGTTGTCCAGTACTTGGATCAACAAGCCAATAATTCCTTTCGTTATAATAGCATCTGAATCAGCCGTGAAATGCATTTTTTCACCGTCGAAACTATTGGCTAACCAAACGCGCGATTGACAACCTTCAATCAAACGATCATCGGTTTTCAATGCTTCATCTATTTTAGGTAAATCTTTTCCCAATTCTATGATGTACTCGTACTTTTCCATCCAATCATCGTAGATGGCGAAATCGTCAATTATTTCAAGTTGTTTTTCTTCTAAAGTCATGCCTTTATGTTAACATAGAAATTGATTTTTCCACTGCAGTGATGAAGGTATCAATCTCTTCTTTTGTATTGTAAAACGCGAAACTCGCACGAGTTGTTCCCGGAATTTTATAGAAATCCATCAAAGGTTGTGTGCAATGATGACCTGTTCGAACTGCAATTCCTTGTTTGTCGAGCAAAGTTCCAATGTCGAATGGATGAACATTATCTACCGTAAAACTTACTACACTTGTTTTTCTTTTCGCCGTTCCGATGATGTTTACACCCTCGAAAGTATCCAAAAGATTTTGTGCGTAGGCTTCTAGTTCCATTTCGTAATGCATCACAGCTTCCATGTCTAGCGTATTCAAAAAATTAATGGCTGTTCCTAAGCAAATTGCTCCTGCGATGTGCGGCGTTCCAGCTTCAAATTTGAACGGTAATTCGTTGTACGTAGTTTTTTCAAAAGTGACTTTGGCAATCATGTCGCCACCACCTTGATAAGGAGGCATTTCATCTAAAATAGATTCTTTCCCATAGAGAACACCAATGCCTGTTGGACCAAAAACTTTATGTCCAGAAAACACGAAGAAGTCGCAATTGATATCGCGAACATTTATTTTTCTGTGTTGAATGCTTTGCGCTCCATCTATCAAAACTTTTGCACCTACAGCATGTGCTTTTTCGGTCATGGTGCGAACGGGATTCATCGTTCCGAGGGTGTTGGATATATGCGTTACAGCGACCAATTTCACTTTTGGCGACAGCATTTTCTCGTATTCTTCCTGGATGATTTCTCCTTTTTCGTTGATGGGAATGATCCGTAAAACACATCCTTTTCGCTCACACAACATTTGCCAAGGAACGATATTGGAATGATGCTCCATGGCTGAAATTAAAATTTCGTCTCCTTCAGATAAAAGTTCACCAAATGAATGCGCTACCAAATTGATAGCGTCTGTAGTTCCCTTGGTGAAAATAATTTCTTCCGATTTAGCAGCGTTTAAATAAGTTTGAATTGTTTTTCTCGCCTCTTCATATTCTGTTGTGGCGCGTTGAGACATGTAGTGTACTCCTCGATGAATATTCGCATTGTCAATGGAATAATAACGATTTATCGCATCGATAACGACTTGCGGTTTTTGAGAAGTCGCACCATTGTCGAAGTAGATGAGGTTTTTCCCGTAAATCTGTTGGCGAAGAGCAGGAAATTGTTCACGAATTTCGGCTACTTTAAATTTTTTCTTTGGACTTTCTTCCATATTGTACAAAGATACGAATAATCGTTATTTTGAATGATTCTAAATATGGTAATTTGACGAAAATTGGGAGAAAATTGTATTGCTGCTAGGACATCGAAAAACGAAAATTGTAACCCTGAATTTCTAGAAAAACAAAAATTTAAATTTTTAGATGGACTTTGAAGTTCAAAGTTGAACTATATCTGTTAATCAGTTATTTGACAAAAAGCTACCCCTATAATTTAAAAATTCACCTTCTCCTCCAAAATCTCCAACAACTCTTTCTGAAAATACGTATATCGATCAGCAATACCTAAAACTTCAATTTTTTTCTTGCTTTTCATCATTCCTTCCGCAAATTTCTTGTGTTTAATTTCCATGGCGAAAATCAGGTCTGCTTCTTCTAAAAGTTCACGGGTCAAAAAATCTGTCCCCAATTGAAAACATATTTTTTGATTGGTTCCGGCTGATTCGAACTTAATTTCTGGATGTTTTTGAGAAAAATAGTCAGATGCTGTTCGCGATCTATCCTTGTTTGCTGAGCAAATGAAAAGAATGGTTTTCACGGTTGGATATCGCTAATTTCTATTTCAACTCGACGATCAGCATCATCTCCCAAACCTGTAGGATAGTTTCCTTTCATGCCTTTATAATCCAAGCGACTTTTTGAAATACCTTTTTCAACCAGTATATCGTAAATGCGCTTGGCGCGAACGACAGACAAATTACGTAACTCCGTTTCATTGTCTATTCCATCTCTTCCATCGGGTTGACAACAAATATGGCCTAAAATATTAATACTATACTCAGGATATCTTTTCATAAAGAAAATCAGTTCATCTAAGGCCTCGTATGATTCGGGCATGAGCAGATCACGACCTCCGATGAAAAGTATATTTCTCAAGGTGACTTTATCGCCAACTTTCAGTTTGTTATCGAGTTGTAGTTCATTATTTTCTATCTCTTCGACAATCGGTGTGTCGAATGTAGGAGCCAAGGTGCATTCAATTAATATGTCGACTCTACGATTTTGTTTACGCTGTTCTGAAATTGATTTTTTTGAATTTTGAATCAAGTCTATTTCGCCTTTTCCAAGAACTTTCAAAACTTTATTTGGAGGGAATTTTTGAGGATTTAGCAAAGCCTGTATGTTTTCAGCGCGCTCAGTTGAAAGCTTTAAATTACTTTCAAATGATCCAATATCATCACAATACCCATGTATTTGAACAGTTTGAATTTCGTATCCTACGATTCGATTTTCAAGTACTGCTATTTTTTCTTTTTCAATTTCATTGACTTCGATCAAGCCTCTTTCAAAATAAAAGGAAAAACTTAATTTTTCCTGCGTATACAGATATGGCGCGAAACAAAAGCAAAAAGCAAAGAGTAATAGGGTTAGTTTTGACATGTTCAATTTCTAGAGACAACGAAATAAGCGTCTTTCTGTTACGCCCCAAAATATTATTCCTCGTCCATTTCAATGTAGCGTAAGACTTTAACTTCTCGATACTCACTAATTCTAGGATCAAATAATTCACGCGACTCATAGAAAAAATAAACCTTTTGTCCCATTAGCGTTTTATAGTCGGCCATGAAATCAAAATCAGAATCGACGAAATCCAACCAATAAAATTTTTCAGTTTTACCGTTTTCATCTTTAACAGAAAAAGTGACGAAACCCTCTTCTTCAATTTTAATGACCACACCTTTCATGTATTCTGCCTCGTCAATAGGGTCATCTCCAAGAAATTCCTCTTCCACATACTCCTCTTCATCCATAAACATGGTGGACATCTTTATCAACGTTTCTGGACAAACAGATGCCATTCGCATGCCGATTATTTCACCCAGTTTTTCAGCTTGATCAAGATTTTCTGTTAAATCTATTTTGTAGTCTTTTTTGATTTGTTTTTCATAAGAATTGGTCGCCGACACGATACACAACCCCATTTTCATCGTGTACATTTCCTTATCCATATTTTCGTCCAACTCTTCAACGCATCCACATGCTTTTTGAGCTATTTTGTCCATGTAATCTTGAGAAATACCAGTAAAGGAAAGCGCTATGATAAATAGAAGAGAAGTTAGATGTTTCATTTTTGGTTGATTTTAAAAGGTGAAAATACGAATTTATTAGTTTCAGAAAATAGTCAACATGCCCGTTTTCTCAAAAGTGTTAAGACTTTCTGCGTCTTTGATAGTTACATTCCAATGATATATTCCTGTTGGAACTTTGACCATCACATATTTTTTTCTTTTCACCTTGACCTTCGTTTGGTAGTCAAAATTTAAAGGTGTAGAAAAAGTATTTGTTTCATAAATTATGTTTCCCCAACGATTGAGCGACTGAAAATGGAAGCTTTCAATGGGGCAAAAAATTTCTACAATGAGCTGATTACCGTTGGATTCAGATAATTTTTCTGGAACGCTTATTTGACATTTTTCATCAATATCTTCTGTTTGTGAAAAAGCTTGCAAGGAAAAGAACAAGAAAATAAACAGTATCAATTTGTGCATCATGCTCTTAATTTCGCTCCCAATCCTTTCTCCAATTCCACTCTAATCTTTTCCATAACCGCATCGACTTGCGCATCTTTTAAAGTTTGCGCATCATCTTGAAAAACAAAAGAAACAGCATAAGATTTTTTACCTGCATCTAAGTTTTTTCCTTCGTAAACGTCAAAAAGGCCAACGGATCGCAAAATTTTTCTATCCACTTTTTGTGCAATTTCTTCTATTTCAGCAAAGCTTGTGGCGGTATCTAAAATCAAAGAAAAATCGCGACGTGTGGCAAAGGTTTTTGGCAATTCAGAATAAATTGTTTTGGCAAATCTCAAAGAATCGAAAAGTGCATCCCAATCCAAATCGGCAACAAAAACCTCGTCTTTTATGCCAAAAGTCTTTTTTGTATCCTTATCAATCCAACCAATTTCTCCAATTTTTTGTTTCAGTACAAAAACTTGCAAGCCATCAGCTAAAACACTGTTTTTTATCGCTTTATAACTCAAATGGGAAGCAAATCCCATGCGTTGAGCAATTCCTTCCAACACACCTTTGATGCTGTAAAAACTTTGTTTGTCTTTTTCGGCGTTCCAATTGTCGGTTGACTTGCGGCCTGTCATGAAAATAGACATGCGACGGTTTTCGCTGTAGGTATCATATTTGTGATACGTCTTACCAAATTCGTACAATTTCAAATCGGGTGATTGTCGATTTTGATTGTAGGCAACAACTTCCATTCCAGAGAACAACAAACTTTGACGCATCACCGCCAATTCTTGGCTCAAAGGATTTAAAATTTCAACATTCCGTTCAGTTGTAAATGCTTCATTTCCATGTTTTTCCACATATTTTGCAGAGGTAAGTGAATTGTTCAGCATTTCTGAAAAGCCTTGACCTAGCAACATTTCACATAAAGTGTTTTGCCATTGATCAATGTTTGGTTTTTTGAAAGACGGTAAAGAGGAGTTCAATTTCTCAGGTAAAGGAACTTTGTTGAAACCGTAAATGCGAAGAACTTCTTCAATCACATCTGCTTCACGTGTCACATCTACCCGATAGGCTGGAACTTGCAGTGTTAGTTTGTCTCCGTCATTCGAAAGTATCTCAATATCAAGAGCTTTAAGAATGGTGTCTATTGTATCTTTTGGAATATTGGCTCCAATCAAATCATTGCATCGCGAGTATGAAAAAGGAAGCGGCTGGTGTGAAATGACTTCATTTTGAATATCCACAACTTCCATTGCGATATCACCGCCTGCGACTTCTTGAATCAAAAGGGCTGCTCTTTTTAGCGCATAAATTGTCAATTCAGGATCAACACCTCTTTCGAAACGGAAACTAGCATCTGTATTCAAACCGTGACGACGCGCCATTTTTCGTGTCGCAACTGGTTCAAAATAAGCCGATTCTAGGAAAATATCTGTCGTTTCATCATTGATTCCAGAGTCGATTCCACCAAAAACACCTGCCATGCACAGATTTTCCTTGCCATTGCTTATCATCTGATCTTCTGCCGAAAGGGTTCTTTCTGTTCCATCGAGTGTGGTAAATTTCTCACCTTCTTTCGCCATTTTCACAACGATATCTGAACCTACTTTTTTCAAATCAAAAGCATGAAGTGGAGTTCCTAATTCCATCATAACGAAGTTGGTAACGTCCACCACATTGTTGATGGGACTCATGCCGATAGCACGCAATCTTTTCTGTAACCAAGCTGGTGAAGCCTGAACTTTTACACCAGAAATTGTTGTCCCGGTATATCTTGGACAAGCTTCAGTACTTTGAACTTTTATTTGAACCGCCTTGTTCCCTGTTAATTTGAACTGCTCTACATTAGGCCAAATAATTTCATGTTTTGTTTCGTGTGTAGATAGAAATGCAGCCAAATCGCGGGCCACACCCAGATGTCCCATGGCGTCTGCTCTATTGGGCGTCAGTCCGATTTCAATTCCAAAATCATCTTCTAAATCAAAATATTTTGCTGCAGGCATTCCAATTGGTGTTTGTTCAGGAAGTACTAAAATTCCATCATGCGACTCACCGAGACCCAATTCATCTTCGGCGCACAACATGCCAGAGGATTCTACACCACGAATTTTAGCTGCTTTGATTTTGAAAGCTTCGTCAGGTTTCGGATATAAAGTACAACCAACAGTAGCAACAATAACTTTTTGTCCTGCGGCAACATTTGGTGCTCCACAGACAATTTGCAAGTTTTCGTCTGCACCGATATTCACGGTTGTTACTTTTAGTTTATCCGCATCCGGATGTTTTTCGCAAGTCAGAACTTCGCCGACTATCACACCTTCTAAACCACCTTGAACAGCTTCTATTTTGTCAAGACCCTCAACTTCAAGACCAGTATCTGTTAAGATTTCAGACATTCTTTCAGGCGAAAGATTCGTTGATATATATTGCTTGAGCCAATTGTAAGAAACCTTCATGTTATGCGTTGATTTTAGAAGCCACGAAGATAGTTAAATTTTACTTTTTCCATTGAAACAAGTGGGAATATTGCTTGATTTTGAAAGCTTGTGAAATACTTGTTTCGATTGCTTATTTAATAAAAAAATCCAGTAGAATGGTCCACTGGATTTCGTATTATGAGCGTTATTTATTTTTCTTTTCCGCCGTCCAATTGATTGGTCCAATCTTTCAGTTCTTGCCATTTGCCTTCCATCATCAATTTGGCTTGTCTTGGCCACGTACCTGGATTGTGCATGGAATATCTTTCACCTGCGTTTTTAAGAATCTCCTGACATTTTTCTATCGAAGCTTCGGATAAATCTTTCCATGTTTTAATCCCGCCCGCCATGAGCAACTCAGCAATTTTCGGACCTATTCCCTCAATGAGTTTTAGGTCATCCTGTTGTACAGTTTTTCCCAAAGCTGTTCTAGCTGCACTAGCATCCAAAATGGCAACATTCGTTGGGGCAACATTTTCTTCAACTATAGAAGCTGACATTGGCGTTTCAATTGATTCCGATGGTGGAAAATGAATCCCACCTGGTGTTTTCAGGTTATCCAATTCGTGCTCCAAGGCAACAATTTTTTTATTTAAATTTTTTGAATTTGTTCGACAAGCTTCCAAGTCAGCTCTCAATGAGGCGTGATTGGTTCCATCGCCAGGTTTCGTCATAGACTTGCCGATTAGATAACCGAAAAGCGCACTTAGTAAACCTACTATTACGGGTAATAATATACAATATGAACACATGATACTTACTTTTTAATTATTTTAAAATGACAACGGTTCTTCTATTTTTAGCTCGACCAGCTTCTTGTGAATTGTCGGCTATGGGTTGGTCTGGTCCAAGAGAAGAGGTACTAATTCGCAGTGCGTCTATACCGTTTTTGACCAAATAGGATTTTGCAAAATCGGCTCTTTCTTGACCCAATTCAACATTCGCAGTTCGAGCACCTAAATTATCGGTGTGTCCTACAATTGAAATAGAAGACCCTTTAACATTGTCTAGATATCCGACCAAATCAGAAATCATTTTTCGTTGATCTCCTGTAAGGTTAATTTCGGCTGCACCAGAATCGAAATTCAGTTGTAGTGGTTTTTCATTGAACGCCTCCTTGATGGATGACCAGTCTTTCTTATTCGACATATCATTGGCATCAACAATATCTAAATTAATAGGACCTCTAATCTTATTTTCACGAATATCCCACTGCATTACCTCTGTTCCATGCATTTGCAATCGATTACCAGGAATACCTTTTGAGACGAGATAGTTTTTTACTGAATTTGCGCGCGCATATCCAAGATTGGGAAAAGCAGAGGTGTTCCTTTCATTAGGCATATGATGACCAATGATCTTCACATTTCGATTCGGATTTTTTTCCAAATACGCCGATAATTCTATTATACCTCGATCAATGGAATCACCAGCAGGCATATTTGCGGAGTAGCCATTTGATTCAAAATTAAAATTTTGATTGCAGACATAACCAACACCGTTTGCGGAAAATGCAAAACCATTTGGTTCAACTTTAGGACTTTCTTCAAGGGATAATTTTTCACTGTTTTCAGGTGTCGTACAATCGGAGCAACAATATTCTTTTTGAAAATAATAGCCTAAAAAAAGTGTAATGAGTAGGAGGGAAATGTAAATCAATTTTTTGTACATGACGCTTTGATTTTGGGAGTAGAAAATAAATATAAAACAAATATTTATAATTCCCTAGAAAACAATCATTTATATTCGCAAGCTAAAAGGCGAAAAAGCCCCTAGTTGTGGGGTGTCGAAGTTAAATCTTCGTAAAACGGATAGCTTGACTTTTCGTTTGGACGAGGTAAATTCCAGCAGGTAAATTTTTCAAATCAACAGTCAAACTCTTTGAATTTTCTTTTTCTATAGTAGTTTGGGCAGTTAGGTCATGACCCATTAAATCGATGATTCGAATTTCTAAAAGTTCTTCTTCGGTGCCATGAATACCTATGAAGTCTTTTGATGGATTAGGATAGACCATCACATCCTTCTTCAGAAGTTTGTCGAAATTGACTGAAATAATATTGGAATTGGAAACCTTACCGTCAAAATCCACTTGTTTCAAACGATAATATGACAAACCAAATAATGGATTTCTATCCAAGTCTGTATAATGAATGATTGTGCTGCTGTTCCCAGCTCCATTCTGAGTTAAAATAGGTTCAAAACCTGTCCCATTTGTACTGCGCTCAACTTCGA
The DNA here is from genome assembly GCA_041751955.1 of Crocinitomicaceae bacterium. Lineage (GTDB taxonomy): Bacteria > Bacteroidota > Bacteroidia > Flavobacteriales_D > Crocinitomicaceae > UBA2040. The sequence continues at coordinate 17,704 of JBGSIB010000035.1, forward strand.
AATAATCGTTGTTTATTTCTGTTGCAGTTGTCCAATTCAATCGTACATTTTCACTTTCAACTTCAGCATCAAAAGACACCAATTCTATAGGTAGAGGATTTCCGGGAATCGTAGTTGCTAGGGTAAATGGACTAAAACTATTGATTGGAGCACCTGAAAGTACCCATCCATTTGAAGCAGAACCACCAAAACCACCGTTACCCAAATCCAACCAAGATGAACCATCCCATTTCGCGACTTTCAAGGCGGAAGGAAAAAGTACGCCACTACAACCTGTTCCAACATTCCAGTCCTTATAACTTAAAGTAACATTCACTGCTGTGCTTCCAAATACACGATTCAAAACCCAATATTCGCAGTTACTGATGTGATCAAGGCCAGGAGCAAGGGGTAAATCTGGGATTCCATCCACCAAAACATCATTGCCAAAATATTCAGCATTGAAAACTTGCATCACACTCGAGGTACCAACTGAAATAGGTCTATATGCTCCATTTTTTCCTACTGGAAAAGTGAATGGTGCTGTTCCAGCTCGAATGCAAGGACCATCAACATAAGCATCATCATCCACGTCGATTACAGTAGCGGCCGGATCCATTGCCAAAGAATTGGTTACAGAAGTGATGATATTTCCTTGCGTCAATTCTAATGTCTTTTTCAAAATAATTGGCGAATTCAAGGTGATTTCTGAGACAGGATTTAAGGTCTTAAGAGCAATAAAGTTTGGTTTTGGTGTGCCGATCGTTGTTGTAATGCTTTGAGGGCCAGAGCCATCCATGATTACTTTTCCGAGACCTGTTGTAGCAAGAGTAACCGCATAGTTGGCGTCAATCGTAATATTTCCAGCATAAGTTGAGGGACATTGATTGGAAGGTAATATTACGGATGTACCCGTGTTGATGAAAGTCACATCATCATTGTAATCATTTGGTGTAATGTCATCTAAGGTATATTGCGAAGTACTGGAATTTTTTATTGTGGTTGGAGCGTTAAAAGTGTTTCCACCATTATTCGTGCACAGAAAACCACTTTGTTTGTCAAAATAAGAGGTATTGTTAAAAGTACATCCATTGACGTAGGTGGCTTCACCAACAGCAGTAAAAGGTCCGTTCCAAACACAGTTTTGCATCCAGATATAGGTAAAGGGGGTCAGAAAAGAAAAGTCTTGTGCTGTGGTTCCTTGCTGTGTGAAATTTCGAATATCTAATAAAGAAGAAGTATAACCCGTTGATCCGATATAAATTTGATTTCCGGCGGACATTATCGCTTGTCCACCCGTTTCTCCAAATCTCAACCCATCACTTCCGGCTCCAGTATTGTTCATAATAATATTGCCATTGAAAGTATTCAGACTGGTGATGGCGTGATTAAAGCGCACTTCACCATTTGTGGCCGTGCTATTTGCGTTTATGGTTACATTTCCATTAAAGGTACAATCACCTAAAAATCCCATAACCACTCGACTATTTGTACCCGAACCTTGATGATTAATGATTGTAGTACCGTTTATCGCAACAATTGAAGTTGGTAAATATCCAACATTGATGGCTAAATTATTACTGGTCGATGTATTGTTAATGAGAACATTTCCGCCTACTGTTAGACTTCCATTGTATCCGAAATGCAAATTGGCTGTTGTCGCACTGGCATTTCCATTCAAAATCACATTACCTCCAATGGTCAATGTACTCAGAGATCCTCCACAAAAATAGAGTCCTGAATTTCCTGGAGTTCCTGTCGTAAATAAATTGGCAGTAAGATTTCCTGTGATAATGTTTCCTGCACTTGTGGCTGCTATATAGATAAAATTTGTACCTGTGTTTTCTGTTATTAAGTTGGCGTTGAATGTATCAGGATTGGTATTTCCCATGCTGAAATTACCCGCGTTCGTATTTTTTAGAGTGCAATTACCGTTGAATACATTGTTACCCAAACTGTTGTCGCCACTTGGACCTTTTTTCTCTAAATAAGCCGTGCCCTGATAAGTCGTTCCATCTGTTCTCATGGATGGTGCTCTGAAATTAACATTACCGTTCCAAAGCGAATTCAAGTTGTAAAGCAACGCTCCGCCTGTTAGATTGAGACTTTGCGCTGTAGTTCCAAGCTGCGTAAAATTGGCAAATCTCAATTCACCGCTGGAAAAGGTTATAGGGTCTATATTTACTGTTCTAGTCGGTGCTAGTGTTGCAGTACCACCATTTTCGCCAAAAGAAATACCATTTCCTGCATTTGAACCCACTATAACATTGTTGTTAAACTGATTATTGGAGGCACTATATGCCATTCTAATCCTGCTTGAACCTACATTTCGAAGCGTAACAATCCCATTAAAAGTGTCAGATGAAGAAGAACCCATTGTAAAAAAGCTTGCTCCTTGGGCAGTGATCGTCAATGTGGAGTTGAAGGTATTTCCACCAATTCCATTGCTGGCAGCTGTGCCAAGGCTTGTTGTGGTTACCGCTCCATTGAAAATCGCACCATTAAAGTGCACTGCACTCGCCGTTATGTTGACCGGTATTCCAATGATTGTTGATCCAAATTGAACAAAAGTATTGGAAGTAAATGACAAGATGTTTCCGGCGGTTCCTGTTAATGTGCCACCGTTAAAGGTGCAGGAAACAATTCCACTCGATGCAGGATTAAAGCTGTTTAATCCCAGGTTAATTGTGCCAGTATATCCAGTTGTGATGATTCCATCAATAATTACGGGAATATCTACATTGCAATTTCCTATTCCTAGTAAATCAAAATGAACCAAGTCTGTTGTCCCAGGGACTGAAGCTCCAGGAACTCCGCCAGAAGTCGTTGACCAGTTCAAGGGATTGTTCCAATTGCTAGGTAAAATAGAAACCCAATATCGATTAGCACCAAATACGGTGCTACTCAGAATCAACAAGCTTGAAAAAATAATTTTTTTTACAACTGACATGCCTAATTTTCAAACGATGGAAAATCGAAAAGGTTGTTATTTAAATTTCGATTTTCGCTACTCTTTTTTTTAAAGCGAGTCTTGCAAAAATATACTATTTTTTTTGAGGTGAGAAAATAATCACATTCAAATTGAGACTTTTAGAAATTTTAATGGGGTTAACACCAATGTTTTGAGCATAATTTGTTCTCAATCCACCTTGCGAAAACGCAGTAATTCTTTTCCTTCAAGATTAAATAATACTAGATTTAATTTCTCAATTTTATAATTTGTGGTTTGATCTAGTAGTAAATTGTATCGAGATGAAAAGTCCATGTTGGGACATGCTTTTTTAGTCGAAATCAACTTTCCGAAAATTATTTCTGTGTCGGTAAGGGATTTGATTACACCTGAAACAGAGTTACAACCGTCATTTCCGAGCACTTTTTTATCGGCTACAAAAATCTCGAGTACCGGAACTTGTGCGATATCGTTTGGTAATGCTTCTTCTTCCAAGTTTTGAAGAGCCCAAATGTCATGTAGTCGATTCATATTTTGTGATGGATTTTCAATTGGTTTTTTCTCCTTAATAGCTGAACAGGAAAGAAGGATAGCCAATGGAATTATGCGGAAAATCATGCTATTGTGTTTTAGAATTTGTTATTATTCAAATCAATTATTGAACCATTATTACGCTTGATCAATCTTTTCGCCACAACGATAGCAAAATTGTGCTTCGCTATTATTGATTTCAGCTGAACAATTTCGACACGATTTCATCGCTAAATCAGTATCATGATGTTTTTGTGGTTCTTTATTATCTCCACGACTGTATTCAGCAGAAACAATACCTGTTGGCACCGCTATGATGCCATACCCAAGAATCATTACAAAAGAGGCGATGAACTGACCTAGTGGTGTTTGAGGAGCAATGTCTCCAAAACCAACGGTTGTCAAGGTAACGATGCACCAATAAACTGAACGCGGTATGCTCGTGAAGCCGTTTTCTTCTCCTTCAACCATGTACATAACGGTGCCGAGAATTACGGAAACAATCAAAACAGCGAACAAAAAAACGAATATTTTTGCACGACTGGCAATTAAGGCAGTGGTTAAGTTTTTAGACTCACCAATGAAATGGGCTAATTTAAGAATTCTGAATACGCGTAACAACCTCAGTGCTCGGAGTGCGGCAAATGCGTGTGTTCCTGCAAAGAAATACGAAATATATTTAGGAAGGGTAGAAAGCAAATCGATAATTCCGTAAAAACTAAAAACGTAGCGCCACGGTTTTTTAACGCAACTCAGTCTTGCGATGTATTCTATCGTAAAAAGAATGGTGATTAACCATTCAATAATGTCGAGCGCGTTATGATATTTTGCATTTATCGGTTTGACACTTTCCATCATGACCACAATGACGCTTAAAAGGATTACGACGAGCAGTATGACATCGAATAATTTGCCTGCTGGCGTATCTGCTTCATAAATTATTTCATGAAGTTTTTCTTGCCAATTGGTATGCTTCGTAATTTTTTGCATGGACTAAATATAACAAATACCTGCTTCACGAAACAGGAGGAAAATCCTTAGTGGAAGGTAATTTCAGTAAGTGCGACCGTTCTTATTTCTTTTACTTCAAAAGACAAGGTTTTTGAATAACTCACTATCCAACTATTCATTATATCAAAAATCGCTTTTTCTTTTTCCACGACCAATACATTATCTACGTTAAGGTTTTCTAGATATTCATGATTCTTTTGAAGATACAGAATAAGAAATTTCTTATCGTAATCGATTACATTTTGCAGAGTTAATCGGTTTCCAGATTCGCTTGCGGTTCTGGTACAAATGGCGGGAAAATCTGCTTCTTGATTTTTTTCTGCAAGTAAATCTGTTGTAAAAATGGTTTCTGTTGTTTCTTTTTGCAATGAAAACGTCTTGTTGTATTGTTCAAACAGCATATTCACTCTTCCGAGAATAGATTTTCGCCAATTTTCATAATCTGAAGATATTACTTTGGAGAAATCAACTTCCATGTTTTCTCGCGTTTCAGCAGCTATGTTGTGGATATTACACCATTCACGAATGTCTTTTTTTTCCTGAAATTCTGCATCTTTTAATTTCTTCATTCCATCCACCCATTCCTCAGCTTTGCCGGTTTCTTTATTTAGTTTAAGGATTAATTCCGACCGAAACAGATCTCTTTTTATGTTTTCTAAGGATTGGATGAGACGCGTTTGAATTTCGTCTGGGGCATCCCAAGGAGAGTTGCACCTAATTATTTCATCGTCATTCATACAGGTCCATCGCACGAGAATATGGTCACTGATTTCTATAACTTTGAAGAGTATGTCGTAAGCACGTTGATCACTCCGAATCACACTATCTCCTATTGTCGTTCTATTCGTGATTTCAACATGAATGTTGCGGAAATCATTTACTTGCCATTTGGGCAAAATTTTGACATGACCATGGTTGTTTTGTGCAAAAAACAGGAAGCTAGAGGACATGAAAAGACACAAAAAGTAAGTCATTTTCAAAAGAGAGAATGGCATTTTGATCATATCAGGTAAAATTAATGAAAGTAGGCACTCGTGTCAAATATCGATAGCTAAGACTTTTCACAATGAATTGTTCTTATCCCTTTGTTAATAAAAGATTTAACAAAAAAAGTCCCTCGAAAAAAAGGGACTTTAATTTGAATGTTATTTTGACCGCTAAGAAGCGAATTTATCGAAAAAGCTTTCTACTTTTTTGTTCCATTGGTTCAAATAACTAGAGCGTTCTTTGTTGAGAGATTCATTTACTTTATTGTATTTATTTACCGCGTCATTGTATTCAGAACCCGCTTCATTCATGGCATCAATATCTTCTTGAGTACGACTTTTTGGCTTTATTGCATCGAAATTCTTTTTTACTTTTTCGAACTGATCCTTTTTCAAATAGAAATCACTGATAGTTGCAAAGTCTTTGGTAGACTCGCGCAGATAAAAATTCATGATGTCTTTGGCAGCCGTTATTAAAGATGCATCTCCTTCGTATCCTTGCATGGTTTTCAATTTTTCAATGGCTGCTCTCGCATCACTTTCCATTGTGATATTGTTTTGTTCAAAGGCTGAAACATCGTTGCGTGACAAAGCGTCTAAAACGTACATTTCTTGCTTGTAAACTTTAAAAAAGATGAGGTACACTTCGTTGTAGTAACTGAGTGTATTGCTCGCTTTTTCAATTTTCTCGTCTTTTTTATCACTTACAGCGTCTAACAAATTGATATTATTCTTTTCACAAAAGGCTTTTTGGCCTTCAAGAAGTGTTTTGAATGCTTCATCCAATTTATCGTTGGCCTTTTCTTTTGCCAAAAGATAAGCTTCCATTGCGTCGTATGATTGTTCAGCAATATCTTCCATGTCCAGAATTTTATCAAAATCTTCTTTTAACACCGTCAAACTCATTTAAAAATAACTGCTCACGATGTCACGATAAGCAACATCGCCTTTGAAACCAGGTTTTTTGGCTGTTGCTGATTTTGCCGATGAAATTTCGCCGATTAATTTTTGACGTTTAGCATCTACTTTTCTCGCACCTTTTCCACGGGTTATGGCCTTTAAATATTGCCATGTGTCGTCTTTTATTGAACGATAAGATTCATCAAATCCGTTCATATATTCCACAGCGCCAGGTGTAGTTTGAGCGTTTAAATGAAAAGAATAGGTGGCCAACGCGAATAGTGCCACAAGTGTTAGTCTTAGATTTTTCATAAATTATTTATTAGGCTCCAAATGCAATATATCCCGTAATATAAAAAAAGCTTCGATAATATAAGGATCGCTTGCTATTTCGTCAGCCAAATCTTCGTCAAGTTTTATCTCCAAATCCGTAGCATCGGACATATCAGCAATGTAACTCGGTTTTTCTACCACAAAATCTGTTTGTTCTTTTTCATTAGAGAACTCTTCCTCTTTCTCAAAATAATAGCTTTCGAACTCAGCGATTTTCAAGGGAATTATTAAATCTTTTCGTCTTTTAGCAAGCGTTACACTTTTCCGTATGATGAAATTAAATTCAGCGTTTTCTTGAACTCTTTTGGCTGAACTTTCTTTCAAAGCATCTATAGGAAGTTTTGCAGCAGGAGTGTAATAGGTTTTTTTCTCGAGTTTTTCGAAGGAAAGCACGTTTGGTTCTGCGCTTTCAGTCTCGCCCAATTGCTCATATAAGCTAGGTAATTTTATTTCAGGAACTACTCCTTTTCCTTGATGTGTTTCGCCTGTAACCCTATAAAATGTGCCGGTCGTTAATTTGATGTATGCTTCAACATCTACTTCTGGACGTTCCATATCCTCGAATAAGAAATAGTCGATTGGCAACACTTGCTGACTAGTAGATTTGCCATAGGTAGTGGATCCAACAATTAATGCTCGATTATGATCTTGCATGGAAGCAGCAAAAAGCTCGCTGGCGGAAGCACTGAAATCATTAACCAAAATAATCAATGGTTTTTGAAAAATAGTTCCTCGGTTGACGTCTTTTAAAGTTTGCGGAATTTCATCGCGACTGTGCGCTATACTGATGGCACCAAAATCAATGAAAATCCCTGAAAGAAGAATTGCTTCTAACATGGAACCTCCTCCGTTGTTTCTTAGGTCTAAAATCAAACCTTCGATGCCTTCTTTTTTTAATTGCAGTAATTCTTTGGCGACATCATTGGCGCAGCCAGAAGAGTAGGAAAGATAGGGCCCTTGATTCGTGTAAAAAGAAGGTAAATAAATGTATCCGAATTTCTTTTCACCATTGAGTACAAAACTTTCTATGATGTTGTCCAAAACTTCTAAAACTTCTTTTTCCAGCTTGACAGTTACTTCGTCACCATTTTTTTTCCGAAGAAAAAACTCCGCATCATCCATATCGGGATTGAGTAGGAAATTCTCCAATTCCTCGGTAGAAAAACATTCCAAATTAATTTCCTTATTCAGGCCAATTACTTTCACTAGAATATCTTGTTCATTTACTTCGTTGGATTTCCATGCTGGACCGCCTGGTGCAATGCCGTATATTTCAATTTCGCCATCGTCATTTTTGTAAAATTCTAATCCAAATGAGCGTGTCTCTTTCGAAAGAAGGCTTTCAAATTTCGACTCTTCTTGGGCAGTGAAATACTCAGAATGCGGATCTAAAGTCTTTGTTATGGCTTTTAAATAGGCCTCATCCACAAAACCTTGAAGCCCATTTTTCCCACTTCTTCTGGTTTTAATGCGGCATCCTTCTCGGAGTTTTACTGTTTCTAAAAGTGACTGTAATTCAGATTTACTAGGTGCGATTTTGTCCTCGGCCACCTCAAATTTCTGATAATGAATGAGCAACATTTGAACTTTTAATCTATTGATCCATAATTCTTTGAATTCTTTTTGTGTGGAAAAAGCTTTATTTTCCTGAAAACTGTAGAAGGCGACTTTTTGAAAATCGAATTGTTGTATTTGTGTGTTGGCTATCAACTGGTCGATTTCATTTATCTTTTTCGAGAATAGAACATTTACTTCATCTAGGAAACTCCTTTTTTGAGCGAGTATGTCGTCATCAATTTGTTTGCTTTTTAGTCGAAGATCTTCAAATTCTTCTTTTGTAAAATAAACTTTGAGAGGATCTAAATTTTTGATAAAATGTTCAAAAACATCCGTTGCAAATTCGTCGTTGACAAGTTTGGGCTGATAATGATATTTTTCAGCCATTTTTGAAATCATCCACGCGTGTCGGCTAGTTTCATCGGGTTGAGAAAAAAAGAATTGTACAGGAATAATAAAGATTAAACCTATACAAAACGTCGTTTTAGCGATGCGTAAATATATTGTCATTAGTGGCAAAGTGTTAGATTCAAATTTTAGTGAACAATAAATTATCTACAAATTATGCTTCTTGAAAAAATTCTCAACGGTCAAATTCCAAGAATTTAATTGATCGACACGCTCTATGTTGCTCGCACGATTCATTTTGTGAAATTCGGCTACGGCAGTATTATAAGCGCGTCCAATGGTGTTGATTTTGTCCGCATCGGCTTGTGTCAATTCCTCCTCAGGAATTTTTTCAAACTCGGCTTTCCCTTCTGCGTATTGTTTTTTGTGATTGTAATATTCGGTAGTTGCCACAGCATCAACTGTCGCTTCGCGGTAATAGAACGCTACATTTTTAACCGTTTCATCTAATAAAGAAGCATCCCCTTTAAAATCTGATAGCAGGGCAAGTTTTTCTAATGCAACTTTGGCTTCAAATTCCAGTGTTTTATTGTTCCATAGAAAATCCTTTAAATCATCCCGTTGAATGGCCGCCATCACCATGGATTCTTGTTTGAAAACTCTAAAGAAAATCAGAAATATTTTGTTGTAGTAACTTAGAATAGCACTGGTGTTTTCTATTTTTCGTTGCATTTCATCATCTTCAAGACGATGAATAATCAACTTGTTTTCATCGGTAAATTTCTTTTGTGCCAACAGCAAATGGTAATAAGCCTCATCTAGCTTTTTGTTTCCTCTTTCCTTGGCCAACAAATATGCCTCCATGGAGTCGTAGGTTTCTTCAGAAATTGCTTCCATGTCTAAAATTTGCCCATAATCTTCGTTGAGAATAGTATGAGTCATTACAAAATAGGAGATAAGTGCTTGTCTGAATTCATCGTTCCCATTAAAACTGGGAGCCAGCTCAGCTTCTTCTTTGGCGTCCATGATTTCGTTCAAGAGACTTTGTCGTGAAGCTTCTACCAAAAAGGCACCTCTACCTTGCGCAACGATACTCAAATAATCCCATGTTTTAATCTTGATTTTATCAAAGCTAGGGGAAAGTTCATCCATATACTCTGCAGAGCCTGAAACGGTTTGAGCTGAAGAATATAAAGGTAAAACGAAAAGAATAATTAAGGTAGGTATGAAAGAATAAATTCGGTTCATGTTGTGTATTTTCGTTAGAGCTATTGCCTTATTCAAAAACAATACCAAATTAAAAAAAGTAAAGTTTGATCTGGATAGCAAAATCTAGTAATCTTTTTTCATACGATGTTTTTAGCCAAATGGTTGTAATTTTTGCATGATAATTGCGTTATTCTAAAAAGTTGCCCCCCTTTTTCAGCAGTTTGAACCGTTTGTATTCACACAAACCCTTTATTCATTATGAAAGTATCTGTTATATTACTCGCTTTTTTCTCCTTTCAATATTCCTATTCTCAATGCGTTAGCTGCTATTCTCTCGAAGAGGCTATGGTTGATCCGACTATCGTTAAAGAATTAATTTTAAGGAATCAAGGATTGAATCAAATTCCTGAAGAAATTTCCGAAATGAAGAACTTGGAAGTGTTAGATTTAACTCAAAATGGTATTGTCGAAATTAATCATACCCTTGATTTGAACACCAGTTTGAAAGAATTGAATTTGTCATACAATGTCGGTTTGAGCATGGTTTCAGCCTCAGAAGAATTTTTTCAGTTACCCACTTTAAAATCCATCGAAATGGTTGGCAATGGTGCAACATACTTGAACCCAAACATAGGAAATTTGAAAAGTTTAGAACGTTTGAATTTGGCCAATAATGCCCTTGTATTTCTCCCCCAAACCTTGAGCGAATTGCCCAAATTAAGATACCTGAACGTTGCCGATAACAACATGCAAGAGATTCATTTAACCTTCGCAGATTTATGGAATTTGGAATATTTGGATATTAGTGGAAACTTTCAGATGTCGTCCTACGAAACCTTTCAAAATTTACAATTTAAATCGAAATTAAAAACACTGCGTTGCAACCTGCGTGAAATTAGCAAAACGACCGCAAAGGCTTTGAATACAAGCGGAATTGAGGAGTTGATTGTCACAAATTCACATCTGGGAAAAATTCACCCGACTTTTAGTAAAAATCAAACGATTAAAAAAATCACCTTTGAAAATTCTTATTTCACCAATCCATCATCGAATTACCGACGATTGAATTCCATCAAAAACTTGGACGAACTTACTTTTGTTCAAACGGCAATTGATCCGGCCATAAAGGATATGAATAATGTCAGCACTTTGAATGCGAACAATTCAGCTGTTGCTGTAAATGATGTGGCAAAAAATAAGAGCATCACCTCATTCGCAATTGTTGATGATGAAAAGGATATCACTTCGCTTATTGATTTGGTAAAGAATAAGAATTCAGAGATTGAAGTTGCAGATAACAGTATTCCAGTTAGCCAAGCTATGAAGAACAATACGGTAGAACCAATTGCCTTGGTAGAACCTGCTGTTCGAAAAATGGATGCAAGCAAAGATGTTGTCCTCAATTTTAAAGATACTGAGTGCGCCATTCAAAAAGAAACTTTTATTGGTTCCGATGGTGAAGTCTATAAAGGAGAAGTGACGATAGAACTTACAGAGTATTTTGATCCGGTGATCAATGCTTTGGCAGGAGCTCCTATGACGGCGCAAAATCCAGCAGGACAAGATGAAATATTTGCATCCAATGGCATGATTAATTTTGTTGCTAAAGGTGAAAATGGGGAAGAGTTAAAAATCGATCCGCTCAAACCCGTTGAGATTTCTATTCGCAATGTGCAGCCTCAAGTTCAAGGCGCATTGTATTCGTTTGACAATACAACAAACACTTGGTCGAACATTGGAACGCCAGTCGCAACAAATTTAGACAGCTTGAAACGTGCGATTTACGACTCTTTATCTTTGATAGATGATTCTCAATTTGCCTCTTTCACCACTTTTCAACCCAATTTCACATTGGGAATAACAAAAAGAAGCCGAGATGCCTACTCAATACATATGAATTTACCCTATTTGATAAATTATAGCCGTACGAAAAGAACGAAAAATAATTTGGTGGTGTATAACAAACGAGAAGATATCCGAATGTTGGCGAAGAAGACCTGGTATTTGGACACCGTTGTTACAAATGAAATGGACTCTGTTTTTAAAAGTATTGGGAAAATGGAAAAGAAAATTCGGAAAACTACGTTCCGCACGTATTCTTCTCCAAGACTTTTAAAAGAGGCTTCTTTAGTTCCGGATTTTGAACATGATAATTATCGTTTGAATGTAACGCATCAAGGTGTAAATTATTCTTGGCCAGTTTATTACAAAGAAAACGGAAACTTTAAAAAAGTGGTTTCAGATCAAAAAAAATATTTCAAAAAATACGACAGAAAAAAAATGCGACATGAGAAATTTATGTCTTCGATTAATGAAAAACGTACCAAAGCTTTGGTGAAAGCGGCTGAGGCCAATCGCAAGGTATTAGCGGAGTTGTATGCTTTACAACGTGTAAATGGTCTGAGTAATTCTTCTAGTTATAACGTGGGAACAATCGAAATGCTGAGATTTGGTATTGTCGTAAATGGATTTTACAATTGTGATTATTTCTCTCGCTTTAAACCAAGTTCATGGGTTAATTTACCATCAACATTGCGCGACCAAGATGGAAAGAAAATTGACACACCGAATAAAATACGTTTTATCGTCGTGGATGAAAATGCCTATTTTGAGCTTCCATCGGAGAGAGTGCCTGTTTTTAAAAATAAGAAAAGTATGATTATTATGGTAATCAGCACGGTTGAGATTGCTGTAATCACCGCATGGGAATATGTGAACAACAAGCTTGTTCCTATCGTGAAAAGAATCAACGTGGAAAATAAGAATCCAGATGAAATTCGTAAAGAAATTTATCAGCCTTAAATGAGAATTGTACTCGTGTTGTGCTTATTGGTGTCGTTTTCCTGTTTCAGTCAAAACAGAAAATTCCGCAATGAATTGAAGCGTATTTTATTACTGGAAGATTCTGTTTCAACAATGAGCGCAAAATTAAATGAGGGAAAAGACCTCCTGCTTTTTTCAAGTGCAGAAGAGATAATACACGAAAATGTTTTGGCCTTATGTCAAAAAACTTCTCGGAGGGTAACTTTTCAGGAGAGCATGACTTTGAATCGGATGGCGCACACTTGTGGAAAGTTTTTTAGCGAGAATAAATTTAGCAAAAGCAAGAAAACGTACTCATTGAATCGAGAAGTGCGTAGGCTTAAACGATCTATAATTACACGGTTTGGAATTATTCATATTTATTCTTTTCACATCCCTCTGCTTAACAAAAATTCGGGCAAGTATTTCTATGATAGGAAAGGGCCCGATGGTGAGCCAAATTTGTACAAAGGCAACAAAAAGAGAATGAAGAAAAATCTCCAAAAGGATGAGGAATTGGAGTATGTAGCCCTGGATGGTTTAGAGTTTGATAAAATTAACGAGTTGATATTGAAGCAGTTTTCTAAGAAAAAATTAATGTCCTCGCTTAAAAAAAATTTATATTCTTTCGTGGGTATAGACGTGCAAATCAATCGAAAAACACTGAAAAAAGAGATGATTCCTGAAGTACGGATAGTTTTATTTCTGGGAGCACGTCGTTTGCAAGGGATAAATTTGCCAAAGCCAACTTAATGTCTCTTAACGACAAAATAATGTTCAGTTTCTTATAAATTACATAGCTTTGTGTGCACAAATCTGAAGCATAAAAATGAAACAAATTCTATCAATTGTACTGTTTTTATTTGTTTCGGGTTTCTCCTTTTCACAGGAAGACACCAATAAAGTTAAAATCGATAAAGTAAGTCTCAGCGGTTATTTAACTTCTGCTGTGGACGGTGAAGCGCTTATTGGCGCAAAAGCTTATATTCCCTCGATTAGCGTTGGTTCCATTTCAAATGGTTATGGCTTTTATTCGCTGAATGTTCCCAAAGGAAAATACACCATTGAATTTCGTTACACAGGAATGGAAACCAAAGTAATGGAAATCGAACTCTTCGAAAACAAGCAGTTGGATGTGGAAATTGGTTCCAATATTCAAACGGAAGAAGAAGTTGTGGTAAGAGGAAATCGAGGAGAGAATGTGGAGTCCACAAAAATGGGACAAATCGAACTGGAAGTTGAAAAAATCAAAACCTTGCCTGCATTTTTCGGTGAAGTAGATGTTATCAAAACCATTCAACTTTTGCCAGGAGTAAATAGTGCAACCGAAGGTGGACAAGGATTTTATGTTCGAGGTGGAGGTCCAGATCAAAACTTGGTCTTATTGGATGAAGCTGTTGTCTATAACGCCGCCCATTTATTCGGATTTTTCTCTGTTTTCAATGTCGATGCGATAAAAAGTGTGAACCTTACCAAAGGCGGAATGCCAGCAAATTTCGGTGGACGGATGTCTTCGGTGCTTGAAGTGCGCATGAACGAAGGAAATAGCAAACGTTTTGGCGTAAAGGGTGGATTGGGATTGATTTCATCGCGAATAACTTTAGAAGGCCCCATCAACAAAGGTAAAGGTTCTTTCATCGCTTCTGCCCGCCGCACGTATATTGATGTCATCATGAAAGCGGCCATTCCCGAAAGTTCTCCCTTTGCCGGTTCGAGCTACTTTTTCTATGATTTCAATTTCAAAGCCAATTACAAATTAAGTCCCAAAGATCGCGTTTTCTTGGCGGGTTATTATGGAAAAGATAAATTCATTTTCGGTAATAAAAAAGACGATTTTACAGTTCGAATGCCTTGGGGAAATGGAATCGCTTCCGCTCGTTGGAACCACTTGTTTTCCAGTAAATTATTCATGAATGTTACCACAACTTTTACAGATTATCTTTTCAGTTTTGGCTCTGAGCAAGATGAATTTTCTTTCGCTCTTGAATCAGGCATTAGAGATTATTCAGGTAAAGTGGACTTTTCTTATTTCCCAACTACGCGGCATAAAATCAAATGGGGCGCCGAGTATATCAACCATCGTTTTGTACCAACGAGCGTTACAGCCCAACAAAATGATGTAGTTTTTGATACAGGTTTAGCGCAAAAACTGAAAAGCCACGAGTCTGGAATTTATTTGATGGATGAATTTGATCTCAATGAAAAAATAAAGTTGAATGTCGGTTTGCGTTACAGTTTGTACCAATTCACAGGACCTTTCACGCGTTACATAAAAACCGATTTGTCCAATCCGGATTCTACAATTGTTTACAAAAAAGGTGAGATTATTCGCACTTATGACGGTTTAGAACCTCGAATCGGTGGTCGGTGGATGTTGAACAATACATCGTCTATCAAAGCGGCCTGGACCTATCATTATCAGTATGTTCACCTGACTTCATTGAGCGCCGTTTCTTTACCAACTGACATTTGGTTTCCAACAACAGACATTGCCAAACCACAACAAGGATATCAAGCGACAGTTGGTTATTTCAAAAATTTCAAAGAAGACAAATGGGAAACTTCGTTAGAAGCGTACTACAAAGGATTGAAGAATTTGATAGAATACAAAGATGGTGCGCAACCCAGTGACAATGTGAGTGATAACACCGACAATCTTTTGACATTTGGAACAGGAAGAAGCTATGGGATTGAATTTTTCATCAAGAGAAATTATGGCAAGTTCACGGGTTGGATTGGCTATACTTTGGCCAAAACAGAACGCAAATTTGCTGACATCAACAACGGCAATTATTTCCCTTCAAAATACGACAGAAGACACGATATGTCTGTGGTAGCGAGTTATAAATTGAACGATCGTTGGACTTTTGGAGCAGCATTTATTTACGCAACAGGAAGCACTTTGACCTTACCAGACAGCTATTATATCCAAGACCAAGATTTGCTATTCAAATACGGAGACAGAAATTCTACACGAATGGCGCCGTATCACCGTTTGGATCTTTCGGCTACTTTATATGATAAACCAATGAAAACGATTACCAATGAAAAAGGAGAAGAGGTTCAAGTTCCGAAGCGATTCCGGAGCAATTGGTCATTTTCGATTTACAATGTGTACAATCGTGCCAATCCATTTTTCTTGTATGTGGACAACGATGGTGACGTATTCAAAGGTGATTTTCAAGTGAAAGTAAAGCAAGTGACTTTGTTTCCGATTATCCCAAGTGCAACATGGAATTTTGAATTTTAGAACGATGAAGAAAACAATACTTTTTATAGCACTTTTGATTTTAGCATCTTCTTGCACAAAAGAGGTGGTTATCGATATTCCTGGATACGAAGAACAATTGGTCATCGACGGAAGAATTGAAACCAATTCGCCACCATTTGTATTGTTGTCCCGTTCCAAAAATATCTATGCGCCAACGGATTTAGAAGCATATCTGGCCACCTTCGTGAAAGGAGCAATTGTGACCGTTTCCAATGGCACCACAACAGTCGTTTTAGATGAGATTTGCAGCGACGATTTACCTCCAGGAAGCGAAGTTTTGTTGGAAAATCTCTTCGGAATTCCAGCTTCGGAATTAGCAAATGTAAATTTCTGTGCCTACACCACTTTCAATACGGCAATCTGGGGTGAAATAGGCA
>JBGSIB010000036.1:0-54702 GCA_041751955.1 Crocinitomicaceae bacterium
AGGCTGTTAAACCTCGCAATTAAGGGACTTTAACCCTCTGGAAAATCACACGCTTGCTTTTCACAAATAAAATTTGCAATTTCAAATATTTATTAGAGCTTCACTAAGCGTGTTGCTCTGCTCATGCAGGGCACACACAGCGTGTTTGTGGCAATAGCGGGTGAAGTGGTAAATCGAAGGTCTTTGTTTCTAAGAAACTTTGTGCTAAACGGACAGAAAATTGCTTCTAATCCGCTACTGCACATACACGCAAACCGTTAAGCATTTAAATAATGCTTTTAACTGAGTTCTTAATAAAAACTGAATATCACGAAAGCCTTTTGAAAAAACTTATTACCATTGTCCAAACAAAAACAAAATGAACGAAATAATCTGCCCCAATTGCAAAAAAGCCTTCAAAGTGGATGAAGCTGGATTTGCGGATATCGTCAAGCAAGTGCGTGACCATCAATTCGAGGAAGAATTGCAAAATCGCTTGAACTTAGCGGAGAATGAAAAGGTCAACGCGGTGAAATTGGCGGAGGCGAATTTGAAAAATGTTTTGCAGGAAGATTTAGCCAAAAAGGATAGAGAAATTAGCGATTTGAAGGCTAAAAATGAACTGCATCTATCGCAGGAATTGGCGAAAAAACAAGCGGAAATTGCTGAAATGAAGTCTGCCATTCAAAATGCGGAGTTGGAGAAAAAACTCACCGTTGCCGAAGCGATTAAAGTCATTGAAAAGCAACGTGACGACTTGGCGAATGATTTGAAAAACAGAGAAATAGAGAAGCAATTGCTGGAGAAATCGTTGCAGGAAAAATTTTCGGTGGAACTCAAAACCAAAGACGATATCATCAAACTGAAAGATGAAGAAATTGCTTTGCGAAAAGACATGAAACTCAAACTTTCGACCAAAATGATAGGTGAAACGCTGGAACAACATTGTGAAGCGGAATTCAACAAATTGCGTGCAACTGGCTTCCAGAATGCTTATTTTGAGAAGGACAATGATTCCAGATCAGGCAGCAAGGGAGATTTTATTTACAGAGAAATGGACGACGCAGGAAATGAAATAATTTCCATCATGTTTGAAATGAAAAATGAGGGCGACGAAACGGCTACAAAAAAACGGAACGAAGATTTTTTCAAAGAATTGGACAAAGATCGCACGGAAAAGAAGTGTGAATACGCTGTTCTCGTTTCACTGATCGAAGCGGAGAGCGAACTGTACAATACAGGTATCGTTGATGTTTCGCACAAGTATGGCAAAATGTACGTTGTTCGACCGCAATTTTTCATTCCCATTATCACGCTTCTTCGCAACGCGGCCATGAACTCTTTAAAATACAAAGCCGAGCTCAACTTGATGCGCAACCAGAACATTGATATTACCAATTTTGAGGAGAAAATAGATGCTTTTAAAGAGGGATTTGCCCGAAATTATGAACTCGCCAGTCGGAAATTTACAACAGCCATTGAAGAAATCGATAAGACGATCATTCACCTGCAAAAAACCAAAGAGGCACTTTTGTCTTCGGAAAACAATCTGCGTTTAGCGAACAACAAAGCCGAAGACTTGACGATTAAAAAATTAACGCACGGCAATCCCACGATGAAAGCGAAATTTGATGGGCTTGATTAACCGCAATGAACACCGAGCGCACCGAGGATTCTTTTCAACGCAAAGACGCAAAGGCGTGGAGTGGTTTTTGTAATAAAGTGCGCATGGAGTTTTTTTTCAACGCAAAGACGCGGAGACGCGGAGGGTTTAACCACAAAGGGCACTAAGAAGGCGCGGTCCATCCTACGTGAACTCCGGCTGGCAGGGAGCGCGGAGGTTTTTTGCAAGGTGATGGTGGAAAATTCTTTTAAATCCTACAAAATCGGCGTTATCCGTGTTCCATTTAACCGCAAAGGGCGCAGAGGCGCAAAGAGAAGAGTTATGCAGAAACAAATAGGGCGATATGATTACCTTAGCAAACAACAATCGTATTATATGACACCCACTTCAAAAATCATTATCGGCTGCATGTCCTGGGGCGCATGGGGCAAGCAATTGTCCACAAAGGCACAGGCGGAACTGATTCAGTTTTGTTTGGAAAATGGCTTTACGAACTTTGACCACGCCGATATTTATGGCGATTACACCACGGAAGCTGAGTTTGGTTTAGCTTGGAAAGAAAGTGGCGTTGATCGGGAAGAATTGCAACTCATCAGCAAATGCGGCATTCAATATGTGGGCAAAACGCGCAACAATTCCATCAAACACTACAATTATTCGAAAGAATACATCATTTGGAGCGCGGAGGAATCTTTGCGGAACTTGCAAACTGAGTATTTGGATACTTTTTTGTTGCACCGCCCGAGTCCTTTGATGCATCCCGATGAAATTGCGGAGGCCATCACTGCTTTGCAATCCAGCGGCAAGATTCGTGCATTTGGCGTATCGAATTTCACGCCTTCACAGGTAGATTTGGTGGCGAGTAAAATTCCAGTTTCGGTCAATCAAATCGAGTTTTCACTCACCCAAAACACAGCAATGTACGACGGCACTTTGGACCAGATGCTGCAAAAGAACATCCAGCCCATGTGTTGGAGTCCGCTTGGCAGCGTTTTCAAAGAGAAAACCGAACAAACGGATCGCATCCACGCTGTGCTCAAGACTTTGTCAGACAAATACGACCTCACACCAGACGCACTGCTTTTGGCTTGGATTTTAAGTCATCCTGCTCAGGTTTCGCCCGTGATTGGCACGACGAATAAAGAACGGATAGTGCATGCAAAGAGAGCTTTGGAGATGACCTTGGAGTTGGAGGATTGGTTTTTGATGTTGGAGGCTGGTGAGGGGCGGAAGGTTCCATAGATTTTGGGTTAAACGCTATGAGTGGTAGGAATTTAACCGCAGGGGGCGCGGAGGATTTTTTAACCCGGAGCACGGAGGTTTTTTTTCAACGCAGGGGCGCAAAGGCGCAGAGAGTTATTTAGGAATCCGCTATTCCAAAATGAACTATCTTCAGACTCAATTGTACAGAACAGTATGACGCAAAGATTAAAGTATGTCATTTTCAGTTTGATTATCTTGGCTTCGGGGTTGGCTTGGGGGCAAGATACGGTTGTGTCGAAATTGCATTTGAAAATTTATGATGAGGGCGTTTGTTATCCGATGGTGCGGTCGAACAATTACAGTGAAACGTATCGTCCCTACCCTTTAACTGTTCTGCAATCCGCTGGATATTACAGTACGATTTTTGCGACGGTTCGCGCTACTGGGGCAAGTGATTTGAATCCACAACATGACCACAAAACACTGTCCAGTTCGCTGCAATTCAATAACAAGTTGGACTATGTTCTCGTTATTTTTCGATCGAAAGGTTTTGACCGCACAACTCCCGATTCCATGGTGATTAAAATTTCTGAGTTGGATTGCGATGCACAACTTGTTCTCCCTTTTAAAACGGGAAAATACAACCTGCAAAAAATGAAATTTTTCACTCCTATAAAAAAAAATGAAGCGCCCAATTTTCTATCTACAGAGAGCTACGGCATCAAAAATGAATTGAAATTGGACAGTACCGCCTATTTTGCCAATGGAAAATCAAAAGCTTTGTATTACGAAGTAGCGGCCAGCTTTAATCTGTTTTTTGTACAAGAATTCGATTCCATTGACCCCATGAGCTATGCTCAAGGTTTTCGTTTGATGAGCAATTACCACTATCCAGCGCATGATAAGAAGCTGCCAATAGCCGTTTATGGGAATAAAGAGACCAATAAATACGGTTACTGGGAGTACTTTGAAAATGGTGTGTGCATCCAACATGAAATGTGGACGGGATGGCTCAATGGTCAATATGTATGGTATCCGTCTCGGAAAATCAAATGGGAAAATCATTTCGATTATTACTCCCAAAAACCAAACAAGGTATATTATTTGGAAAACGGAGCCATTAAGGAAAACTTTTATTTGGACGAAACCTCCAGAGTACCGCTTTTGAAAATATATGCGTATTCTGACGATGGGCATGTCGCAATCGTCAAAACCTTCAAAAGTGCCAATGGCATAACGAAACAGGAATTGGTCAAACGTGAACTTTTTTATCCTTCTGGTCAACTGAAAATGGAGGAAAATTTCACAGGAAATTACACCGTTAAATACTTCAATGAAAATGGCACGGAAAGAATCAAATAGTTGGAGCTTTCTCCTTATTTTCTGCTTGATTGCCTTGCAAAGTTTCGGCGCAAGCGATGCACAAAAAGAAACGCACCACATCTTGATGGGCGTCAATAAAAACTGGGCAGGCTTGGAGAATGAAATCACCCACACCTTCCTACCCCACTCCGAACAAGAACTGATTCAGTTGCACCTGTGGAATGTATTGTCGTATTTGGAACGTCAGCCGGTAAAGCAATTGAACCCCAAGCAAAGAAAAAACAGACTAAAAAATCAAGCCATTTTGTTGCAATACATCCAAGGTGGCGTTTTCCCAGAGAACGATTTGACGAACTGTCGCACGCCTATTTTCATCGATTCGAAGCAAACACATTGCGCTGTTGGTTATTTGATGAAGGAAAACGGTTTAGGAAAAGTAGCGCAAGAAATAGCACAAAATCAGTTACTTCTTTATTTAGCGGATATTGAGCATCCTGAATTGCGCACCTGGCAAAAAGATTGTGGTTTGTCTTTTTTCGAATTGGCTTTGATTCAGCCCACGTATGGTCCGCCGTCTCCTGTTTGTGCCAATCCTACGCCTATTCAATGGACGACAGCGAAAAGCGACGATTCTGGCATCCTTCAATTGGTGGCGAGTAAAAACGATACTTCTTTCTACGGGATTTCGCAGTCCGATGCTTTGGGCTTGAAAAAGCAAGTCAAACAATATTCTACACTTCGTGAAAAATGGACTGCAGTTGGCGCACCTATTTTAGGTGAAATTTTTGATCTGGTAATCTTTCAAAATGAAACCTATCTTTCCGTGATTTTGCCGGAAGAAGACTATCCGCATCAGCTATTAAAACTGAAGGGATATCGTTGGGAAAAAGTCGCTTATTTCGATGGAAATATACAATCCATTCAAGAGTTTCAGAACAAGCTCTATATACTCGGAAATTTCAAGAAAGTGAACGGAAACCTCACTTCCAGCTTGATTGTTTTGGATGGCAATTCTATTCAAGATTTTCATCCTGAAGGATTAGGAGCGAGCACTTTTGATCAAATGATAGCGAGTAAAACAGCCATGTTTTTTAATACGAGAGGCAGCATTTTTAAATTCAAAAACGAAACGGCGCAGTACCTCGGCCAAGTACAATATTATTCCTACCTCTCCAACAGCCTCCTGGATGCTATTGACGATACTTTATATATTATTTCGCCAAGTCTAAGTGGTTATAACTCCATTTACAGCAATCAAGAAAGATCCAATTATGTTCAAAACATGATGCACGGACAAGGAGCATATGGGGCCTTCAATTATTCACATTGTCAAAAGGTTAATGGAAAAATGCTCATCGCCGGAGATTTTAGCACCAGTACTATGGCGAATCAAGTGAATGACAACAGATATTTGGCGCTTTGTGAAGATACGAACAGTCTCCATTGGTTTGGTGAAGGTTTGCTATACGAACACAAACATGTGTATTATCCCATTTTGAAAGAAGGAATTGTTTTGGATTTTATTCAACTCAAGGACCGGCTTTACCTACTCAAAGCAGATGGCAGTATTCATTATGCTGATCTTCGGTATATTGATGGGGAGTTGGAGGAGTTTCATGTGAGAAGAGGGGAGATTTAGTGGTTTTTTAACAGTAAAAGGGTGCAAGGAATATAACCGTGGACGGTGCGGAGTATTTTTTAAACGGAGCACGGAGGTTTTTTTCAACGCAGGGGCGCAGAGGCGCGAAGAGTTATTGAAAATTCGTCCATCCGCAAAGGTCACCTTCGACTACGCTCGCTTCGGCAAGCTCAGTGCATCGCAGTCGGCGTTGAAGCTATCGAAATCCGTCAATCAGTCAATCCGAAATCCATCAATCCTCTACATCATGGTTTTTTAGTCCATGCGCATCAACTTCTGCATACATTTAGTAGATTTATAACTTAACACACATTCAAATGGTTCGCAAGTCGCTTTTATATTTGATTTCTTTCGTTTTGCTTATTTCTTGCAATACGTCCAAATCGGCAAATAATCTTGGTGCAAAGGCCATTGGTCAAAGTGTTTCCGAGATTGGTGCAAGTTGCTGGATTGTTTTTCAGGCTGGCAATGGTGATTATTGGTTTGGTGGCGATTCAAGCGGAATTTATCGTTATGATGGGAAAAAGATTGTGCATTATTCAGAAGGAGATGGTTTGAGCAGCAACAGCATTCGCGGCATTCAAGGGGACAAAAAAGGGAATATCTTTTTCTCTACTTTGGGCGGCATCCATAAATTTGACGGAGAACAATTCACCACGTTGACACCCATCAAAAGCAAAAACTCAAGCGAGAACTGGAAACTACAAGCTGATGATTTGTGGTTCAGTATTTTAGGTAAAAATGGCGAAAAAGGTCCCTATCGTTATGACGGCGAAAATTTGTATCAGCTGGAATTTCCCAAACATTATATGGCCGATGCGTATTTCAAAGATTTTCCAAACTCTCCTTGGAGTCCCTATGAAGTGTACAGCATTTACAAGGACAGCAAAGGAAACATGTGGTTTGGCACCTCAAATTTCGGTGTTTGTCGCTACGATGGAAAAGATTTGAGTTGGTTGTACGAAGATCAAATGACCTACACACCGAAAGGTGGTTCTTTTGGAATTCGTTCTGTTTTAGAAGACAAACAAGGTAAATTCTGGTTTTGTAATTCGCACTATCGCTATACGATTTCTCCCGAAGTCACGCGTGAGAAAGACCGTATTTTGATAGCTTACACAAAAGAAAAAGGAATGGATGGCATCACTTCAGGCGATGGAGGAGATTATACTTTTTTCCTTTCATCCGTAATAGATAATTCAGGTGACATTTGGCTGGTGACCTACAACGAAGGTGTTTGGCGTTACGACGGAAAAGAAGCCAAGCATTATTCAGTTAAAAACAGTGACAAGGATGTTACCCTTTTCTCCATTTACAAGGACAATCAAGGTATTTTATGGTTGGGTTCGCATGAGAATGGTGCATTCAAATGGAATGGGGAGAAATTCGAGAAATTCTCATTATAAATCACTGAAAAACATTCAATTAAAACAAAGCACGAATCGTGCAATTTTTAGAATTAATTGTGTAACAAAAAGCCTAAATCTCCAAGTTAAATTTGGTGTGTAAAATCTTAAGTAAATCATAAGGAAATAAAATATTCTTTGGGATTTCTTATGATTAAATTTGAGTTGTACTCTTGATATTCATCTAGTTACGGATTATTCCGTTGATGAATTTTTCAAGAGTAAACCAAGTCGCATTTCAATTTATGCGGAAAAAAGTAGGCGTTAACACAATTATTAAAATATGAAACTTCCCATATTCGTCAAGCAGGTCATCCCCTTTCTGTTTTTGTATTCCATGATGTTCTTTGTAACAGTTGTCATTGATTACGCACTTCACTATTTTCATTTGGTGTACATTGGCCGGTCGCTCGGAATCATTGGAACTGGGTTGATTTGTTTGTCTTTCGTTTATTCTTTACGCAAGCGAAAAATCATTACTTCAGGTTCACCCAAAAAACTGCTCCAAATGCACGAAACTTTGGCCTGGATTGGTTCGGTTTTCATTCTCGTTCATGCAGGCGTTCATTTCAACGCAATATTGCCGTGGTTGGCGATAATCTTGCTTTTGATCAACGTTGCCAGTGGTTTGGTGGGAAAATATTTATTGAAAAATGCAAGCATGACATTGAACGAAAGTCGGAAGGTACTTTTGGCATCAGGCATGCCGAGAGCAGAGGCAGACAAAAAATTGTTTTTAGACACGGTAACAGTTGATGCTATGCGGAAATGGAGAGTCGTTCATTTACCAATAGCTTTTAGTTTGGGCATTCTCTCCTTGTTGCATATCATCACCATTATACTTTTCAGCTAGTGAAAAAACTATATATTTTGCTGTCCATTGGAGTTTTGATTTTTATCATTGTCCAGTTTCCGCATGCCATGATCAATCCTGGCGAACTATCAGCTGTACACCAAAAACAGAGCAATGATTGTATGTCTTGTCACAATATAATGGGTGGTGTTGCCAATGAAAAGTGCATTGTCTGTCACAATATCTCCGACATAGGAAAAGACAAAATTGGAGCCTCGTCCGCCATTCAATTTCATCATCAACTTTCCAACCAGAAATGCAGTTCTTGCCATTCTGAGCATCAAGGTGTGGTTCCTGAACACCCATTGAGCAGTTTCAAACATAAATTACTCAATGTCTCTGTAATCAACAATTGTAACAGTTGTCATAACAAACCAACGAACAAACTGCATACGCAAACTACAAATGAATGCAAAAGTTGTCACCAAACGGAAAGCTGGAAAAAAGTAAGTTCATTCCATCACGATGCGCTGCTCAATACGAATAATTGTGTCGCTTGTCATCAAAAACCAAGTGACGACTACCACAATGTAGCTACAGAAAATTGTATAAAATGTCACAGCACCAATCAATGGACTCCTTCCACCTTCGACCATTCCTCCTATTTCAAACTCGACAAAAATCATAATGTTTCGTGCAAAACATGTCATACCAACAACAATTACAAAACCGTAAATTGCTTTGCCTGTCACGAACATTCAGAGGGAGATATAATTTCTGAGCACAACGAAGAGGGCATCTACAACATCAGCAATTGCGCTTCTTGCCATCTGAGCGGAAACGAGCATGATATTAGGAACAACAAAACGAATCCGAAAGATTACAACAACAATAAGTCAAAGGATTCAAAAAAGTCAAATAAGGAAGAAGATGACGACGACGATTAAGTTCAAAAGCTATCCGACAAATTTTTAAAATACTATCTTTGATTATGGCGTCGAATCATATAGACATAATCGGTTTAACAAGTGAACAGGTACTTGAATCGAGAGAAAAATTTGGTCAGAACACATTGGATTACAAGAAGGGCAACAGTTTTTTAGATACCTTGATCCACACAGCCAAAGAGCCGCTGATTATTTTGTTGTTGGTGGCTTCTTCCATTTACTTCATCAGTGGCAAAATCGGCGATGGCATTTTCTTAGCGGCCGCTATCGTGTTTCAAGCATCGATTTCCTTGTATCAGCATTCCAGAAGTAAAAATGCTTTAGAAAAGTTGAAAGCGTTTTCTCAGCCCAATTGCAAAGTCATTCGCGACGGAAAAGAGCAGGAAATCAAAAGCGAAGAATTGGTGGTCGGCGACAGCTTGATGGTGGAAGAAGGAAGCTCCATTTCCGCAGATGGCACCATTGTTCACTCCAACGATTTCTCTGTCAACGAATCCATTTTGACCGGGGAATCTTTTGCTGTATTCAAAGACAAATCCACTGAAGATAATATCATTTATAGCGGAACGACGGTTGCTAGCGGTTTAGCTATTGCTACGATAACAGCCATTGGCAACGCAACGAAGCTGGGCAAAATCGGTTCAAGTTTAGAAAGTATTGAGGAAGAAAAAACGCCATTGGAATTGCAAATTGCCAATTTCGTAAAAAAGATGGCGATAGATGGTGCCATTGTTTTTCTCATTGTTTGGGCGATAAACTATTGGCAAACAAGAGCGTTATTGAATAGTTTATTACAATCGCTCACCTTGGCGATGAGTATTTTACCCGAAGAGATTCCTGTTGCTTTCACCACATTCATGGCCTTGGGCGCATGGCGATTGATGAAAATGGGCATTGTTGTGAAGCAGATGAAAACCGTTGAAACTTTGGGTAGCGCCACGGTCATTTGCACCGACAAAACAGGAACAATTACCGAAAACAAAATGAGTTTGGCGAAACTGTTTTTGTTGTCGACCAATAAAATTTCCAATCCCGAAGAAGCTTTGATAGACGATGAGAAAAAATTCATCGAATGGTCTATGTGGGCTAGCGAGCCCATTCCTTTTGATCCCATGGAAATTGCGCTGCATCAAGCGTACGAAGAGCATGCAGAAGTAGACGAGCGACCTGGGTACAAACTCGTGCACGAATATCCTTTGGGAGGCAAACCGCCGATGATGACGCACGTGCTGCAAAACGACAAAGGCAACCGTGTAATAGCAGCGAAAGGAGCACCTGAGGCATTGATAGCAGTTTCCCATCTCTCGGAATCCGAGAAAAAACAAATCCACGAAGCCATTGCAACTTTGACCCAAGAAGGTTACCGTGTTTTGGGTGTTGGTGTTTCAGATTTTAAGGGCGAAGATTATCCTGAAAAACAGCAAGATTTGCCTTTTCAATTTAAGGGAATTGTTGCCTTTTACGATCCGCCAAAAGAGAACATTCAGCAAGTACTGGAAGATTTTTATGCGGCTGGAATTGATGTAAAAATAATCACTGGCGATAATGCTGAAACGACAATTTCCATTGCCAAACAAATTGGATTCAGAGGTCACGAAAAAGCGATTTCCGGCGATGAATTGATGGAATTGGACGACGCTGCTTTACAAAAATGTGTGATGGAAACCCATATTTTCACGCGCATGTTTCCAGATGCTAAACTAAAGATTATCAATGCTTTGAAAGCCAATAATCAGATCGTAGCCATGACCGGCGATGGTGTGAACGATGGTCCAGCCTTGAAAGCAGCGCATATTGGCATTGCTATGGGGAAAAAAGGTACAGAAATAGCCAAGCAAGCCGCTTCACTGATTTTATTGGAAGACGATCTATCCAAAATGGTCGATGCGATTGCCATGGGTCGGAAGATATACACCAACCTGAAAAAAGCCATTCAATACATTATTTCCATTCACATTCCTATCATTCTCACCGTGTTTATTCCTTTGGCTCTAGGATGGATTTATCCCAATATTTTTTCGCCTATACACGTGATTTTCTTGGAAATTATTATGGGTCCCACCTGCTCTATCATCTACGAGAATGAACCCATGGAGCAGAATACAATGATGAAAAAACCAAAAGCACTGAGCAACACTTTTTTCAATTGGACAGAACTGTCTATCAGCATCGTGCAAGGATTGGTTATCTCCATTGGGATTTTGTTTGTGTACCAATATTCCGTGATGAATGACTATAACGAAGCTTTGACCAGAACGATGGTTTTCACGGTTCTCATCACTGCTAATATTTTCCTCACCTTGATCAATCGTTCCTTTTATTATTCCATCCTCACGACTTTAAAATACAAGAATCGCATGGTGGCGTTTATCATTTTGCTAACGGCAACGCTTGTTGGATTGATATTATTTGTCCCACCATTGACCGCATTTTTTGAATTTGAAAAATTGACTCTTTTTCAATTGGGAACAGCTGTAGGCATTGGTTTCGTTTCTGTTATTTGGTTTGAGATGGTGAAATGGTGGAAAAGAAGACAGGGAGTGAAATAGTTTTTATTGGGGAAGAGTTTCGTTGTTTGGATTTTTGTAGGAAGTGGTTTGGGTTTTGGAATTGTAGCTTTAGATAGAAGTTTATTCTGTTAAATATCAAGGCGTTAAGCCCAAGCTAAATAAAAATTTAAATATTTAAATTTTTATTTAGCTTCATTGAAAGGTGGATCCAAATATTGGTCTATTACAGCTTGTATTTAAATGGAAATCAATATTTTACATGTTGGCTCACTAAAAATTTAAATTTTTGTTTAATTCAACTGAAAGGCGGTTTCGAACATTAGCCTCATACATCTTTTATTTAATTGAAAATCAATGCCTTAAATCTAAAGTGGGATGAGCTCCTTTTTAGTCAGTTTAAATTAAATCCAAGTTCAAACAATTCACATCAAACCACACCCCATCACGCACCTCCTCGCCTCTCCACTTCAAAATTCTATTGACAAAAAGGATCTTATCCGTGATGCAATCGGCCGAAAAAATCCAAATAACGTTCAACGCAATGCTCCAATCTGAAGAAGCCTATTTCCAATTAATTTCTATTAATTTTATCCATGCTCAAATCCGTAAGATCCTCTCCGTTTTCAGCGCTTATTGTGACTTATCTGATAAGTTTTGGTTTTATCTATTTGGCTTATTTTAGTGTGAATTACACTGCTCGCTTCTTGTTTATCTCTTTTCTTTTACTCTGGGTTGGCGTATGGATTTTCATTGAATCATTGGTGCGCACTTTTGGCTTAATTTCGAAACGAACTAAAATTAAACAAAGAACAACGTTAATTCATGTTCGTATTTGGATAGTCGTCTTCATGGGGCTAGAAATTTTATTAAGAGGCACTGGGTCTTTTTTAACGCATCCAGAAATAAGTGATGGCCGATACATTTCCAACGCAAAACAAAATCATATTCCTTCATGGTACTGGTTGCATCCGTCCAAAGATACAGTAGTTAATCATCGAAAAGAATTCAAATTTTACAGGACAACCAATTCCATTGGATTATCAGAAAAAGAAATTTTCAGAACCAAAAGCGCCAAAACGCGCCTTATAGCTTTAGGTGATTCCTTTACGGAAGGAGTTGGAGTTGAACAGGATGCAGGATGGGTGCGACAAGTTGAAAAAAACTTTACCTCCTTTGGAAATAGTCTAGAAACCATTAACGCAGGTATCGGAGGGAGCGACCCAGTTTTTGAGTACAAGCTTTTCACAGATAAACTATTGGACTACAAGCCTGATGTGCTGATATTAACAATAAACGGTACTGATATATTCGATATTGTGGCAAGAGGCGGCAACAAGCGTTTCAATACAGATGGCTCATCGGGAGCTTCCGTTCCGTGGTGGGATTGGATTTATGCCTGCAGTCATCTTACAAGATTTTACACGCATAAATTGCTTAAATATCCTGTTCCATTTGTTGGAGTTGCTCACGTAACTGAGGAACAAGCAAGTCAAATTATTATCCAAACGATTAAGAATTTCAAAACACTTTGTCAGGTACAAAAAGTTAAATTCATGGTGATTCTGCAGCCGTCTCTGCACGAATTTAAAGGTTCGAGTTACATTCCATTTTACGGGTATAAGGTATTGATATCAACTATGGAAGAGAGCCAAATTGAGCACCTTGAATTATATTCAGAGTTAATAAGGGAGTCTAAAAAATCACGCCGGAAAATTCAATCCTATTACTGGCCAATTGATACACATTTTAATGCAGCTGGATATCAGTGTTTTGCTAAATCAGTCACCGCCAAATTAAAATCCTTGAACTGGATTGAATAATACATTCTCACCCAGCCCATGAAGAAATGAAATTTAATTGAGCAAATAAATAAGCTTATAGTTTCTGTACCTTGAACGTAGATTTTTGAGCATTTTGATACTGACATTGAATAATATACATCCCTGGTTCCAAAGAACTCACGTCAACATTCTTCGTTGGATTTTCAACAGATAAAACTATTTGACCAGCAAGATTGACAAAATCTGCACGTTGCACTTTTGTTTCAAAATCGAAATGAAGAATATCATTAACTGGGTTTGGATTAACCGAACCTTCAATCGCCAATTCATTGATCGACGCATTGATTTCAATATTTTTGAAATATTGGAAAGTACCATAATACTCACCAACCAAGATATCCACATCCCCGTCATTGTCTAAGTCAGCGGCTGTAGGAAAGTTGAAATTGTATGTTGCTGACAAACCAAAAGGATCCGTAACGGGAACAGCAAAAGCAGGACTTGAAGCTGTTCCCGTATTTTCGTAATATGTAAAAGCACCATAATATGACCCAATCAATAAGTCAAAGTCACCATCATGGTCCAAATCAGCAAATTCAGGTGCAGAAACACCATAGCCTGTGCCAATTCCAAATGGATTCGTCACTGGAGCAGCAAATGAAGGAACAGATGCCGTTCCTATATTTTCATAGTATAATTGACTGGAATTAGCATCTCCGACCAACAAATCCATATCGCCATCGTTGTCCAAATCCACAAATGTTGGAAATGCGAAACCATAACTAGCCGTCAAGCCAAAAGGAGTCGAAATAGGTGCGGCAAAATTAGGTACTGCGCTCGTTCCAACGTTCAAATAGAAATTTAAATTCCCATAATATTCGCCAACAATTAAGTCCAAGTCACCATCATTGTCTAAATCGGCTAAAGCTGGAGCAGCAAGAAATTGGATATTGGTTAAACCAAAAGGATCTGCTACAGGTGCAGCAAAGGCTGGTGCCGTCGCACTTCCCGTGTTTTCGTAATATTGAAAGTTGGAATAATACCCTCCTGCAAGAATATCTAAATCTCCGTCATTATCCAAATCTGCAAATTCTGGGAATAATAAATAAGTTGTCGCCGTTGGTGGCAATGTAAGGCCAAAAGGGTTCTGAACTGGTGGACCAAAAACTTGTGCTTGGCTGGTTCCTGCAAATCCAAAGAAAATAACCGCAAAAGTACCTAGAATTCTTTTTAATTTTTGTTTGTCTACGAAAACGACTAATTCTTGCAGCAAGTATTTGATGCGCAGTTTAAGTTGGTGAATAGTTTCAAAGGAAATGCTTTTGTCATTTGACTTTAATTTCAATTCGTCTACCAATCTAGCGAGTTGTCTCGTTTTCCGTGCTTGCGTATTGTTTTTCATAGTTGTTTGTTTTCGTAATATTAATTCTTTATTGCCCAATACGTTGATTCTGTGGTCGTTATCCCATCCTTGTAGTCCGGACGTATGGTATTTAAAATATTCGGTCTTGTTTTTCCTGGTAAGATATGCACATCATAGATTTCGTCTAAAGACGTCTGATAAGATATCTTTCCAGCAATACTTCCTGTAGGTAAATGTACAATCATTATTCCAACTTCGTTAGCTTTTAGCTTCAATTTTGCAAAAGTGGAAGAATTTTCTCTCAATTTCGATAAACCGATAAAGAGATAATCCTTGTACAAATCCATTCCTCTAACGAAGCCGTCAAGCTTGACGACAACCTCATACGTTCCATTTTCTTTATTGATTTTGATCAGTTCCCCAGTGGCGGATAAAAGTGTATACAAGTCACCATTAAAAATTCTCGGTGTGTGCGGCATGGCTAAACCTTCCACGATAATTTCATCGGTTTCCACGTCAATAATGACACCGGAAGTAGTGATGTTTTCCTTCCAACTTTGAAAACTATTTCCTTTTCCAAAGGCCGTCACGTATTTTGGTTCACCATTCAACATGGCCATTCCATTCAGGTGACAACGGTCTTCTGCAGCAACGGCATCCACAAAATTGGGTTTCCAAATTGGCGTAAAATTATAATCTTCGTCTATTTTAACTATACTGGAAAACAAGGTATTGACACCGTATAATTTTCCGTCTTCACCAAAATTCAAATCATGAATATCCAAGTAACCCGTATGGTAAGTGGCTCTTGGCATATACAAAGCATCATATTTATTCGGAGCTGTTGGATAGTGTGCTGCTAATCCCGGAGAATTGGCAAAAACAACGACCTCATCTTTACAAGCAATGGCTAATTTATCTTTCTCGTAATCTTGCGCTATTCCCATCGGTTTATCGAAAGTTCTGGGTAATTGAACAATTTTATTTTCATCCAATGCCGAAATAAAAACGATTTTACCCGCTTGATAAGTCGAAATAGCAATCGAACACTGTAATTTAAAAAGTAAATCAGGAACATGAGACGAATACGTGCATGAGAAAGGTGCTAAAGCTTGTGCAGAATTGTTTTCGGTCATGAATGGTACTTATTTTTTAGAACTCGAATATAAAAATAAGATTTGACATTCCAGATGTACACTTGAACAATTTGGTCAAATCTATTTTTTGTCCAACCGAACCCTGAGGAGGCTGCGGATTGCTTTGCTTAGAAAACAAACAAAATTACAGAGACAACTATTCACTATGTTTTTTGTTCTTATTTTCGAGGAACCATTACATTAATAATCAAAGATGAAGTATACTCTTATACTTAGTATCGTTTTTATTTTGACTCAACAAAGCGCCTGTTTTGGACAAAATTTCAATTTTAATTATTCAAATAACGGCAGAAGAGTTTGCTTGGTTTCTTCTGAAGTGCATTTGACCGACAATCAAGTCAAAATCATTTTTCATGATTCCTTGTCCAATAACTCAGATCCTATCTTCGTTTATCGTCGCAGTTTGGGGACCTTTTCTTGGTCGAATGTCGCTTCTAATTTGGCGCCCGGAACTGGTCATTGGATAGACGGGAATGTTGCCAATGGCGATATCTGGGAATATCAGATTCGACGCCAAAACACCTGGCTTTATCAAGCTCAAAATTATGATGCGATTGGATACACCATTGGCGCTATGCTTCCTGATAATTCGGTTTACAAAGGACAAATGATTTTGCTTGTTGCCGATGACATTCCTGCAAATTTAACGGTAAAATATGAGCGCTTGAAAAAGGAAATTGTAGCGGATGGTTGGTTGGTCAATGAATTAATTGTTGCCAAAGCTACGAACTGGGATAGCGGAAACGAAGTCGTTGGTATAAAAGGTTTTATTTCATCCATTTACAACAATGCGCCGGCCAATGACAAGCCGAAAGCACTTTTTATACTCGGGCACGTTCCCATGCCGAGAAGTGGTTCTACTTTTGCCACAGCACCTGATGCGCATGACCAAAATAAAGGTGCGCGAGGTTGCGACGCTTATTATGCAGATATCGATGGAATTTACACCGATACTGCCACTTTCAATCCAGGAGGACTCGCCACACCACTGGCGATCAACCTACCTGGCGATTTCAAATGGGACCAAGACTTTTTCCCTTCTGATATAGAAATGGCTTTTGGACGTGTTGATTTCGCCAATCTTACAGATATCAGTACCCCCGAATTAACGTTGATTGAAAACTATTTAGACCGTTTGAGCAATTACAAAAATGTTGCAGTAGGGTTTGACATGGGTGAAAAATCCGCATTCAACAACGGTTATGACAATTCCAACGACGGTTCTTTTCGGTCTTTGGTTAACATTTCAAAACCCGATCAAGTGTTTGAAAACATTTCTGGTTCCAACCACAATCAATGGGTTCAGAACAACGGACCGTTTAAAATATACATGCAAAACGTAATTGTTCCAAATGTATCCGACTGGCAAAATTTTGGAATGGACGCAACTGTTTATTCTAGCGACCAAAGTTATTGGGGGTTTGGGGATGTTCCTCAACCAGGCGGTGACTACAGCCGAATTCGCTCCTTATTGGGAGTCGATAGCAAATGCTTGGTCACCCTTTGGACAACAACTGGCATCAATATTTTTCACCAAGCTTGCACAGGCGAGGCATTAGGTATTGCGATGAAAGAAATCATGAATCACAACAGCACCAATCAATATTTAGAGAAAGCCCCACAAGATTTCGATACGGAAGAATGGTGGAACCGAACGCATTTTGCCTTTCATGGTGATCCCACTTTGAATTTGTATCAAGTTGCGCCTGTTTCCAATTTGTCCATTGTGAATTCCAACGGCGATGCGCTTTTGCAATGGTCCAACTCCCCTGACCCGAATATCTTGGGATATCATGTTTACGAGAGCTCTTCTGAGTTGGGTAAATTTGAACGTATAACGAATTCTCCGCTCACAGGAAACAGTTTAATTTTATCCAATTATCTGAACAGCAAATGGTACATAGTGAAAGCAGTTAAAGTTTTTACTTCTGGTTGTGGTCAATTTATCCAAGCTAGTTTAGGAACTGAAATTCAAGGAAATCTATCGCTGAATCTTTCTGAATTTTCCTCCGAATTATCTGTTGCCATTTATCCCAATCCGGCTGCAGACCTGGTAAGTATTTCATCTCCAAATGATATCAAGAGCATTGTTTTGTATTCCGTTATGGGTGAAAAAGTATTCAACCTTGAATGCCATGGAAAAGAAGTAAAAATGGACATTTCACATTTACCTGAAAACCTTTACATCGCGAAAATCAAAGATATTGATGGCAACGAAGGAGTATTCAAATTGGTGAAAAGCAACAACAAATAAGTCGTTTTAAAGGTAGATGCGCGCGCGATCCCAGTTACAGTTACGCACCTGCTTTATGTAACTTCGTCATATTCTGTTCTGCATACTCTGGAAACTTAGCGTCCTTCGCTCCTAAAAGTTTCAGCATACTCATATGCGCTCGCAAAGCTTGAGGAAAGGTTTTAAATTCATTGTATTTTATTCCATATTCGTCCGCACATTGAATCAAAATCGGCGTCACTTTTTGATAGTGCACATGGTTGATATGTGGAAAAATGTGGTGAATAACGTGAATATTAATTCCGCCCATCAAGTAACTTCCAATTCTACTTTTTCTCGAAAAATCAGCTGTGGTTTCCAAGACATGAATGGCATAATTATTTTCAATGTTGCCATCGTTGTCAGGCATAGGATAATGCGTTCCTGTGCAAATATGTGTGCATTGGAAAATTAGCGCAAAAGTCAATCCTGAGAGTGCATGCGCAGAGATGAATCCTAACACAGCAATCCACCACGGAACGCTCAAGAAGATAATCGGAAGCACCAAGGTTAAGGTATAATACAAAGCTTTAAAACCGAGCAAAATTATTGTTTCGTGAATGGGATGTTTTACGTTTTTGATATTCCCAATGTGACTTTCACCAAAAAACCATTTGAAATCCTTGAACAAGACCCAATGAATTTGGGCGAAGCAGTAAATCAATGGAACATAAAAATGTTGGTATTTGTGAAACCATTTCCATTCTTCATGGGGCGTAAATCGAAACATACCATGCGTTTCAAGCGTCACATCAATTCCGTGAATATTCACCCATTTGTGGTGTTCGTTGTGCATTTGCCGCAATAAATAGGAATTGCCCCCAACGAAATCCATTCCACGACCTAAAATCTGATTGACCCATGGTTTGTCTGAACAGGCATCGTGCACAGCATCATGTACAAAAGAAAAAGCAATGAAAATGTTGGCAAATCCTAGTAGTGAATACGCCCCGAAAAGCAACCAATAGTTGCCCGAAAGGACATCTGATATGATAAAAGTGTAGGTTCCAAACCAGAAGACTATGGCTAAAACAACTTTGATCCAGAATTCAGAATTTCCTTTTGAGCTAATGTTATTTTCAATAAAGTAATGGTCTATTCTTTTTCGAAGTTCAACAATAAAAGCGTCTTTACTCGGTTCGGTTTTGAATCTTACTTTGTGGTCCAGTGATGTTTTTTTAATCATGATGGGTCATCTTGAATTACGTTTACAAAGATAATACAGATTAAAGTAATGGAATAAATGAATGGAGCATATTGAATTTTGGTCTTTGCGAAAATCGCAAATTGGGAAAGTGTAGAAAAAATTAGGGCTTATTGATTTGTGTATTAAACTGATGAGAAAGAGAGAATTACTTTAAAAAAGACTTGTCCAGAAGTTTCAATAAGAATTCTTTTAAAATCTAGTATCTCATTTTCTTCGTTATTCATAAATTGAGACCTAGGGAATCGCAGCTAATAAACTGAACATCAGTACCCTTTCGAAATATTTAAAATTTTAAATTTCGCGAATTCGAATCTTCGAAAATTCGTGAATTTTTGAATTTTTGAATTTTTGAATTTTCTTAAACTTTGTTTAATCAAGGCCAATCACCAGTCTGCATAATACAATACACCTATATAAAATACTGAATATCAGTGTAGTTTCGAAATATTTCGAAATCTAAAATTATCGAAATTTGAAGTTTAATTTTTTCTTTTTGCTCTCGTTTTGAAATTCATTGCTTCAAAAAAGCCAGCTTTTGAAGTATTCTATTCCGAATCGCTTTCAACAAATTCAGCCTTAAATCAAAGACCACTTCAAAAAGAGTTTTAAATTCCAAGCAGTACCTCGTAAACTTCCTTATCTACTATCCTTTTACCTGCAAAATAAACCAAGTCACAAATATTATATTTCAAAACAAAAGATATTTTGTAACTTGACTTGAAATTTAAAAGAGACTTCATATCCATCAATTGAACAAGCAAAGAGAAATGAAAAATCATAAGTCAATTCTTATCATCTGTCAGTTTGTTATTGTTATATTTTCCTTTGGCTTTACACAAACCATTTGGACAAAAGACCCAACTAATCCTGTCTTGAAGCGAGACACGGTCATTGCCAATTTACCCAACGACCTAATCGCGATTAGCGATTGTTGGGTTGTAAAGGAAGGAACAAGCTATAAAATGTGGTATACCTGCGGCGGATTGAATTATCCCGCGGATACTCTGTTGCGTTCACGTCTGTGTTATGCAACTTCAAACGATGGTATAATCTGGTCAAAATATGCTGGAAATCCGGTTCTAGACGTGTCCTATTCCGGTGAATGGGATTCTTTAGGCGTTGAAACGGCTACCGTAATCATTGACAGCGCCGCACCGGCCAACCAAAAGTATAAAATGTGGTATGCTGGTCAATATTTCAATTCCTTTCGCTACGACATCGGTTACGCATACTCAGCAGACGGATTCAATTGGTCCAAACACCCAAATCCTGTTTTGCAGGTAGGAATTTCGTCGGCTTGGGACAACGGATTTCTCGAAGGCCCCAGTGTCATCAAGGACGGAAATCTTTATAAAATGTGGTATTGCGGTTACGACGCCGTGGCAGATGGAAACGGAACGGATGGAAACGCCAACATTGGTTACGCGACCTCCACAGATGGCATCAACTGGACAAAATATGCTGGAAATCCCATCATAACAACAGTTGCGAATACTTGGGAAAGTATAAACGTTCAAGATCCGCATGTCATCAAACAAGACAACCAATATTATATGTGGTACGGCGGTGGTTCGAGCGATTCATCCTATAACCAAGAAGTTGGTTTTGCCCTATCCAGTGATGGTATTTCATGGACAAAATCACCAGCAAATCCTGTTTTAACGAGAGGAAATATTGGTGATTGGGACTCAAATTTGTCTTCTTTTCCTTCTGTATTGTTGGACAACGGCCAAT
Source organism: Crocinitomicaceae bacterium (assembly GCA_041751955.1). Taxonomy (GTDB): domain Bacteria; phylum Bacteroidota; class Bacteroidia; order Flavobacteriales_D; family Crocinitomicaceae; genus UBA2040. The sequence goes on from JBGSIB010000036.1 coordinate 20,939, forward strand.
ATAAAATGTGGTACACTGGTCGCGACGAGGAACCGACCAACAGTTCATTGGACTATTTCTGGGAAATTGGATATGCGACAGGACCAACAATAGGTTTATCCGAAAAGGAGATTTTAGATGAGAAAAAAATCAAATTGTACCCCAATCCGGCGACAAATGCGCTAAATATTAAATTTGGCCAAAACATGGATGGTGCAACAATTTATATTCTCAATCATTCAGGTAAAGTAAACAATCAATTTACCTGCGATAAAATGGAGATGAACATACCATTAGCGAACCTAGAAAATGGAATATATTTTGTTCAAATTGTATATGAAACCAATATTTATACTGAGAAATTCGTTTTACAACAATAACAAAATCTATATCTTCAAAGGGCCATTAACTCCTCGAATCAAACAATTCCCTGTTTTAAACTAAATGAATGAAATCGACTAGTTTATCAGGAGCATCATTATTTTCAGCGATTTCACAAGAAAAATGCTTATTATACAGTTCATCCGATAAACAGGGTGAAAATCTGAATAAAATAAATCAAAATCCATTTTTTACCCAAGGCGACGTTGCCATAAAGTAATCCAAAGAAAGCATGATAGAAAACATAAATACTTGGTTTACACACCATTTAGTCTTGACAAATATCTTAAAGTATTTGGCTTGGGTTGCTTTAGTCGTCTTTTTAGTTGGATGGACGCGCAGGCAAGTGAAGAAAAGACTGTCTGACAATTCCATAAAATACCGTGCACAAAAAGGGATTGAAATCGTTGGATATATTCTCGTGATCATGATTACTATTACGTATTTCACTGGAGTTATCAAGGATTTCGGACTAATAGTCGGCTTGCTCACCGCCGGAATTGCCATTACGCTCCAAGAATTAATTTTAAGCATAACAGGGTCATTTTATATTTTCTTTGTGAAAGTGTACAAACCTGGCGACCGCATTCAAATCAATGGAATTAAAGGCGATGTGATTGATATTGACTCCATTTACACCACCATGATGGAAATCGGCGAATGGATTTCAAGTGACAACTACAGCGGTCGAATTGTAAAATTGAGCAATGCTTTTGTTTTCAAAGGTCCAGTCTACAATTATTCACAAGATTTCCCTTTTGTTTGGGACGAATTCAATTTGCCCATCCGCTATGGTTCGGACGTCGAATTGGCCAAATCCATTATCATTTCTGTTGCGCAGGAAAATTTGACTGAATATGTGAATGAGTCCATTACTGAGTGGAAAAACATCGTGAATAAATATTACATCGAAGATTCAGAAGTTCACCCCACATTGGCGATTACCATGACCGACAATTGGATAGAATTCAACCTCCGATATATCGTTGATTACAAAAAGCGAAGAAACACCAAACACCTTCTAAATGAAGTAATTGGAAAGCGAATTCAAGAATCAAATGGCAAAGTCAGTCTCGCATCAGCCACCTTTGAAATCGTTAAAATTCCACCCATGAAGTTCGAGGATAAAAAAATGGATACGAAGGAGAAATAAAGAAATTTTCGTCTCTACACTAAAAATTCATTTTCAAATTAGTCATGGCATCCAACTGAAAATTTCGAACAAACCACCCCATCAACAAACCATTTCACCATCTTTTTCTTTTCTTTGCACTGCCGAATGATTAAGAACAAAAAGATAGTTGTCATAATGCCCGCTTACAATGCGGAACGCACATTGGAGAAAACCTATCGGGAAATTCCCTTTGACATTGTGGACGAAGTCATACTTGTCGATGACAAAAGCAGTGACAATACCTCTGAATTGGCCAAAGAATTAGGTATTCAGCATGTCATTCGTCACGAAAAAAACACCGGATATGGTGGAAATCAAAAGAGCTGCTACAACAAGGCCTTAGAAATCAACGCCGACATTGTCATCATGCTCCATCCTGATTATCAGTACACACCGCAACTTATCGAACCGATGAGTTATCTGATAGCGAATGGCACCTACCCTGTTGTTTTGGGATCAAGAATCTTGGGGAAAGGTGCACTAAGAGGTGGTATGCCTTTGTACAAATACATGGCCAACCGCATGCTCACTTTGTTTCAAAATATTTTAATGAATCAAAAGCTTTCGGAATATCACACAGGTTACCGCGCCTTTTCAAAAGAGGTACTAGAAAGCATCAACTATTCCACCAATTCGGATGATTTTGTTTTCGATAACCAAATGCTGGCGCAAATTGCCTACGCAGGATACGAAATTGCTGAAATCACCTGCCCCACTAAATATTTCGAAGAAGCTTCATCCATCAATTTCAAACGAAGTTCAATCTACGGTTTAGGCGTCGTTTGGACCTCCATCAGTTACTTTCTCCAACGACTAGGAATCGGGAAATTCAAAATCTTCGAAGGCATTAAAAAAGGCTAATCAACGTCGTTTCAATAAATCAGAACTATTTTTTTTCAATCATTTATAAACGTTTTCGATAGCTTATTGTATAATTTTATTGATGACGGAATTAAAGATACCCAATGAACTATTATCGCCTTAGGAAAGTGAAAGGCGAGAAATGCAGTCATTGAAGGGCACCTCGAGAAGAACGAGCATCGCTCGTGAAGACCAAGCTGTAGCGCCGGGAAAAACGCTTGTGCTAGCAAAGCGAGCAAGCAAAGGATCGCCGATGAGGTCGTCAATGACAATTTTCTCAACTGGTACTTTCCGTAGCGGGAGGTTTTTCTTTTGCTTCTTTTCTTTTTCCCGAAGAAAAAGAAAAGAAGACCTAATTTTAATTCGAAGCAAGAAATATAAATTTTTGAAGTTAATTAGTTTCATTTTGAATTAAAATCTTAATCGGAAAAATCTTGCTTTTGCGCCTCCAAAAAACAAAGCCATTCTTCTCATACAAACGCTCCACATCTTCCAACATATCCAAACTTTCAGCATTGGTTATCTTCGTGACAAAAAAAGCATCCTTATCTATCGCGCCTGTTTTCAACCATTCCACATCCCTATGCTGCGGATTTTCATCCATTTTCGTTTCGCTGTAAAAATAGTGTCCATAGCTTTTGTAGCCCAAAGGTTGAACATAACAATTACAATCTTTTTTGCTTGCAAAGAATTCAATAGCTGCATTTTGCGATATCATTTCCACTCGACCTATAAAAAAGATAAGCGTAAAAAAAACAAAAACGCCTCCTCCTCCAAACAAAACGAGCACCATTTTTTTCCATTCTTCGCGACGCATAAAATATACCCCGAAAATTCCCATGGCTAAAAAAATCAAACCTGAAATCGATTCCCAACCCGTCCAATTTATTTTCGCTCCCAAATTCGCTTGTGCAAAAGGATCAGCCGCCGCAAATCCTTGCACGAATTCAGGATGCATCATAATCCAAGGAGCCGCCATGATAGCAATTCCGCAAGGTAAAGCGATGGCTAAAATTCCAATTTTTAACCACGACGGTGTTTTAATTTTCTTTTCCATCAATTGATCAATTACCACGGCAGCCAAATAGGTCAAAGGAAAATAGGCAAGACTGGAATAATGGACAATCTTCGTATTGACAATCGTGAAGAGAATGAGCACTACCCAAAACAGCATCAGCATCCATCGTCGCATGTCTTTTTGAACAGAAGTATCTATGGTCAACTTGCCCATGCTTCGTATCATGAAAAAACTAGCCGGAAAACAACCGACCAACAGAACCACAAAATGATAACCTAAAAATCCTCCGTGTCCGGCATCTTGATGGATAAACAATTCCCATTGTCGGATGGTGAATTCTGTAATAAATTGTGAGCCGTAAAGCAGTGTCACAACAGCAAACCACAATCCGCTAGTTATGGCGACAAACAGGAGATAAATGCCCAACTCTAAGAAGTTTATATAGAATCTGAATTTGACATAAAACCAATAAATTCCCAATGTTATCAGCGTAATCAGCAAGGCAACTGGACCTTTGACGAGGATAGCCAAACCCGTCATTACCGAGGCAAAAATCAAATAAAACCACTTACTTCTCTTCAGTTCAATTCCCTTTTCACCATCTTTTTTCCAATGAAAAAGAATCAAATGATAGATGCCTAAAAAGATGAATAAATTGAACCAAGAATCGATGATACCCGAACGAAAATAAAGATGCGGGAGAATACTTCCGAAGTACGCTGCCACCCAAATCAATCCAAAGCGATGGTTGTAAATTCGCTTACCAAATCGATACAAAATCGATAAAGTAACGACACCCGCAATAGCATTAGGCAAACGGGAAGCGAATTCTCCAATGCCAAACATATTCATACTCAAAGCTTGAAACCACATGAACATGGGTGGTTTTTCAGTAAAAAAAACAAAATCCATTTGAGGTCGGAAATAGTCACCCGAAACAACCATTTCTCTTGCGATTTCGGCAAAATTAATCTCATCCCAATCAAAGAGATGCACACCGCCTAAAAAGGGAAGAAAAAAAAGAGAGGCGAGTAAAATAATGCCCAACTCCGTGCGATATTTGTTCATTTTTAAAGTATTCCTACAAATAAATACATTAAGTCTCGAATAACAAAGCCCAAAGAGAATAGAATTGAAGTTAACCTAACAAAAGTGAGTAGCAGTAAAATGCGATTTAGTCGTGTTACTATATAAGGCCTTTGACAATGTTTGAAATCACTAAAGCCTTGAAACCGGATCCAAAACCAACTTATACCCTACTCCACGGATATTTACGATTTTCACCTTCGTGTCAATTTCCAATTTTTTGCGCAGTTTCGAAATAAAAACATCCAAAGTTCGGCCGATATAATCACCTTCATCGCCCCAAACTTGTTTCAAAATCTCATCGCGTTCCACCGTGGTATTCGCAGAATTGTAAAGCAAAAGCAATAAATCCGCTTCTTTGGCAGACAACTCCACTTTTTGATCCTTGAGCGATAATTCAGAATGGATTTTGTTGTACTGAAATTCACCGATATGGATGATATTCGGGTTGTTTTTCTCGGGTTGTTTTTTCTTCCGTAGGAAAAAGTACATGCCGCCTAGCACAGCTATCAAACCAAATAACGGCCCAAAAAGTACTTTTTTCGGATTTTCGGATTTTCCTTGCATATTAGCAGCTGAATCCAATTCTGCTCGAAAAGGATGTATCAAAGTAATAAAAACAATGTAACATCCTGTGGGATATTTTCGGGTACTACAAGGAATAATATTGGGCTCGCTCAAGTTGGAAAAATCAAGCACAGTATCCAGCACAATCGTTTTTTTGTCGTCAAACTCAGCTAAATTTTTGATTTCATAATTATAAACCACTTCGCCATTCGTACAATCTTCCACCTCTAGAAAATAACCTTTAGAAATTCCAGCATTTTGGACAATTTTATTGAGGATAATCACTTGATCTTTTGGTTCAAATGTAAAGTCTGAACTAAACTCAATTTTATACCGATTCCCTTCTTTGTGAATCGGCAAAACGCGCGACGAACTATCGCCAGATTGCAACAATATTTGATGCCCCATCATGCGCATGGTCACTTCCACATGTTTTTCATCTAGCTTGCTTTGAGCAAAGCTATTTCCAGCAAGGAAAATCAAGCTCAAAAAGAAAATCAAGCTCCTTTTAAAATATCCCATAGACATCTTACAAAACTAATCTGATAATCCAAGGATGTAAAATGTTTTTCACTCAATTTACACTAATTTACATTAATTTACATTAATTGAAAATGCAAAAGACAGTAAGCATTTATCTTTGGAAATATAGTTTAATCATTTGACCTTCTTTTTTGAAACAAAAGCTAACCGTAACATTATCGTATGAACAAAATCAACAAATCAGTGCTCATGTGGATCTCCTTTCTGATTATGTCTGCATTCATCAACACGTCTAATGCTCAATCGAGTGACAAACTGATGAAAAGCAAAGCTTCGCAAATCGATGCGCTGGTCAGCAAATATGGCGAATACAATCAGTTTAACGGTTCTATTTTAGTTGCCCAACATGGAAAAGTTCTCTTTTCGAAAGGGTTTGGAATGGCCAACATGGAATGGAGCATAGAGAATCAAACCGACACAAAATTTAGATTAGCATCCGTCAGCAAACAATTCACCGCCATGCTGATTGTGCAATTGGTAGCCGAGGGAAAATTAGCTTTACACGAACCTATATCGAAATATTTACCAGATTATCCAAAGAAAAATGGTGACCAAATCACACTGCATCATTTGTTAACGCATACCTCTGGAATTCCCAATTACACTAACTTCCCGAATTACCGCGAAATCATGCCCAAACGCATGAGCCCTGAAGCTTTGGTCGCAAATTTTGCTGATTCGGCCTTAGAATTCGTTCCAGGTGAAAAATTCAGTTACAGTAATTCTGGCTATACACTTTTGGGTTATATCATCGAAAAAACCTCAGGTAAATCATACGAAGAAATGCTTCAAGAAAAGATATTTGTGCCTCTCCAAATGAAAAACTCTGGTTTTGACCATCCTGCTTCAATACTAGATAACAGAGCGTCTGGTTATGACAAACAAGGTAAAAGTTATGTAAACTCTTCATTTATTGATGTTTCAGTGGCCTATTCCGCTGGTGGAATATACTCCACTGTTGAAGACATGTATTTGTGGGACCAAGCGCTGTATTCAGAAAAATTATTGCCGAAAAAGTATCTTACAGAGGTGTTCAAAGAACATATTTCTTCTTGGGATGGATTTTATGGTTACGGTTGGGAAATCAGTCCAATACGCATAGGAAGCTCGGAGGAGAGGTTGAGTGTCATCATGCACGGAGGTGCTATTAATGGTTTCAATTCCAATATCATACGCGTACCTTCGGACAGCTCATTCATCATAATATTGGCGAATGTCACTGGTGAACCACTTAACCACATAGCGCAAGGAATCAATGGTATTTTACAAGAAAAACCCTATGACTTTCCGAAAAAATCCATTGCAGATGCCTTATTGGAATCTATAGATACAGACGGAATCATTCTAGGACTCGCTTTTTACGATCAAATCAAAAATTCAGACGAATATTATTACAATGAAGAAGAAGTAAATCTTGCCGGATATAATTTATTGACTTCAGGAAAAGCTTACGAAGCAGCTGAAGTTTTCAAATTGAATATTCAGAAATTTTCAGGTTCCTTCAACGCCTACGACAGTTATGCTGAAGCTTTGATGGTAATGGGAAAGAAGAAAGAAGCCATCGCCAATTACAGGAAATCCATGGAGCTGAATCCCAATAATAAAAACGGCATAATGATGCTGAAAGAACTAGGCGTAGATTGGGATGGAAAATGATAGAATATTCTATACATATATACATATATATATTCATTATTGCAGAGCAATTTATAAGCTTTCTATACCTCTATTCAAGAAATTAATTTTCATTGAAAAATAACGAGATAATTTCCGTAACTTTAACATCTGCTTCAGTTTAACTCGCGAAGCAATTCAGAAAAATTATTGTTATGAAAAATTTATTCTCCTCCCTTATTGCAATGGCCTTTGTGGCAACTCTTCTTTCCCTTAGTGGAACAAAAACGGATCATGTTGGCGCTTGGAAAGGTGAAGATCAGTCCAAGTTGAATTACGTTCATTTGGCTGCCAATGGAAATGCCTATTTCATCAATAAGAACGATACTACAGGCGGTGAATCATTTAAGATACACGAAGGAACTGCAGAAATGGTCTATGAAGTTAATTACGAAACTGCTCCGAAAAGTTTAGATTTTATTATTCGAATGAAGAAAAGCAAAACGGAAATGAGTCGCATGAAAAGTATTTTCGAATTCGATAAACAAGGTCGCATGAGATTGTGCATGCATTTCACGGGTGAAGCTCGACCATCCAGTTTTGAAAAGGACAGAACTTTGACCTTATCCAAAAAATAATTCTGCTTTAAGCGAGGTAAATTTTCATTTTATGCTAAGTTCAATTGAAACGAAACGACTCTTACTTCGGCCGTTTGTATTGGATGATGCCGAAGATGTTTTCTCTTTAAATTCTATTGAATAAGTCAATGAATACGAAGGTCAAGCATCAATGAAATCGATTGATGAAGCCATACATATCATTCAAAACACAAACTTAAAAGACTTCGAAAAATACGGATATGGCCGATTCGCTGTGATTCATAAAGCGGATCAAAAACTCATTGGATTTTCTGGATTAAAATATCTTCCTGAACTGGACGAAACCGATGTAGGTTATCGATTTTTACCCGAATATTGGGGAAAAGGATTCGCAACTGAAAGTGCACGTGCATCTATCCAATTTGGATTCGATACTTTGAAACTGAAAAGGATCATTGGTGTTGCCATGAAAGACAATTTAGCTTCTATAAATGTGTTGTTGAAATGTGGATTAAGCTATTATAAAACAGCTGAATACGACGGTGACGGTTTAGAAAATCGATGGTACCAAATTGAAAACAAAAATATCTAGTACTTTAATTCGCAACGAGCCTTGCATTTTCTTAGAAATCAACACCATCTCTGTTGAAAAGTCAAACAATCTTGAACAGACCATCTGAATTAATTTCTTATCTTTGAAATAGCTAGTAATAACTGCATTTAAACGAAAAAACTATGAAAAAAATTCTACGATTTGCCCTCGCGGCTTTTACTGGAGTATTGTTCTCCACAAGCTCAAATGCACAGTGCCACAACGGTGTGGTATTGGACGGAGTGAACGAATTTCTTTACACACCGTTCAATGATTATAATTTTACCAATTTTACCATTGAGGCTTGGATAAAAGTCCCAAATTACACTACGAATGTTCATTATGTAAGTCTGTATCAAAATGCATATTTAGTTCTTGGTGATTACGGCAGTGGTAATATTGAGACATGGGCTGACGGTCTAAGTCCAATTGCTATGAATGTCCCTGCAACTCCTCCTGTTGATACGTGGCTCCATTTGGCCTTCACGTTCGATGGTTCGAATCAGAAAATGTACTTCAATGGAGTTTTAGCCGATACTGACCCTACATCAGGAGCAGTTACTTTAAGTACTTCTTTCAACCAAGGACTTGTAATCGGGGCTCGATATACTCAAAACACTCAATTTGTGGCAGGTTCCGTAAGCGATGTTCGTATTTGGACCGTAGCGCGAACTGCATCGGAAATTTCAACGAATATGAACGCTACCTTGACGGGAAGCGAAACAGGTCTTGTAGCGTATTATGATTTTACAGATGGCCCAGGAAGCACTATCGTTACAGATAAAACAGGTAACGGTAACACATTGACCTTAAATAACATGGAGCCTGCAACCGATTGGATTACATCTGGTTCAGTAACAGGTACAGATATTGTTTCAAATTGTGGCAGTTATACATGGATAAACGGAACTACTTATACATCTTCAAACAACACAGCTACACATATAATCACTGGCGGCGCTGCTAACGGATGTGATTCTATTGTCACACTTGATTTGACCATCAATTCTAATTCAAACGGGATTGACCAACAATCGGCTTGCAGTTCATATACTTGGATAGATGGAAATACGTATACAAGCTCAAATAACTCAGCCATCCACACCATATCTGGAGGTGCTGCTAACGGCTGCGATTCTATTGTTACTTTGAATTTGACCATCAATAACATATCCAATACAACGGTCAATTTAACGAACAATGTAGTTCTCACGGCGAGCAATAGCAGTGCAACTTACCAATGGATAGATTGCAACAACGGAAACGCACCAATCTCAGGAGCAACTTCGCAATCCTTCACAGCGACTGCTAATGGCAGTTATGCAGTAATTTTGACTGAAAATGGTTGTTCAGATACCTCTGCTTGTGCTAGCGTCACTTCAGTTGGATTGGAAGAATTAGGGCACTACGAAATTAGTGTATCACCTAACCCAAGCAATGGCCATTTCACTTTGGATTTAGGAGAATTGACTGCAGATGTGGTTGAAATTTACAACCTGCAAGGTCAAGTTGTTAGTTCGATCAAAAATGTTCAACAACACAATTACGATTTGAATGTTGCTCCTGGGGTGTACATTTTGCGCATTCAAAGTGCGGGCGCTCAAGGAGAAATTAAATTGATTGTGAAATAAAATTTTTTACTTTATTATTCTAGAAACCGCCTCAAAAGGGCGGTTTTTTTTATTTAATCGGCAATAATTGATGTTTACTTTCAAAATACGCATAACACAGTTATAGCATCAAAAATCGCTATTCCATTAAAAATTATTATTTTCGAAAGTACATCGTACAGAAAACGAAAACTATGAACAACACACTTATCGCACTATTCTGCATTCTTTTCCTACATAATTCGCAGGCGCAAAACAACTTATCCGAAAAGGCGCAACCCATTGTCGAAGAAGGCAAAAGATTATACAAATCTGAAATGGCTTCTTGGTATGGAACCGATTTGTTTCTGGCTGAATTCAAAGAAACAGAAAAAATAGGTGGGTACTTTTCTTATACAGAGGGAGAAGTTTCCAAATGTATTTTTTTTACAAAAGGCGAGAAACCAGAAGTAGTTGGTACCATTAGTTTTGATTCAACTTATTCTACTGAAACGGCAATTGTTGATTTAAAAATTCGCGTATTTACGGCAAACGAACAGGCACTTTTCGAAATCAGAGACGCTGCGCTAAAGGAAGTTAGAACCAATGAGATGTTCTTAAATTACGAAAACACGAGTCTTAACCTTATCCCGATGATTTCCGATGGTGAAAAGAAAGTATACATATTGACAGGACCAAAAAATACGGGGGTTGTCATTTTTGGAAACGACTACCTCATCACCTTCAAAAAGAACAACAAAATCGACAAAATGAAAACCCTGCACAAAAATATTTTGCCCGTCGAATACGGAGGAAAGGACGATGAAAACGCGGTCGGAGCCATACATTCTCATCTCCCAGAAACGGGTGATTTTATAACTGCAACCGATATCTGTACGCTCATGCTTTATTCTAGATATACCCGCTGGAAAACCTACACTGTAGTTTCTGAAAAATACATGAATTTATGGAATTGTGAAACGAACACTTTGCTTGTTCTACCTATGAAATCAGTTGAGAAAATTGTAAAAGATCAAAAGGAGAGAAATAAAAATTAAAAGCAAACACCATGGACGAAATCACCCAACAAGACAAAATTAAATTCAGTCAAAAATTCAATGAATTTAAGTTAAATGGACTCAAATCTTATGATGAATATTTGGCCAATGAACTAGTCTACTCAGCCTATAAAGCCAATCGAAAAGCCTATACAAAGTATATAGAAAAGCAAATCGAAAAAAACACGAAGAAAATCCAAAAGCTGCAGGATAAAATGGCTTGAGAATAACCATATTAGTTAAATAATTTACTTTTCGGTTTACTTTTTGCTAATACGGACATGTTACTTTATAATCTTTATGCGTTAGTATTAAAAATCGACTCCTATGAAAGTAAGCACAACTATTTTCCTCTATTTCTTTATTTCCTTTTCATTCGCTCAAACGAATACGCTTTATTTCGAAAAGAATAAAGCGGATTTAACACCCAAAAGCATCTACCAATTGAACGAACTTGCCAAACAATTGCAGGTAAAAGAAAATTTTGGTGACATCGCCATCATTGGTCACACTGATACCGATGCTTCAGAAGGATACAATCAAAAACTAGCTCTAGAAAGAGCCCGTTCTGTGAAGAAATTTTTCATGGAAAAAAGCTTATGCAATCGCTTGCATCTTTTGTCCAAAGGAGAAAAAAATACGGTGAATCAAAATTTAACGGAAGAACAAAAAAGACTGAATCGAAGAGTTGAAATTGTGCTCAATTACAGCAATGGCGATATAGAAGGTGTTCATCAGTTCACCCATTTAAATTCTAATCTTTTTGGGTTTTTCGAACAAGAAAAACAAGTTTTTACCATAGATCCCAAAAGAGATACAGTGATCAAAACTAAGCATGGAATAGAAGTCGACATCAACAAAGGGATTTTCAAGCGCGTTGGCTACAATCAAGCTGTGGAAATTCATATTACTGAATATTATGACAAAAGCAGTTTCATTCTTGGAAATATGACTACGCGCACCAGCAACAACGGCATACTCGAATCGCGCGGCATGATCAACATCAGTGCGCTACAAAACGATGATTCACTGAAACTTGGTCAAGATCAAAAAATAAACATCTTTTTCCCGGATCGAAATTTAAACGACGGAACAAATATTTTTGTCGGTTCGCAACAAAAAAACGAGATCATTTGGAAGCAAATGAGCGATGATGGTCAAGAGCGACAAGCTGGCGGTCACACTGCTTGGTATGAAGAAGGCAAACCTTTTGTAGAGCGCGATAGATGGTGGTACGAAATGCGCGGTACAGATCCTTACAAATTTTCAAGTAACGAGAAAAAAGGTAAGATAAAAATTGATTCTGTTCTAATTGAAGAAGAAGAATACAAGCAAGTTTTGACGCTAAGTTCAAGCACATTGGGTTGGATCAATTGCGACCGTTTTGTGAATTTAAAAGTGGAAAGAACGGACGTTTTGGTCTCCTACGACGGTGAAATAGAGCCTAGTGTTTATCTTGTTTTCAAAGATTTTAATGGCATGATGCCCTACACTTCACGAGAAAATGAAGTCTTTGTTTTTGATAATATTCCTATTGACTTAGAAGCCACTGTTGTCGGTGTTTACAGACTGGCAGATAGTGAAGATATCTATTACGCCGAAAAGCCCATTAGCACCAATAAATTAGCTTCGGCAAATCTTCGTTTCACTAAAATCAGCAAAACAGAATTCGAGGAAAAATTAAACCAATTGTAAGTTAATCGCGAAATTAAGGGTTGGAACAAGTCAAATTTTATTTCCTCATCCAAACAATTTCATCTCCCAAGAAATCTTCAAATTTCATCGATTTTTTAACTTCTTCGCGATAGGCATTTATAGACGTTATTGCATCTACCCCATTCACTTTCAAAGCAATATCATGCGTTATCATTTTATTTTTCTCGCATGTAATATGGTAAACGTAATATGTCTCTTTCGCACTACCGTCGACAATTTGTTGTAGGACGAAAAATTTACTTCCTTCTATTTTGGTGAACCATCCTAAAAAATCTTCACCATCAGCTGCAAACATTTCTCCAGTTTCTTCAACATGTACATTGTAGATGTTCTTTTTGGTAGCCGATTTTAAGGTAAACTTTCGAACTTCAGCGTCTTCATTTTTAGTACTCCACGAACCAATTAAGGATTTATCCATGGCTACTTCGCCTGGCTTTCCAAGGGGATATGTAGAACTAACAGGGCATCCGGCCAAAATGAAAAGTAAAGCAAATGCTGAAGTGTAAATAATTAGTTTTTTCATCGCGATATTTTTTTTATTAAAATTAAAAAATAGATTATTTCGTTGTCATTTTAGCATTCAATTCATTCAAAAATACGGAAAAAGTTTACTTCGAATCGAACAACCCATTCCACTTTCTGGCAATTCATCCTTTAATTGGTGATTAAATTTTATCTCATGAAATTTGAATTTATGCTATTCATCAGTTTCTTTTACTTGTGAAACGAGACCCAGAAATAGCCCAGTTTATTGTTGTATCATTTTCTTTTTTGAGCAGTAGCACAGAAGCTACGAGCACAAGAGTAGTTTTCACACTTAATTTTTTGAATTCTACAATAAGTTCGGGCAGTAAATTAAATCCTAATTTGTTCGAGGGGTAAAAGCATTTTAAACCAACCGAACCAGAATTTCTTGATAGAGGATGTGTTTTTGCATGAAATAGATTGAATTTCTTCGACTATCTTTGGTAAAATTATTCAACTTAGTTTTCGTAAATGTCCCTTTTGATTCGTTTTGCAGAGCATTCCGATCTTCCAGAAATTTTGGAAATCTACAACCATGCGATTGTAAATACCACTGCGGTTTATGATTACAAGCCACACACTTTAGCCATGCGAAAAAAATGGTGGGAAGGCAAACATGAGAACAATCACCCTGTGTTGGTGGCTGTTCAAGAAGGCAAAATTGCTGGTTTCGCTTCATACGGCTCCTTTCGAGCATGGGCAGCATTCAAATACGCGATGGAACATTCGGTTTACGTTCATCCTCTTTTTCGAGGGCAAGGAATAGCAAAAGTTTTACTGCAAGATTTGATTTCGGAAGCGCAAAAAAGAGATGTCCATTCACTCATTGGTGGTATTGATAAGGATAATGATGCGAGCCTTTTTCTCCATGACAAATTGGGGTTCCAAGAAGTGGGACATTTAAAAGAAGTGGGTTACAAATTTGGCGAATGGCGCGATTTAATTTTTGTCCAATTGATTTTACAAACGCCTGTTCAACCAAACGAAGATTAAAAAGATGAATTCAAAATTCAGAATTGAAGCTTTAGATTTTAGCCATAGTAAGGAATTGAGCAAAGTAGCTGAACAAACCTTTCTTGAATCTCATGGACATAGTGCTTCTGCAACTGATATTCGAAAATATATCAATAGTAAACTCAATTCAGATGTTTTTGAAGAAGAATTGAAAAATACTGAGAATCAATTTTATGGTCTTTATCTCGATAACCGCTTAATTGGCTATTCCAAAATCATTTGTAATATTGGGTACAAAGAAAAAATCCCCAACAAAAGCACCAAAATGGAGCGCTTGTATGTCTTGAAAGAATTTTACGACAATAAATTAGGCAAGGAACTCCTTCTATTCAATATTGATTTAGCAAAGAAAAATCAACAATTAGGAATTTGGCTATACACGTGGGTGGAAAATCACAGAGCAATTGCATTCTATAAGAACTTTGGATTTCAAATAATCGATGCTGCCGACTTCAAAATTTCTGAAAATCACTCCAATCCAAATCACATCATGTACTTGAAGTTTTAATTTCAATTATTTGATTATTTCAACTACAAAGCGGGGATTTTCCCGAAACAATCTGTTGCTTTCCCCCTGTATTTGTTGATTTCCATTAAAATAGAATACCTAAATTGCGCCAAACAATTTTTATTACTAATTATTTAAACTATTAAATTATGGAACCTTATATTGGTCAAATACAGCCTTTCGGCTTTAACTTCGCCCCACGTGGTTGGGAAAAATGTGATGGACAGCTGTTGTCAATAGCAGCCAACACAGCATTATTTTCACTTATTGGTACATTGTACGGGGGAGACGGAATAAACACCTTCGCTTTACCGGATTTAAGAGGGAGAAGCATGATTCATCAAGGTGCTGGTCCAGGTTTGCCAACATATGCAATGGGACAAAAATCAGGTCAAAATACCGTAAATATCACAACCCAAAATATGCCAAATCATGCGCATACTTTGACAAATGGTCAAGCTAACATAACCGTTGTAACAACTGCTGGCTCTGGCACAAATGAGTCGGACAATGGTGCAAATGTTTTAAACACAGGCGGTTTAGACATGTATACTGAATCTCCAAGTGGAACGGATAGATTAGGAGGTGTTGGTATTTCTGGACAAACTGATGCCAGTGGAGCAAGTGTTCCAATGGATGTTACCAATCCTTATTTAGTGATTAATGTTTGCATCGCGACCGTGGGAATTTTCCCTCCAAGAAGCTAATATTTTACAATTACAAGGGGAGCGAATTTTGGCTCCCCTTTTTAAGTCTAATGACCATGAAAAAAATTGGTGTTCTTCTACCCCATTCGAAAGCGTATCCGCGCATGTCAAAAGAATTCATGAATGGATTAAGACTTTCCCTTGGCGATCAGGTAGAATTTAAAATAGAGGGAATTGGATTAGCTAATGATCCAAACGAAATCATCAATGCCATGCAGAAACTAATCAGTCAAGAAGATGTTGATTTTTTGACTGGAATTATGGGACACAATAACCTTAGTGAAATATTAGATTTTGTGGAAGAAATGGATGTTCCCTTCGTTTTCGCTGACCTCGGCGCAAAATGCCCTTTGGATTTAAAAAACAGAAAAAATATCATCTGCAATTCTTTGGACTTGAACGGTGCAACCAAAACACTTGGGAATTATTTTGCCGAAAAAGGATTGAATAATATAGCCATTTCAACCTCGTATTACGATGCAGGGTACGATTTTACATTTGCTTTGGAAACGGTTATTAATGAAAATCCAAGTATCCGATTTACGGGACATTTTATTACACCTTTAAATCCCCGCGAAAACGAAGCTGAACGTATGCGACAATTTTTTAAGGATAACAATCCTGACGCTATTTTTGGTTTTTTCAACGGTATTTTTGCAGTGGAACACTCAAAATTCATAGAAGAATCTCAGATTACGAAGAACATTCCGATGTATTTAACCCCTTTTTCAGTAGATGAAGGTATACTCAAGGAATCAAAAAATTCCCTTGACAAACAATTTTGTATCTCTCCTTGGTTTGCTGAATTGGACACAAAAGAAAACAAAAATTTTCTGCAAGGGTATCAATCAAAATACAATAATCCACCTGACTTTTTTGCTTTACTCGGATTTGAAAACGGTTTGATACTTCACGATATTATTTTTAAGGATATGAAAATCAACAACGATCCTTCAATCGGACCTCGTGGAAGCATGGCAATTGATAACTTAAATAAAAGAACGATTTTTAATCATTACTTATGGCAAATGATTTCAACAGAAAACGGCTATCGTAAAATTTCCGTTGAAATGTTCGACCTCAAAGATCGAAGCAATGAAAATTATACACAAGTAGCTCGCTCTGGTTGGGAAAACGCCTATTTATGTTATTGAGAAAATTGTCAATTGTTTTAATTTCTTTACATTTAGGCTTCTTATCAACATTCGCCCATACTAAGAGGCGAGACTTTTCTAAACTACATTATTAATTATTTAACCTTAAAATTATGTACAAATTTATTGTTTTTAGTATTATGCTCCTTTTGGGAACGTATGCTAACACGCAAACTCTGGCCGCGGGAGATTTAGCCTTTATAGGTTATAATACAGACGGTACCGATGATTTTGCTTTCATCACACTTACCCCTATCTCAGGTGGTACGGTTTTCTATCTGACGGACGAAGGTTGGAACAGTATCGCAAATGATTGGGTGGGAACAACAGAAACGCACCTGGTTTTCACAGCCCCTCCAAGCGGGTTGCCTTGTGGAACGGTAGTACATATTAATGAAACAGCGCCTGATGTTCTCACGATTGGATGTGCTGTTTCTGGCTCCACAATTTCAATTGGTGCTGGAACAGCCTATAATTTATCGGCTGGCGATCAAGTGCTAGCCTATCAAGCGGCCTCTCCTAGACCTGCAACTCCGCCAACCTTTATAGCGGGTGTTCAAGGAGATGATGGAAATGGAAGTCCTTTAACTCTTGACCCAGTGACAGGATGGAACGATTTATGTTGCACATCTGCAGGTGTTGCCCGATCAAGTTTACCTGCTGGTTTAACCAACGGTGTGAATTGTGTTTCTTTATTCCCAGTCATTGGTACAGAGTTAGATAATGCGAAATATATAGGTTCTTTAACAGGCACATCAACGGCTTTGAGAGCTTCAATCAATAACCGACTCAATTGGTCTGCAGATGATATAACTCCTTTTGATATAACTTTTGGATCCTACTCACCCAGTGTTACTTGTGTTGCACCTTGCACTAGTCCTACTTTACCAACAGTTAGTTCTTCCGTTTCTACAGTTTGTTCTGGTGGCTCAGCAACCTTAACGATTACAGGCACCTTAAATGATGCCACACAATGGTCAGTTTACACCGGTTCTTGTGGTGGAACATTATTAGGAACGACTACAACATCGACTTTTGTGGTTAGCCCTAGTTCAAACACAACTTATTTCATTCGAGGTGAAGGCGGATGCGTCACACCAGGTTCTTGTGGAACCGTTACGGTCAATGTTTCCAATTTGAATTTAACTCCTGCTTCACAAACCAATATTGCTTGTTTTGGTGGATCAAATGGCGCAGCATCCGTAAATGCAGCTACAGGCGGTGCAGGTGGGTATAGTTACAACTGGACACCAGGAAATCCAGTTGGGGATGGAACTACCAATGTAACTGGTTTATCAGTTGGCATTTGGACTTGCACGGTGACGGATGCAAATAGTTGTACAAAAACTCAAAACTTCACGATTATACAACCTTCTGCTCTTGTTGTTACACCTGCTTCACAAACCAATATTGCTTGTTTTGGCGGAGCAAATGGTGCCGCCTCAATTAACACGCCAACTGGCGGTGCTGGCGGGTATACCTACAATTGGACTCCAGGCAACCCAACTGGGGATGGAACTACTAATGTTACTGGTTTATCAGCCGGCATTTGGACCTGCACTGTTACAGATGCGAACGCCTGCACAGCAAGTCAAAACTTCACAATCACACAACCCTCAGCCCTTGCTCTCACTATTGCTTCACAAACCAATGTATCGTGCTTAGGAGGCTCAAATGGAGCTGCTTCCGTTAATCCTGCGACTGGAGGAAATGGAGGGTATACTTACAATTGGACCCCAGGGAACCCAATAGGAGAAGGAACTGTTAGTGTAACTGGTTTACTCCCTACTTCTTGGAGTTGCATTGTTACGGATGTAAACGGATGTACGGCATTTCAATCATTCAACATTACGCAGCCTTCAGGTATTACGTTCACACAAGCCTCTCAAACCAACCCTTCTTGTGGTTCGAATGACGGCGCTGCTAGCGTAAATCCAGCCAGTGGCGGTGCGGGTGGATTCACTTACAATTGGACGCCTGGAAACCCAACTGGTGATGGTACAACAAGTGTTACAGGACTATCATCTGGCTCTTGGACTTGCACGGCTACCGATGCAAACGGATGCACAGCTACCCAAACTTTTACATTGACTGGAGGTGCGGACGCTACCCCTCCAACAGCTGTTTGTCAAAATATAAACGTTTATCTAAATGTTGCTGGTACAGCGTCTATTGTTGCTGCAGACATTGATGGCGGTTCTACAGACAACTGTGGTCCTGTTACATTCAGCGCTTCAACAACTACATTTACATGTGCCAATATCGGATCAAACAATGTTATCCTAACCGCGACCGATGGCAGTGGAAATAGTTCCACTTGTACAGCAGTTGTAACGGTTCTTGACACCATTTCTCCAATAGCCATTTGTCAAAATATTAATCTATACCTGGATGGGGCTGGAAATACTTCTTTGGTAGCAGCAGATATTGACGGCGGTTCTGTTGACAATTGTGGAGCAGTTACTTTGAGCGCTTCTACAACTTTTTTTACCTGTGCCAATACCGGACCAAACAGTGTTATTCTAACCGTAACCGATGGCAGTGGAAATAGTTCTACTTGCACGGCGACAGTAACTGTTGTAGACACTATTTCTCCTGTAGCAATTTGTCAAAATATCATCGCATATTTAAATCCTGCGGGAGTAACTACCGTCCTAGCTAACAATATTGACGGTGGTTCTTTTGATAATTGCGGTTCTGTTACATTTAGTCCTCCATCACTGACTTTTACATGTGGGAACCTTGGGTCTAACAATTTTACTTTAACCGTAACAGATGGCGGTGGTAACACATCAACTTGCATGGCGGTAGTCACTGTAATAGATACAATTTCCCCCGTAGCAGTTTGTCAAAACATAACGGCATACCTGGATGGTTCAGGAACAGCAATTGTTTTCTCTACGGATGTAGATGGTGGTTCTGTTGACAACTGTTGGATTGCTGGTTTAGCTTCATCGCCAGCGGTGTTCAATTGTAGCAACATAGGTGCCAACAACGTCACATTAACCGTATCTGATGGCAACGGAAATACGGCTTCATGTGTCTCTGTTGTCACCATATTCGATACTATACCACCAACAATAGCATGTCCTGGAAATCAAACAGAATCAATTAGTGCAACATGTAACTTCACATTACCAGATTATACCGGACTTGTTTTTGTTTCTGACAACTGTGGATCACCTACAGTAATTCAATCACCTGCTCCAGGTACGGTGGTTACAGCGGATCAAGTAATAACGATGACAGCTAATGATGGTAACGGTAACGTTGCGACATGTACTTTTAATGTAATATTAACGGGAACAGGAACACCAGCAACGGGAACAGACATAATTTCAGATTGTAATCCTATCACATGGATAGATGGGAATACATACAGCGCTTCAAACAACACAGCTACATGGACGATTCCAGGAGGTGCGGCGAGCGGATGTGATTCTATCGTAACATTAGACTTCACTTATTTAGGAGGAGCGGCAATTACAAATACATACAACATCAATACGGCGACAAACCCAGCTGTAGGAGGTACATGTCCAAATTCTGGAATTGATGCTACTTATGACTGTGCATTTGATGGTCAACCTGCTATAAATCTTGGCAGCTTTACAGACCTCAATGCACCTGGCGCAACAGTTAATAGCATTGATCTCTTAATTTACGGAGCATGTTCAGGAGACGTAAACTTTTTCTTAAATGGTACGCCATTAGTTTCTGGAACAGCAACTGGTTTGTCTTGTTCATGTCAATCCATTTCTAGTGATCCGAACTTACCTCAAAGTTATACTGTGACAATGAACCCTGCAATTCAAGCAGCGTTTATAGCGGGAGGAGTAAATGTACTTTCTGTCTCTAGTGCCAACTCAGTAAACGGAGCACAATGCTTCTACGGTGCTGATGTTATACTGAGTACAGGTGGTTCGCCTTCAGGGGTGGATACTCAAGTGGCTTGTGACACATATTCTTGGATAGACGGTAACACATATACATCATCGAACAACACAGCAACTTGGACGATTCCAGGAGGTGCGGCAAGTGGATGTGATTCACTTGTAACTTTAAACTTAACAATCAACAACACAGCAACAGGAACAGACGTTCAAACGGCATGTGGAACGTACTTCTGGATAGACGGAAATACATACAATGCTTCAAACAACACTGCAACTTGGACTATACTGGGTGGTGCAGCTAGTGGATGTGATTCAATCGTAACCCTTGACTTGACCATAACGGTTGCTGATCAAGTTACCAATGTTGGTTCAACAAATATCACATCAACATCTGCATTGATTACTTGGGATGCAATAGTGTTGCCAGTTACAGGTTCTTTTGCCATACAGTACAGACAAGTAGGTTCAACTACATGGCTTCCTGGAACATTCGCAGCATCCGTTTCTTCTTCAGCTACCTTATCTGGTTTAACAGCTGGTACAAGCTACGAAGTTCGCGTGATTGCTAGTTGCTCTACTGGTGCACCTGGTGCACCGAGTCTTACGCATACTTTCACAACCGTTTCTGCAGCATGTGACGCACCGCTTACCTTAAGTGTTGCTGCCAACAATGGTCATTCTATCACCGTTTCATGGACAGCTATCGCTGCAGCTGGATGGTATGAGTTCCGTTACAAAGAATCATCAAGTGCAACTTGGTTGTTTGGTGGAACACAAAATGCCACAGCAACAAGTAAAATCTACTCTGGTTTGTTACCGAATACGTCATATGACTTTGAAGCAAGAACTTTCTGTCCAAATGGAACAGTAGGTGCTTGGTCAACAACATTGACGGTTACCACCAACGGATTAGCGGGTTGTTCATTACCTCCTGCTCTTGTAGCTTCGATTGTAACTGGTTCAAATGTGACCATTACTTGGGCGCTAGTTCCAACGGCAGCATACTATGCATTCCGTTACAAAGAAGCTTCATCTGCTACTTGGATTTCAGGTGGTACAGCTGGACCTTTTGCAACAAGCAAATCTTATACTGGATTGAATTCGAATACATTGTATGACTTCGAAGGAAGAACATATTGTGCAAATGGAGTGTCCAGTGCTTGGGGAGCGACGACATTCACCACAGCAGCTCTTGCAGGATGTGAATTGCCACCAGTTCTTGATTTGACTGCTGTTTCAACGGCGAGTTCAATTCAAATCTCTTGGCCAGCAGTTGCTGGAGCAACATGGTACAGCTTCCAATATAAAGAAAGTTCTTCTTCAACTTGGTTGAATGGTGGTTCGGCCGGACCTTCCGCGACGAGCAAAACGTATAGTGGATTATTAGCCGGAACATCTTATGATTTCCAAGCGAGAACACATTGTGCCAATAACGCAGCAAGCGCTTGGAGTACATCGGGAGTTTATTCAACCTTGACTGGCGCTGCAACAATTGCAAGCAACGATTCAGGAGATGGAAAAGCGGAAATTGAAGTGAGCGATAAAGCTTTGGCTGGATCGAATCATTTGACGACGATATATCCAAATCCAACATCTGATAAAATCAACATTGAAATCTTTATGGATGAAGCGAGTGCAAATACGACTGTCCAATTGATGGACATGAGTGGACGTTTGATTCGAGAAGTATCTGTTTCAACGGAGAAAGGTATGAACACGTTTACATTGGATGTACAAGAATTATCCAATGGAATGTATACTATGTTCGTTTACCAAAACGGTCAGTTGTTGCATACCGATAAAGTGAAAAAGAACTAAAATCCATCCTTTTTTGGAATAGTTATTTAAACTAAATTGATAAGCGGGACTCAGGAATGGGTCCCGCTTTTTGTTAATAACTAATCATGATTTTTTTAAATAGTAATTCCAGTTTAACGAAGGCTTTACATTCAGAGGGTAGTTTTGTCACCTAAACAAATTAATCAATTTTAATTATGGCAAAAACAGGATTACCTCATTTGTCCTTATTTCGGTCTAATCGACAGAAAGAAAAGGATACTAAATTTTTCAGCGGACCTGGAAAATTATTAATGCTACTACTGGTGCTCATTTCTGGATTCTCTCAGGCTCAGATACTCACATTTGAATTTGTTGGTTTGGCAGGAAATGAAGCGACAGCTGCTTCCAACCTTAACGACCCGCATTTATCTGCTTCTGCAATTTCTCGTGGAGCTGGTTTGACAGCCTCGGCAAATGCACAACGATTCAACGCAACCAATTGGGCATTGACCTCCATTGCAAATGCAGTTTCTGGCAATAAATATATGGAGTTCACCATCACACCCGATGCTGCTTACCAATTTTCAGTTTCGTCTATCTTTATTAATTTGCAAAGATCAGGAACAGGAAACACAGCTATTGCATTGCGAAGTTCGGTCGATGGTTATGCTTCAGATTTAGATGGTGTAAAAGCGATTGTCGATAACACAAGTACACAATCTTTTACTTTTACCTTTGCACAGGCCAATTCAACGGTTCCAGTTACTTATCGATTTTATTCTTACGCCGAAGCAACAGGTGGAACAGGCGGTATTGGTGACGGAACCGGTGACGATATTGTTGTTACAGGAACCGTTACTTCTGCTAGTGGTTGCAGTGCACCATCCTTACAAGCCAGTGCTTTAGCTTTGAATACTCCACTTGTAAATGGCATGAACGCGCTGTGGACAGCTGGTGACGGAGACGGATCAATGTTGGTTTTGCGACCAACTAGCGCTTTTTTAAATCCACCTACTCCAGGAACAGCTTACTCAGCAGATTTGGATTATTCTTTGGCTGGTCAAATTGATGCAAACAATAGAGTGATTTTCAGAGCCGCAGGAACTTCTGCTTCCATTTCAGGACTTTCTCCTCAAACTTCATATACCGGAACAATTTATGAATACAATTCAGCTGGAGATTGCTACAATCTAACAAGTCCTTCATCTGCAAATTTGATGACTTTTTCGGAACCTCCTGTTACTCAATCTGCTGGAGCAACAGCTACAACATTTTCGGCAACAATTATTGATTTAAATGTTACAGCCGCAACTTTCCCATCCAGTGGTGCAACAAATGCTGGTTATGTAGTTGTTTATTCTGCAGGAACCCCAACGTTCGTTGCAACAAATGGAACGGCGCCAGCTGCTGGTGTTGGGACTATTTTTACTTCTACTAGCACGGTTTTACCGAGCGCACCAGGAACTACCTTTGCGATAAATGCTTTAGCTTCCAATACTTTGTATAATTTCCTGGTTATCCCTTTCACTTGGGACGGAGTAAATCCTGAAACCTATAATTATCTAACTTCTGGAGCACCAACTGCTTCTGCTACTACAACGGGTAATACGGCTCCAATAATTTCCAACTTAGCAATAACAGCTTTTCAAAATACAACTGCAACTTTTGAAGCAGAAGTAATTGGTACTGGTGGTGATCCGATAATAGATATGGGTTTTGTTTGGGCTGAAACGAGCACAAATGCTTCCCCTATTCTTGGAGGAACAGGTTGTACAACAATTCCTTCGACTGTTGCTTCAGGTGTTTATTCTGAAAATATAACGGGTTTACCGGCATCTACTCCAATAAGTTTGGTAGCATATGCAACCAATGGAATCGCAACAACTTACACAACAGTTTCTTCTTTTACCACATTAGCAGTAGCTGACCATTTAGTATATGGTGTTGCAGTTCCAACTTCTGGTTTTACAAATACCAATTTGGATCTGTTCACGGTTGAAGCAAGAAGACCAGACAATTCATTGGATGTAGAATTCTCAGGAAATATTTCGGTGAATCAAGTATCTGGAAGTGGTATTTTGTCAGGAACTTCACCAGTCGCTGCTGTTGCAGGTGTTGCAACATTCACAGATATTCAGTTTGACCTTGTTGATACCTATACTATATCAGCTTCTGGATCCGGTTTAACAGATTCTCCAGTTTCTGGAAATATCGTAATTGCTTTGGCTCAATCAGAATTGGTGACTTTTGAATTCGTTGGCTTAGCAGGTTCTGAAGTTACAGCTCCATCAAATACCAATGATCCGAATTTGGCAGCAGCAACTATTTCTCGTGGCGCTGGATTGACGGCTTCAGGTAATACACAACGGTTTAACGCAACAAACTGGGCTTTAACTTCCATTGCCAACGCTGTTTCTGGAAACAATTATATGGAGTTCACAATTACGCCAAACGCGTCTTATCAATTCTCAGTTTCATCCATTGACATTAATTTTCAAAGATCATCCACTGGACCAAGTGCAATTGCCTTGAGAAGCAGCGTTGATGGTTACGCAAGTGACTTAGATGGCGAAAAGGCTATTGTAGATAATACCTCTACGCAAGCATTTACATTCACGTTTGTTCAAGCAAATTCGACTTCTCCAGTCACTTACAGATTTTATTGCTTCGCTGAATCTGCAACCGGTACAGGAGGAATTGGTGATGGAAATGGAAATGATATCGTTGTAAAAGGTCTAGTTACGAGTGCAGGTCCTTGTACCCCCGTTTCTGGAACGGACATGATTTCTTCTTGTTCACCTATCACTTGGATTGATGGAAACGTTTATTCTGCATCTAACAACACAGCTACTTTCACTATCGTTGGTGGAGCAGCAAACGGATGTGATTCTATCGTTACTTTGGATTTCACTTTGAACTCAGGTTCAACTGGAACGGACATGATTTCTTCTTGTGCTCCGATCACTTGGATTGATGGAAACGTTTATTCCGCATCCAACAACACCGCTACTTTCACTATCGTTGGTGGAGCAGCAAATGGTTGTGATTCAATTGTTACTTTGGATTTCACAATTATTACTGTTGGAACTCCTATCAATGTTAGTGCTACAAATATCACGAGTTTCTCTGCTGATGTAAATTGGGATGCTTTGACATTGCCATCTGGTGGTTTCTTTAGTGTTCAATACAAAGAATTAGCAAGTTCAACTTGGATTTCAGCAGGAACTGTTCCAGCAGGTACGTTCATGACATCCTTGACTGGTTTATTGTCAGGAACAACTTATGAAGTACAAGTTGCTGGAAATTGTGATGCTTTGAATCCAGGAACGTGGAGCATTTCAGCTGTCTTTACAACAAATGCGGCAAGCTGTAACACTCCGTTATCAATGACAATTTCTGGAAATACAGGAAATACTGTAACTACAACATGGACAGCCGTTCCAGGCGCAGGTTGGTATGAATTCCGTTATAAAATGTCATCTAGCGCAACTTGGTTGTTCGGTGGAACATTGGGAGGATCAGCAACTAGTAAAACTTTTGCAGGCTTAATGCCTTCAACTTCATATGATTTTGAAGGAAGAACATTCTGTCCAAACGGAACAGTTAGTGCTTGGTCAACAAGCGTTTCAGAAACGACAGTTGGTTTGTCAGGTTGCTCTTTGCCTCCTGCAACGGTTGCATCTGCAATAACAGGAACAAGTGCCACGATTTCTTGGACGTCTATTTCTGGTGCTGGATATTATGAATTCAGATATAAACCTTCGGCGGCTTCAACTTGGATCAGTGGTGGAACAGCTAGTGCAACTGCAACAAGCAAAAACTTTGTTTCATTAATGGCGGGAACCAGCTACGACTTTGAAGGAAGAACATTCTGTACGAATGGAATCGCGAGTGCTTGGGGAGCAACTACCTTCACAACCACGACACTTTCAGGATGTGAGTTACCTCCAGTGTTGAATGCGACAGCAGTTGTAACGACAAGTTCTATTCAAATCTCATGGCCTTCGGTTACGGGAGCAGCATGGTATAGCTTCCAGTACAAAATGAGTTCATCTTCAACTTGGATAAATGGTGGAACAGCTGGACCAGCAGCAACTTCGAAAACATACAGTGGTTTGATGGCCGGAACATCTTATGATTTCCAAGCGAGAACACATTGTTCAAACGGAATCGCAAGTGCTTGGAGTGGAATGGAAACATTCATAACAGATGGAGGAGTTCCTGCAATCGCAACGGTAACGGAAAAAGCGGACAACGACATGACAGACAAAGCTTTGGCTCAATCCGCTCATTTGACGACTGTTTATCCGAACCCTACAGCGGACAAAGTGAACATTGAAATATTCATGGATGAAGCGAGCGCGAACACGAACATCAAGTTGATGGACATGAGCGGACGTTTGGTTCGTGAAGTATCTATTTCAACGGAGAAAGGTGTGAACACCCTTACTTTAGATCTACAAGAATTATCCAATGGAATGTATACGATGTTCGTTTACCAAAATGGACAGCTGTTGCATACCGATAAAGTGAAAAAGAATTAACATTTAACCCTATTATAAAAAGCGGAATTACCTTTTGGGTGGTTCCGCTTTTTTTTGAATTATTAGCTCAATAAAATTAACTTTAGTTAACTGAAAATATTTAATTAACTGACTTTCAGAATTTAAGATGATTGTTAAATATACCTGAAATTAGGTAGAGAAAAGCAATTTTAGATGCCCTACCTTTGCACGAATTAATCACACTTAATATTAAAATTTAATTATGAAAACACTTTTTTTAACAACAGCATTTCTTGCTGTTTCGTGTTTTGGTTTTTCCAATTTCGAAAAAACAAATAAATCACTATCTACAAGCAATTTAGCAAATGCTGATTTGACTTTAAGCCCTACTGCAGCCTGCACGGGTACGATGACCTTGAATTTTTCAAGTGCTACAGGAAGTTCTATTACTGTGAATTGGGTAACACCTCCAACTGCGGCATGGTACAGTTTTCGATACAAAGAATCATCAAGTGCAACCTGGATCAATACAGGAACTCTTGGTCTTGCTGCAACATCGAGAACTTTTTCATCCCTTTTAGCGAATACATCGTATGACATAGAGGGAAGAATGTTTTGTTCAGATGGTACACCTGGACCTTGGTCCGCGACCGTAGTTGCAAGTACAAATCCTTTGTCTGGATGTGAACTTCCACCTGCTGCAATCGCTGCAACTGTTTCAGGTTCAACTGCAACTGCAACATGGACTTCAGTTTCTGGAGCTGGATGGTATTCTATCCGTTACAACGTTGACGGTGGTGCATGGATAAATGGAGGAACAGTTAGTGCTGCATCCACCAGTAAAACTTTAACGGGTCTTCAACCTTGTGCAACGTATATCTATGAAATTAGATCACATTGCCCAAGTGGATATGCTAGTGCATGGATAGGAACTACTTTTTCTTCTGCAAGCATGACTTTATCAGGTACACAAATCAATGGTAACTCCGTTATGACTTCATGGGTAAGTGTTCCAGGTGCTTTATGGTATGAGTTTAGATACAAAGAAGCAAGTTCTCCTACATGGATTTCAGGTGGAACACAAGCTTCTCCAGCAACAAGCAAATTAATTTCTGGTTTAAATCCAACAACTACATATAACTTTGAAAGTCGCGTATTTTGTGCAAATAGTGCGACTCCAGTTTGGTCTCCAACCTTAAATGTTACAACAGGTGCGCTTACAAGTTGTGGTGCTGCTCCAGCAGTAATGTATGGTACTGTTAGTGGTTTGAACGTAGATGTTACTTGGACATCTGTTACAAATGCTGCTTGGTATGAGTTCAGATACAAAGAAGCTAGCGCTGGAACTTGGACTCCAGGAGGTACAGCAGGTGCAGCGGCAACAACAAAATCTTACATGGGATTGATGCCAAGTACTGCTTACGACTTTGAAGCAAGAACTTTCTGTGCTAATGGTACTCCTAGTCCTTGGGCTGCAACCACTTTCACTACAACAGCGCCAGTAGGTTGCGAGGTTTCACCAGTTATTGATGCAGTTCCTTTTGCTACAACAACTTCTTCAATTACGATTTCATGGACACCAGTTGCAAGTGCCGCTTGGTATGATTTCCATTACAAAGAAAGTACTTCTGGAACGTGGATTTATGGTGGAACAGCAGGTTCTGCTGCGACCAACAAAACATTCTCTGGTTTCCTATCTGGTACTATCTACGAATTTGAAATGCGTTCTTTCTGCCCGAATGGTTCTTCAAGTGATTGGAGTGGTAAATTGGCATTTTCTACAGATGGTGACGGTCCTGCTACATTAGTTGTCAATACAGACAAAACTGAAAGTACTGATGTTGCTGTGAAAGCAATTGAATCAACAGCAAAAACAGCGACGACGGTTTATCCTAATCCTTTTGCTGACAAATTAAACATCGAAATCTTTATGGATGAAGCGAGTGCAAACACAAGCATCAAGTTGATGGACATGAGCGGACGTTTGGTTCGTGAAGTATCTGTTTCGACTGAAACTGGTGTAAACACACTTACTTTGGACGTTCAAGAATTATCTTCTGGAATGTACACAATGTTCGTTTACCAAAACGGTCAGTTGTTGCATACGGATAAAGTGAAAAAGAATTAATAGTATTTTAACTTTGATATTGAAGCGGGATTGCCTTTTGGGTGATCCCGCTTTTTTTTCGCTGAAAATAAGTTGAGATTATTATATTTATCGAAACAATTGCTATGAAAAATAAAATTTTAATGGTGCTGTGCATCCTTTTCGGTTTGATGTTTATCAACTCTGGTCTGAATAAATTCTTCAATTATATGCCGATGCCGGAGGATTTGCCTGAATCCATGTTGAAAATGATGGCTGCGTTCACAGAAATCAAATGGTTGATGCCCTTGGTGGCTATCATCGAAATTTTGGCGGGACTACTCTTTTTCTCAACGAAAACAAGAACACTTGGAGCTGTAATGATTTTCCCTATCATGGTAGGAATAATACTCACGAATATTTTTTATGCGCCAAGCGGTCTGGCTATTGTTTTGCCTTTATTTGCTATCAATCTTTGGGCATTGTATGATACCAGAGAGAAATTAGCACGGTTGTTTTGGTAAAAGAATGAATAAGGCAAAATGAATTTACGCTATTTCCTTTTCATTTCCATTTATCTATTGCTCACTTCCTGCGACCAAACCTTCATTCCCATCGATCCCCAAGTAGAGGAGTTAAAAATTGAAGTGGAAAAATCGGATTTTTTTTATTCCATGGGATATGTTTATCTCCTGAAAAACTATCTTGCGGATTCCCAACAAGATTCACTTAGCTTTATCGCTGAAGATGCTGAAAATCCTTGTGGTTTTTATCATGAATTTAAAAATGGAATCCAATACACGATGAATCAATGCTCCGAAGAAGGTGGTTTCACTGAACATTATTCTTTTCCAAAAACCGACCGAAAAGTCATGAAAGCTTTTATTCAAAAGTTATTTTACCAAGAAGAAAATGTCTGGACCGATGAAAACACCTACGCACCTGATGGGGCCGGTTGTTATTATCAAATCATGGAAAAAGCAAATCGAACGGAAATCGAGGTGTATTGTGGTTGCTAATCTAAATCTTATCGACCACAACCTTATATGTCGGATCTTCCATAACGTTTACATCAATCAAATTGTCGGCATTCCTGAGTAAGATTTTACAATCTGGACTGAGGTGTTTCAAATGTACCTTCTTCCCTACTTTCTGATAACGTTCGGTCAATTTATTGAGTGCTTCAATGGCCGACATGTCTACTACTCTACTTTCAGCAAAGTCGATTATCACTTCTTCAGGATCGTTTTGAATATCAAATTTTTCACCGAAAGCTGTCACCGAAGCAAAGAAAAGCGGACCGTAAATTTCATAGTGTTTCGCACCATTTTCATCCAAAAATTTTCGCGCACGAATTCTTTTGGCATTGTCCCAAGCGAAAACAAGAGCCGCTATGATAACACCGATGATGACTGCCAAAGCCAAATTGTGCAAGAAAACCGTCACCAAAGTCACGACAACCATGACGAAAATATCTGATTTTGGCATTTTGTTAAAGGTTCTGAAACTCGCCCACTCAAAGGTACCAATGGCCACCATGATCATCAATCCTGTCAGCGCTGCAATCGGAACTTTCTCAATCAAACCTGAACCGAACATAACGAAAACCAAAAGCATAACTGAGGCTACAATTCCCGACAATCTGGCGCGTGCACCGTTGGAAATATTGATCAAACTTTGACCAATCATCGCGCAACCGCCCATTCCGCCAAACAATCCGGAGAGAATATTGGCAGCACCTTGCGCCACGGCTTCTTTGTTGCCTCGACCGCGTGTTTCGGTAATTTCATCGATGATATTCAAGGTCAACAAACTTTCAATCAATCCCACGCCTGCAACGATGGCTGCATAAGGGAAAATCAAAATTAATGTATCCCAAGTCCACGGTATGCTCGGCA
Source organism: Crocinitomicaceae bacterium (assembly GCA_041751955.1). GTDB lineage: Bacteria > Bacteroidota > Bacteroidia > Flavobacteriales_D > Crocinitomicaceae > UBA2040. Next base: position 51,788 of record JBGSIB010000036.1, read on the forward strand.
GACTGAACGCTGGAAAACCACCTTTGATCGACGCCATGTCGCCCACTGTTTTTGTATCCACATGAAAGAAAGCAACGATTCCAAACACTATCAAAATTGCCGCTAAGGAAGCCGGAATTATTTTTGTAATCTTTGGCAAACCCCAGATAATCAGCATGGTAAGCAGAACCAATCCGAGCAAGATATACAAAGCTGTACCGGTTAGCCAACTGCCGCTTGGATCTTTAAATTGATCCATCTGCGACATGAAAATAATGATCGCCAAACCGTTCACAAATCCAAAAATTACAGGATGTGGTACCAAACGAATGAGTTTACCCAAACGTAAAAATCCAGCTGCCATTTGCAACAAACCCGCCAACATAACGGTAGCAAAAATATATTCTGCTCCATGTTGTTTGGCCAGAACCACAATGACAACCGCAACCGCACCCGTCGCACCAGAAATCATTCCTGGACGTCCACCAAAAATGGAAGTAATCAGTCCCATCATGAACGCAGCGTACAAACCTATCAAAGGCGAAAGCCCCGCGATAAAGGCAAAAGCAACCGCTTCAGGCACTAAGGCAATGGCAACTGTTAATCCGGATAAAATTTCGGTTTTGTAATTTACCTTTTGGGAAAGATCAAAAAGGTTGAGGTATTTTGTCATGTTTTCTTTCTAATCGGCGAAGTTAGCCATTTCTTTAGAAATGGATAAAAAGTCATTCAGCGATGACTGAGCGAAGTCGAAGGCAGAGATGCTTGATTTCGACTCCCCACAATCTGCGTTCAATAAACAGGTGAGACAGAACCAACAAGCGATGACTGAGCGAAGCCGGAGGCAGAGATGCTTGATTTATCGAAAAAATTACTACCTGAATTCATGGATATTTACAGCTCTCTCTGAATTCTAGTTCCTAATAATTATTTTGTTGCTTACCTTGTTCCAGTTTTAAATTCTTAACTAACGCATAAATAGATAATTATGAAAACAACATACACTTTCGGAATTTTTCTTTTCGCGCTTCTTTTGGGGGCTTGTAATGGGCAACAATCCGTTAAAACAGACTTAATGACCGGAGCGTATTCTCGTGGGAATGGTTTGGGATGCAAGGATATCAACGTGAAAATCAATGACAAAAAAGTCTCGAGAAATACATTTTCCTATGGAGAAAAAGTCGTGTTTGACTTCAACGACATGGTAGGATTCAAGAAAATCGGCAAAAAAGCTTTCCCCGGATTGAAATTGTTTGTGGTTAAAAACGGAAAAGATACTGTGATGACAACAAAGGATTTGTTGGACGACTTGGTGGATGGAACGGAATTGAATCCGCTGCTTGTTACTTCGCATCTTGTTGCAGCGCTGCCCTATAAAAACAATGAAAAATACAAATTGCACATTTCTATCTGGGACAAAAAAGGCGATGGAACTTTCATCTATGAATTGCCTTTTACGGTGGTGCAAAACCCCAATTTGGTGGTCAAAGCGCATGGCGTGAAATTCAATACGACGTATTTGTGGAATCAAACGCTCGGTCAAACGGTTGCTGACAATAAAATCAGTCAAGACGAGCAATTGATTTTGATAACAGATGGCGTAAAAGGTTTAACCATAGAAGACGGCAAAGTGTTTCCTATTTTATCGGTTGAATTGATTGACAAAAATGGTGTTAAAGTTATCAATGATGCTAATTTACTTCCTCAATATGAAACGGAAGGATTTGATGCAGAAGAGTTTACGGCCGGGCAAGTTCCTGTCACCATAACATTTGACGAGAATAAAATCGCCAATCCTTATACCTTGAGAGTAGGCCTGAAAGACAAAAAATCGAATAGAGATTTGAAAATTGAAACGAAATTGACTTTGCATTAAAGCTGCTCATTTCCGCATCAAAAGAGCTTTACTTCTTCTCTAAATACAGTCTTTCTTCAAATTTTATGGTGCCAGAAGGATAATTTCCGACATAAGAAAAGATATACTTCTTGCGACTTTGTTTGGTAATCGTATAAGTGGCGTAGAGCACATATCCTGGGTTTGGTTCGACGAAAAAATTAATCACCTTTCCTGTGCCTTGATCAATATTCCAAAATGGGGTTTTGGTCGTTATGCTGTTTTCAAACCATCCTTTCGGTACGTCAGGTAGCGAATATTCGCAATTGTTGTACCAATCGCTGCCGGGAGAATTGTCGTTATTTAGGGAAATTGTCCCATCGAAATTCCATTCTTTCGCACTGTCCAGCGTTAAACCATCGGGTGAATAATAATCCACTTCGTAATGATAAAAGGAATAATCTCCTCCCATTTTCTTCCGTGGTTTGTCGGATTTGGAACAGGCAAAAAGAACAGCCATCACTGAAAAATAAAGGAAAAACTGAAAGCTCTTTTTCATAATTTCTTGGTGTTAAGATTTGGATTTGAGGTAATACGACAAGCGAACGAAAGCCCCTAAACTTGCATTGCTGGCGCGGATGTTTTTTCCTTCATACACTTCAAAATTATTGAGTGTTGGATACCACGCTGAAAAATCGACAGGTATCTACGCGTAATTCACCGAAACATTGATTCCTTTTGCATAGGACGGGTCGTAATAATCGGTGGTCAGACACAAAGTGTTCAATGTTGCTCCCACCTCAAGACCTAAACGATTGAAAAGCACCCACTGCTTGGACAATTCAAGGTTAAAAACCATTCCAAAAGTATTGCCATACACACCATTCAAGGTTTTGTCCTTCCCGAAACTGAGCACGCCACTCGGATATTCATAAAAACTTTCCAAATTGGAATTGGCCATGCGGCGAATCGATGAGAAGAAAAAAGCAATCAATAACCAACGAAAACCATCAAGAAAATAATATGTAAATTAGTCCAATCAATGGTCAAAAATCAAACAAAAAAAGAGTTCAATTTACCCTGTTCACTTTCATGCGGAATA
>JBGSIB010000037.1:0-36084 GCA_041751955.1 Crocinitomicaceae bacterium
TGGAAAAGGAATCAGAGCCATCGCGCGGATTCAATTGGCGCATGACAAGCGATGCGCCGTTGAAATTATCTCTTCAAAATTCGAAAAAGCACCCGAAAAAATCATTCATTTGGCGATTGCTCCAACAAAAAACATGGATCGATTGGAATGGGTAATTGAGAAAGCCGCAGAAATTGGTGTCGACAAAATTACTTTGTTGCAGTGCAAAAACAACGAACGCAAAATAGTCAAAACGGAGCGTTTGGAAAAGATACTCGTTGCCGCCATGAAACAGTCACAACGATTCTACTTACCTGAATTACAAGAACTTTTGTCCTTCAAAGAATTTATTACCCAACATCCTTCTGGCGGAATTGCTCATTGCTACGACAACGACACGGAAAAAGTATTCATTGGTGATTGGTCGGGAAACGGCCCTCTTCTCATTGGTCCAGAGGGTGATTTTAGTATGGAAGAAGTTAATCTAGCGAAAGCAAATGGCTACACCACCATAGATTTGGGACAAAACCGATTGCGAACTGAGACGGCTGCGGTTTTTGGGGTTAGTGTTTTGCAATTAAGAATTAAGAATTAAGAATTAAGAATTAAGAATTAAGAATTAAGAATTAATCAAAAATTATCTTTATTCCTTTTTTTTCTTCTCCTTTTTCTTTTTTTTCTCCTTTTTCGGCTTTTCCTTCACTGTTCCTGGGGCATTGTCGTCTTCTTGCGGTTTTGCCTTGCTGGGTTCTCCAAGGGTAACAATTTCTTCGCCTTCATCATTGAACTGATGATCTTCGATGAGAACATCCTTTTTATAGACATGTCTACGCTTCAAACTTTGGTCGGGGTAATAGTCCAGAAATTCTCCTTCGCGCAAGCCTTTTTTGTATATTTCGGAAGATTGAATATGACCTTGGATGTAGTAAAATTTGAATTCGCCGTTTTTAACGCCTTCTTCCCATGTTTCTACTTTCAACAGGTTTCCATCATTGTAGTAATACTTTAATGTCCCGTGTTTTTTACCGTTTTTGAAATTTAAGTCATCCAGCAAAGTACTGTCTGAGGCAAAATATTTGAATGAACCTTCTAAGTTTCCATTCAAATAATTCATTTCTTTTTTGAGGATGGTTCCCGGATAATAAGTTCTTTTGGTGCCATTTAACAAGCCTTTGCTGTAATTCTCCCATAAAGTCGTATCGCCATTCTTGGAAAAGAAAATGGATTTTCCATGCTTTTCGCCGATCAGATAATTGATTTCCCAAGCCAATTGGTCTAAACTGTCGAAATACATCAACCATTGTCCATTTTCGGCTCCGTGCAAATGATCTCGGATGACATTTCGACAACCAGAACGATAATAAGTAGTATCTGGTCCTTCTTCTTTACCATTTACAAAGGTTATTCTTCTCTCCAACAATCCATTAGAAAAGCAAGTTTCACATGTTCCGTTGAAAGGAGATCCGTCGTTTCCCGCTAAAATTAAGCCTGAACTTTCATCCAAGGTTAGTTTTTCATTGCAGTCCACGACTCCTAAAAGTTTGCCACACTCCCAACCGGTGACACGCACGTTCACTCTTTTTGCCTTGTCGTAACATTTTTCACCTGCGTTCGGCTCAGGTAGTTGTGCCCAAATCATTGCAGGCATAATAAGTAAAAGGAGGAAAAGCTTTTTCATATCATTTGTTTTTTCTATCTGTTCAATAATTATTCCATTCTCAAACTTTCCAATGCTTCACGCATTTTTGCTGGGATAACTATACTCTGGTTTGCTCTGGAATCAAATCCAACCATCACCGACTGACCTTTTGTACACAAATTTTCGCCCACATATATCTCATAAGACAAAGTGAAGGATTTGTTACCCAAATGAACCGTTTTCATGTGAATGAGCGGTTTATCGGTCAAAAGAATTGGTCGCATGTAATCGACTTCATTTCTAGCCAAAAGAAAACCGTCTGTTTTGTAGTCCCATTTGGCACCCAAAAGATGCTCAAAATAATGAACACGCGTCATTTCAAAATAAGACAAATACACTGAATTGTTGACGTGTCCCATGACATCGATATCGGCAAAACGCACTTGGATCCCAAAGGGAGAAGGTAAACTCATTTTCTATCTAGTTTTTCAAATTCCGAATTATTGGAAATGTATTCGGGTACAATTTTTTTCATCTGACCGACAATTTTATTGTTGTCTTGGCCAGTGAACATGCTTATTAAAATTTGAATTTCGTTTACTATTTCCAGTTCTTGAGTCCGCACTTTTGCTTTCAAAATTAGCGGATGATGTGTTGGAAGCGTGTCTTCTTCATTCGACAACAGTTCTTCGTAAAGTTTTTCGCCTGGGCGCAGGCCTGTCACCTTGATTTCGATATCTTTTCCAAGTTCCAGACCGTTCAGTTTGATCATCTTTTTGGCCAAATCGATAATTTTCACCGATTCGCCCATATCGAAAACATAGATCTCTCCTCCTTCACCCATGGCGCCTGCTTCGAGCACCAATTGGCAAGCTTCGGGAATGGTCATGAAAAAACGGGTAATTCTTTCGTCTGTTAATGTGATTGGTCCACCTTGTTCAATTTGGCGTTGAAACAATGGAATGACGGAACCATTTGAACCTAAAACGTTACCAAAACGTGTCGTAATGAATTTTGTTTTGCCCTTTGAATTCGCTATCTGTGCATACATTTCCGCAATTCTTTTCGAAGCGCCCATGACGTTTGTTGGATTGACCGCTTTGTCGGTAGAAATCATTACGAACTTGTTCACCTCAAATTGAAGCGCGCAATCTACAAGGTTTTTCGTTCCTTCCACATTCGTTCGAATGGCCTCTGAAGGATTGTCTTCCATTAAAGGAACATGTTTGTAGGCAGCCGCATGAAAAACGATATCGGGTTGCGCATAGTCAAACAAATTTAGCATTCGCTCTTTGTTTCGAATATCGCCAATTACGACTTCCAATTCACACATCAAGGTATTGGAAATTAACTCGTTATGTAAATCATACATGGGCGATTCTGCTTGATCCAAAAGAATGATTTTCTTTGGGTTGTGCAGTAAAATCTGTTTCACCAATCCACTACCAATAGAACCAGCGGCACCCGAAACCAAAACGTTTTTACCAGTTAATTCAGCTTTAATTTTTTCTTCGCTGAGAACAATGGGATCTCTTCCTAACAAATCTTCTATCTGAATTTTTCCCATTTGCTTGGTCGAAAATTCACCGTTAATCCATGATTTTGGACTTGGAACTTTTTGAACCCGAACGTTGTGCTTAATTGCTGTTTCCAGAACAAACTGCTTGTTTTTTTCCAAAGGATTCTGAATAGCCACGATGATTTGCGTAATTCCTTCTTTTTTAATTAAAGCTTCTAATTTACTGGTATTGTATATCTTAAGTCCTTCGAGACGTGTTCCATCTAGTTTTTTGTTGTCGTCTAAAAAACCTTGAACGAAATATGAAATTCGGGCATCTTTCTCAATGGTTCGTTTGGTAATTAATCCAGAAATGCCAGCTCCATAAATCAAAATTCTTTCGTCGCTATCTTTGTTTTTAAGTGATTCTAGGTAAATTAATTTCACCGTAAATCGAATTCCGACCATGAGTACGAAAGAGGCCAAAAACTCTATCATTAAAACGGACATGGGGAAAAGGAAATATCCGTCAACAAAGGATTTACGCGCAATACCTAGAATCAAATAGATGATGGATGAGCTGACCAAAGCAAGGAAAACTCTTTTCAAATCTTCGGTTGATGTGTGGCGAATAAGTCCTTTATGAATGGAAAAGAGATAAAACATTACCGCTTTCACCACAAAATAAAGTACCAATGAACGTGAAAGAATAGACCACTCTTGCCGAATCATTTCCGCGTCGGCTTTCAAATCGAAACGGATCAAGTATGCAAAACCCAATGCCAGCGCCGAAAGAAACAAATCCATGAGGATAATAACCCAACGAGGTGTGTTGTTCTGTGGTAGAATTTGGAACATAGTCAAAAATAAGAAGAATCTACGAATAAAGTCCGCCGTTCAGGTTAATGGTTTGACCTGTTACATAAGCCCCTTCATCCGAACAGAGCCATTCTATCGTTTTAGCAATTAAAGCCGGTTCGCCTAAACGGTTCATGGGAATTTGTCTTATAATCTCATCCACCTGATTACTTGGTACTTCGGTTATCATTCCTTTGTCAAAATATCCCAAAGCGAGCGCGTTGACATTGACATTAAAATGCGCCAATTCCTTGGAAAGAGATTTTGTCAATCCCAACAATCCAGCTTTGGAGGCTGCATAAGCCGAGGTGCCGATATAGCCTGTTTGTCCAACGACGGAACTAATATTAATGATGCTTCCACCCTTTCTTTCACGAAGATGTGGAATAACAGCTTTTGCCAAATAAAAAGGTGCATCCAAATTAATGGCTAGTGTATTTTTCCAGGCTTCCGACTCTGTTTTCCAAGTCATGGCACTATGAGAAACCCCAGCATTGTTGATGAGTATATCAATTTGTCCGAAATGCTGCACAACGGCTTCCACCATCGAAATGATTTCCGATTCAACTCTTAAATCCGCCTGAAAGTAATAGCAATCTGCATTTTCAGTCAGGTCTTTATCCCCTGTATTGTAGTGCAAAGCCAAGCGAAAATCGGTTTGTAGCATTCGCGCCAATTCCTTGCCTAATCCGCCAGATGCACCTGTGAGCAATATTACTTTCTTCTCCATTTATTTCTAATCGCTTTTAATACGTTATACCAAGCTGGTCCTTCACTCCATTGATATCTGAAATACACTTGATCTTGTCCGCCGAAACATTGATTGAATTGTCGAACGCCAGGTATTCTAGACCCTCCAAAATCAAAGTTACGATTTGATTCGAAAGCAAGAGCAATTGCATGGTTCAATAAGGCATACATTCCGCCTTTTGCGCGCATTTCGGGTTCGCATGCGCCTTTCAAATACAGCAAACGATCGTCTGTTTCAATTAAAATCAGAGCACCCAGCAACTGTTCATTTCTATGTAAGTTGAATATCACTAAACTATTGTTATTAAGCAACTTATTTGTCAATACTTCAAGTGAATCAAAGTTCACATCTTTGAGTGTTTTGAATCGATTGCTCAGCTCACCTCGAATGATTTTCAGACTTCCTTCTAAATTATTTTCCTGGGAAATTATACAATTCTCTTTATCCAATAACTTAAGTTTTCGTTTGGCCATAGAATTCAATTTAAATTCATCCAAACTCACTTTTTGATAGACCAAATCTTCCGAAGGAAAAGCCAGCTGCTCATTTCGAAAATAGATATCCGCTTGTTTAAATATAGATTGAAGCTTCAGCAGTAATTCCCTTTTATCCGGAGGATTTTCACCTATCCAATCTATCCAGCGACAAAAAACAGGCATGTACAATGTTTTTATTCCGAATTTTTCAAAATATGGCAAAGGCATCCCGCCTGTTTCGTCTAAATTGAGTACAAAAAGTAAATTTATTGCTACTGAATCCAAATACGCTAAATCGAGAAATGGCTGGCTTTCCGGAGCGTTTTCACACCAAAAGGTCCATTTTTGCTCGTCCAGATTCTTTCTTTCAACTATCTTCATAGCGTTTCGCTTAAGGTCATGAAACGCTTGTTTTGGTCTTTTCTTGCCGTAAACTCAGCCAATTTCTTCAAGGAATACTTTGTGAGGCTTTTCGGATGACCAATAATCACCATGTTTTCTTGTTTTTGCTTCATCCCAGAACGAAAAGAATTTTCCAATTCAGCAGCAAAAAAGCCATCCGTACTGACATGGTGCAATTTTCCTTTGGTCAAAAGTTCTTTTTTCCCTCCAGGTTGAGCAATGAAATTTCCATCTCCCCACATTTTGTGTTCGGCTGGAAAAAGTCGTCCAAGAACATATAATTTCCAAAAAAACAAAGGTGAATAAAAACGAGTAGAAATGGGATATTCTGTAAAATCTCCGTTCAGATCAATTTGGCAAACATCTGTAGAAAACGCATACGGTTCCATCGATGAAATCTTGCGAAAATCAATATTGTATTGTTCAGATTGCCAATGTGCACCTGGCATAACCGACGAATCTATTCGAATATCATGTTCTAAAAAAAGCGTTTGAAAATCAGTAAAAGGCTGAATGCACCAACCTCCTGCTCGAAACACTTTTGTTGGAACTTTAGTGATTTCTTCCAGAGCTCTCTTGTATTTTGCAAAAACATCAATCCGCTCATTTTCAGGGAAATCTGACAATTTGTAATGATTTTCCAGGTTCATTTTCCACTCACAATTTTCCCAGATTGCTTTTTCCCAATGCGGATGAATGTGCAATTGCACATCGTGACCTTCTCGAATCATCTTTTCAACTTGTAAGCGAATTGCCTTTACATACTGTGATAATTCTGGGAAACGGATAGCAAATTTTTGCAAAGCTAGAAAATGCCCAATATCCCAAAAGAAAGTGATACGAAAAGAATTACTAGCTGCTAGTTTCATCAACTCGTTAGCAGGTTCTACCATACATTTATTGACACTTCCCGACTTTTCGCCGAAAAATACCTCATAATCCATGGTGATAAAAACATTCATTCACGCGAAGTTAAAAAACTTAGAGTTTTAAGGAGAAAAAACTTACTTTTGAGGAAGAAAACATCAAATTAAATGAAAAACGGCATCATTCTATTTCTCTTGTCATTCCTCTTTATTGGAATGAACAATTTTTCTTCAGCACAAAGTAAAGAATCTGCAAAACGTCAAAAATTCGTTACTCTTTTTATGGGTGCTGTTCGCGTTCAAAAGAAGAACAAGATTATTAGAATGATAAAGAAAGACTACGTTTCCAGCCACTTAGACGGAAAGCACAAAGGCGATAAAAGTGAGTTTTTGGCTGATTTCTTGTCAGGCACAGTGCTGAAAACTGGTGAATATAGTAGAATTCCCCTTTCTAAAATTTCAGATATTCGTTTGCAAGAACTGAATGACTTGCAAGCAGGCATTGCGGAATGTAAATTCATTTTATCTACGCCAGAAGGCAGTGTTGAAACTGTTTTGTATCTCAAAACACAGACTAAAAAAGGCAAATTTGCCTTTGAACCAAAAAGAAAATGATCGAAATAGAGCGAAAATTTCTCGTTCATATCGATTTACTTCCTGATTTAAATTCCTTTGAAAATCGAGAATTAAAGCAAGGTTATCTTCAAAAGAAGGAAGATTGCACAGTTCGTGTTCGAATTTCAAACGAAATTGCATTTCTCACTATCAAAGGAAAATCAACAAATCTTTCACGCTTGGAATTGGAATATGAAATTCCTTTTTCCGAAGCAGAATCAATGTTTCCCATGTGCGGCGATGCACTTATAGAAAAAACTCGCTATTTGATTCCAAGGAATGGAAAAACTTGGGAATTGGATGTTTTCAAGGGTAAATTGGAAGGTTTAGTTCTTGCCGAAGTAGAATTGAATTCAGAAACTGAAACTTTGGAACTTCCGAATTGGGTGGCCAAGGAAGTTAGTTTGGATCATCGGTTTTTCAATTCTTCCTTGAGTCAACTTTCTGCAATTGAAGCAAAAGAACTAATCTCTTATTAAGTCACTCTTCAAAGTGTCTAACACTGCGGAGCCAAATTCATATTGAAAATACTTTTCGAAATTATCTAGCTGGATGGAACAGGGCCAAGCTTCGTCGTCATCCGTAATCGCCATGAATTCGTTTTCGAAAATCTTTTTGAAATTTGCTTTTAAAATAGGTTCCGTTTCCATGAAATCTTCTTCAATCAGATAGATATTCCCTTCACAGAATTCTAAAGTCATAGGGAACTCATCGTCAATAGAATTGGCCCATTCCAAAAAAAGTTGTGTTGGTTTGACCAACAAATAACCACGGTTTACAAATTTCATATTTCTTCTTTTTCAATTACTGACCATTTTTTATCTTCGAGCTTCCACCATCGCGTTTTCTTGCCTGCTTGTTGGGTAAGCACATACTTGTGTTCAGATTTCGGGAATATTTTCTGTAAATTCTCGAGCAATTTTTTCTCTTGAATCGCACCTTTTACACTTAGGAAAATCACTTTTTTATCCATTACAAAAAACAGAAGTGATTCAGATGATAGTTTTTTCTCCTCCCACAACTGTAAGGAGTTACATCTTTTTCCATAGCAATCCCACCAATTGAATAAAGCGTTTTTCAAAGTCAAAGAATCGGCATAAGACCAAACGGCAATTTGAGCCGAATTTCCAGCGATTTCTCCACTCCACTTTTGCATTTTTTGATGCGCAAAACGGTCGGGAAGCCATAAAGAATCTATCCATTCAATGTTTTCTCGGGACAAACCTAAAGTGTCGGAAATACGCTGATTTTCAATACTTAAAGAATCATACAGATGAACAATCAATGTGTCTTGATCTTGTGTTTCGCCTTCTTTGTATTTATCTGAACTCTCGACTATATCGCTCAAATCGACCAACTCCGTCTCCTTCTCTTTACAGGAAATTAACAGTAGAAACGTCAATAAAAAAGCGAAAGTTGATTTCATTTTTATAAAGTTTTAATCGCAGCTATTGTTTCCTCAATTTGAGTAGAATTCACATCCAAATGCGTTACTAAGCGCAACATACCCACTCCAAAAGCCATGCAAAGTATGTTTTTCGCTTTGAATTTTTCTATAATTGCATCTCTGTCTTCTTTTACTTTCAAATTCACGACAACAATATTGGTCATTACGGGAAGAACACTGTCTACCCAAGATACCACATTAAACGCCGATTCCAACATTTTCGCATGCGCATGGTCTTCCGACAAACGCTTAACGTTGTTTTTCAAAGCATATTCTCCAGCTGCAGCGAGAAATCCAGCTTGGCGCATTCCACCACCAAATACTTTGCGCACGCGTCTGGCTTTTTTGATGAAATCCTTTGTACCAAGTAACAATGATCCAACCGGTGCACCCAATCCTTTCGAAAGACAAAGTGAAATACTGTCAAAGTTTTGAGCATATTCCTTTGCATCGACTCCAGAAGCCACAAGCGCATTCATCAAACGAGCTCCGTCAAGATGCAGTGGTAAGTTTTTCTCATCACACCACGAACGAATTTTTTGAATTTCCTGCACATCGTAAACCGCACCTCCACCTCTATTGGCTGTGTCTTCCAAACTAACCAACTGCGTTACGGGATAATGAACATCATCAGGATTCAGCCAATTTTCAATGGATTCTCTGGTGATTCGTCCGCGATCGCCATCTAGCAAACGCAACGAAACGCCAGAATTTTTAGCAATTCCTCCACCTTCATATTTGTAAATATGGCTTTCCCAATGACAAATCACTTCGCCTCCGGGTTGCGTATGTACATTGATGGCAATTTGATTCGTCTGCGTACCCGAAGAACAAAATAGTGCATCCTCCATTCCAAACATTTCAGCACCGAATTTCTGCAAAGAAAGAATAGACGGATCTTCATTGAAAACATCGTCCCCCACCTCGGCATTCATCATCGCTTCGCGCATTTCAGGTGTCGGTTTTGTTACGGTATCGCTGCGGTAATCAATCATTGGTTTGGATTTTTTTCAAAGTTAGTTGTTTTTTAAGATTGCTCGATGGTTTTTAATATCCTACACTAATTTTCCCCATTTTTGTCTCAATGGAATACTCACCCTACATAATCGTCGCCATTTCCGTTTGCATCGCCGCGGGCTTGACTTTCTTTTCTGGCTTTGGATTGGGAACAATTATGTTGCCGGTGTTCAGTTTGTTCTTTCCTCTGCCCATTGCGGTGGCAGCTACGGCCATTGTTCACTTGGCGAATAACTTGTTTAAGTTCGGATTGGTCTACAAAGACATCCACTTCCCCACTTTGCTTCGCTTTGGTTTACCAGCAATGCTTTCAGCCATTGTAGGTGGGTGGTTACTAACCTTTATTTCGGACGTTGAAGCTATCAAAACCTATGTGTTTTTAAATAAAGAATTTGAGATAACTTGGTTGAAAGTGACCATAGGTTTTTTGATGATATTTTTTGCTTGGTTTGATCTTTCACCCAAATATTCCAACTACCGTTTTGATAAAAAATACTTGCCTTACGGTGGAATTCTTTCTGGTTTTTTCGGCGGTGTTTCGGGACATCAAGGTGCATTTCGTGCAGCGTTTTTGTCCAAATCAGGTTTAACAAAAGAGCAGTTTATTGGTACCTCCAACTCCATCGCCGTGATTATTGATGTGAGTCGCTTGCTGGTTTATGTTATCGGACTTTCGAGTATCATCGGAACGAAACACAACGATTTATGGTCAACATTGCAAGCCGAACAAAGTATTTTGCTCGTAGCCATTTTATTTGCCTTCCTAGGAACGTATTTTGGTAAAAAACTGGTCCAAAAAACAACAATTATAGGTGTTCAGAGCGTTGTTGGTGTGTTGCTTTTTTTGATGGGGATTGCTTTTATCTTCGGACTTTTGTGAGCGAATAGAGAATTATGAACGGGCCTTCGACTTCGCTCAGTCACCGTTCATAATTCTCTATTCTCATAAAACTCTCGCCATCATAATTCCATCGCGAATGGGCAAAAGAACGTTTTCTACTCGTTTGTCGGCGTGAATTTTTTTGTTGAAAGCCAAAAGTGCTTTTGTGGAAGCATCGTTATTTTTTACTTCTTCCACTACTTTTCCGGACCAGAGCACATTATCGGCTAAGATTAAAGCCCCAGCGTTCATTTTGCCGATTACTAAATCGAAATAAGCGGCGTAATTTTCTTTGTCCGCATCAATAAAGACGAGATCAAATTTTTCATCCAATTGAGGAATAATTTCCAAAGCATCACCGATGATGAGTTGAATTTGGTCTTTCTTATCGCTTTCGTTGAAATATCCTTGAATTTTTGACGCGAGTTCTTCGTTGATATCCAAGGTGGTCAATTTTCCATCCTTTGTTAGACCTTCTGCCAAACAAAGTGCCGAATAGCCGGTGTATGTGCCAATTTCCAATATTCGTTTGGGTTGATGAATCTTGCTGATCATACTCAAAAATCGACCTTGCAAATGACCTGAAAGCATTCTTGGTTGTAGTACTTCCAAATGGGTTTCGCGGTTCACTTTTTGAAGAAGTTCACTTTCTGGAGAAGAATGATCGTTGGCGTATGCGTCTAATTTTGGGTCTAAGAATTCCATAAAGTAAAATTACGTTTTTTCGAATGGCGTTTTGAACGAAGAGCGTTTTTTGTTTTGATTGCTCAATTTTCGGGAACTTTTGTCGCATAAAAACCATAGGAAAAGAAAAATTGATTTAAAAGTTTCCTAGAAAAGTTGTGGTTCAAATGACTTTTAACTTGAGGCATTTTTGAAATTCAAGAATTCGAATAAAATAACAGTATAATTTCATAATCTTTTTCTAAAATTTGCGACTTTTAGACGACTAATCCACCGTGAAGGATAGTCATGAATTCTTATGTTTAAGGGCTGTTCAGCATAAATTACATGAAGGTTTATAAAAAATTTGTTCACCAACATAACAAACCGATTTGCTACATTACTCGCCATTAAAATTGCATTTTAGAATAAAACAGGATTTAGGTGGGTTTAAAACCAATTGGAAAATAATTTCTTTCACAATAGTTTTTTTTTAATGATGTTTGGTAATAAACTCTTAAGTAGAACGCGGAATTTTGGTTATTTTTGCCACAATGAATACTGGCATGGAATACCCGAAAATTGCGAACAAAAAAATACTTGTAACTGGCTCGGCTGGTTTCATTGGTTCCAATTTGGTTGAAGATTTATTGCAAAACGACAATTTGGTGGTTGGATTGGACAATTTTTCTACTGGTTTTCGGGAGAATATTGAGCCCTTTTTGTCCAACGAAAAGTTTCATTTCATTGAAGGCGACATTCGTAATCTGGAAGATTGTTTAAAAGCTTGCGAAGGCGTTGACATCATCTTACACCAAGCAGCTCTCGGTTCCGTTCCTCGTTCGATTAAGGATCCCATAACGACCAATTCTGTCAACATCGATGGATTTTTGAACATGCTAATTGCCGCACGCGATTGCAATGTAAAACGTTTTGTATATGCAGCGAGTTCTTCCACGTATGGCGATTCTGAAAATTTACCGAAAGTAGAAGAAATAATAGGTAAAGCGCTTTCACCTTATGCGGTGACCAAATATGTCAACGAATTATACGCACACGTTTTTGGATTGAATTACGGATTGGAAACCATAGGATTGCGCTATTTCAACGTTTACGGGAAAAGACAGAGTCCTGAAGGTGCTTATGCAGCCGTTATTCCTAAGTTCGTTGAACTTTTGATGAACCATGAATCGCCTGTTATCAATGGCGACGGGAGCTATTCTCGAGATTTTACTTACATAGACAATGTGGTGCAAATGAATTATTTGGCGGGTATGACAAATAATCCAGCGGCCATAGGTGAGATTTTCAATACGGCAGTTGGTGATCGTTCGGATTTAAATCTGTTGGTCAATTATTTAAAAGAATATTTGAGCGAATACGACCCCAAGATTAAAGATGTTGATGCCATTCATGGACCGGCACGTCAGGGCGATATCCCCCATAGTTTAGCTAGCGTTGAAAAGGCGAAAAACCTTTTGAAATATCAACCTACACATAACCTTCAAAAAGGATTGAAAGAAGCTGTAGCGTGGTACTGGCAGCAAAAATAAGCGGTTTGACCATTCGTTTTTTAACATACACACGTAAGAAATCAAGAGGATGATTCTCAATAAAATCAAGCTTTATTCCAAAAATCCCACTAAATTTGTCCTGTGTTTTTCGAGTAGTTTAAACTTTGCTCATAAACCCAATAAAAGGATGACGATATATGCAATTATTCCCGCGCGTAGCGGGTCACAGGGATTACCCAATAAAAACATCAAGGATCTTGCTGGAAAGCCGCTCATTGCCTATTCTATTGAGTTTGCTAAAAGATTGGGCGTTGATAGAGTTTTTTGTTCGACAGATTCACAAGAATATGCAGAAATAGCGAGTCAATATGGAGCTGAAGTGCCTTTTTTAAGAAGCGACGAAGCTTCTTCTTCTACGGCAATGGAACAGCACATTCTTATTGATTTGTATCAAAAATTTGAAGAACATGGCATAGCGCAACCTGACATTTTGGTTTGGCTTCGTCCTACTTTTGTATTCAGAAATTTGAATGATGTTCAAAAATGCATTGACCTTATGAAGAATGATGCCAGTCTCAGCACTGCCCGCACCGTTTGTGAAAGTGAATGCAGATTGTATAAAGTAATAGACGGAAAACTTATTCCTGATTTTGAGGATCATGGAAAATCTATGATTCGTCGGCAAGACATTGGTGCACAGTATAAGGTTTTCTCCACCGATGTATTTAGAGCAGACAAAAAAGATACTTCGGATAGTTTTTTAGGTCAAAATGTGGCGGCTGTGATTACCAACAAACTCTGTGGTTTGGACATCGACGATGAAATGGACTTTAAAATTGTAGAAAGCATTTTGCTGAACAATCAAAAAATAATTTATGAAAATACTTAATCAGATACGCCCAATTATAGAACGTGAGTTGGATACGGTGCTTTCGCTTCGTCAACAAAAGAAGTTGAAGCCAGACAACAGCTACGTTTCCTTGGGCGATTTGCATATGGACCAATTGGTCAGCGACTTTGTTGCCGCAAATTATAGCTCCGTTCAACTGATTTCTGAAGAGAGTTCCAGAATCGACGAAGTGGATCTTAAAGCATCAGAATATGTTGTAGTGGTTGATCCTATCGACGGAACTGAAAATTTTGTTTCAGGTCTAAAAGAATGGGGAATTGGAATTTCTGTGTACAAAAACGGAATTCACCACGAATCTTTGTTGGCTTTGCCAGAACTGAACGAATACATTCTTACCGGAGATAAAATTCAACGTTTCGAATCGCGGATTCATGGACTTTCGTCTTCTTTAACAAAAGAAGAATTGGTGGCTATCGAAGAAGGGTTTGAGTACAGAATTATAGGCTGTTGCATGTACAACATGTTGCAAGTAGTAAAAGGATCTTACGAGAAATTTTTCAATCCGAAAGGAGCGTATTCGTGGGATATCTTACCTGGTTTGAACTTGGCCTTAGAGAATAATTTACAGATTGAAGTAGAAAATAAAAAATACAATGGAGAGTTTCTTCAACCAACTAAAAAATACCGTTTCAGCGTCAGAAACGTTTGATCGAATTATCATTCTAGGTAAAGGGAATTCTGTGACAGCATTGGATTCTTCGAGCTACGATAATGCATTCGTCATCACCTTAAACGATTCCGAACGAATCCACAAAGGCAATTTGTGTTTGTTCCACAACCGTTGGGTGACGAAATCTTTGAGCGAGAACGGCTATCAATCTGACATGTACGCAACGTTAGAGGATGCGATGGAAGGATTAAACTATCCTGAAGATAAATTCACCTTCGTGGATTACAACAATGTTTCCTTTGAAAGTTTCGACAGATTGATTACAGATTTCAACTCAAGAGCCTTCTATCTTTCTGATTTCCTGATACTTTCAGCATTAAAAGTTTCCAATTTAATTGCTCAAATCAAAAACAGAAAAGTCAAAGTTTACCTTTTGGGATTTGATTTTCACGTACAAGAAAAAAGCGCCATAAACGATTATTCGGGTCATGAATTGGCCTATAAAAACGTCCTTTTTTCTACTCAAAAAGCGTATTTGAGTTTTCTAAAGAAATACATCAACGATGCTGGAAACAACGAAATTTTTCATGTAGGAAACTTGGATATCAGCGATTTAGACGTGGAACACTACAATCGCTTGTTTTCCACAAAAGCCAAAGGGGAAGAAAAGGAATTCAGCAACCAATCAGCTTACTTGGAATTGCTTCAAAAAGTGAAAGAAGAAAATTATGTGATTGCTGTGGCCGAATTGACCAACAACCATTTGGGCAGTGAAGAGCGCTTGCGAAAAATGATAGGTTTAGCAAAAGAAGCTGGGGCTGACATGATCAAAGTTCAAAAAAGAGATGTAAAAAGCTTTTATTCTCCTGAAGAATTGGCATCACCTTACTCCTCGCCTTTTGGAACCACTTTGGAAGATTATCGGTCAGGTGTTGAACTCAACGAGCATTTGTTTCAGGTTCTCATCGAAGAATGCAACGCGCATGAAATCGTTTGGTTTGCTTCGGTTTTAGACTATCCATCGCTCAAATATTTGGAGAAATATGACCCGATTTTGGTCAAATTACCTTCAACTATTTCCAATCACAAAGATTATATCCGACAAGTAGCAAATGAATTTTCTGGTGATGTTGTGGTTTCCACTGGATTTACCGACAAGCAATACGAAAGTTTTGTCATCGATACTTTTTTACCGGGAAGAAACTTGTTTTTACTGCAATGTACTTCCAGCTACCCTGCGCCGCCCGAAGCTTGTCAGTTGGGTGTCGTGAGACATTACGAGGAATTGAGTGTCGTAAAAGATTTACCTGAATTGATTCCAGGATATTCCAGCCATGATATTGGTAATTTAGGCAGTATGCTAGCTGTAGCGGCCGGTGCGAAAATGATTGAAAAACATGTCAAATTAGGCAATGCAGATTGGGTTCATTTTGACGGAGTTGCATTGGACTTATTGGACAATACCTTCGCTGAATTTGTTCGCGATGTGCGAAAAGCAGAATTGATGACGGGTTCAAAATCCAAACAGATTCATCATCAGGAGCATCACAAATACAAAGTGAACGAATCTAAATAAACCTAGAGAATACATGCAAAAAGCAAAGAAAATCTTTTCCAGCGACATCGGAAAGTCCATTTCGTCTGGATATTTGCTTTTTTTCGTCAACAATATCGTCGCCCTTTTTCTGACGCCTTACATGTTACAATTCATATCCAAAGAGGAATATGGTTTGTACATTCTTTGTGTCGATTTCCTTGCACTCGTTAGTTTTCTTGAATTTGGCACCAGCAAAGTCATTGAATCAAAAGCAGGACATCAGATTGCACAAGGCGATATGAAAGGCTTAAATAAATCGTTCAACAGTTCCTTTTATTTTCAGGTATTGGTCGGTTTGTGTGTCATTCCACTTTTCTATATGCTCGTTTATTCCGGTCTTGAGGGCAATAGCTTAAAATACTTGCACTTAGTCATCTTACTCTTCTCAATTTCAGCTGGAATAAGCGTTTTTAAGAGTTTGTTCTCTTCCGTTATCATTTCCAGTAAAAAAGTACATCTCGACAACCGTATTCAGCTCTTTATCAACATCTTTAATTATTCCTTGATATTGTTGCTAACGCCATTTGTAGGCGTGGTCGGACTCGCCATTATCAACCTAGTGGCCGTTATTTTAATGATCATTCGGTCGAAATATCGTATACAGAAATTATTTCCTGAGTTAAAAATAAACCGAGCCTTTTTTGACAAAGAGGAATTGAAAAACTTGCTATCCACTGGAATATTTTTCTCTCTGGGCAGTGTTGCGACAGTTTTGCTAGTCAAAATCGATAGTTTTATCATTGGCCGCGAATTTGGTTTAGCAGAAGTCGCTTCTTTTTATATAACGGTGAAAGTTTTTGTTTTATCCCAGAAAGTGTTTCAGATGTTTTTGAACAACTTTCGTCCGCATATTGCACAACTGTATGGGAAAAAGGATTTTGAAAAAATCAAGATGTTTTATGAAGTAATTTCTCCGTTATTGCTGGGAGCTGGAGCGATGGCCATTTCCTTTGTGATGCTCATCAATTCTTATTTTGTTGGCTTTTGGGTAGGAAAAGATTTCTTTTTAAGTTACACTTTTAGCGCCTTTTTTGGGTTTTGGATTTTTCTTGATTTAATGACATTGCCTTCGCGAATAATATTGACAGCATCCTTGTACAATTTACGTGACCAAAGTTATTTTCGCTTATTAGAAGCTGGAGGTAGAATTTTGACCATTTTTCTTTTTCTTGAAACAATTGGCATAAATGTCATGCCTATTTCCTCCATTATTTGCTGTTTTCTTTTTGGCAATGTCTTTTTCTTGTTTCAGTCCAAACGCTATTTCAAAAAGAGTAATTTAACCATTATCAACTACCCCATATTCTTTTTGTTAAGTTTCGTCCTTATACTATTTACAATGTATTCCTTAAATTTACTGGTGTATTTCCCTATTTTCCTTGGTGTTTCAGGAATGGTAATTATAGGCGTTTATCTATACTTAAACGGGCAAAAAATAAAAAAATTAAGCTTTCTTATTCATTCAAAATGATTAGCAGATTAAAAGCATATTACAACACAAAAAAGCTTGAAAAACATATCCTCAAGTTGAATAAGCTATGTGAAATGGGGCAAGGATTTTGCGAATCAAAATTTTACAAAAACCCCAAAATTCAGCTTCTAAATGTAAAAATGAACAACCAAACAAAGGATAAACAAAAAATTAGGTTTGGTGATTTCAACAATGTTTCTTGCAGCATTACTCTAAATGAAAAAGGCAGCATAAAACTTGGCGATTATGTGTACATGAATTATACAAAAATGCGCATCGATCATCAATTAAAAATTGGTTCAAATTGTCTTTTCGGCCCAAACGTAACACTCTGGGATACTGATAATCATCCACTTTCTGTTAAGCAACGACATCAACAAACCATAGATTTTGCGAACGACTTTCCATTGTCTAGAAGTTACGAAGCTTCAGGTGGTGACATTACCATTGAAAACGACGTTTGGATAGGAATGGACGCATTAATTTTGGGCGGTGTGACAATTGGAGAAGGATCTATAGTTGCAGCGCGCAGTGTTGTTACCAAAGATGTTCCAGCTTTCACAATGGTTGGAGGCATTCCTGCAAAAGTAATTGGTGATGTACCCAAAGAATAAATTGAAATGAGTAAACCCAACATCGCCATACTTCTCGAATTTGGTTTTCATGAAATCAAAAAG
Organism: Crocinitomicaceae bacterium; assembly: GCA_041751955.1. GTDB lineage: Bacteria > Bacteroidota > Bacteroidia > Flavobacteriales_D > Crocinitomicaceae > UBA2040. The sequence continues at coordinate 17,871 of JBGSIB010000037.1, forward strand.
TATGTCCATAGCGGTTTTGCGGCTAAACTTGGAGAAGAATTCAACGTAATTTGGTTCGCCATCGACAAAGGCAGTAAAGATTTTCACGATAATTTCAGTGCAACTGGATTTCCCATTGTTTATTTCAATGCATCTGATTTTTCTCAATCCAGCTCAAAAACAGAGCAATACAATCAAATTGTACGACGATGTTGGATGGCGAATTCTTCTGTTGGAGCTTTTCATAATTCTTCAAAAGTCAGAGTTAAAAGTCTGAAAACGAAAATAATAGGCAATTCGATTTTCAAAGGAATATTTGAAAGATTAGCCCTTCGCGAGATTTCAAAATTATACGTGAATGAAAAACTCGTGGTTGAATTTAAAGCAAGAGAAATCGAGCATGTAATTCTTTCGAGCAATTCCTCTTTTTCCAAAGCCGCTTATGCTTCGGCTAAAAAAATAGGCATCGCTCCTCACCTGCTTGTGAACAGTTGGAAAGATATTTTTACAGATAATTTTATACCATACGCCGATTTATCAACGATTTTTATCTGGTCGGATAAAATGAAAGAAGATTACTTACATCAAGCGCCTTATTTGCGTCACAGCAAATTTGTCATCACTGGAAATCCAACTTTTGATGTACTCAAAGATCTTAATCCAAAATTCGACCGACGTTTTTATGCCGAAAAATATAATCTTGCAGAAGAAGCAAATTGGTTGCTCTACACCATGATGCCTGTTGGATTGACCAAAGATGAAATAGAAACTATACAGCTGACAGCCAATGCATTGTTGACGACTTATTCGAAAGAAGAATATGCTATTTTGGTTCGAAAAAATCCTACACATACAAAAGAGGAGTTTACCGAATTATCTTTACCTGAGAATTTGAAAATCGCTGAGCACTTCTGTACATTCGATGCGGAAAAAGACATGATTGTTCAATCTCCAGAAGGCGAACGAGAGTGGTTGGATCTTTTGTACCATTGTTCCATGAATTTGAGTGTGCCTTCAACTGTAACACTTGAATTTCTTGCTTTAAACAAAGTAGTGCTGAACATTGCCTACAATAATGTGAATCAGCTCGACTTGCGCATTCAGCAATTTTTTGAGGCAGGTTTTTATCGTCCTTTGTTCAAATCAAAACAGGCGATTCGCATAGAAAGTAAAGAAGAATTAGTTTCTTTGTTGCCACCCATAAAAACAGACCAAAATTTCAGCACACAAACGAATGAAATATTAGCTTCTGAAATTATTATTGCATCTCTAAAAGATCAAGATTAAATGAAAATTCTATACATCTGCAACGAATATCCTCCACATGTTCATGGTGGAATTGGAAGTTTCATGAGAGATATTGCTGAATCCATGCATCAAAAATCCAATCATGTTGAGGTTTGGGGGATGTATCACACTATTGAAAAAGATAGTCACGAAGTTCAAAACGACATTCTCGTTCATCGCATCAAAGGTCAAAAAGAAGTGGGAAGAATTGGTTCGTGGACCTATCGAAGAGAATTTGCTAAAAAATTGAATCATTTTTTGTCTGAAAATCAATTTGATATTGTAGAATGTCAAGAATGGAAAGGACTTTTACCTTTTGGTTTGAAACACCCTGGATTCGTTGTTCGTTTGCATGGAGCCTCTATTTTCTTTGATAAATTATTGAATAGAAAAGGAAACTTTTTGACACATCTCTATGAAAAAATGATGATGAAACGAAGCAAAAACTTAGTTGCCGTTTCAAAATATTGCGGTGATAAAACACTGGAATTCTGTGGTGTACCGAAGAAAAGATTCACTGTCATATACAATTGTGTGGACATTGCCAAATTGGAAAGCTTTAAATCAGATGATTATCAGAAGCATAAAATAGTCTTCGCCAATTCAGTTTTGCGAAAAAAAGGAGTTTTCGAATTGGTCAAGAGTTTCAACATCATTGCCGAAAAATATCCAGACGCTGAGTTGCACATAATAGGGAAACTCGGTTACAGCGAAAATGGAATAAATATCAAAGATTTACTTCAAGAAACAGTCAAGAGTGAATATTTAGACCGTTTAAAAATCCGAGGTTGGTTGGATCATGCGGATGATGTTTTCAAGGAATTAGCAACTGCACATGTATGTGTTTATCCCTCGCACATGGAAGGATTTGGAATTGCGCCTGTTGAACCAATAGCAATGGGAAAACCTGTAATTTTTATGAAGGAAGGTCCTGGGCCTGAAGTTATTGAAAATGAAGTATCTGGCTTGCATGTAGACTCTTATTCTCCAGGAGATATTGCTGAAAAAATTGAAAGAGTTTTCAAGGATGAAGCTTTGGTTCAAAAATTTTCAGTGGAAGGTCCAAAGAGAGCTAAACTTCTTTTTGACAAACAAGAAGTATTTGCTAAAAACAACTTAGATTATTATAATCAATTGTTGAAATGATAGACCTAATCATTTGCACGTATAATCGTCCAGAAAAAGTGCTGGAATTAGTGCAAGACATCTTGACTTGTCAGCCAGCACCGCGAAAAATCATTATTGTAGATTCGAGTGATGAAGAAAACATCAAGATTCAGGATTTAGAAAACATAATTTATGTTCGTTCCAGTCATAAAAACCAGCCCTACCAAAGATTTTTAGGCTACCAGCGTGCAGAAGCAGACTATCTTCTTTATCTCGATGATGACATGGAAATCCAGCATAAGGATTTCTTTGGGAAAATGGAGGAATTATTGAAAAACAATGATTATTCGGGGATTGCCCTAAATTTTAGAGACAAACATAAGAATACCACACTGTCAGAGGTGCCTAAAAGTAGTTTATTTAAAGCCTCAAAAGCCTTGCGGAATTTCAAAAATTGGTTCACGGGATATCCAGAATTGTCAGCTGGTAAACTTGGATTATGCGGTAATCGCGGTAAGCAAGGAAAAGAATTTGATGAAACAGAATATGTCAGCGGTGGCGCTTTTATTGGCAGAAGAGCAGATTTGTTTCAAAATTTCAATTTTCAAATGTTTGACTTGTTTGAAGAAAGAATGGGTATGGGTGAGGATGCTTTGATTGGTTTCGGACTTCACAAAAGAGGCAAGCTGATGTTTCATCCCGAAATAAGTTTTTTGCATAACGACCAAAGAGACAGTACCTATTCTGTTGATTTAGAATCACTTTCAAAGAGAGTTTTGTATTCAAGATTGTATCTGTCCTTAGAAAGACAGCGCCTCAAGAATTCATCTCTTGTTCAAGCGAAAATTCACTTCCAATGGTACGCTTTCTGCCGAATTACAGGATATTTCATCAATTTTTGTTTAAAACCAAATTCAAGCCGTAAAAAGAATTTGCGAGGTGCTTTTCATGGGTGGGTTGCAACAAATAAGTTTACTTTTGCCAAGAAATTGGAAAGAAATCCTTTTTGGTTAAATGAAATTGAGAAAAATCTGAGTAAAGATTGATTGAAACAAGCCAACATATCAGCAAACGAGCACAAAAGGGTGATCACCTTTTTCCTCTATCGATTCAGAAAAAAATCAATTGGTTCGTCTTGTTTTTGTCTTTTCCTGCTATCAACTTTCTGAGCAACTCTATCACATTTTATATTTTCCTATTACTAATTATAGATGTTGGCCAATTTTGGAGAAAACAATTTCCAGGCAAAAAGTTGTTGTTCACCTTTCTATTTATCGTGATAATTGCAACATTTTTAGCTCCTTACTCCAAAATGGAAAGACATCCCGGCTTCATGCATGCATTCCAATTTGTTTTTCAAAATGCCTATTGGGTTCTCATCGCTGGATTTTTTATTCATTTCAGACACAGAATAGACATCTTATCCATGAGCAAGTGGCTGTTTTACGGTCTCATATTCAGCACCATAGGTTTTTATGTTCTACCGATAAAATTTGACTTTGTCGTTGGAAATATCGTTATGGACATTTCTAGAAATGGTTATGTCTTTACAACCTTGGTTTGTATGCCTATTTCCTTTATTTATTTGTCCACCTTCAAGAGAATCCATCAAGTTGGGTTTCTTCTATTTTTCTTAGTTGCTCTTTTACTCACAAATGGTAGGTCAGGAGCAGTTATTGGTCTGGTTGAACTTATGCTGATTTCAGCAATTTTATTTCCAAAAGTGTACAGAGCATCAAAAATTTTGCTCGTGCCTATAATTGTGCTTTTTACTATAGTTGAATCTGGGGCAATTGATGTTCCTTTGGCCGGACTCGCGAAACAGGTAGAGCCCATCAGTCCACGCTTTGCTAGTTTATTAACAGGTGAAGGAGAAGGAGATTTGACGAAAGATAAATCCTGGTTGATTCGTAGATTAATGATTGACAAAGGAACTGAAATTGTTGGCGATTATCCTTTTTTTGGTATTGGACCTAACAATTTTAAATATTACGATGGCAAAATGGCCTCATTGAAATCTTATAAACGTCTTTCTTATGGAGACAGTGAAGATTTCAACAGAAAATCAGCTCACAATACTTACGTACAAGTCTTAACAGATACGGGCTATTTTGGTTTTATTGTCATTTTCCTGATTCTAATTTATCCTTTGTACAATTTATTTCAAAAATTGATTAAGTACAAAATAACAAAAGACGAACTTCCTCAAATTGGTCTATTGGCTGGAAGCATGCACTTCTACGCCATATCTGCACTTACAGGAGCAATTCCTTGGTTCATTATTGGCCTCGCATGGGGAGCGCTTTATATGAAAAAAAGTAAGCAATGAAAATAGGATTTTACTATCATATCCCCATATTTGCCAATGCTGAAGGTATTTTTATCCCCTCTTTCTTAGGTGTTTTTTTAGATTCTCTTGCTGGAGAATCGGAACATTTATTCTTGATCATGCACCGCTCAAACAAGGCAGAAATGACAAATTGCAATTACAAATTGAAAGCGCAAAATGTTACTTTTATTGACCTGGGATTGAAAACACCTGCTTGGCATAGGGCTATTTTTCACAAAAAACTTTTGAAAGAAAAATTAGCAAAATTAGTGGATTGTGATGCTTTTCTTGTTCGTTCCCCTTCCCCACTTTCCCCTTATTTTCATAAATATTATAAAGGTAAAAATCTGTATTTCATGGTTGTAGGAGACTACATCAAAAGTGGTGGTCATCTCAAGAAAAATTCATCTTTCAGAGATAAAATTGTTTTTAAATTTTTGGAATACAATTCCGTTCTTTTCACCAAACGGATAAAAAAAACACCCATACTTGTCAACTCTGTAGAGCTTTTTGAAACCTACAAAAACATTGCACCAAGTGTTCATTTGATAAAAACCACTACACTTTCAGAAAGCGATTTTCTGGTTTTAGAAGATACTTGTCAAGCGGATAAAATTGCCCTTGTTTTTACGGGTAGAATTGACCCAGCAAAAGGCTTGTTTGAATTGTTGGAGGCAATTTCTATCTTGACGGGTCAAAATTACCATCTGGATTTGCACATTGCGGGTTGGGAACCAGACGATGTAAATAAACCGGTACAGCACAGAATGATAGAAAGCGCAAAAGAATTGGGTATTTCAGAAAGAATTCATTTTCATGGAAGGAAGTCTGTTGGACCCGAATTGAACGAAATTTACCGAATGGGAGACATCTATGTTCTTCCTTCCTATCACGAAGGATTCCCGCGTACGATTTGGGAAGCAATGGCCAATTCACTTCCTGTGATTGCAACCACTGTTGGTGGCATTCCAACGTATTTAAAACACGAAGAAACTGCCTTCTTAATTGAACACAAAAAAGTGGATGTAATTGTCGACGCGATTAAAATTGTAATCGAAGATGGTGATTTGAGACGGAAATTGATCAATAGTGGCCGTAAACTCGCTGCAACCAATACTTTGGAAATTCAGACAAAAAACATGTTGAACATCATTCAAAACAATTCAACACATGAATAAATATCTTCGCCTTTTCCGATACGATTGGCCCATGCATTTTGTATTGCTTATCACTAATTGGCTTCCTGACAACGTATTTTTTGTTCGTTTACGCGGCGGTATGGCTCGCCCTTTCTTCAAAAAATGTGGTCCTAAACTGGGCTTAGGAAGAAACATTGTTTTTTACAATCCATCCCAAATTGAAATCGGAAGAGATGTTTACATTGCCTATGGATGCTGGTTTTCAGCCTCAAACGGAGTAAAAATAGAAGATGAAGTAATTTTCGGACCCCACAATGTAGTTGCTACTTCCAACCATACAAGACTCAAAGGATCATTTCGTTGGGGGAAACCAAAAGGAGGTACAGTTACCTTTGAAAAAGGTTGCTGGGTCGGTGGAAATTGTGCTGTTTTGGCGGGTTCTACTGTTGGTCATGGTTCGGTAGTTGCCGCAAACACAACAGTAAGTGGAAATGTGCCGGCAAACGTGGTATTCGCTGGTAATCCAGGAGTTGTTAAAAAAGAATACACGGATAATAACGAATAATTGATGCATTCTAAAATCTTAAAAGTTCTGTTTATCGGCTCTTTTCTTTCAAAGAAAAAAGGGACCAAAAGTGTGGCGGAAAAGATTTCTATTCTATTAAGAGAAGATCAAATTGATATTCAGCTAAAATCTCATTTTCAAAATAAATTTTTAAGATTATTTGATATCCTTTTTTCTATACTTTTTTCGAAAGCCAAAACCATCAACTTCGATGTTTTCAGTGGACAAGCCTTTCAAATCACGAAACTGGGAATTCCATTTGCGAAGTTTCGAAAAAAGCATATCATTTTAACACTTCGGGGCGGTGCTTTGGTGGAATTTGCTGAAAAACATGGCGATCTTGTCATTCAAACATTGGCGAAAGGAAATAGAATACAGACTCCTTCTTTGTTTTTGAAAGATTATTTTGATAAAAAAGGTCTAATCGTCCATTATCTACCGAATCCTTTGGAATTAAAAAATTTCCCCTACAATAGAGAACACGTTAATAAGCATTCCTTGTTGTGGGTGCGAGCATTTACTGAAATTTACAACCCCCATCTTCCTGTGGAAACATTGTTTGAATTACGGAAAACGTTTCCAGATAGCACCTTAACTATGATTGGTCCTGACAAAGGACTTTTGCAAGAAACAAAGGAATTGATTGAAAAATTAGGACTTCAAAATTGCATCAATATAACAGGGCCGGTAAAAAACGAAGCGCTTTTTTCTTATTACCAAAGTCACTCCGTTTATTTAAACACGACCAGTTACGAAAGTTTTGGGGTTGCCGTTTTTGAGGCGGCATCATGCGGAATTCCGATCGTGAGTGGAAAAGTAGGTGAAATTCCTTTTCTATGGAAGCATGGCGAAAACATGCTCTTTGCGGAAGAATTAATTCCATCGTATTTTACAGAACAAGTTTGCAAATTATTTGAATCTTCGGAGTTATCAAAGCTGCTTTCTATAAATGCTCGCCAAAAATCCGAAGAATATGCATGGGAAAAAATCAAACCTTTCTGGTTGAATGTATTACGCCAAAATAACGAACACCCATGAAAAGTTTTTTGACCAAGCTATATCAAAAATCTCCTGTTTTCTTTCAAAACTTCATGGTCTCAATCTATGGTTGGATCTGGATGAGAAGACGCTTTGGTGGCGCATTCGGAGAAGAGTTACAAGGCTTTAAGGAACGTGAATTTTGGACAAAAGAACAATGGAATGAATATCAGAATCGTAAACTTCAAATGTTGTTGTCACATGCTGATAAAACGGTTCCGTACTATCGAGAAAAATTCGAAGGAATTGATTTAAAATCAGTTGAATTGAATAATTTTCAGGAACTCCCCTTTCTCTCCAAGCAAGAGTTGAGAAAGAATGGTAAAACTACACTCATTTCCTCAGCCAAAAACGCAAATGGACAATTTCACTACAGCAGCGGAAGTACGGGTACTCCTGTAGCCATTTACATGACTCCAGTGATGCAACAAAAGGTTCAAGCATTGATGGAGGCCAGGGTTAGAAATTGGGCAGAATTAACCTACAAAAGTGCCAGGGGAATGATTGGAGGCCGACGTGTCTTGCCCGATGCTCAATCCAAACCACCTTTTCACAGGTATAACTTCGCGGAGAAGCAAATCTATTTTTCAGCGTATCACATTGCAGAAAATACGGCAAATGATTATGTGAAAGCCATGGTGAAATATGAAATTGAATACATGACTGGCTATGCCATGAGCAATTACCTACTCGCCAAGGCAATTGAAACCAAAGGATTGAAAGCACCCAAATTAAAGGCGGTCATTACTTCAAGCGAAAAACTTACGAAGGAAATGAAAGATACCTTTGAAAGAGTCTATGGGTGCAGAACTTACGACTCATACAGTGGTGTGGAAGCTTGCGGTTATATTTCCGAATGTTCGGCTGGAAGCTTGCATTTTCATCCTGATAGTGGAATTCTGGAACTGATAAAAGAAAATGGAGAATATGCACAAGCTGGTGAAATTGGTGAAGTGGTATTAACTGGATTTTTAAACTTTGATCAACCATTAATTCGCTACCAAATTGGTGATTTAGCCAAGTTGAGCGAAAATCAAAATTGCTCTTGTGGAATGCAAACCCAAGTAATCGAAGAGATTGTAGGTCGAAAAGAAGATATTGTTGTTGGCAAGGACGGGCGAAAAATGGTCCGTTTTCATTCAGTATATTTGGGTATTGACAAGATTTCGGAAGGTCAAGTAATTCAGCATACGCTTGATAAAATTGAAATTAAGCTTGTTACGGACAACGAACTTAGTGAAGAAGAAACAATGCTCATAAAGAGCAGAGTTCAATCACAACTCGGTGAAATCCACATTGACGTGAATGAGGTAAGCGAAATTGCAAGAAGTGCAAGTGGTAAATTTCAGGCAGTAATCTCTCATTTAAAGGATAAAACAGAATGAGCAAAAAGAAAATTTGGGTAATTAACTTTTTTGCGGGAACTCCTGATTCTGGTTGGGGTGAGCGACATTTCTTTCTTGCTAAAAAATGGATAGAATTGGGATATGATGTCGAAATCATTTCCTCCTCATACAACCACATGTTTAAAAATTTACCTGAGGAAAAAGGCGAATTTACAAGAGAATCATATGACGGAATTCCTTTCATTTGGGTGAAAACACCAAAATACCATTCTGAATCATTGAAACGATTTTGGAGCATGTTGGTCTTCACGTGGAAAGTTCTAAAATTGGCTAAAATGATAGATAATAAACCCGACACAATTATCGTTTCATCCATGCCTCTCTTCCCTATTTGGACTGGAATCCGATTGAAACGAAAGTGGAAAGCCAAACTTATTTTTGAAATTCGTGATATTTGGCCCTTAACATTGATTCAGCTCGGGAAAAAATCGCCTTGGCACCCCGCTGTTCTCTTTCTAGGATTCTTCGAGAAAATTGGCTATCGAAAGGCAGATTCGGTTGTTTCCTTGTTGCCTAATGCTCGAGCTCATATTGAGAAAATCGCTAAAAAGAAAGTGGATTTTCACTATTTACCCAATGGAATAGATGAAAGTCTGCAAGTCAAAGAACCTTTGCCAAAAAGCACAATTGAAAAGATTCCTACTAATAAGTTTATTGTAGGATACACAGGTACAATTGGACTTGCCAATGCGATGAATTATTTCATGGAAGCCCTTGAAATCTTAAAAGAACAAGCAGATATTCACTTTGTTTTAGTCGGCGATGGTTATTTGAAAAAGGACTATATGGAACAAAGTAAAGATTTCGGAAATATCACTTTCATTGATAAAATCCCTAAAAACCAGGTGCAATCCGTTTTAGAACTTTTCGATGTATGCTTTGTTGGTTGGCACAAAACTCCTTTGTACCTTTCAGGTGTTTCCGCTAACAAATATTTTGATTACATGCTTTCTGGGAAGCCTATTTTAAGTTCCAATCAACACATCAAGGATCCTGTTGAGTTATCAGGTTGCGGTATTCTTGTTGAAGCTGAAAATCCTCTGAAAATTGTAGAAGGAATACTCAAGCTTCAAAAAATGACTGAAGATGAAAGGTTGGTATTGGGGCAAAAAGGAAGAGAGTATGTACTTAAAAATCATACAATGTCACAATTAGCAGAGAAATACGCTCAAATATTTTAAGAATGAAAGTTCTACTCACAGGAGGATCCGGATTTCTTGGCAAACACATCATAGATGAAGCTACTTCTAGAAAATATACTGTTGTTCAATTAGGGCGTGATGAAAAATCAGACATTCAAATCGATTTATCCAAAAAATCTCCAGAACTTCCTGATGGGATTGACATCGTAATTCATGCTGCGGGCAAAGCGCATGTTGTTCCAAAAACTGAAGATGAAAAAAAAGTCTTTTTCGAAGTTAATTTAGACGGAGCGAAAAATCTAATTCAAGGAATAGAGCAATCCAGAAACAACATAAAAGGTTTTATCTTCATAAGTACAGTCGCCGTATACGGAATGGAATATGGTACGGACATCTCAGAACGTGCGCCACTTATGGGAAATTCGCCCTATGCACTAAGTAAAATTCAAGCGGAGGAACATCTTCTAAATTGGTCCAAGAAATCGGGAATTCCTGTTTTAATTTTAAGGCTTCCTTTAATTATAGGCAACGAACCAAAAGGAAATTTAGCCAAAATGATAACAGGAATCCAACATGGAAAATACGTTTCCATTGCTGGTGGAGCCGCTCGTAAAAGCATGGTTTTGGCAGAAGATGTAGCCCAGTGCATTTTTGAAAACATTGGAAAATCCGGGGTTTACAATTTGACGGATGGCAAACACCCTAGTTTTGGAGAACTGGAGCAATTGATTGCCAAACAATTGAATCGTAAAATTCATTTCAACATGCCCCTATTATTGGCCAAACTAATAGGAAAATTAGGGAATTTTGTTCCGAAATCTCCCGTTAATTCAGAACTCATTAAAAAAATGAGTTTGGATTTAATATTTAATGATTCCAAAGCTCTTCAAGAATTGAATTGGCATCCACGCTCAGTTATTGACACTTTCAAGGTGAAAAGCTAGCCTCTTATCTCCCTTCCCTTTTTAAATTACCCTTATCTTTAACGCTTTCAAACACATCGTTTATGAAACGTTTATTCGATATATTTTTCTCAGGGCTAGTTCTTATTCTAGTTTCGCCTCTTTTTATCCCAATAATCATTGTTTTATTGATTACTGGAGAACATAAAGTTTTCTATAAACAAACAAGAATTGGAAAAAATCGCAAAGAATTTGGCTTGATAAAATTTGTTACCATGAAATCGAATAGTTCAAATATGCCTGGTGGAGATGTTACCCTTAAAAATGACCCTAGAGTTTTACCAGCTGGTCGATTCTTAAGAAAATCCAAATTAAATGAATTGCCCCAATTGTTGAACATTCTATTAGGTGACATGAGTATAGTTGGTCCACGTCCGATGACAGGCAGAAACTTCGAATATTACAATGAAGAGGTTCAAAAATGCATTGCTTCCCTAAAGCCTGGTCTGACGGGTATTGGATCCATTGTATTCAGAGACGAAGAACGTTACATCGACAATACAGAAAAACCAGCTTTAGACTTTTTCAAAGAAGATATCTCCCCATTTAAAGGCGAATTGGAAAAATGGTATTCAGAAAGAGCGAATTTAGGTTTAGATTTGAAATTGATTTTCATGACACTTTATGTGATCTTTTTCCCCAATTCAGAAATCGTAACCAAAACCTTCAAAGATTTACCACGTCATGCGGTTTTTCTTCCATAAAACCCTGTTTTATAAATTATTAAAGAAATTACGCCATGAACATAATTGATATTCCAGAGTTCATTCAAGAACATATAACAAAAAGAAAGGAAAGTCTTTTTCTGAAAGATATTGAAGACAATCATGCCCTTCTCATAGAGAGAATACAAGGGAAATCTGTTTTGGTAATTGGAGGTGCTGGAACAATTGGCTCTTCCTATATCAAAGCAATTTTGGCATTTCACCCGAAGAAATTAGTGGTAGTTGACACGAATGAAAATGGTTTAACCGAATTAACGCGAGATTTACGAAGTGCATCAGATCTTGCCGTTCCAGAGGAATACATTACCTACCCGATGAGTTTTGGTGATCCTGTTTTTGAAAAAATGTTTCTAGCGCACAAGCCATTCCACATTGTCGCTAATTTTGCCGCTCACAAGCATGTTCGAAGCGAAAAAGACCATTTTTCGATTGAAGCGATGATTGAGAACAATGTTTTCAAAGCCAAATCATTTCTTGATCTTTTGGTGTCTAACAAGCCTGAACATTTCTTTTGTGTTTCAACAGATAAAGCTGCGAATCCAGTGAACGTTATGGGTGCTAGCAAAAAACTTATGGAAGAAGTTATTATGGCTTATAGTTCCGAATTGAAAATCACCACAGCTCGCTTCGCGAATGTTGCTTTTTCGAACGGTTCTTTGCTAGCAGGTTATATTGAAAGACTTTTCAAAAAGCAACCAATCTCTTGCCCATCAGATGTTAAGCGCTTCTTTGTTTCACCTGAAGAAAGTGGTCAAATTTGCATGTTGGCTTGTGTTTTAGGAGAATCTAGTGATATTTTCTTCCCAAAATTAGAAGACGAACAAATGGTGAATTTCAAAAACATCACGCTCGATTTCTTTAAGGCGTCTGATCGATCAATTGTAGAATGCTCCTCAGATCAAGAAGCTCGGGACTTGGCAAAAAAAATATCCAACTCGTCACCCTATCCAATTTATTTTTTTGAATCAGATACTTCGGGTGAGAAATTGTATGAAGAGTTTTTTACCGAAACGGATCAATTAGACATCTCCAAATACGCCGGACTAGGTGTAATAAAAAATGCTCGAAAACTTTCTAAAGAAATTATTGAAGAAACAATTAAAAAACTAAAGTCTGTAATGCAAGGTGACATCGTAGACAAAGCAAGTATTGTTGAAGTTCTTAAAGAATATATACCTGATTTTGAGCATATTGAAACCGGCAGAAGCCTCGACCAAAAGATGTAGCTTTAATAGATACAGCTTGCCCAAAAGAAAGAAACCCACCCAAAAGTGAGTAGTTTTTTTTATGAATTGCAAACTAAATGTTTTAGCATGATTTTAAAATTTAGTATATTCACACGCGAATTGGGGATTTGTTAATTTATGCAAAAAAACCAATTATAATATTTGTGTTTAAAAGCGTGGGCAGTTAATAATGAAACCAGATATACTTTATAGCTTTCTTTTGTTTGGAGGGTCCTTTGTATTGTCTTATGCTTTGGTGCCCAAAATTATTTTGGTGGCTAAATACAAAAGGTTAATGGATAAGCCAAATGAGCGAAGTTCTCATGCCACGGCAACACCTAGTTTGGGTGGGATAGCATTTTATGTATCCATTATTCTATCTTTTTATTTTTTAGATAGCTGGGACAGATACAATATCATTCCCTCTTTATTACCCGGATTGACCATACTTTTCGTCATAGGAATGAAAGATGACTTAACGGTTCTTACTCCGAGAACAAAGTTCCTGAGTCAAGTGGCAGCTTGTTTGTTTTTGTTAATTCATTTCAAATTTAAAATGCACAGTCTCAACGGTTTTGTTGGTATAGATCATCTAAATGCCTATGTTTCTTTCGGTTTAGCTTTGTTTTTAATGCTAGCGATTATAAACAGTTATAATATGATAGATGGTATTGATGGATTAGCTAGTATAATCGGTTTGGTTAGTTTTGGCTTTTTTGCCTATTTGTTTTTCCTATCAAAATCTTATTTCCCTTTCGGACTTTGTTTGGTTATTATGGGTTCTTTGGCGGCCTTTCTGCGCTATAATACCTCGCACAAGATGAAAATCTTTATGGGGGATACTGGCTCAATGATAATAGGATTTGTTGCAGGAGCTTTTGCTATTCGACTTTTATCTTTACCAGAAGAAAGCTATTTAGATTTACCCATTAAAATTTCGAATATGCCTGTTATCATTGGGGCTGTATTAATAGTGCCACTGTATGATTTATCGAGAGTTGTTATTATACGTCTTATTAACGGGAAAGGGCCCTTTTCTCCTGACAGAAACCACATCCATCATCTTTTGATCGACCGTTTCTCCATTTCGCATATAAAGGCGAGTATTATTCTTGGTGTTTTTAGCTTGTTGATCGGCGTACTTTTCATTTACCTTGGATTCTATTTTAAAGCACGTATTCTAATTCTTTTCTTTATACTTACTCTTTTGTTAATGACATTGGTTTTATACCTGTTCAAAAAAGGATTCAAAAGCATGCCTCTTTCATCGGTTGACAATTAAGCAAAACTTTTTCAATTGTAAAAAAGAGGTGTTAATACTTTGTTAAGTCAGAAAAGGCCAATCCAGTTCTTTTCTCTATTATTTATTTTGGCCTATATTTGCACAACCGATACGATGAAGATGATGTTAAAACCAAGTATTAACCTACTGCTTTTATTCTTTCTTTCCTTTTCCATAGTTTCTTGTCATACAAGAGAAAAGCTAGTCTATTTCCAAGAAAGTAACAGTGATAGTGCAAAAGTAGTTCAGAACAACTTTACGCCAACTTTAAAAATTGACGACTTATTACACATTACGATAAGTGCTGATATTCCTGAACTTGCGGTACCTTTCAATATACCTAATGTAACGACTACTGGTCCGGCTGGAGGATACAGCACTGGGAATGCTATTCTAAATGGTTATCTTATTGATGCCAATGGTAAAGTTTCGATGCCTGTGCTTGGTGAAATAAGTTTAGCTGGTTTAAGTCGCATAGAAGCAAGTGATTTAATCCGAACGAAATTGAAGGATTATTTAACAAATCCTATTGTTCATATCAATATTCAAAACTTTAAAATAACCGTTCTTGGCGATGTTCAGCATCCTGGAACTTTCCGAATACCGAATGAAAGAATTACCATATTAGAGGCAATTGGATTAGCTGGTGATTTAAATATTACCGGGACAAGAAACAATGTTTTGGTCATTCGAGAAGAAAATGGAACCCGAAAAGAGTATCGTCTAGATTTGACGAAAAACGATATTTTATCCTCTGAAGTTTATTATTTGCAACAGAATGATGTTATCTACGTAGAACCCAATAATACAGCAAGAAGTGTTTCAACATTGTGGCGTGCGACAGGAAGTATCGTATTATCTTTAACTTCTTTAATTGTTTCGACACTTATAATAATTACGCGTAAATGACGGATTTAAATGTCAATCCTGTTTTGGATCAGGAAAAAGAAGAAGGAATAAATGTTTATGAAATTTTCGAACGTTATTTCCGCCATTGGAAATGGTATCTTCTTTGTTTGATATTGGGTTTGCTCGGTTCCTACTTATATTTAAGATATTCCAACCCAATTTATGAATCTTCTGGATTAATCATGGTGAAGCCCGATGGAAGTCAAGCTAGCGGTATGGATATATTTAAGGAATTTGGTCTATCGTCTGGATCCGACACTAAAATTGAAAATGAAATTGAAATTTTAAGTTCACGTAAATTATTGGACTCTGTTGTCACAAAGTTAGAATTGAATAAAACTTATATGCTGGACGCATCCAAAAGCGGACTAAAAAAACATATTTTATATAGTGATTGCCCAATTCGACTGAATTTCGCCCCGAAAGATCCCGAAACCAACAAGCACTCCATTAATATCATCGTTAAAATTCTTAACGACAAACAGTATACGGTTCAGAAAGCGAATAATGAAAAAATTGGGACCTACTATTTTGGACAAGAATTTAAAAAATACAATTCCCTCATTTCAGTTGAGAAAACGGCAAGCTTTTCTAAAAAATGGTTGAATAGTAATCTGGAAATTTCTGTTCGCCCAATTGAAGCCGTAATCACGAACCTACAAAATACACTTACAATTGAAACAAAAGGGAATGAATCCTCCGCAATAAAAATTTCAATAAAAGGTTCAAACATTGAAAAAAATAATGCCATAATCAATGCTTTGATTCATCAGCATGAAATCGAAACGATACAGGATCAAAATAAAATAGCCAAGAATACGAGTGAATTTATTGATGAACGAATTGCAATAATTGCAGGGGAACTTTCCGATGTTGAGTCAATTGGACAGAATTTCAAAAGCAACAATGAATTAACGGATGTAACTTCCGACGCGAGTCAATATTTAGAAAAAGAAAAAGCAGTTGAGCAGGCTTTATTAGATGCTAATATTCAAATGAATTTGGCTAGTTATGTAAACGATTACTTGATTAAGTCTACTTCCTCCAACGATCTTTTACCTAGCAATTTAGGTGTGCAAGACCCTTCAGTTGGAACGCTTATCAATGAATACAACTCGCTTGTATTGGAAAGAAATCGATACAAAGGCACGGATGCAAATCCCTTGGTTAAAGATTTGGATAATCGAATATCTAGCATTCGTAATTCACTAGGAAATAGTTTGAAAAATGTTAAAAATACAATGAGCATGAAAATCAACTCATTGAGCAAACAACAAGGACTTTTTAAATCAAAAATTTCTAAAATTCCTTTCTTTGAAAAGGAAACTCGGGGAATTGAACGCCAACAACAAATTAAAGAGTCACTCTACCTTTATTTGCTTCAAAAAAGAGAGGAGAATGAAATTGCATTGGCTTCAACTATTGGAAATGCTAAAGTTATTGATTTCGCTTACAGCAACGAAATTCCTATTTCACCGAATAAGAATAAAATTTATATGGCTTTTTTGTTGGCGGGTTTCCTACTCCCAACAGCCTTCATTTACGGTAAAGACTTGATGGACACCAAAGTTCAAGGCTACAAAGATATCGAGAAAATGAATCTGCCTTTCCTAGGAGATATTCCTTTATCCGATGATGAATCAAAAATTGTAGTCGATACGGTAAGCAATTCAAACATTGCCGAGGCCTTCCGTTTAGCTCGAACCAATCTCGAATTTTTGGTAAGTGGCTCCTCAAATGGAGAAAGCAAGGCCATATTCGTAACATCCACAATTGCCAAAGAAGGTAAATCTTTCATTAGTTTAAACTTAGCAGCCGTAATAGCGGCGTCAGGCAAAAAGGTGGCTTTAGTGGGAATGGATTTACGGGCTCCGAAAATATTAAATTACTTGAATCTAAGCGATGTCAACGGTATTTCAAATATGCTTTCTAATTCTGAACTTTCTTTGGAAGACATTACTTATGGTTCCGGTACAAAAAACAGGTTTGATATTATTCCTTCTGGGGTTATACCTCCCAATCCATCAGAATTGTTGATGCATCCTCAGGTTGGGGAAATGATGGCAGAACTTCGTAAAAAATATGACTACGTTATTGTGGATACAGCACCAGTCAGTTTGGTGACTGACACATTACTTCTTTCCAAATATGCTGACGCCTTTGTATATGTGACGCGTGCCAACTATTTAGACAAGCGAATGTTGAGCATTCCTAATCGTTTGATGAGAGATAAGAGATTGCCAAACATGGCCATATTAATGAACGGTACAAATGCTGAGAAAGGTTACGGTTATGGATATGGTTATGGCTATGGCTACGGATACGGTGCTGAAAGTAAGAAGAAATCATTTTTTGAGCGTCTGAGAGACAAATTCCAGAAAAAATGAATTTCTTATCTGTTTCAAAATACAAACAGATAAATTAGCTAAATAAGTCAGGATGAAAACCTCAGAATCACAAGGATATTGTGCCATTGGTGTCTATCAAGGTAAAACGGAACACAATATAGGGACTTTGTGGCGATCTGCATATATTTTAGGTGCCAGCTACATTTTTACAATAGAAAAAAAATACAAAAAGCAGAGCTCAGATGTTCTTCGCACGTGGTCACGCATTCCCTTGTTTCATCACAAAACCTTTGAAGAGTTCATGAATCACATTCCTTATGATTGTAGATTGGTTGCCATCGAAATTGATGATACTGCTGAAGACTTAAGTACCTTTCAACATCCTAAAAGAGCCATTTACTTGCTCGGTTCTGAAAACAATGGTTTACCAAAATCTGTTTTGGATAAATGCCATTATATTGTTCGTCTCAAAGGAAATTCAAGTTTAAATGTCGGTGTTACAGGAAGCATAGTATTGCATGACCGTTGCTCTAAAATAGAAATCGATCTTCCGCCTTCTCATCTTTAAAACAGATTTCACAAAAAAAAGCGGAACCCATCTCTGAGTTCCGCTTTTCTATTTTTATTTGAAAAAACTATTCTTTCACTTGCGTGATGCTTAGTTCTTTTTCACTTTACCTGTATGCAACAAGCTACCGTTTTGGTATACCATTACAGTATACATTCCATTCGATAAATCTTGAACATCCATTGCGATAGTGTTCACGCCA
>JBGSIB010000038.1:0-11907 GCA_041751955.1 Crocinitomicaceae bacterium
GATTATTATGGGAATATTATCAAATCTAAGTATCTTGGTCAACAAAAATAAAAACAAGCGTAATGTCTAAAACCATACTTATCGTTGATGATGAAGAGGATATAAGAACTATTCTTGAGTACAATTTGAAAAAAGAAGGTTATAAAACTTATTTAGCAAAAAACGGTTTAGAAGCACTGGAATCAGCCAATCATAATACTCCTGATCTCATTCTTTTGGATGTGATGATGCCAGAAATGGATGGAATGGAGGTTTGTGAAATAATGAGAAAGAATGCCCAATTCAACAATACGTTGATTTGTTTTTTGACTGCTAGAAACGAGGATTACAGTCAAGTAGCTGGGCTTGAAGTTGGTGCAGATGATTACATTTCTAAACCCATTAAAATAAGAATTCTTGTTTCTAAAATCAAAGCTATGCTTAGAAGGTCAGAAACAGCTATAACGAACGATTTTATATCTGACCTACAAATTCACAGAGACAAATACTTGGTTGTCAAAAACGGAGAACAAATACATTTACCCAAAAAAGAATTCGATTTATTATCCTTGTTGATGTCGAATCCGAATAGCGTATTTACACGGGAGATTATTATGGAAAAAGTTTGGGGTAATGATATTGTGGTTGGTGATAGGACGATTGACGTTCACATTCGCAAACTCCGACTAAAGTTAGGCGATGAGTACATTAAAACCATCAAAGGTGTCGGTTATAAGTTTTTACCTGAATCTGAATAAAAAATAAAGCACAAAAAAATCCCGACCAAACTGGCCGGGATTTTTTTATCCTTATTTCTTCTTAGAACAAGTTTTTGATAGAAGTAAAAGTCCATCCAAAAACTGTAACATCTGCACCTGTCGCTGTGGCAGAAACTACTGCTGCAGTTGCTGCTGTTTGATCAGATGGGAAAACTGTACAAGCAACTGGAGGTGTAGCACCGTCAGTAGATGTTGTGTAAACTTCTATTCCTGAAATTGTTGATCCAGAGAAAGTCAATTTTGGAGAAGCTGCAATCAAGTTGCTGCATGCATCTGTTTTCACAGTTGAACAAGCATTTTGGTAACTAGCTCTAACTTTGATTAATCCATTTGTGTAACCAGAAGTCAACAAATTCGTAACCGTACCCTGCGCTTTGTCTTTGAAATCACCTGGTCGTGCACCACCATCTTTAGAGTAAACTTTTCCATTAACTAAAGAAAAAGTTCCTGTTGTGTAGGTTGTACCTTCTGTTCCGTCTATTTCCAAACCTTTATCTGATTCAACATCTTGAATAACAACATAATTTGTAACTGTACCAGAGTAATTTTGGTCGATATCAATACCGTCATCACCCGTGTAAGCTACCAATATATTTGTTGCAGAAACTGTACCTCCAAAAAATTCAACACCATCATCTACGTTTGCAAGGATTTCAATATTATTGATTGAAGTTCCACTACCAACACCACCTAAAGTTAACCCATTGATTTCGTTACCAGCACCAATTAAAGCACCACCGTGACGAATAGAAACATAGTTCAAAACACCAGAGTTATCAGCTGGGTCGTTACCACCAAAAGCACCATATGATTCTGATGCAGGAATTCCTTCTATCTGAGACAAAACATCACCATCAGCAGCTGAAATAGGTGCATTACCCAATATAAGCAATCCTCCCCATTTACCTTTATCAGCTTTGGTTAAGTTTGAACCAGTTGTTTGACCGATTTCTATATTATCCAAAACAGAAGTAAAAATAATTGGACTAGCTGCTGTTCCATTTGCATTAATTTTTGCTCCTTTAGGAATAATCAACGCAGAAGCCAAAGTTCCTGTTCCTTCTTTTCCTTTGATAATTGTTCCAGCATTGATTTTCAAAGTAACACCAGCATTCACAACTACTTTTCCGTCCAAAACCCAAATCTTGTCAGCCGTCAACGTTTTATCTGCAGTGATAAAACCAGAAAGCGTCTCTTGATTGACAACCGCTGCGTATTCACATGAACCGTCATCTTTTTTAGCCTCAGAGCTATAATTTGTAGCATCTGGATCTGTACAACCTTTTTTCTTACATGAAGTTGTAACACTTCCTACAGCAACAACTGCTGCAATTAACATTAATTTTGCGACTTGTTTTTTCATTTTGTTTTCTTTTAATTTACTTGTGCAAAGATGGGCGTCTTACTTAACAAGGGTATTATATCGTTTTTAATAAATACTTACTATTACGTTAAGTGCATGTTAAAATCTATACGTAATTCCTGTTGTAACTGTCATTCCTGGACGAACCGTATTGAACACTTGACTTTCTGCTTGGTAAGCAACAAAATACTGATTGCGAACCTGATTCAATAAATTTTGACCAGACAAACTCATGTTCCATTTGTCCTCTTTTCCAAAAGTTTTAGAAACCTTCAAATTTAAACTATGGAATGGTTGCTCATAAACATCTGGAATCAATCCAATTCCGACAACAGAAAGTCGTGGTCCTTGAACATTATAACTTACGTTACACGTCAAACCTAAACTATCGTTCGAGAAATTTACGAAAGCATTAACTGAGTATGGTGACTGACCGAACATAGGGCGGTAACGATTAACTGTTTCATCACCTCTTTTGTTTGCCTCACGTATTTCTAATTCACTGACAATAACTTCGCCTTTATTGATAAGTACTTTTGTCATATCAATTCTTGAAACGATATAGTTGAAGTTGGCACCAACCGTGAAATTGATGTGGGATTGTGACTCTTTTTGGAAACCAATTGCTTTTCTAGCTTCTAACTCAATTCCAAATACTTCTGCTTCACCTGCATTTACTGGACTAACCTCGTTTGGTGCTTGCTCGTAAGTAGCTATTTCAATCGGATTGATTAATTTTTTGTAGAATGCACTCGCAGAAATTAATTCGGTTCTTCCGAAGAATTTTTCCCATCTCAAATCATAGTTGAATATTTTTGTTTGAACCAAATCAATATTACCGTTGAAGGTTCTATTTAAAATTGGATCATAAATTTGAGCAATCGATTTTTCACGGAAAGATGGGCGAGCCACTGTTTGTGAAAAGGCTGCTCGGATATTCGATTGATCATTTCTTGACTTGGCATTCTTGTTCATTTTGTAAACCAAATTCACCGCTGGTAAAATGTTCAAAGTATTCAACACATTTTCATTGTTATACTTAACTGTTCCAGAATTATTTTGACCCGTATAGAAGTTGTCAAATTTCTCCAAACGAGCTCCGTATGAAGCATTAAAATTCTTAGTGATTGGCATATCATTCATAATATATGCACCAGAGATAAATTGTCTACCCAAATATTGGTTGGCCGGTTCTCTTTGTCCCTTAACATAAAGTCCACTATTGTTTTCAACAGTCCATAAATTTTCTTTTTGGAAATAAAAATTAGGATCTAAACTTGTATTGGTTGAGTTGTGCAATTCAAAGAAATAATCATAAACATTAAAATTTCTTTCTTTCGTCAAATTGAATACTCCAAACTCCAACTTTGACTTAACTGAATCATTCAGTGAAATCATATACGTGAAATTCAATTTAGTATTGATGCTCTTTTCATCTAAATCTCTGTAAATTCTTCTAATTTGAGAACCAACAGCTGGATTAAGTTCGTAGGTAATAACAGATTCACCAGCGGAATTTACATTTGTTACTTCTTCTAATACTGTTGATCTTAAATCAGGATCTGAAATTTTTGACAAGGTTGGTGCAACTGTCCAATTTACCTTCCATTTCACAAAGGTATGACTTCCTTTAAAGTCCAAGTTCGTTACTTGACGTTGTGTATATTGCAAACCTTTTTTAATCAATACCCCTTGATTTCCTTCAATATTGTTCTCGCGAATATAACTAGCTGAATTTGTACCATTTTGTGTATGGAAAAATCCTAATGAGTACTTATGCTTCTTCTTGTACACGAAAGTTTGATTGAATAATCCTGTCCAAAGAACATCGTTTTGTGCCACAACACCACTTGAAACTCGAAAAGGCTCTAACTCAGTTTTGGCCACATTCTGACTTCTCAAATAGTTTCCAAAGCTCTCCATGTCGTTTAAAGAGTTTGTGTTTCGGTAGGTGAAAGAAGTCAAATATCCGTACGTCCAATTTTCTGATTTAAATGCGTCTCTTATATAATCACCGTAAGAGAATCCCAGCGTCAAATTCGGCAAGGCAACTTTGTTTTCATAAGCCATCTGTGGATTGAAGGAACTCGTTATTTTAGTTGTTCTTTCATCATTCAAGGACGGATCGTATGTCTTTTGAGTTGGTGAAATAGGCAAAGCTCTTGTTCCATCATCAAAACCAAGAAAATCAAATTTACCACCTGTATATCCAATAAATTTATCATTAAATGTAGCTGCGGAATTATAACCCAAAGAAAGATTAATCTTCAATTCTTTTTGACTCGGGTAATCTCTCGTAATTACATCAACTAAACCTCCTGTAAAATCTCCTGAAAGGTTTGGTGAAAATGTTTTGTAAACAATAATATTATCAATTAAAGCAGTTGGGAAAATGTCCAATTGCACCGTATTTCTGTCTGGGTCTAGACCTGGAATTTCAACTCCGTTCAAAATGGTTTTCACATATCGATCTCCTAAACCACGTACATAAACATATTTACCATCTTGTACCGAAACACCAGGAACTCTTTGAACAGCAGAGCTAGCATCGGAGTCACCTGTTTTTTGTATTTGCTCTCTCGACATACCATCAGAAGCTACAACTTCATCCTTTCTTCGGTTATCTTCACCTTGTTGTGTGTTGGGTGATTTTTTCTTCGTTCCGATCACTACAGTTGTAGCCGTCGTCATGGAGAAATCAAACATTTGAATATTTAACTCGGGATTATCACCTTCAACTAAATTAACGGTTAAGATAGTATCTCTCATGTCCGGTGCTCTTAACAATAAAAGATTCGATCCAGGTTTTCCTAAAATCACATATCGTCCATCAAAATCTGCATCTACACCTTTCAAAACAGTGCTATCAGGTTTAAGAATCATAACCTTTGCAAACATTACTGATGTTTCAACATTATTAACGATAGTAAAAACCTTACCTTGCAATTTGGCTGTTTGCGCATTCACTGATGCAGACAAACCCAAGAATAACAGTGTAATTAGATAAAAATTTCTCATTTTTTCATTTCTAAAATTCACTGCAAAGATACTGCTGGATTTAGGGTTGCTATATTTTCGCGATTTACCGTTTCGTTATCTTTTATTAACCTTCCCTTAACATGAAAAATTGAATTAGTAACATAAGCATAAGCATTTCTTAAGGTGTCTGTTTGAAACCAAACGTACCTTTGTTTCACAGTACAATTGAATCAATATTTAAATTAATTTTTCAATAGATGACATCAAAATCAATATTAATAATAGACGACGAAGAGGATATCTTGGACTTTTTAGGTTATACTCTAAAAAATGAAGGATTTGAGGTTCTTACTGCACAAAACGGGCAAGAAGGATTGAAATTAGCTAAGGTGAAACAACCCGATATTATTTTACTCGACTTAATGATGCCTGTAATGGACGGTATTGAAACTTGTCAACTGCTTAGAGAAGATTTGTCTTTGAAAAATGTTCTTATCGTGTTTTTAACATCCAGAGCTGAAGACTATACCCAAGTGGCATGTTTGGAAGCTGGAGCGGACGATTTTATAACCAAACCAATTCGACCTAGGCTTTTAGTAGCAAAATTGTCCTCATTGTTGCGCAGAGAAGAAAGAGTTCAAGTACTTACGGCGGTTTCGGAAAATTCAATTGTAATCAATAGAGATAAATTCTTAGTTGAATTTCTTGGAAACGAAATCTACTTACCAAAGAAAGAATTTGAACTTCTTGAATTGTTAGCAAAGAAACCAGGTAAAGTATTTTCAAGGGATCAAATTTTATCCGCTGTTTGGGGCGACGAAACTATCGTTGGTGAACGCACGATAGATGTTCACATCCGAAAATTAAGAGAAAAGCTAGGAGATGAGTATATTCGCACTATAAAAGGTGTTGGATATACATTTAACGAAAATTGAAAAGCGTAAAACCTCTTAACTTATTGATTCTTGGAAGCTCACTTGTGAGTATTCTTATACTTGGTGTGCTTTTTTTAGCTGATTTTCTTAGGGATGAAATCACACCCGGAGTAGTTTTTCTGATTTGGTTCTGTTCATTCGCGTTTAGCTTCGGTATTTTCTATGTATTGATTAAACGTTTCATTGATGAACGTCTAAAAATCTTGTACCGCTCGATACGAAAAGGAAAATTCAATACCGATGAAAAACGACAGTTCAATATGTCAGAAGATGTCATTACTAAAGCAGAAATTGACGCAAAAGCCTGGACTGAGGCTCGATTAGAAGAAATTTCAAAACTAAAGGGGCAGGAGGAATTCCGAAGAGAATTTTTAGGGAACCTAGCGCATGAGTTAAAAACACCAATTTTTTCTATTCAAGGATATCTTTTAACCCTGCTAGATGGAGGCTTGGAAGATGAAAAAGTCAATAGACAATTTTTGGAACGCGCTTCGAAAGCTACTGACAGAATGGTGAGTATCGTTGAAGATTTAGACCAAATCACAAAGATTGAGGTGGATGATTTAAAAATGGATTATCAAAATTTCGACATCCTGGAATTGATTGAGGATGTTGCCGAAACCATGGAAATCCAAGCCGAAGAAAAAGAAATTAAACTCAAGTTTTTCAAAGAATACCCACCAACGATGGTTTATGCAGATAGACCAAAAATATCTCAAGTACTGACCAATTTAATCAGTAACAGTATTAGTTACGGTGAAATAAAAGGAGAAACACTTTTTCGGATTTACGAGTTAGACAATATAATTACAGTAGAAGTAGCCGACAACGGCCCTGGAATTCAAGAAAATGAACTCCCACGCCTGTTCGAACGTTTTTATCGCGTAGAGAAAAGCCGGAATCGCCACGAAGGTGGTTCAGGTCTTGGTTTAGCCATAGTAAAACACATCATGGAATCGCATGGTCAAAACATTAATGTACGCAGTACGATTGGTGTTGGGAGTACTTTTGCTTTTACTTTGGATAAAGGGAAGTAAGTTTTTCTAGGTTTGTTATTTCCAAATGGATTGCTCCAAAAATCCGATTACCGAATCTTATATTTTCGCTTCTTGTAAAATGCCAATACGGCCAATATGATGACGGAAGTCACTGCGTAATACACCCAAACTGGCATTGGAGCCGGATCGCCTGCTGCGTAGGAATGAAGTCCCGATAAATAATAATTCACACCGTAATAGGTCATGATAATCGAAGCTAAACCAAAGATTGTCAATAAATTATAAAGTACAATTCCATTGGCTTTCGGTATTAATCGCATGTGCAGGATAACGGCATAAACCAAAATGGAGACCAATGCCCATGTTTCTTTTGCGTCCCAACCCCAGTATCTTCCCCATGATTCATTGGCCCAAACACCGCCTAAAAATGTACCTATACTCAACATGAATAAACCACCGATTAAAGTGATTTCACTCACATAGGACAATTCTTTTACCACGCGCATGGAACGTTCCAAACGAGTTTTATTGATGGTTGAAATAATGATTAAATTGAGAATTCCAATCACCGCACCTAGCATTAAGAATCCATAACTGCCTGCCTCCATGGAAACGTGAATCGTTAACCAATAGGATTTTAAAACAGGAACCAAGGGAGTGATTTCTGGGTTCATGTAACTGAGCAAGGCAATCAACAAAATAACACCAGCCAAAACATTTGTTGCAGCGAGTCCACCGATTGTTTTTCGTGTAAAAATGATACCGGCCAAACTGGATGTCCAAGCAATGTAGATCATGGATTCATATCCGTTGCTCCAAGGTGCGTGACCAGAAACATACCATCTTGCCAGTAAACCGAGTGTGTGCAATCCAACAAAAATATACAAAGTCCATTTTGCAAGCGAAATGACTTTTTTCAGTTGTAAATTGGGTTTGAAAATCTGGATAAAAAGTAAAGCCAAAAACGCCAAACCTAGTAAAATATAGATCACTGCAAGACGACTGAAAATTTTGCTGCTGTTCAACATCATTTCCACCTTGACTTGCGTTTCACTCAACATAATGTCGTCGCTTATTTTGCGCTGATAGTCGTTGAGGTCTAAAATAAGTTTGTTGGAAACTGAATAACTTCCTTCTTGAATATCATGTTTGAGTTCGTGCACATAGGTTTCAAAAAAGCGGTTACCTATTTCCGAATGATTTTCATCTCCGTGTGAATGATTCGACACCCACGTATTGTTTTCATCATTTTCAACGGGCACAATTTTAAACACTACTCCTGAAAGCACCATGTTTATGATGTTCACTCTTTCGTCAATGGAGAGGTACAATTTATCCAGAACACTTCGATCCTTTTCAGCTTTGAGATTGATATTATTAATTTCTTTGGCTAATTTATAGTCGCCCTTTTCATTGAAAAAATCTCTGTAAGCCGCATAATCTCCAGAAATTCCAATTCGTTTTTTTACTGCCTCTTCTCTTCCTATTTTGATAATCGGAATCCCCACCCACTCGTGATTGTTGATGTACATGCTCAACACCACTTGATCCGCATTGTAGCCATCGTAGGATTCAGAACCAAAAACTTTTCGCATAATCTCTCGCGTGAGTGTATGCATGGGTTTCATTCTTCCTCTATTATCCTGAACTTGAATTTTACTAAAAATATCAGAATGGCTTGTTTGAACAATATTTAATTTGGGTTTAATCTCCGTTTGTGCCGTGGCATCATTTAAGACGAATGTCATTATCCCCAAAAGAACCGCTGTATGTCGTATTTTCCCTATTTTCTCTCGTAAATCAGCAAAACGGGTTGCCTTTGAAAACAAGGTCATCAACATGCCTAATGCCAGGAAGATATATCCGAAATAAGAAATCCATGTCCCAATAAAATCATGATTCACGCTCAAATAAGTTCCCTCCTCATCTTGATCATATGAAGACTGAAAAAACCGGTAACCGCGATGGTCCAAAATATGATTCATGTAAATATCATTCTTGGTATTGATGCCTTCTTCATTGTCGATCAAATTGACATTACTCAAGAAAGACTCTGGACTATTCGTTCCTGGATATCGAGACATTTTGAAATAATTGAGTCTCAATGAAAAAGGTAATTGAAGAATTTTCGCTCCGTAGCTCACCCGAATCTGGGCATTTTTGAAATTAAAATCGGTTGGATTTCCTTCGTTTCCTTTTTGACCTATCACATGTTGTTTAATTTCTTGACCGTTGAGTTTAACAGCTAATTCTAGTGCAGCAATTGAGCCCGATTCCATTTTCATTTTCTTCGAAATCCATTCTTTCTTGCCTGCAAAAAATGTGGAAGCGACCACAAACTGATGACTTTCACTTTGATACAAAGAACGCGTTTGAAGCGGATATTTCTTTCCTGCATCAACGGTATTGTTTTCTTGTGTAGCCATAATCATTTGCGACATCTCTTTATCCGAGCTCACGAAAAAGGAATCTCTTTCGAAATAAATATTGACATTGTTGGGCACATAGGAATTGGTGAAATTGAAAAACTGACCTTCAATAATTTTTTGCTCTCCCTTCAAAAGTGTGTATTCTTTTCTTCCTTCTTGCGTGCCAATAACCAAATTCAAGGCGGGAACTCCTCCCCTTTTTTGGTCTACTTTTTCTTCTGGATTTGGAATAAAATCAAGCATCTCCACTTCAATTTCCGAACTACCAATTTTATATGTTTCTGAAAAATGATTGGTTCCCAATGAACTAAACAACACTGGTTCACTTACTTGATATTCTTGACCGTCTTTGAGAATTTCAATATTGAGATAAGAACGAGCGGACAAAAATGCACTTGTCGTTTGACCTTTGCGAATAGGCATTACCCCTTCGAAACCAAAATAGCGCGTAACTCCTGCACCGAAAATGATTAAAATGATGGCGGAGTGAAACATCAATAAGGACCATTTTTTTCGTTGAATGAATCGGTATTGACGAATGTTATAAACCAAGGCAGCCGAAAAAAGCAAAAGAAGCAATTCAAACCATTTTGCCGTGTAAATAAATTTTTGTGCGGCATCAGTGCCAAAATCATTTTCTACAAATGTGGCTACTCCGATGGCCACGGCAAAGAGTCCCATATAAACTACGGCGGCGCGCATGCCAATTATCTTCAATAGAAGATTTACGATTTTTTGCTTCATTACTTTCGAATTATCGAATTGTTTTTGCGTCTTCAAGTATATAGTCGAATCGGTATCCCGAACCAAAATCTACATTGGTGTTAAATTTTCCTTTGAAAGTAACGATGTGGCCAACAGGAACTACCGCTTTTGTGGTCAGCACAAAATCATAGTCATCTGCGCTCGCATCCTTGATGTGCACCCAATGACGATCCATGATATTTGCATTCACTTTCACTACTTTTCCGGTAATTTCCACCTCTTTTCCAGCATATTTCTTGCTGTTTGAAATGAGTTCTTTGATTTTTGTTGAACCTACTCTATTAACCTCCGAAGCATTTACTGTCATGTCCACAACTTGGTTGTTAGCCTGATCACCATGATCGTGATTATGTCCGCTTGCGGGTTGCAAATCAGACACCAAATAGAAATCTTCAAAATTTCGGTTAAATTCTGTGCTGAAGAAATTTGTTTTGTGGATGGCCTCTGTGAAAAAATATTCCTCACCTACTTCGTATTCTTCTTTCAAAGTTGAAATCCAATAAGCACCATTTTTGTCATCTTTTACTTTAATGTAAGAGTAACGCTCACCTTGAAGGATTTCTTCAATGATTACATGTGTTTCTGCCTGTCCATTAGTATTATTGTCTGAACCTTTTTCAAAAAAGGAACCATCCTTTGAATTCTCTTTTTCCACCGGCTTCAACTCTTGATTACAAGAAGCGAAAATGGATAAAACGAGAATGGCAATTACTTTACTTTTCATTATTTTATAGATTTAGTCAATCGTATATTAAAGCGGAAGGTATCGTGGAATTTCTGGTTATAATACTCCACATTCCCACTTAAACTCAAGTTTTTCTTGAAATTTTTTGTTAATTCCA
The DNA here is from genome assembly GCA_041751955.1 of Crocinitomicaceae bacterium. Taxonomy (GTDB): domain Bacteria; phylum Bacteroidota; class Bacteroidia; order Flavobacteriales_D; family Crocinitomicaceae; genus UBA2040. The sequence continues at coordinate 11,070 of JBGSIB010000038.1, forward strand.
CACCAGCAAAATGTTGAATCGGATTTCGAGCGGCCGAAGAGGTGTAATTGTATTTTAAAAGTCTATAATAGACCCCATAACTTCCGTCCCATTTGCTCAAACTTCTTTGATAACGTATCGCATGAATTGTATTTTTCATGTATATGGCATTGTTATAATTAAAACGGTAACTCAATGTTCCGCCTATTTTCGTGACTTTATTCCAATAAACCGAGCCCTGAAAATTGTTATAGAAACTTTCGTTTTTATTCAACCGAATATTGGTGGCAACGTTTAATGTGAATTGTTTGGATAATTTGTAACTCGCCCGTACGCGCCAAATTTGACGTACAAACTGATTTTCTAATAAATTGTCTAGGATGTCAAAGTAACTTTGGTAAAAAATGATATTCCGTCGATTGTCATATGCCACAAAACCCGTTAATTTTCTGTTGAATCGATAATTCATAGACACATAAAGGGAAGTGAAATTCAACTGATTTATTTCCAACCCATTTGATCGTTTTTGGAATAAATCCATTTCCAATGAGGCAAAGGCATTAAAATTAGACCGCAAAGTTACACTGTGCTGCATGGCAAGATATCTTCGATCTATTTTTCCTTTATTTCTTTGGTCCATGAAACCCAAGGTTGATTGCAAATTGTACAACTCCGCAGATTTTTTGAATCCAACATAAGCGCCTGTTTGGTACAAACTAAAATCTAAGGAATAGTTTTGATAATTCGGACGGAAACCACTTGCCGCTCCAAAAAACACTCTTTTGACCTGTTTCTCAACTTGAATTCCATCTATCGCTCCAATTGAAGAAAGATTGTTATTGATAGCACGTCCCAAAGT
>JBGSIB010000039.1:0-28041 GCA_041751955.1 Crocinitomicaceae bacterium
TGTCACATTTGGAATGATCCACCACCAACATTTCATGGCCTTTAGCTTCTCCAGCTTCCACCAGTCGTTTTGTTGAATATAATTTGGGGTTGCGAGAAAGAATGGCAATTTTCATTTGTTCAATTAATTAAGAAGTCAAAGATAAGGGAAAGAAAATGGAATTCGGGATTATTCGAATCCATCGAAAATTATTTCGGTCGTCCATGCTTCTGGTCGTGCTCCGAACCAAGGTTTTATTTTTGGCCAAACTTCTCCAAATGTTTTTGAATCTCGGTAAGCATTCAAATCTTCTTCGTTTTCCCATTGCGAATAGGTCATGAAAATATGTGGATTGTATTTGTCTTGAATCAAACGCATACCAGCGCATCCCGGGAAATTGTTCACCCTTAATTTGATGGTTTCAAAAAAAGTCAAAAAGTCTTGCGTGTGTTCTTCTTTGAAATGCAGTTTAACGATTCGAGTTACCATATTCTAGGTTTAAAACAATTCATCCAGCGTTTCTTTGGATCCACGAGGTGTGAATTCAACGCGTACTTGATCGTTCTTTTTGAACCCCAAAAGCTTTTCTGCACCGCCGTTTCCTTTGTTTGCACCACGATTGATAGCCACTTCCAAAAATCCATTTTCATTGAACAAAGCCAATCGTTCGCCGGGAGCAACTTCGCTGTAGGTGTTCGCAATTCGATCGATGTAATATTCTTTTCTATGGAAAACAATGGTGAATGGATGGTTGGAACCAACGCGTTCAAACAGGGCTAAATCAATGTTCGTTATGGCGTTTCCGTAGGAATCTAAATGAACGATATTGCCTATGATCAGGTTCGGTTCTACAATCGGAATGGCTCGGAATGCTCGCTTGAAACTATCTTGCGGACTACAAAACGAATCTATTGCCGCACCGTTCAAAACCTTCAAAGCAGCAGGAACCAACATGCTTTTCGTGGGAAACTTAAACAGTTTTGGATTGGACAAAACATCGTCAATTCGCCAAAGTTGGTCTGGTTTTCTTTCGCCTAAAAAAGCACCATAAAATCCATTGTCATTCGAAACAATAAATTGCTTGTCGAATTCTAATACACAAGGAAATGAACCGTCTGAATTACCGAAATTCACAATAGGCTCGGTATCCACGGCAATTATGTGAACTGTTCCGTCTGGAAAATCTTTAAAGCAAGAATTCAAAACGAAGGCTGCTTGTGCGGTATCAAAAGGAACTATATCATGCGAAATATCGAGGATTTGCACCGATCTATCGATTTTTAGAATTGATCCCTTGATAGAAGCCACATAGTGGTCATTCCATCCCAAATCGGAGGTCAATGTCAATAGTTTTAAACCCGTGCTCAACGTGTAATCTTTTATGGAATATTCGTAATTTTGACCAAAAATAAGTTTTATAAAGAGTTTAATCGAATCCTATCGTAAATAAAGTTCCGCTTGGTCGAAAAAAAAATTGAAATCAAAGGGGTGAACCCCGCTGAGTTTTTTGGTGTTAACAACGACAAACTCAACCATATTAAAAGCTACTTTCCGAATTTGAAAATCAGTTCTCGTGGAAATGTTGTCAACTATTCTGGAGACATTGAAGCAACTGGGATTTTTGAGGACAAATTGAAGTTGATCATTCAATACCTAAAGAAATTCAATTCCATAACGGAAAACAATATAGACAATCTCATGGACGAAGAAGGCAAATCTATCATTCAAGACAAAGACAACGAAGGTGTTATCGTTCATGGAAATCAAGGTCTGAAGGTAAAGGCCAGAACAGTAAACCAGATGAAATTGGTGAAAGCCGTTCAAAAAAACGATATGGTTTTTGCTATCGGTCCTGCTGGAACGGGGAAAACATATACAGCAGTTGCTTTGGCTGTTCGAGCATTGAAAGAAAAAGAAGTCAAACGGATTATTCTAACGCGTCCAGCAGTTGAAGCAGGGGAGAACCTCGGTTTTTTACCTGGTGACATGAAAGAAAAATTGGATCCTTACATGATGCCTTTGTACGATGCGCTTCGTGATATGATTCCACCTGAAAAACTCAAAGACATGTTAGAATTTGGTGTTATAGAAATTGCACCTTTGGCTTTCATGCGTGGGCGAACCTTAGATAAAGCATTCGTGATTTTGGACGAAGCGCAAAACGCCACCAAAATGCAAATGAAAATGTTCCTGACGCGAATGGGGATGTCGGCTAAATTCATCGTGACAGGGGATATGTCGCAAGTGGATTTGCCAAGATGGCAACAATCTGGTTTGTCATATGTAATTGATTTACTAAAAGATACAGAAGGATTGGAAATTATACGCTTGAATCAAATGGACGTTATTCGACATCCTTTGGTGAAACGAATCATTGATGCTTTCGAAAAAGCGGAAGACAAGGAAGACAAAGAAAAAAAACAAAAAGATCAAGATAAAAAAGACGACAAATAAGATGGAAGCACTTGTAAAAACAGATTTTGAATTCCCAGGACAAACCAAAGTGTACAAAGGAAAAGTTCGCGATGTATATTCGCTGGACAACGGTATGATGGTGATGGTCGCTTCCGATCGTATTTCGGCTTTTGACCATATTTTGCCGAAAGGAATTCCACACAAAGGACAAGTTTTGAATCAAGTAGCGACCCATTTTTTGGATGCAACCAAGGATATCGTTCCCAATTGGTTGATAGCCACACCTGATCCTTGCGTGGCTGTTGGCCATGCTTGCGAACCTTTGCGCGTAGAAATGGTGATTCGCGGTTACTTAGCTGGACATGCGGCACGCGAGTACAAACTCGGAAAAAGAATGCTTTGCGGCGTGACTTTGCCCGAAGGAATGGTAGAAAACGACCGTTTTCCAGAACCGATTATCACGCCAGCCACCAAAGCCGACGAAGGTCACGACGAAGACATTTCACGCGAAGACATCATCGCCAAAAACATCATTCCTGAAGAAATATATGTACAACTGGAAAAATACACCCGAGCACTTTTCCAAAAAGGAACAGAAATGGCTGCCGAGCGCGGTTTGATTTTGGTGGACACGAAATACGAATTCGGTATTTTGGACGGCAAAGTCATCCTCATCGACGAAATTCATACGCCCGATTCTAGCCGTTATTTCTATGCTGAGGGTTATGCTGAACGCCAAGCCAAAGGCGAAAACCAAAAACAATTGTCCAAAGAATTTGTACGTGAATGGTTGATTTCCAATAACTTCCAAGGATTAGACGATCAAACCATGCCCGTAATGCCCGACGAATTTGTGCAAACCGTTACCGATCGCTACATCGAATTGTACGAAAAAATCCTAGGCGAAAAATTTGTTCCTGCGGATACGACGGACATTCAGGCACGCGTGAAGGGGAATGTGAAGGCGTTTTTGAAAGGGTAATTGCTTTTGCACTTCATTTTAAAATTCATATTTTTTTTTAAAAGCTAACTTTTGAGAAAAATGAATACCTAAAAGTACAAAACTCCCCATGCAAAAAACTTACCTCCAAGACCAAACATTTGAACACCAAAACGCATTGATAAAGGGGGAATACGAAAACTGTACCTTCAACAATTGCGATTTTGCCAACCAGGACCTTTCGGATTTTAAATTCATCGGTTGTGTTTTTAGCGCATGTAATTTGAGCTTGGTTAAGATCAACCACACCGCATTTCAAAGCGTGGAATTCATCGATTGTAAGATGTTGGGACTTCGCTTTGATTTGTGCAACGAATTTGGCTTGGCCTTTTCTTTTGACAACTGTCAGCTCAATCATTCCTCGTTTTTTAAAGCAAAAATTAAAAATACCCTATTCAAAAACTCCCAATTGCGGGAAACAGATTTTATGGAGAGCGATTTAACCAGCGCTCTTTTTGACAATTGCGACTTGAGCCAAGCCGTTTTTCAGCAAACTATATTGGAGAAAGCAGATTTTCGCTCCGCACAAAATTATTCCATTGATCCCGAAATGAACCGCATTAAAAAAGCAAAATTTTCCGTGCACGGGATTCCTGGACTTTTGGATAAATATGACATTCTTATTGAGAAATAGAAGAGCTAGGAATGTTATTACTTACGATAAATTTAAGATTGGAATCGATTAGGTGGATCTGAATAAAGATGAATTGAGTCCCTTCTTTACAGTTCATTAATTTCCAAAAGCACATTCTCCAATTATTTACCCTTTCCCCAACTTCTTAACCCTAAAATCCCTACTTTTATTCGAAGGTTTTTTTTAGATTTAAATCAAAAAGTGTTATCGCTAAAATCAAAACGGATGAAAAAAACAATACTTTCAATTTTGACCTGTATTCCATTTTTAGGTTTCGGGCAGAATTACACTTCGTACGTAACGGGTAGTGCAACGGATTTGTTGTCTAATCCTGCGGGTGGCGTTTGCTTAATGGGCGGTGCGACTGAGGACGACAATGCCATGAAATGGTTTCTGCAAAGAGCCAATGGGGGAGATGTTTTGGTGTTAAGAGCAACAGGTTCAAATGGTTACAATAATTATTTGTATACCGACTTAGGAATTAATGTCAATTCAGTGGAAACGATAGTTTGCAATAACGCCTCAGCAAGCAGCGATGCTTACGTTCTTCAAAAAATCCAACAAGCTGAAGCGATCTGGTTCGCTGGTGGTGACCAATGGACATATATTGATTACTGGCGAAATTCTCCCGTTGATAACGCCATAAACCAAGCTATTCAGCAAAGGAATATTGTTATTGGCGGAACGAGCGCTGGAATGGCGATCCAAGGTAAATATTATTTTTCAGCAGAAAACGGAACTGTTACCTCTGCAACGGCACTTGCAAATCCTTTCAATAATCTGGTAACAGTCGATGAATCCGCATTTATTGGTAATGAATTTTTAGAGAGCACGATTACGGATACTCATTTTGATAATCCGGACCGAAAAGGAAGACTCGTGACATTTTTAGCCAGAATTTACACAGATCATGGCGTTTATGGTAAAGCCATTGCTTGCGACGAATATACGGCTGTATGCATAGCCCCAGACGGAATAGCACATGTTTTTGGCGGACATCCGACATATGACGACAACGCTTATTTCATTCAGACAAATTGCGAATTGACAACTCAAACACCTGAAAACTGTAGCGCTGGAAATCCATTAACTTGGGATTTGGGTGGATCAGCATTAAAAGTGTATCAAATAAAAGGAGAAAGTACAGGAATTAGAACCTTTGATTTGAATACATGGCAAACTGGTTCAGGAGGAAATTGGTACAATTGGAGTGTTTCAAACGGAGTGTTTTCGGAACAAACCAGCACGGCCATTAACTGCTCATCTTTATCTATTCAGAACCTTTCAACTGATTCTGAAATAGACGTGTATCCAAATCCGACATCAGCAGAGCTAATAATTACACTAAAGAACAACAACTATTCCGAAAATCAAATTACTTTCTACAATAGTTTAGGCCAAAGAATTGATGTGACGACCACCGTGAAAAACAACGCTATTTTAGCTGATTTCAGTGCGCTTAAAAATGGTTTCTATTTCCTAACAATTGAAGGAAAAGAGGGAGAAATTTATCAGCGGAAAATTATTAAGAATTAAAAGCCATATTCGCTATCAAAAAAAAGACAACGTTTTGCTTTTATAAAAAAAAATGAAAGCTCGGCAAAATATCAATCAATACAGTTTTTTCAAGAGAATAAACCAACAGATAAAACCGAAAGAAACACTTGTCAAAACCCCCAATCTTATTTTCTCCTTAAAAAATCTCAACAAAGTCCGAGTTATCCCTGTTATTGTTTTCACAAAGCGTATTTTTGCAATCGAAAAAAGAACAAAGAACTATGGACAAAATAATCAACCAGTTTTTTTCCATGAAAATGATGGCTTTGGCCATGTTAACCTTTTTAGTGGCTATTGGAGCGGCGACTTTTCTGGAGTCTATCTATGATATTCAAACGGCTAAGTTGCTCATTTACAATGCTACTTGGTTTGAGATTTTGTTGACCTATTTGGCCTTGAATCTGATTTCCAATATTTTCCGCTACAATTTGCTTCGTCGTGAGAAAATAGCCACGCTTACCTTTCACCTTTCCTTCCTCGTGATTTTGGTTGGTGCAGCCATTACACGTTTCATCAGTTTTGAAGGTCTCATGATGGTGCGCGAAGGCGAAAAATCGAATTTCATTTATTCATCAGACCCGTATTTGTGGTTTAAAATAAACGATGGCGTTAATCAATATACTTACGATGAGAAGATGTATCAGTCTGAATTGATGCACAATACCTTCGATTTTGACGTTGAATTCCCCAATCACAAAACGCCTGTTTCTATTTCATTTGTTGATTTTCAAAAAAAATGCATTGATTCATTGGTCATTAATGATTCAATAAAAGGCAGTGCCTTGGAAATAGTATCGGGAGGAATGACGTCTAACTATTTGACAGAGAACGATTTCATCATGGTCGGCGAAATAGCTGTTTCCTACAATAAAAAGGATGCCATGCCTGGTATTCATCTCAGCAATGAAAACGGAATTGTTTATGTGACTTCCGCCTACGACCTGCGCTACTTGGCCATGACACAAATGCAAGAGGCGAGAAGAAACGGTAATGAAGTGCCGGATAGTGCATATATCACTGTTCCCAAAAACACAAAATCTGTTTTACAATCCGCTTCTCTTTATCAAGTTGAAGATCAACAATTCGTTTTCAAAGGATTATTGAAAAATGCGAAAAAGATGCTCGTACCATCAGGAAGCAAGAAAGTTGGAAACGATTATTTGACCATAAAAGTGACCGATGGAACAAAAGAAAAAATAGCGGTACTAATGGGAGGAATGGGTGCTTTACCTGAGCATAACACCTTTGAATTTAATGGTTTGATTTATGAATTTGAATACGGTTCCAAACACATTCCTGTACCATTTTCCATAGCTTGTCGCGATTTCCAGTTGGATCGTTATCCTGGATCCATGTCGCCAAGCTCTTTTGCGAGTGAATTGACCATCGTTGACCCTAAAAATGGGGTGACCGAAAACAAACGCGTTTTCATGAACAGTGTTCTCGATTACAGAGGCTACCGCTTTTTTCAATCGGGTTATTCCGAAGATGAGATGGAAACGCATTTGAGTGTCAATCACGATGCTTGGGGAACGAATGTTACCTATTTGGGTTATTTGTTGATGGCCATTGGTATGATTTTGTCACTTTTCGCACCAGCGGGAAGATTCAGAGAAATTGGGGAAAAACTTTCTAAAATTCAAGCGAGAAAGGAGCTTTTGACTTTGTTGGCGATTGTTTCCTTCACTGCTATGGGGCAGACCGATCATGTTCATGTTGAAGGAGACACAACACATCAACACGAAGAAGAAGCACCTGTTTTAGGGAAAAGACAAGCGGTTAAGGCAGAATTTATTTCGAAAGAACATGCGGCTGACTTGTCCAGTTTAGCGGTGCAAGATTTCAAAGGGAGAATCATTCCCATGCATACGATGTGTGATGAATTGTTGCGAAAAATATCAAGAAAAAGTAGTTTTGATGACTACAATGCCGTTCAAACCGTTATTTCCATGCACATGTATCCTGAATATTGGATGGATCAAGATGTGATTTACGTGCCGAGTAATATAGCTGATCGATTGAAATTGAAAGGTAAATATTGTTCTTTCTACGATTTCTTTGACGACAAAATGAACCTGATTGCTCAAAAAGAATACAATGATGCTTTCCGTCGTCCAGAATCAAAAAGAGATGAATTCGACAAAAAACTCATTACAACGATAGAGAAAATTCAAGTTTTGAATCAGATTTTTATGTGGGAATACATGAAAATTGTTCCCGACAAAAACGACAAAGCACACAAGTGGTATGCACCAATAAGTGCTGAAATACAGAAAGTTGGAGGGAATGGTTCCGAATTAGCAAAATCATATTTTGTGGCCTTGGCTGGTGATGCTCGATCGAATAATTTCTCGAATTCAGACAAGATTTTGGCAAATTTGAAAGCTTTCCAAAGAAGTGAGGGAAGTGCGGTTATTCCGGCAGAGAGTAAATTCAAAACGGAAATACTCTACAACAAGCTGAACATCTTCAAATGGTGTGAGCGCATTTATTTAACGCTTGGTGTTCTGATGTTGATTTCTTTCTTCATTAAAATTGTCCGTAATCCAAAAGGAGAGCAAAAAGCTAAGTACGATAAAATCAACAAATATGTGAAGTACGGTCTTCTGCTGTCAGCCGTTTTCCATGCTTCAGGATTGGGAATGCGCTGGTATATCACAGGACATGCACCTTGGAGTAATGGTTACGAAGCAATCGTTTTTATCGCTTTGGTCACAATGATTGCAGGATTTATCTTTTCGAAAAGAAATGCGGCTGTTCTCGCGGCAACGGCTGTTTTGGCCTTTTTGATGTTGTTCGTTTCTGATATGAATATGCTCAACCCAGAAATTACGCCTTTGCAACCTGTATTGAAATCGTATTGGTTGATGATTCACGTGGCAATTATCACGGGTAGTTATGGCTTTTTGGGATTGGGCGGTATTCTTTCTCTTTTGAATCTTAGCCTTTACACCGTTAGAAATGAAAAGAACGGAAAACGGATTACACTCGATATCAATGAATTGACCTACATCGCTGAAATGACCATCACCGTTGGATTATTCATGCTAACAATAGGAACTTTCCTCGGTGGAATTTGGGCAAATGAATCTTGGGGACGTTACTGGGGTTGGGATCCAAAGGAAACTTGGGCCTTGGTCTCTGTTTTGGTTTATGCGATTATTTTGCATTTCAGATTCATTCCAGGTTTGAGTTCAAAATTCACGTTCAATGTGGCGAGTCTATGGGGTTATTCAGCTATTTTGTTCACTTTCTTTGGTGTGAATTTTTACCTAGTTGGATTGCACAGCTATGCACAAGGCGACGGTTTAGCCGAAATTCCAACAGGTTTGATTATCGCAGTTCTTATTTTTGTCGCCTTTACGATATTTGCATACATCAAATACAGAGGCTATAAAAAGTTGAATGGCAAAGCATTGGACTAGTCTTTGAAAACAGTAAACATGATGACAAACATAGACATATTGGCATTTGCCGCTCATCCAGACGATATTGAACTTTCTGCAAGTGGAACTTTGATGAAGCACATTGAAGCCGGTCAGAAAGTTGTAATAGTTGATTTGACACAAGGTGAACTGGGTTCGCGAGGAACGATAGAAACGCGCTATGCCGAAGCAGCAGATTCGGACAAAATCATGGGCGTTCAACAACGCGTCAATCTTAAAATGAAAGATGGCTTCTTTGAAATCAATGAAGCCAATAAACGCTTGATTGTTGAGCAAATTCGCAGGTTTCGACCGAAAATAGTTTTAGCCAATGCCGTTTCTGATCGACATCCAGATCACGGAAGAGGCGCACAGTTGGTTTCAGAAGCTTGCTTTTTGTCTGGTTTGCGAAAAATAGACACGAAGTGGGAGGGCGCAGCACAATTGGCTTTCCGCCCCGAAGTTGTGTACCATTATATTCAAGATCATTACATCAAACCTGACTTTGTAGTGGATGTTACCGATTTTGTCGACAGAAAAATGGAAGCCATCATGGCCTACAAAACGCAATTTTACAATCCGAATTCTTCAGAGCCACAAACACCCATTTCTGGTGAAGATTTCATGGATTTCATAAAAGGGAGAATGATGCAACTCGGTCGATCGATAGGAGCGACGTATGCAGAAGGTTTTACTGTAGAGCGAGCGATAGGCGTGAACAATTTGTTTGATTTGAAATAATTACTTCAGCACATTTTGGTAAACCTTCTCGTATTGATCCAAAATAAGATCTTCTTTAAATTGCTCCACAAAAACACGTCCTCTTTTACCGCTTGATTTTCGTTTTTTAATGGAATCTATCATTTTATTGGCCAATTCTTCAGGAGAATTAAAGGGCACTTTATCCACGTATTCGGTTTTGTCTTTGTACAAAAATCCAACAGGAGTGGTAATCAAATGCAAACCGAAACACAAAGCTTCGGCATTCACAATGGAAAAAGTTTCTTGTGCTGAATTCAAGACAAAACAATCGTGATCAGCATATAATTGAGGCATTTCTTTGTGAGAAACATGTTTTTGAAAACTTATATTTTGTTCTAAACCATTTTTTTTCGTCCAATCTTGGAAAGAGTTTGTGTCACTTTCCGACACCAAAGAAAAATGCCAATTCAGTATTCCTCTTTCTTTTAAAATTTTACAGGCGTCTAAAATTCCTTGTGGATTTTTATTCTGATCCATTCCCGAAATGTGTAAAAAGCGATATTCCGTTTCAGGCTCAGGATTTACATTCAAGCTGAACCATTCGTTCGGAAGAAAATTTCCGATTACCTCTATTTTCTTTTTGGTTTGTTTCCGCATGTTTTCTGCTAAAAATTCAGAAACTGCAATGTTTTCATAGGTGAATTTAAACAATCTTTTTAAACCAAATCGCTTGAAGAAAGATAGTTTACTGAATTGATTTTCAATAAAATAAGAACCATGTTCCGTGTAAATCATCGGGCGTTGCAAACGTTTTCTCGTCCACAAAAAGTGATACCAATCTCTAATTCCGATGTGAGCATGAATCATATCAACTTTCGGCAAGTTTTTCTCCATCCAATCCAGTCCCATTTTTGAAGCGACGTATTTATGAAAGATCCCTTTGCTAGATGGAATATAAGCTCGACAAACGTTGAAATGCGGATTGTGTTTTTCTTGCACCATGCCGTATTTGTCTTTTGTCGAAAAATCGGAATACAACAAAGTAATATCATGCCTTTTCGATAGGGCCTCTGCAAATTGGTGAACAAAATTGCCCAAATAAGGCTCTTTTTCATTCGGGTACCAAGAGGTGAGAATCAGTATGTGCTTGCGGTCTGACAATCTAGATAACTTATCTCAAAGTACTTGCACAAACATTAGCCACTTTCTCCAAGCCCGTATTTTTAAGAACAGCAAAACCTCCAGTAATGTTCACACCATCATGAAAACCATTCGCTTTTAAAATCGACAAAGCAATAACGGAACGATAACCTCCAGCACAATGAACATAGAAAGGTCCATCTTCTGGAAATTCATCGAAATAACGATTTAATTCATCCAAAGGAGTGAATTTTGCAGTCACTAAATGTTCGGACAAATATTCTCCCTCTTTTCTGACATCGTATACTTTTTCTGTTCCAGAATTGAGTTGTTTTTCTAAATCTTCCGCAGAAATAGCGTCCAAATCGTCTAAATTCTTTCCAGCTTTTGCCCAAGATTCAATTCCTCCTTTCAAATATCCTTTCACGTGATCAAATCCTACACGAGCCAATCGTGTTATCGCTTCTTCCTCACGACCGTCTTCAACCACCAATAAAATAGGCAATTTCGTGTCTTTCAGTACAGCTCCAACCCAAGGCGCAAATCCTCCGTCCAAACCAATAAATATACTTCCTGGAATGTGTGCTTTCGAAAAATCATCCTGATGACGAACATCTAAAATGGTACAATTGTCTTTTAATTTTTGCGCTTCAAATTCTTCGGCTGTCAAACCTTTGGTTGCATTTGCAATCACTTCATCTATAGAAGAATAACCTTCCTTATTCATTTTTACATTCAAAGGAAAATAGGCGGGAGGAGGTGCCAATCCATCGGTTACTTCGGCAACAAATTCTTCTTTTGTCATGTCATGACGCAAAGCATAATTGTGCGCTTTCTCATGTCCAATAGAACCAACGGTTTCACTACTCATGTTCTTACCACAAGCTGAACCTGCTCCGTGACCTGGATAAACAACCACATCATCTGGCAAGGTCATGATTTTATTCTGTAGACTTTCAAATAGAATTCCAGCCAAATCTTCTTGCGTCATACTGGCCGCTTTTTGTGCCAAATCTGGTCGTCCAACATCTCCAAGGAAAAGTGTATCGCCCGAAAACAAGGCTTGTTCTTTGCCTTCTTCATCCAACAAAAGATAACACGTACTTTCCATCGTATGACCAGGTGTGTGCAAAACTCGAATGGTGTAATCACCCAATTTCAATTCTTGCCCATCTGTTGCGATAGTAGACGCAAAATTCGTTTCAGCATTGGGTCCGTAAATGATTGGCGCTCCACTTTTTTCGGACAAAGTAACGTGACCCGAAACGAAATCTGCATGAAAATGTGTTTCAAAAATATATTTGATTTTCGCACCACGACTTGATGCCATTTCTAAATATTGGTCTACTTCACGCAAGGGATCGATTACAGCCGCCTCACCGTTGTTTTCTATATAATATGACCCTTGAGCCAAGCATTTCGTATAAATCTGTTCTATTTTCATTTTTGATTTTATAAATCTGTATGATTATTCATGTTTAATCTTCTTTCCATTCCTGATCACCATCTTTTGTATAGGGAATAGGTACGAGTGCTAATTTGTCTTGGAGCATTTTCAAACGAATAATTGCACCATCCAATTTTGCTCGCATGGGCGTGTATTCTTCTTTGACCAAAGCCAAGTTTTCACGCTGTGTTTTTGTTACTCCCGTTGTATTTTCAGCCAATTGATATTCTGTTATTCCCAGACGATTGTTAATACTTGGAGAGGTTTCAAATTCAAGTGAAGATTTAACACCGTCTCCATAAAGCGCAATGGAACATTCTCTTAAAATCGCTTCAATTTCTTTCACCTCTTTCATGAAGGAAAGGTCAGCTTTTGGATAGTTTTGAATGGCTTCAGCCATGTATTTTAACTTTTCACTCGTTTCTCCCAACAAGCGATTTGTACCTGAAACTTTGCGAGAATACTCAGCTAATTCAGCACGAAAAGCCGTCAATTCTGCTGAATTCTCAGCGACAAGTGTTTGATTTTTCAAAGCTTTTACACTGAACATTGTTTTATCGACTAAACTTTCCAAAACCCCGTCTTTCAACAAAGCAATTTCAACTGAATAATTTCCTTCTGTTACCAAAAAACCTTGGTCTGGATCCTCATAACGACCTGGCGTTCTTTTTTGTAAAGTAATCGGCGAAGTAGACTCTTTTCTCAAATCCCAATTCATGCGCGTCATTCCTTTTTGCGGACTAGAAGTCAATCGACGAATTTCTGTTCCAGATGCATCTCTAATTATCCAGATCAGCTTGGCTTTGTCTTCGTTTTGTTCTTTTCGTATATCCTCAAAACTAGGGTAGAAGACATCTTCTTTGCTTTCTTCTTTCTTTTTCTCAGTTTCTTGCCGTTGATCTTTCAATGATTTTTGGACATCTTTCAAGTAAATAGTGAAAACTGCACCAAATTTCGGATTGTCGGCATTCCACAAATCAGCTCCTTGAGAACCTGTTCCCGATAAACCCAATGGAGCAGAAGGCACATAAAGCAATGCTTCTTTGATGGGAAATAAATGCGCTTTTTTATCCAAAACTTCTTTATTTAAAGTTCTCAACGCAGAATAATCATCTAAAACATAAAATCCTCTGCCAAAGGAAGCGGCAACTAAATCGCTTTCTCTTTGCTGAATGTCTAAATCATAAATGGCAATCGTTGGAAGTCCTCCAATTTTGTCCCAAGTTTTCCCAGCATCTTTGGAGAAATAACAGCCAAATTCCGTTCCTGCGAAAAGGAGATTATCATCGATGAAATCCTGACGAATGGTATAGGCAGAACCTCGCTCAGGAAGATTTCCAGCGATAGAAGTCCATGTTTTTCCTTTGTTCGAACTTTTGAAAACATAGGGTTTAAAATCTCCAGAACGATGATTGTTGAAGATGGCATAAACCAGATTTTCGTCGGTAGGAGAAGCATGAATTTGATTCACACGTGTATTGGCAGGAACACCCGCAAAAGAACTTTGTTTCGACCAATTATTCCCACCATCTTCCGAAATTTGAATCAAACCGTCGTCGGTTCCAGCGTACAAAAGACCTTGTTTTTTCGGCGATTCATCTAATGCTACTATATTTCCATAAATGGTTGTACTTTGATTTTTCATCACCGCATCCATAGACCAAACTTGACCCATTACAGGCAATTTATTACGGTCAATTTGTTGCGATAAATCGGGTGAAATTGTCGTCCAATCATCACCGCGATTGCTTGATTTGAAAACGCGATTGGCGGCAAAATAAAGCGTTTTGTTATCGTGTGGAGATATCAAAAGTGGTGCGTCCCAATTCCAACGATATGCTTCTTCGCCTTTCTTTGGCATAGGTTGAATTGGCGTTTTTTCGCCAGATGCTCTATCGTAGCGAACCAACCAACCGTATTGTGCTTGTGCATAAGTGATATTTGGGTCAGTAGGGTCAATCGCTGATTCAAATCCATCACCACCGTTCGTGATATACCAATCACTGTTTAATATTCCTGCATTGTTGATAGTTCTGCTCGGACCACCCATGGAATTATTGTCTTGCGTTCCTCCGTAAATATTATAAAAAGGATAATCATTATCCGTTGCAACTTTGTAAAATTGAATCAAAGGCAAATTGGAGTAATATTTCCAATCTTTTGCATGGTTGTACGTTTCGTACATTCCGCCATCACAACCAACTAGCCAATGGTCTGTGTTTTTTGGATCGATCCAAATGGCGTGGTTATCGACGTGTTTTTTATCTTCTCCTGTTGCTTTGAAACTTTTTCCTCCATCTTCTGTATGATGCAGCCAAGTATCCATGGAAAAGACTTTGTTTTTGTCAAAAGGATCGCACATTATTTCTTGGTAGTAATTTCCAGAAGTATTGTGACCAGACATTTTCGACCAGTTTTCACCTTTATTCGTTGAGCGGAAAAATCCTCCTTTATCATCTCTTGCTTCAACTATCGCATAAACAATATTCGCATCGGCAGGAGAAACGGCCAAGCCAATTCGTCCCATCATTTTCGATGGCAAACCTGTACTAATTTCTTTCCACGCTTCACCACCGTCAGTCGATTTATAAATGGTAGATTCTGGACCTCCTCCGATATACGTCCATTCACGTCTACGTCTTTGATGCGCAGCTGCGTACAAAATATTCGGATTCGTTGGATCAATCGCTATTTCAGCAATTCCTGTGTCATCAGTAATAAATAAAGTACGATTCCATGTTTTACCACCATCAATAGTTTTGTAAACGCCACGCTCGCCACCTGAGCTCCATACTGGACCGTAAGCCGCCACCCAAACAATGTTTTCATTTTCAGGATGAATGACCATGTTTCCAATGTGTTCAGAAGTCTTCAACCCCATGTTCGTGAAACTTGCACCGCCATCAAGCGATTTGTAAACACCATCGCCATAGGCTACTGAACGTTGGTTGTTATTTTCTCCCGTTCCAACCCAAACCGTATTTGGATTGCTCGGTGCCAATTCAACACAGGCTACACTGAATGAGCCATAATTATCAAATATCGGAGAAAATGTTGTCCCATGGTTCACCGTTTTCCATACACCACCAGAAGCTGCAGAAATATACCATAAATCGTGATTGTCTGGATGAACAGCAATGTCAGAAATCCTTCCCGAGGTCAAGGCTGGACCTACCAATCGAAAATTTAATGCGCCAGTTTTTCCTGCATATTCAGATTTTACTGGCTCAGTCGATTTCTTATCTTTTTTTTGACCGAAAACAAATAAGTTTGTCAAAAGTACAAAGGCTACAAGTATTGTTTTTTTCATGATTCTATTTGTAAACTATAAAAGTACTTTTTTCTTTTTGAACGAAAAGTATGGAATCTAAGCAATATTGAACTGCTCAACTTCAATTGTACTTTCTTCGTTATTTGTTTTAGAATAATTACTTTCGTTTTTCCATGCTGAATTTATCAAAAAACAACAACATTTATGAAGCTTCTAAGAATCCTTTTTATTACAGGTTTAATCTGCTTTAGCAGTCATATTCTAGTAAGTTGCAAGACCAAAAGTTTATCCAAAGAAAGCTCCTACTCACGCGGTCCAGAACCGAATGATTATTGGACCTTGAAGCGATCGCATCCAGTTTATGGTTTTGACAAAAAGGCCTACATGAAAGGAATGGAAGCTGTTCAGGAAATTAAAAATCAAAACCAAACAAAAGATGGACCACTTTTGAATTTGAACTGGCAACTGGAAGGGCCTAACAATATCGGTGGACGTGTCAATGTTGTGACGCCATTGACTCGAACGAGTGATACAATCTTTTCAGGAACGGCCAATGGTGGGATTTTCAGAACTTATGACGGTGGAATTTCGTGGACGCCAATTTTTCAAGAATTTTCATATTTGGCCATTGGAGCCATTACTGTCGATCCATCCAATACGAATATCATTTATTGTGGAACAGGTGATAGAAATTATGGCGGTTATTCTTACAATGGAAATGGATTGTATAAATCAACTGACCTCGGCAATACATGGGTTAATATCGGTCTGACAGATGTTGGTATAATCACTTCATGTATTGTTCATTCTGCCAATCCTAACAATATATTGGTTGGAGTTTTGGGTTCTGGTTTTGAAAAAAGTTTGGAAAGAGGCGTTTTTCGTTCAACCGATGGTGGATCGACATGGACAAATACGCTTTTTGTATCCGACTCGTCAGGTGTTTCCGAAATGCGGGCTGACCCTACGAATCCCGATATTATTTATGCCACAACCTTCAACCGTTTAAACTTGCCAGATAGAGGGATTTCAACTGGAACAGATTCTAAAATATTTAAATCGATAAACGGTGGAGCGACTTGGACTCAATTGACGAACGGGCTTCCTGCTCAGGAACTATCGAGAGTCGGTATTGCCATTTCAGAGACGAATCCTAATAAACTTTACGCGCTTTATGTTGGTGATGATTACCAAGTTTATGAAGTATACATAAGTTCAGATGCAGGTGCTAGTTGGACGGCCTTGAATGTTCAAACTTCAAATCTCGATCCATCTGCCCTTGGTGGATTTGGTTGGTATTTTGGCAGAATTCATGTTAATCCTTTCAATGAAAATCACATTGTGGTCCCAGGCGTTGAACAATTTGAAAGCTTTGATGGTGGAATCAATTGGAGTGCAAATGTGCCGCCTTGGTGGACATACGAGGTTCACGCCGATAAACACGATTTGTATTGGAAAAACGCAAATACCATGATTATTGGAACGGACGGAGGAATGTATAAAACGACCAATGGAGGCAACAATTGGACAGTTTTAGGAGAGTTGCCGATAACCCAGTTTTACAGAGTCAACGCCAATCCATTTGAAGCAAATCAATACGCTGGCGGGGCACAAGACAATGGAACGACCTCAGGAAATGCAACTGTTCCTGAATGGTCACGTGATTTTGGTGGAGATGGATTTCAATCCTATTACCTTGATGAAAATGCGCATTCCACCACTTTTGAAACCCAAAGAGGCGGAATCTATTGGTATGATGACATTACGGGTACCACTCCAATCAGTCCAAATTTAGATTTTCCTTTGGATAGAACAAACTGGAGCACACCTTATTTTGTTTACGACAATGGGGAACTTACAGCAGGTACATATAGAGTTTTGACCTATTCTGGTGCACCTTTTGGAAACTGGTCAGCATTAACAACTGACTTAACCATGATAGGACAAGGAGCTACGACACCAGAAAGATATCATACGATTACAGAACTAAATTATAATTCCTTCAATGAAAATGAGGTATTGGTTGGTACAAGTGACGGATTGGTTTGGAAAGGAAACCGAAACAACGGCGCTAGTTTTGTGAATATCAAATCGAATCTTCCAGACAAATTTGTTTCGTCCGTAACGTATTCCAAAAAGACAAATGGAAAAATTTACGTTACAATGACGGGGTACTACAATAATTTTTATCAAGCCTTGGTTTTTAAAAGTGAAGATGGAGGAGCCAATTGGCAAAGTATTTCATCGAATCTTCCTGCAATAGGAGTTAACGACTTAATAACCAAGTTTGCTGGTGGGGAAGAAGCCTTGATCATAGCCACAGATGGTGGCGTTTTTATTTCACAAAATGACGGTGTTTCATGGGAAATGCTCGGAAACAATTTGCCCGTTATAACGATTTCAGCTCTAGACATCAATGAAAACAATAACCGATTGATTGCAGGCACATTCGGCCGTTCCATGTGGTCATATGATTTAACCTGGTATTTGGGTTTGGAAGAAAAGAATTTGGACAATCAAGTGATCTATCCGAATCCCGTAAAAGATATCCTGTATATAGAAAAAGCTGTTCAACTGCTTGAAATTTATACAGTGAATGGACGAAAAGTAAAATCTTTTGAAAATGTAGCAGCGAATGGAA
Source organism: Crocinitomicaceae bacterium (assembly GCA_041751955.1). Classification (GTDB taxonomy): domain Bacteria; phylum Bacteroidota; class Bacteroidia; order Flavobacteriales_D; family Crocinitomicaceae; genus UBA2040. Next base: position 18,212 of record JBGSIB010000039.1, read on the forward strand.
GTGTCGATCTATCGGATTTGGAAAAAGGCGTGTATATTTTGCGGACTGAAAACTCTGTAATTAAATTTATAAAATACTAGAAAACAACACATTATCACTTGTTTATTGATGAGGACATAATATTCTTTGTTTAATCCTGTATTTCGTGAATATTTTGTTGAAAAGTATGTAGTTTAAAGCGTGTTTTAGCTCGCTTTTACGTATCGGTATGCCTATCTTTGCTAGGCTTTGAAAATTGCATATAAAAACGATATAAAATAATATGAGCGAAGAAAATAATAGAGGTGATTATTCAGCGGATAATATTCAAGTATTAGAAGGATTAGAGGCGGTACGTAAAAGACCAGCCATGTATATCGGTGATATCGGTATCAAAGGATTACACCACTTGGTTTATGAGGTAGTAGATAACTCTATTGATGAGGCTTTGGCCGGACATTGTGATACGATTTCGGTTTTAATTAATGAAGACAACTCCATAACCGTTCGAGACAATGGCCGTGGAATTCCAACGGCAATACATACAAAAGAAAAGAGATCTGCTTTAGAAGTTGTAATGACTGTCCTACATGCTGGTGGTAAATTTGATAAAGATACTTACAAAGTTTCTGGTGGTTTGCACGGTGTTGGGGTTTCTTGTGTGAACGCTTTGTCTGAAGATTTGCGTGCTACAGTTTTTCGCGATGGTAAAATATGGCAACAAGAATACAAAATCGGTAAACCACAATACGATGTAAAAGTTATAGGAGAATCAACCGAGCACGGTACTGAGGTTCAATTTAAACCTGATTCAACAATTTTTGAAGCAACGGTATACAATTACGATACTTTGGCGGCTAGAATGCGTGAATTGGCTTTTTTAAATAAAGGTATTACGATTACATTAACAGATTTAAGAACAACTGATGAAGAAGGCAAACATCATTCTGTTGCTTTTCATTCAGAAGGAGGTTTAAGCGAATTCTGTGAATATCTGGATAGAAATCGTGAGAAATTGATTCCAGATGTTATTCACTTCGAAGGCGAAAATGATGGAATCCCAGTTGAAGTTGCGTTAACCTACAATACTTCGTATACGGAGAACATTCAAGCTTATGTGAACAACATCAATACGCATGAAGGTGGAACGCACTTATCTGGTTTCCGTCGTGGTTTGACGAATACATTAAAAAAATACGCGACAGAGTCTGGTATTTTGGCAAAAGAGAAAATTGAAATTGATGGAGATGATTTCCGTGAAGGATTGACAGCTGTGCTTTCAGTAAAAGTTCAAGAACCACAATTTGAAGGACAAACCAAAACAAAATTAGGAAACAGAGAAGTTACAGCTCCGGTGAGTCAAGCGGTTTCTCAAATGCTTTCTGACTATTTAGAAGAACATCCTAACGAAGCGAGAATCATTGTTGAAAAAGTGATGCTTGCTGCTCGTGCACGTCATGCTGCGCGTAAAGCGAGAGAGATGGTTCAACGTAAAAATGTAATGTCGGGTAGTGGACTTCCAGGAAAATTAGCCGATTGCTCTGAAAAAGATCCTGCTTTGTGTGAAGTTTACTTTGTCGAGGGAGATTCGGCGGGTGGAACTGCCAAGCAAGGCCGTGACCGTCATTTTCAAGCGATTATGCCTTTGAGAGGAAAGATTTTGAACGTTGAAAAAGCAATGGTTCACAAGATTTTTGAAAACGAAGAGATAAAAAACATTTACACAGCATTAGGTGTTCGCATTGGAACAGAAGAAGATTCTAAGGCTTTGAACCTTGAAAAATTGCGTTACCATAAAGTTATCATCATGTGTGATGCCGATGTGGATGGTTCGCATATCGAAACTTTAATCTTGACTTTCTTCTTTAGATTTATGAAAGAATTAATCGAGAAAGGATACATATACATTGCTACGCCGCCACTTTATCAAGTGAAGAAAGGGCAGAAGTCACAATATGCTTGGAATGATGATCAACGTGATGTAATTATCAATGAATTAAAAGGTAATGGTGCCGAAAGTTCAGTAAGTGTGCAACGATACAAAGGTCTTGGTGAGATGAATGCAACTCAACTTTGGGAAACTACCATGGATCCTGAATACAGAACGCTTCGTCAAGTTACAATTGAAAACGCTGCGGAATGCGATCAAATATTTTCTATGCTTATGGGAGATGAAGTTCCACCTCGTAGAGAGTTTATTGAGAAAAACGCGAAGTACGCGAAGATTGATATTTAAGAGAAAATAAGACAATAAAAAGCCCGATGAAATTCTTCATCGGGCTTTTTTATGCTTGAAAGGTTGTATTAATTCCCTTTAATTTCAAATTCTGTTCTACGGTTATTTTGGCGACCATCCGCTGTGCTATTGGAGGAAACAGGAACTGAATCACCGTAACCTTTAGCATTCATTCTACCAGCGGCTACCCCTTTCGATTTCAAGTAATTAACAACAGCATCAGCTCTGTCTTGAGACAGCTTCGCATTGATCGCAGCTGAACCTGTATTATCTGTATGACCACCGATTTCTATCTTCAAGGAGGGAACGTCTTGCATAAGTTTCACCAAACGATCCAACTCTGCATTGGATTCTGCACGCAAATTCGATTTACCCACATCAAAGAAAATATTTCTCAAGGTAATTTTACTTCCCACCGCAACATTCTTCAATTCTATCGTTTTATTTACCAAATTATCCGCAGCACCACTTGGAATATCAAAATTTTCGGAATGGAATAAGTAACCTGGAGCTTTCACGGCAATACCATAATTTTTACCAGAATTCAAGGTAATGATAAACTTGCCTGTTGCGCTATTCGTAGTAAATGTTTCAATTACTTTTCCGGTACCATTATCTGTAATTTCGATTTCTGCTTCAACCGCTTTTTTGGTTAATGCGTCAATTGTAATTCCTTTAAAAACGGTGAAGGATTTTTTGTTCACTTTTACTTGATCCTCAACTTGAGCCTCCTTCATCGGCATGATAATACTTGCCAACAAATAATCCTCAACATCAACAACTGGTTTTTTCTCTGGTCCCCAGAATGTTACACGGTAAATATCATAACCACCTTGACCTCCAGCACGATTGGAAGCGATATAAGCAAACTTACCGTTGGCAGTAGAAGCAAAGAAAAAATCGTCGTATGGAGTATTGATTGGATAACCCATATTTACAGGTTTTGTCCATTGCCCCTGAACTCGGTAAGAAACAAAAATATCATAACCGCCCATGGTCTCATTTCCATCTGAAGCGATATACATTGTTTCACCGTCGACATGGCAATAAATCGGGCCTTCATTGAATTTTGAATTAACGATAGAAATCATTTGAGCCGCTTTGAAATCCTTTTGAATTTTACTTTGCATACTCGAATACATAATTTCCGTTCCATTCGTGCGGCTATCATTATCTCGCGCAAAATAAATGCTGTATCCATCAGGATAATAGGAAGCATAGCAATCATTGCTTCTAGGAGAAGAAATCGCCGCTTGCAATGATTTTGGCGATGACCAATCTATTCCTTTCAATTCCGATTCAAAAACATCCAATTGTCCGTCAACTTCTCTATGCAAAAGCATCTTTGTGCCATCATAACTAAGGTTATTGGCAATATCGTTTTCCAAAGTGTTCACATTCCCACGGATGGCTTTCGGCGTTGACCATTTACCATTACTCAACGTAGACGTGTAAATATCAGCATCATAGGTTCCTGCTTCGTTTGTTTTGTGTCCGTTGGGTCTATCCGAAGACATAATTAGTTCGCTTCCGTCTGTAGAAATACTAGGTGCAAAATCATTATCCGGTGTATTCAACTCGGGAACGATATCCACCCATGCACGAATCGGAGTTCCTATCATGTCCCGAGCTAATTGACATTCTTTCTTTTTTTGTGAAACAAATTTGGAGAAGTTATCGGCTTTTTTATAACCATTTTCAAACTTCACATATTCTTTCTTCGCTTCATCAAATTTACCTTCCAATTGTAAAGCATATCCTAAATAGTAAGGTAAAAATGGGTCACATTCTGGATCCAAAGAATTCGCTGTTTTTAAAAAAGGAATACACAATTGTGGGTCTGTACTGTTGGCATGGCATACACCTATTTTAAAATTCAACTCAGCATTTTTTGGATTGAATTTTTGTGCCATCATGAAATTTTGAAGTGCTAATTTATAGTTCAATCCATAGGGGCGAACTTCAAAAAGTGCAGCATTGGCTAGTTCAAAATATTCATCACCTTTTTTGATAACTTCCTCAGCCTTTTTAAAACCTTCTTTATCAGTTTTAAAATTAGCTGCTTTAAAATCAACATTTTGACTCCAACTATTTAAAGTTAAAAAACAGAATGTCAATAAACTTAATATTACTTTCATCGTTAGTTTTGTTTAGTTGTTGCAGTTACTTGAAAAATATTGTTTGCCTAATGCGTCGCCCATCTCAGCGGCTTTTTTCCAGTCTTCACAGGCTCCGTTTTGATCTCGAAGCATCTCCAAAGCCATTCCTCGATTTACATAAGCACCCGCATAATTTTTATCCGCTTTGATAGCTTGATCAGCATATTGAAAAGCTTTATTGAAATCTTTACGCATATAATAAATTGCGCTCAAATTATTGGCCGATGCGGCATAGTCTTTTTTTATGGTCAATGCTTTTAAAAAATCTTTTTCTGCATCGTCCAGTTTGTTTTGTTCCAATAAAGTTGCTCCTCTATTATTGTAGGCCATATAAAACTGACCGTCCAAAGAAATCGCACGATTAAAAGCAGAAATGGCCCCTGCGTAATCTTTCATTTTCTTTTTTGTTGTTCCCAAATTATTTAAAACAAAGGCCAATTTAGGATTCTTCCGCACGGCTGTTTCATATTCCACAATAGCTTTAGGGTAATTTCCCATCATTCTGTAGCAACTTCCTCTGTCGTTGTATGCCATAACAAAGTTTTCATCCAATTCTATAGTTTTTGAAAACGATTTTAACGCACCTTCATAATCCTGCTGTAAGAATTTAAGTGTAGCAAAGTTATAATGTGCCTTTGGGTTTTTTGGATCAATCTTTATCGACTCAGTGTAATCGTTTTCTGAATTCAAATAATCGTTCAGACCTTGATACGCTCTCCCTCTCTGAAAATATGCTTTTGAATAACTGGGATCTTTTTTTAATAGAGTCGTTAGCGTGGCTGCAGCTGCTTTATAATTCCCCAATTCATTCTCACAAACACCTTTGTTGTAGTATGCTGCTGTAAAATTAGGGTCGATACGAACCGAACTTTCAAAATCTTGCAAAGCTCCTCGAAAATTTTGCGTTTTAAACTTTTCAATTCCAGCATTATATGCTTCTTGTGATTTTGCAATTGAAGCATTTATTTCATTGAGATTTGCTATGGAATCACGATAGGCCTGTTCTGCAGGAGTAAGGTCGTCTTGCGCCTTAATTCCATTACAGAACAAAAGAATAACGGCAATTGATGCCGCGAATTTGTTATACATAGTTTAATTGTTTAAAAGAAGACCAAATTAATAAATAATCATCGTTTAAAAAAGCGAAAGTTTCAACTAGTGATAATTGTGCTTATTTTTGTTCAGTAAGCAAAGAAAATATGGCGAAAGAAGTATATCTAGTTGACGGGGTAAGAACAGCTATTGGTAATTTTGGAGGAACACTATCAGTTGTTCGTCCGGATGACATGGCTGCACATGTCATTAAAGAGTTGATATCCAAGCATTCAAACTTAGATCCAAAAACAATCGAAGACGTGATTTTCGGATGTGCAAATCAGGCTGGTGAAGACAATAGAAACGTTGCACGAATGGCCGGTTTGTTATCTGGACTTCCCTATGAGTTGGGTGGAGAAACTATCAACAGACTTTGTGCCTCAGGAATGGCCGCCACAATCAATGCTTCAAGAGCAATAAAAGATGGTGCTGGTGAAATTTATATTTCAGGCGGTGTAGAAAATATGACAAGAGGCCCTTGGGTAATTTCAAAAACGTCTCAAGCCTATGGTCGTGATGCCAAAATGTATGATTCTTCTTTCGGATGGCGCTTCATTAATCCACAAATGGAAGAAATGTACGGAACAGACGGCATGGGAAATACAGCGGAAAATTTAGCTGAAATGTACTCAATTGATCGAGAATCACAAGATAAATTTGCACTTTGGTCACAAGAAAAAGCAGCGAAAGCTCAAACTAGTGGCAGGTTTGCAGAAGAAATTACAGCCCTTCACATACCTCAAAGAAAAAAGGATGATCTAATCTTCAGTACGGATGAGTTTTCGCGACCTAGCACGACCATGGAAACATTGGGGGGTTTAAAACCCGCTTTCAAAAAAGACGGAACCGTAACTGCTGGAAACGCATCAGGACTCAACGACGGAGCAGCCGCACTTTTGATTGCTTCTGAAGAAGCTGTGAAAATCAATAACTTCAAGCCTTTAGCTAGAATTGTGGGCGGAGCAGTGGCAGGGGTGGAACCAAGAATCATGGGTATTGGTCCTGTTTACGCTTCACAAAAATTATTGAAACGGACAGGGTTGACACTAGAACAAATGGATATTCTAGAATTAAACGAAGCTTTTGCTGCTCAAGTACTAGCTTGCACACGTAAAATGGGGCTTGAAGATCATGATCCTAGAATTAATCCAAATGGTGGAGCTATTGCTCTTGGACATCCGCTTGGAATGACAGGTGCGAGAATATTACATTCAGCAGCAATTGAGTTGCAAAAAACCAATAAAAGATACGCCTTGGTCTCCATGTGCATAGGCGTCGGTCAAGGTTATGCTGTGATTTTAGAAAGAGCTTAAAACCCAACCAAAGAGACAATTGAAACGTTAATAAGAACAGATGAAACATACCTTAATTCTCTTTTTAGTTTTCGGAGCCCTCAGCTTATCGTCAACCTCTTGTCGTAAAAACAAAGCAAGCTGGGACGCAGATTATCTTGTTCCTCTCGTGGACGATAGTCTAAGTTTAAAAAACTGGGTCAATGATTCGACAATATCTGTAAATAGCGCAGGATATTATCATTTAAATTTAAAACGAGAAGTATTTAAGTTTGATTTGAACTCCGAAATTCAAATTCCTGACACTACCATTCATTCCGCTTTCAGCACTCCAGTAAGCATTAATGTGCCTCCAGGATTTCAATTTGTAAATGATGCACAAGAAAAAAAGTTTAGTTTGTCCAATTTAGAATTGAACACTGTTTATTTTAGTAAGGGTGAAATTGAAGTTGATGTATATAACCCTTATGGAACGAATATAATTTGTCATATCTCTCTACCTAAAACCAAACGAAATGGTATTGTGATAGTAGATAGTATGGTAGTTGGACCTGGAACGCTTGCCAATCCAACGAAAGGGACAAAAACTATCGATATTTCTCAAGCAGTTATGGACATGACTGGACTAGCTAATAATTCATTCAATAAGTTAACCTATCAAATAACTATTAATACAGACCCGAACGGTGTTTCTGTTTCTAGCACACCAATTTATGTCACGGAGGTGGACACTAAACTTCAAAATCTTGGAATAGATTATGCAAAAGGCTACTTCGGGCAGAGAACCATTGCAGGTACTGCGGAAACTAGTATTGAAGATCTTAAAAAATGGGTAGGAGGGACTTTGGATTTACAAAATGCCAATGTAGATATAGTCATGAGCAATTCCATTAAAGCAATGGGCAGAATTAAAATAATTGAATTCAAGACAACAAAACAAGACGGGACAGTAACTTCGCTAATTTCAAATCAAATTAACGTTCCTCAAAACGTTAATCCAGCTACAGGCTCTTGGTCAACCTTGTCACCATCTCTGACACATTTCATATTTAATAATTCCAATAGCAATATCGAAACGTTTCTTGAAAATGCAGGTCCTGATATTAAGGTTGTGTATGAATTCGAAATCAATCCATTAGGTAATATTACGGGTGCAAGTAACGAGATTTTCCCTCAAAGTATTGCCAAGTTAGATGTGTTTTGGGACATGCCGTTGAGTATTGGTTTGGGTGATTTCACGCTTCGTGATACAATAGAAACAGATTTCTCAAAGAATACAGATCAGTTGTCTAGAGCAAAAAGTGCTAAAATCACTATCGATACTGAAAATTCATTTCCGATTTCTTGTGATTTCATGCTGGTAGTGCTAGATGAAAATGGAAGCGTCATACTAACAAAAGTAAATGACAAAGAAATTCAATCTGGACTTTATGGAAGCCCAAACAGCTTTGGTAGTTTAACGTCTAAAGAAAAATTCATTTGGGATTTAAATTCTTCTGAAATTGATAAATTAAAAAACGGAAAAAAAATAATGATTCAAGGTGTTTTCAACACGCCTGACCCCAGCACGGGTTTAAGCACCTCAGTTTTGATTTCCGAAAAGAGTTTCGTAGCAACGAAAGTTTTACTTCATTTAACCTACGAAAACAAAATATGAAATTTTTAATTTTCATTGTCACTTTATTTTTTCTCAGTGGCAGTTTCGCCCAGCATACCTTGCCTGTTTCTATGGATACCAGTCAGATTAACGGTGAGATAACAGGATTTGGAGTTCTTGATTACTGTGGGACTTCAATTCAAAACTCTTTATCCGGAAAACTTGTATATGGAGGCTTTATTGATGCCGATGCCAAAGAGGAAAGTATGAATAAACATCGCACACATAATAAATATGGTCTGGAATTTACGAATGAAATTGATTACCGAAATTATTCCGTGAGCAATTTGCTGAATGGAAAATATGGTTATTATATACGCGGCGGGGCTAGCGTTTTCGCATCAACATCCTATAGTCAAGATTTGTTTGGTTTAATTTTTTATGGAAATCAAAGATACAAAGGAGATACCGCAAATTTTTCTGGAACAGAATTCAATATGGTAGGTTTCCAAAAACTGGGTTTCGGATTGATTACTAAAAGCATGAAATCTAGTTTAGGAATTAATTATTATAATATTTCGCAGTTCGCTGATGGATTTATTCGAGATGGATCTTTAAGCAGCGACTCGACAGGTAATAATCAAGAATTAACGTTGGATGGCCGCTTCCAATATGCTGAAGGTGCTAAGTTTAATAAAGGTTGGGGTGTTGGTTTTGATGGAGATTTTAGATTTCAAGCTGCTTGGACAAAAGGTAGAGTGGCATTTTTTCAAGCTCAATTTAAGAATATTGGACTCATGAACGTCAACTCCGTTACTGAGTACAAAGTGGATTCTACCTACCAATATAGTGGACTAAAATTCAATCAACTAGCAGGAGACAATGGTGTAAATCTGGATAATCAAGAGGCTGCACTAGATAGCTTGGGTATTAATAAGCAGAATAGAAACATAACAACTTTTTTGCCTGGTTTTGTGCAAATTGGTAAGATTGTTGACGAACATTCCACACAAAACATTCAATCTTATTTTGGAGTCCGATTGTATACCACTTTAGCATACAATCCACTTGTTTATGCTGGTTTTCAGTTAAAAGCTTACGACTGGATGAAAATTGGTATTCACGGTATCTACGGAGGTTTCAGTCAGTTTAGACTTGGGTTTTATACGCATTACAGCTATAAAAAATGGCAATTGGGTATAGGTTCAGAAAATATTATTGGCGCTCTATCCAATAAAGGAAAAGGGGAGAGTCTTCATTTAAGAATTGCATTACAATGGTAAAATATATCTCAACATTCGCTTTTCTGTTCTTGGCATGCTCATTATCTGCACAAATAAATTTTTACAAAAAATATTCTGGCAATGGATATGATATAGGAGGTGGCATTGTTCAACTTGCTGATAGTTCTTATGCAGTCACAGGTCAATCAACCAGTTTTTTTAATGGTCCAGCTCAAGCTTTTATTATGA
>JBGSIB010000040.1:0-13348 GCA_041751955.1 Crocinitomicaceae bacterium
AGATGGTTTGCCATTTAATTTTACGGATTTATATGGAAAAATTACCTTGAATTCTGAAGGTGGATCTAAATTCAGCTTCTTTGGATTTCACAACAGAGATAGTGTCAACTATGAAATTGCCGATATTGATTGGCAAGCGTCTGGTGGTGGAATGAATTTCGTTTTGGTTCCAAGTAGTTCTCCCGTTTTCATTAGAGGTCATGTGAACGGCTCCAATTACAAAACAACTTTTAATGAGGTTGGAGCCCAACCGAGAAACAGTTCCATTGGAGGTTTCGACCTAGGATTTGATTTCACTTATTTTTTAGGAAAAGAAAGTGAATTCAACTATGGAATCAACATGGGTGGATTTACAACTGACTTCTTTACGAATAATGAAATTGGACAAACTATTCAATTACAAGGTTTTACAACTGAGATAGGAACCTATGCAAATTATAGATTGGTTTACGGACGTTGGGTAATTCAACCCAGTGTGCGTGTTCAAGTTTATGCCAGTTTAAATACTGTTTCCGCAGAACCTCGTTTTGGTGCGAAGTACAATGCAAATGAAAAATTGAGATTGAAATTTTCAGGAGGTCGCTATTCCCAAAACTTTACCTCGGCTTCATCCGATAAGGATGTAGTGAATTTGTTCAATGGCTTGCTTTCTGCTCCAGACAAGGTTCAATCTAGCTTCGTGAATGAATTTGGAAATGTGAAAACCCCTAAAAACGGAATTCAATATAGCTGGCATGCCATTGCTGGTTCGGAATATGATTTAACGAAAAAATGGTCCATCAACTTGGAGGCATATTACAAATATTTCCCACAGTTGAGCAATATCAATGTCAACAAATTGTACAGTGACGAAGCACAATTCAACAATATCGCGGACGAATTCAAAAAAGACTTCTTAATTGAATCTGGCGTGAGTTATGGAGCCGATTTATTGGTGAAATATAGTGAAGAGCGTTTATTTCTTTGGGGCGTTTATTCCTATGGGAAATCAAATCGTTGGAATGGTTTCGAGTCCTATGCTCCAGTTTTCGATAGAAGACACAATATCAATTTGGTAGGAACATATTTGTTCGGCAAGAAAAAAGATTTAGAATTGAGTATTCGTTGGAACTTAGGTTCTGGATTGCCTTTCACACCAACGGCTTCTAATTATCAAGGTGAAACATTCTCTGGTGGTGTATCAACAGATTATATCAACAATAACCCAAATGCTATTTCAACTCAATTGGGTGATTTGAATTCAGAACGCTTGCCTTACTATCATCGTTTAGACATCACGGCCAAAAAACAATTCAAGTATAAAAACGATGATGTACTAGAAATTATCGCAAGTATCACGAATGTTTATGATAGAAGAAATATTTTCTATATCAACAGAATTTCTCAGAAAACAATCTACCAATTTCCTGTTCTTCCAAGTTTAGGAATCAGTTACAAATTTTAAACGAGGCAACTTTATCCGATCGCCTGCGTTTAATAAAACGTAGTTGCATAACAATTCATTAGTATTTGGTCTATGATTAATTGCTAATTTTGTTCTACAAAAAACAACAAACCAATTAAACCAAAAAAAGATGAAAGCATCTCGTTTTTTAACCGCCTTAGTATTCCTAATCATTTCTTCCATTTCATTTTCACAAAAAGATGGAGAAAATTACAAATGGTTTGTACTTCAAAATGATAACGGAGTAAAAATTGAATACCGAAAAGCAGAATGTAATATTCCTGAGAAAGCTTCTTACACCGAACAAGTGTTTTTGAAATTCACCAATACTTCTGACAAACTTGTGATGGTAGATTGGAAATACGATGTAACGTACGGAGAAAAGTGCTTCAATTGCGACGGAACAAACGAAGAAATGCATCATACCCTAAAATTAGAAGCCAATACTTCCAAGGAAGGTACATGTGGAGACAACAATGATTTACACTTGAGTATTTTCAGTAAAATGTTGGATATGCGATTACCGGATGAGATGAAGAAATTTCACGTAAAAGATGTGGTCGTTAGACCTATCGAATAATTAAATACAAACGTAGATTGTAACAAGGTAGCTCGATTTCAGCTACCTTTTTTTATGTTCATTTATTTTGACCAAGCCTCGAATGCCTTTTTCTGATTGTTGTTCGGATTCTTCGTTTCAACAATAGAATATACATTAAAGAAAGTTCGCTGTAATTCTGGAAGGGACAATTCCATCACTTTTCCTCTCCGCTGAACAAGTAGTTTCTTTTGGACATTGTCATTCAATATCAACCATTGATCCAATTCACCCTGACAAGCAAAACCATTAACGGCCAAAATTTCATCACCCAGCATGATGCCACCCATGTCTGCCGTTCCGCCAGAAAACACAGCACTTACCGAAAAGTTCTGCCCCATTGGAGTTGTCTTGATGCCCAATTTCGCTTCACTGTATTTGGGTGAAGGAACATGTGACAATTCAAGACCTAAATATTCTAAAGCATCCGCTAAAATGATTTCGTAAGCCTTCGTTCCGTGGAAATAATCTTGGAATAATTCCGTCCAATCTTCACCCGTAATGTTTTCTATTTCGCTTTTATAGCCTGCCTCTGAGACTCCTCTGTTTTTCAATGCGAATTCGAAATACAAACGTTTCATCAACTCATCTAGACCATATCTATTTTGCGTAGCACGACGAATGCGCACATCCGTGACAAAAGCCAAAAGACAACCTTCCGTATAAATAGAAACTTTTCTACCCGGAGCACCAGGAAGATATCCGTCCAACCAAGTATCGAAAGACGATTGAGCGACAGAATAGGTAAATCGTCCCGGATTGTCAAAGTGTTTTTGCAATTGTTGATTGAACTCCAATTTGTATTGTTCAAAATCGAAAACGCCTGATTTATAAAGGAACAAATCGCCCATATATGTCGTTACGCCTTCGCAGATATAACCCAATTCGGAGAAATTTTCTTTCTTGAAATCATAAGGAAACATTTCAATCGGTCGTATCGCTTTTACATTCCACGTATGGTACAATTCATGTGACGAAACCCCCAACAAATCCTCGTAAGCCGATTTAAAAATAGCGTAAGTTGGTCCGAGAAGAATCACAGTTGAAGCATGATGTTCTACTCCATGATAAGCGCGAATCGGTACAATTTGGAACAAGAAATGATAATCTTTCACGGGAAATTCTGTGAATTTTTCTATTTGTTTTTCGGTAAAAGCCGTAAAATCTTTTTTCAAACGGTCGAAATCAACTTCACTCATTCCTTGAAACCACAAATGAAAGGTTGTCTCGGCAACTTCATATGAATCGTGCAACAAACTGGGCGAAGCGATGAAGGGCGAATCAACCAAAGTTTCAAAATCAGCTGCGGAAAGCACATTGTTTTTATGCGCCAAATTACAGGCAATTTCATAATGGTCAGGAATCTGCAACTCCACTTCAATTGGCAAGTTCTTTGTTTCATCCGTGTAAACCAAGCAATTGACTGGATTGACATACAATTGTTCTTCCGACAAAAATGTACTTCCAGCATTCAAATCCGTAGCAAAATATTGATAAACGACTCGTATAAATCCCTCCCCGTTCGTTTCAATTTCCCAAACAGATTTGCTTGTTTTACGAAACGCAAGTGGTTTTTTCGAAGAACCAAAAACTTGAAAATGTTTCACATTCTTGGCAAAATCTCCCAATTCATATCGACCAGGACGCCAAGTTGGCAAATGTAAAATAGTTGTTTCTGCAGACACTGGAATTTCAGCTTGAATGCCAATGTACTGTTGATGTGCTTGCGTGCTGGAAAGTGTATATTTTACGGTCATATCTTCATTTTTTCTGCTGGAATACAAAAAACATTATCGTCAATGGGCAATTCAGGAAAGGAATTCACTTTTACCAATTTTGACGTCCGTTCCTTGCCTCCTGCTAATTTGAATAGCGAATAATCTTTAAAATTAGTCAGTTTAGTATATAATTCTTCTCGGGTTCGACCTTCTTTTCGCTCGGCGGAAAATTCTACTATCAATACTGGACGACAAACTTCTATCGTATTTTGAGCGCCTTCTAGCACTTCCCATTCCATGCCTTCCACATCAATTTTGATCATGTCAACGCCTATACTTTGTCCTGTAACCACAGCATCCAATGTGAGAATAGAAATCTCTGTGGCTTGGGCATTTTCGCCTTTTACAACCGTCGACGCTGCCCCGCGATTGATGGACCAGTTGTCGTATAGCGTCAAGTTGCCTTTTTTGTCGCCTAGCCCGCACTCAAAAGTATGAACGGAATTCAAATCGTTTAAATCGAGATTTTTTTCAAGGATTTGAAATGTTTTGGGATTGGCTTCGAAGGCCCAAACCTGTCCATTTTCACCGACAGCTTTTTTCGCGGTAATCGACATCAAACCGATGTTCGCACCGACATCTACAAAGGTTTGCCCTTGAAAAAGGTAGTTTTCCATGAAATGCAAAGTGCCTCGCTCGTAGGTTCCAGTTTCAAACAAACTGCGTTCCACACCCTGATCTTTCGATGGATTTATCCATAGTTGAATGCCATTGGGAAGCTTCAAAATGTGCTCTCCTACCTTTTTAGGATTAGGCAAAAGCCATTTGGGCAAAAGCAAGGAAAGCTTCCGAAAACCAGGAAAATCAATGTTTCTGAAAAAACCAATCAGTCGATGTTGCCAAGGATAACTTCGGTATGTCGGCTGGGTTTTACTCACGAATGAAATTTAAGCGTACAAAGCTTCTTGCTGCGTTGCTATTTTATCGTCGGCTAAATAATCGTCGTAAGTCATCATTTTGTCCATGATACCATTTGGTGTGACTTCGATGATACGCGTGGCAACGGTATTGGTCAACAAGTGGTCATGCGAAGTGAAAATCATGTTTCCAGCATAGTCACGCATTCCGTTGTTCAAGGCTGTAATCGACTCCAAATCAAGGTGATTCGTTGGTTCGTCCATCATCAATAAGTTCGCTTTGGCAAACATGACTTTTGACAACATACAACGTACTTTTTCACCTCCAGAAAGCACTTCAGCACTTTTCAAGGCCTCTTCACCAGAGAACAACATTCGTCCCAAGAAACCACGCAAAGCAACTTCTTCTCTCTCCTCATCTGTTTGCGCATATTGACGCAACCATTGAATCAAAGATTCTTTGTGACCATCGAAATATTGGTGATTTTCATTCGGCAAATACGCTGTTGTGATGGTTGTTCCAAAAGTAAATGAACCTGAATCTGGTTTTCTATTTCCGTTTAATATTTCAAAGAAAGCCGTTATGGCAACTGAATTTTTCGAAAGGATGGCAATTTTATCACCTTCGTTCATCGTGAATGTCAAATCTTTGAACAAAGTCTGACCTTCATGCGAGGCAGAAAGATTTTCTACCGTTAAAATCTGATTTCCTGGCGCTCTTTCGATATTGAAGTTGATTCCAGGATAACGACGTGATGACGGTTGAATTTCCTCCAAATCCAATTTATCGAGCATCTTACGACGCGATGTAGCCTGTTTGGATTTCGAAGCATTCGCCGAAAAACGCGAAATAAAGTCTTGTAATTCTTTCTTTTTCTCTTCCGCTTTTTTGTTTTTGTCTGAACGTTGACGGGCCGCTAATTGTGAGGATTCGTACCAAA
Source organism: Crocinitomicaceae bacterium (assembly GCA_041751955.1). Taxonomy (GTDB): domain Bacteria; phylum Bacteroidota; class Bacteroidia; order Flavobacteriales_D; family Crocinitomicaceae; genus UBA2040. The sequence continues at coordinate 5,619 of JBGSIB010000040.1, forward strand.
AGGTATAATTTCCAGTGAACAAATTGATTTTGCTATAATCGATATCGCAAATGTTCGTACAAACTGTATCCAAGAAATGACGATCATGCGATACAACGATCACGGTATTTTTAAAGTCCAACAAGAAGTCTTCCAACCAAGCTATCGTTTTGATATCCAAGTCATTGGTAGGCTCATCGAGAATCAACAAATCAGGATTCCCAAAAAGAGCTTGCGCCAACAAAATTCGAACTTTCAATTCGCTTGGCATATCGCTCATCAAACTGTAATGACGTGATTCTTCAATTCCTAAATTCGACAACAAAGTCGCTGCATCCGTTTCGGCATTCCAACCTTCAAGGTCAGCAAATTCACCTTCCAATTCTGCTGTGCGCATCCCATCTGCATCCGAAAAATCAGCCTTCGAATACAAAGCTTCTTTTTCAATCATGATTTCAAACAAACGTTTGTGTCCCATGATTACAGTTTGCAACACTTGGTATTCATCAAAAGCATTGTGATTCTGAGAAAGAACGGCCATACGTTTTCCCGGTTCCAACTCTACTCGACCTTTCGTTGGGTCTTGATCACCTGTTAAGATTTTCAAAAAAGTTGATTTTCCTGCGCCATTTGCGCCAATCACGCCGTAGCAATTCCCATCTGCGAAAGTTAAATTCACATCGTCGAAAAGAACGCGTTTACCAAACTGGAGGGATAAATTATTTACCGATAACATACTGGATACTTGAAATTTTGGGCAAAGATACTGTTTTTTTTTGACCGCTCCTTGCGTCGCTCTTGGATTTTGGACCGCTCCTTTGTCGCTGTTGGAGTTTGGACCGCTCCTTTGTCGCTCATGGATTTTGGATCGCTCCTTTGTCGCTGTTGGAGTATGGAGCGCTCCTTGCGTCGCTGATGGATTTTGGACCGCTCCTCGCGTCGCTGTTGGATTGGACACTGAGTTCTTTAACTTCGTGTGATAAACTCAAAAAATCTCCGCGCCCTTTGTGCCTTCTTGGCGTTCTTTGTGGTTAAAGGATATTCACCTCCCTCTCCAACTGAACGCCGAATTTCTCGTGGATGGTGGCCAAAATTTTTGTGCTCAAGTCGTAGATGTCTTGTCCTTTGGAACCGCCGTAGTTGACGAGAACTAGTGCTTGCTTTGCGTGGACGCCGTAGTTTTCAATGCGCATACCTTTGAATCCTGCTTTTTCGATTAACCAGCCTGCGGCCAATTTGACTCTATCGTCTTCATTCGGTACAGGATACATTGGGATTTCGGGGAACTCCGCTTTTAGTTGATCTCCAAGCGCTTTGTCGATGACTGGATTTTTGAAAAACGAACCTGCATTTCCAATTTCTTTTGGATTCGGTAATTTGCTTTCTCGAATAGCGATAACTGCTTTGCTCACATCTTTTATCGTTGGATTTTCAATGCCCTGTGCTGCCAATTCGTCGTTGATGGCGCCATAAGAAGTGTTGACTTTGGCCTCTTTTTGCAAACGAAATTCAACGCTAGTAATCACATATTGGTTCTTCAATTCGCGCTTGAAAACACTTTCTCGGTAACCAAAAGCGCATTGTTGCTTGTTGAAAGTATGCACTTCGCCTGTTGCGATATGCAAAGCTTCCAATTGATGAAATGTGTCTTTTATTTCTACGCCATAAGCACCAATATTTTGCATGGGACTTGCGCCAACACTGCCAGGAATCAGAGATAAATTCTCTATTCCTGAGAGATTTCTGTTCACACAAAATAAGACAAATTCATGCCAAGCCTCCCCTGCTCCCGAACGAATAAGGACGTCGTTTCCACCTTCATCAATAATCTCAATTCCTTTGATTTCATTGCGAAGAACGACTCCTTCAAAATTCTGTGTCAAAAGTAGATTGCTTCCTCCACCCAAAATGAGCAAGGGCAAATTCAACTTTTTCACCTCATCCAATTGCCATCTCAGTTCATCTACCGAAGCAAATTGCCCGAAATAGGTGCAAGTAACCGAAATTCCAAAGGTGTTGAAGGGCTGTAAATCAAAGTCTTTTTGAAACATGGGGTCAAAGATAAGTAGGATTTTTAGGACTTTGCGATTTTAGGATATTAGGACTTGGGAAGAAATATACCTTGGAACCTTTTCTCCGATTTAAATGCACTCTCAGTAGCACGGTCCTAAAATCTTAAAGTCCTATCGTCCTAAAGTCCATTCATCCTCAATTCAATAATCAAATAATAACTAAATTTACCTCATGAAATTACGTCAAGTCCCGCTCGAGCAAATCGAAGCTTTATTCAAAAATACGATGATGGAAACCCTCGGTATTCGCTGCGTTGAGCTAGGTGACGATTATGTTGTTGCAACAATGCCAGTCGATCATCGAACACATCAGCCTATGGGATTGTTACATGGTGGTGCGAGTGCAGCTTTGATTGAAAGCATTGCTTCAATGGGTTCAACTTTGCTCTTGGATATCGAGAAAGAAGTGCCCGTTGGATTGGAAATCAATGCAAACCACTTAGGAGGAATGAAAAGCGGATTGGTTAAAGCGATTGGTAAAATTGTTCATGCTGGCAAACGCACACATGTTTGGCAAGTGGATTTGTACGACGATTCAACCCAAAAATTAGTCTGTACCGGTCGCTTAACTGTAATGATAGTACCGAGGTAAAAAATGGCAGAAATTCTAAAATATCGCATACCACAAAAAGAAATCGTTGAAAAAACGGGACGTTTCGAGTTATCGCAAAATGCTGATTTCGAGCTGTCTTTTTGTGTGGTGAATCACGATAAAAGTGCGGTTTATTTTTTCAATGAAGAGGAAGGTGAACCAGCATATTCGTATTCTACTCGCGTTCCATATACCGTTTTGAAAAAAGAATATTTGATGGGCGCTGAGTCACTGATCAATAATTTTCAAGTCCACGGTTTGCAAAAGGCGGTTTATGGTCGTGTGAAAAGTATTTCGTTCAACGAAAAAAATTGTGAATCGCTGTTTTATCAGTTGTGCAAGGACTACCCCAACACCTTTGTTTATCTGATTTCTAGTCCACTTTTTGGCACATGGATAGGTGCAACGCCCGAGGTTTTGCTCTCCTTGCACGGACATCAAGGCTACACCATGGCTTTGGCTGGAACCAAAAAAGTGATGGCCAGCACAGATTGGAATGAAAAGGAAAAAGAGGAACAATCCATTGTGACGGAATACATTCAAAATCGATTGTTGACCCAAGAATTACAAGAAATAGAACAACATGGCCCTTTCGAAATAGAAGCAGGCCCTGTTCGACATTTGAGAACGGATTTCTCCTTTTATAGTCCAGAAAAATCGGCGTTGGAAATCGCCATGAATTTACATCCTACGCCAGCCGTTGCAGGTGTTCCAACGAAAGTCGCTCAAGATTTGGTGGCCACACTGGAACCTTTTCACCGCGATTTATACACTGGATTTATAGGTGTCATTGACCGCGATCACAACTATTTGTACGTGAATTTACGCTGCTGTCAAATTCAACCCGGCAAAGCTTATTTGTATGTCGGCGGCGGATATACCGCGCAATCCATTCCTGAAGACGAATGGGAAGAAACCGAAAACAAAGCACGAACGCTCATCGACGTGATTGAAAAAATACAAGTTTCATGAGTTATTTGACAAGTAACAAAGAAAATGTTCATGTTTTTGTAGAAAGTTGCGTCGCTGCGGGATTGAAACATGTCGTTATTTCCCCAGGTTCTAGAAATGCACCTTTGACTATTTCGTTCGACGAACACCCTGATATTCAATGCTTTTTGGTACACGACGAACGTTCAGCCGCCTTTTTCGCGATGGGAATGGCTTTGCAAATCCAAGAACCCGTTGCCGTAGTTTGTACTTCTGGTTCGGCCGTCTTGAACTATTTTCCAGCGGTTGCCGAAGCGTTTTATCAAAATATTCCTTTGGTGGTCATCAGCGCCGATCGACCCGAAGAATGGATCAATCATGGCGACGGTCAAACCATCATGCAAGACCACGTTTTCGGTAAACATGTCATCGGTTTTTTGCAAGTTTCCGATGCGGATGAAAGTGAAAAACATCAGATTCAAATCGCTCGGGAAACCCAATATCTTCTTGAGAAAGCGATGGGAAATTCGCGAGGACCGGTTCATTTTAATTTTGCTTTGGAGGAACCACTTTATGGAACGAGGGAAGTGGACTTCGACTCCGCTCAGTCCACGATTTTGAATGCACAGACTTCGGCTCATCCGACGCCTTCGACTCCGCTCAGTCGGCGGATGATGGGGAATCAAACGAAGATTTCGACTCCGCTTAGTCATCAGGTCGGTAAAAGTCGCATTAAATACGAACATTTTGAGGATTTCCAGCAGACTGAGCGTAGTCGAAGTCTACTGGAAAAATGGTCAAAAGCCACGAAGAAATTAGTCCTCATCGGTCAAATGCCGAAAAACGAGGCGCTTTTGCAGGAGTTAAAAACCATGGCCGACGATCCGAGTGTGTTGATTATGGTGGAAAACACCTCCAATCTCTACGATTTGCGCTTTGTGCATTGCGTGGACAGAACCATCGAACATTTGGACCGAAATGACGACTCATTTGTGCCTGAAATATTGGTCACTTTGGGCGGAGCTATCGTTTCCAAAAAAGTCAAAACCTTGTTGCGCAACTGGAATATTGCCGAGCATTGGCGAGTCGGTTACGATTTTCCAGCCATGGACACGTACCGAAAAATGACCGCTTCTTTGGAAATGAAACCTTCTACTTTCATCCGAAAAATCAACGAAGCGCCACGAATGCTTGCTCATTCCTACGCACCAAAATGGAAAAGCATAGACTTCCGTCGTCAAGACCTCACCCGCGAATTTTGCGAGTCGGCGCCGTGGAGCGATATGAAAGTCTTCCATCTCCTACTCGACTGTTTGCCCGACTCCAGCACCTTGCATTTGGGCAACAGTTCCGTCGTTCGCTACGCCCAATTGTTCGACCCACTTTTCAACGTCATTTACCAATCCAACCGCGGCACCAGCGGCATAGATGGCAGCATGAGCACCGCAGCGGGCGCCGCCGCTATGGACACCGACTCTTGGCACGTCCATTTCACCGGCGACATCAGTTTCTTCTACGACAGCAACGCCCTTTGGAATCAGCACCTCACCCCCAACCTCCGCATTTTCATGATCAACAATTCCGGCGGTGGCATTTTCAAAATCATCCCAGGCCCAAAAAGCACGGCACAATACGAAAAGTACTTTGTCGCCAAGCACGAACATTCCGCCGAGCACATTTGCAAAGCCTTTGACGTAGATTATTTCAAAGTAAGCAACGAAGAAGAATTGTTGGGGAATATGGAAGCGTTTTATACGCATGAAGCGGATGGTAGGCCGAAGTTGATGGAGATTTTTACGGATGCAGAGGTGAATGATGGGGTTTTTGGGGGGGTATTTTGAATCGCTTAAATCTTGAAACCAAATGGACTTTAATAATGCGTAAATAGATTACGAAGTTATCTGCGAATTTTGCCTTAACATCTAAAATGAAGGAAAACATGAGTAGAGCAGAATTTATGGCTTTTTTCCGTAACGACGAATGTTTGAATGAATTGACTGTTGATGATCGTTTGGAAATATTTTCAACAATTCTTTTGGGCAGTTCGGATTTCACTATGGAACTTTTTGAGGAAATTCTGGTGGATTATTCTGTGGATTTAGTGAGAAACTAATTTAAAAGAAAAAAAATATTTGACAATGCTTAATCAAATATTGTCCGTAAATTTGTCCGTGTACGTAAAATCGTCCGTAAATATGGCAACAATTAATTTTTATCTTGACAAACCAGACAAAAAAGGGATGGCCCCTATTCATCTTCGAATTAATTGTAACGGAAGTCAAATAAAATTGGCTACTGGACAGAAAATTGAAACAATTCATTTTGATAAGAAAAATCAAATAGCCTTAAATTATTCTAGCGATTGTTCTGAAATAAATCATTATCTCAACTTTTTACGAGAACGGGCAGATGAACTTTTGCATCATTCAAATAGAAAAACCTTTTCACAAGAAGAAATCAAAGAAATACTAACTCAGCATATAGATGGGTATAAAGAGAATCATTCGGTTAATATCGTCAAAGAGCAGGTTTCACTTTATGGTAAACCTTTTACTTTTGTTGATTTATTTGCCGGAGCAGGCGGATTCAGTGAAGGTTTTCTTCAAGCAGAAGTTAACAACAAATTTTTCGACTTTATTGCTGCGAGCGATATAAACGAAAATTGTGAATTGACCCACGTAGTTCGTTACAATCATCAACTTGGACTAAAAGCTGAATTTTTACGACAAGATATTACTGAGCCTGATTTTATAGAAAATTTTATTCAAAAAATTGGAGATAAAACAATAGATGTAGTTTGTGGCGGACCTCCTTGCCAAAGTTTTAGTTTGGCAGGTAAAAGAAAAAAATTCGATAAAAAGGATGATTTATTTTCCCATTACCTTGAGGTAATTAAGATTTTACAACCAAAGTACTTTGTAATGGAGAATGTAAAAGGAATTCTCACAAAAGAAAACGGAAGAATAAAAGATATAATCATCCAAGAAATCAATTCAATAGTTGATATTAAAGAGATTCCTGTCTTAGTTTCATTTATAAGAAAAATGAAGTCTGACAAAAACACCTTTTTACTTGAATGTATTGTTAAAAGAGTTGAAATCGAGAAATTGAGAGACTCTGAAATAGAAAGCGGTAGGGAAGAATTCATCCGCTATGTTGATTCTCGATTTAAACAACTTACTCCGAAAATAGCAGATTATAAAACAAGTAAAACGGATTCCAGAATAAATACGATTAGACATGGTTTTAATATTCTAGCTCGAACCAAAGAATGGGAAAAACTGAAACGTGATATCATAAAAGAAAAAGATTATTGTAATGTTGACGGTGATGCTTTTTTTGAACAATTCACTTCATTTTTAACCCATATTAGCTCCGAAAATATAATTGAACAAATAGAAAATGCTTTCAATGAACTGAACGTCCCTGTGACCTACAAAAAGGACTGCAACAACATAATCACAGCATTGAAAATTTATACAGCATCGTTTGACGAAACGTTGGAAACATTGCTGAATATTTCATCTGAAAAGGAACAAGAAGTATTGAAAGGAATTTTGGAAAGCATTCGACTTTATAAAATTGAAAAGCCATTTGTGGCAAACGCATCCAATTATGGTGTCCCTCAAAATCGTGAACGTGTTCTTTTTATAGGCTGTAGAAAAGACCAAAAATTTATTTCCGAAATTCCTCCGACCGTTAAACCCGAAGAAAAAGTAACAGTATTCGAAGCATTATATGATTTAGATTATATAGGGAACAATCAAGAATCCCATCATTACGAATTAGTGGACATTTCAAAACAATTCAATGGCTCAGCAAAAAAAATGATGAGTCTTCTCAAGAAAAGAACAATTGACGGTAAAGAAAATGCTCAAACTGGAAAATCATTTGCACAATGGGCAAAAGAAGGAAGGCTAATTGAACGGTATAAACCCCAAACAAAGCCAATCTATGTTAAAAATTTTGAAGGACTTGAAAAAGGAGAAAAATATTTCGATATCCTTAACAATCATAAAACAAGTAATCAAAATGATGATGTAGTTAAACGACTGAAAATCATCTTGGAAAATGGTGGCTACAAAAAAGCTCAATGTGAATTGGAAGAATGTGGATTAAGCTCGAATAAAAGAAATTACAACGTATTAAAGCCAGAC
>JBGSIB010000041.1:0-10384 GCA_041751955.1 Crocinitomicaceae bacterium
TCAATTTACTAACGGTTGTGATAATATCATCCGTAGCAATGGCGATATGTTGCACGCCTGGACCATTGTAAAAATCTAAATATTCTTCAATTTGAGATTTTTTAATACCTTCAGCAGGCTCGTTTATGGGAAACTTAATTCTTCCATTTCCATTGCTCATCACCTTACTCATCAGGGCTGAATATTCAGTCGTAATTTGCTTGTCATCGAATGATAGGAAATTTACAAATCCCATAACATCTTCATACCATTTAACCCAAATATTCATTTCATTCCATCCCACATTTCCTACCATGTGGTCAATAAATTTTAATCCTGTTGGTTCTGGTTTGTAATCGGATTCCCATTTTTCATATCCTGGCAAAAATTCACCCTTGTAATTTTTACGCTCTACAAACATATGCACAGTATCTCCGTACGTATAGATTCCTGCTCTTACCACTTCCCCATGCTCGTCTTTTTCAACGGTTGGTTCCATATACGATTTAGCACCCCTACTGGTCGTCTCTTCCCAAGACTTCTTCGCATCCTCCACCCAAAGAGCGATAATCTTAACCCCATCACCATGTTTAGCCAAGTGATCATTCATCCAAGATGTGGAATTAAGAGGGGTCGTGAGTACTATTCTAATTTTATCTTGTTTTATAACGTAAGAAGCATAGTCTTTACAACCTGTTTCCAATCCTTTGTATGCATGTGATTGAAATCCAAACGCCGTTTTATAAAAGTGAGCTGCTTGCTTGGCATTGCCGACTATAAATTCAACATAATCGGTTCCTAAAAGTGGCAAAAAGTCTTGTGCTCCTTCAAATATTTTTTCTAATCCGTATTCTACGTTTTTAATATCTTTTTTTATCTCTGCTGACATAATAATATTTTTTAGTCTTTAAACAACCAACTAGTTACGTACGATTCATCTTGTAAATCAACCGCTGCTTGTGTTAATTTTAAGGGTTTAAAAGTATCCACCATCACGGCCAATTCGGCTGTATCTTTTTGTCCAATGCTTCTTTCATATGCACCTGGATGTGGACCATGTGGCGTTCCACCGGGGTGCAAAGAAATAAACCCTTGTTCCACGTGATTTCTGCTCATAAAATCTCCATCCACATAGTACAAAACTTCATCTGAATCGATATTGCTGTGATTGTAAGGTGCCGGAATTGATTTTGGATGATAATCATATAAGCGTGGGACAAAAGAACAAATCACAAAATTGAATGCTTCAAACGTTTGATGAACTGGAGGTGGTTGATGCACACGTCCCGTAATCGGCTCAAAATCATGAATCGAAAATGCATAAGGAAAATTGAAACCGTCCCAACCGACCACATCAAAAGGATGAGAAGCATAAACCAATTCATGCAAATGATTCTCTTTTTTAATTTTAATCGTAAAATCGCCTTTTTCGATATGTGTTTCCAATTCACTTGGTCCACGTAAGTCACGCTCGCAAAATGGAGAATGTTCCAAAAGTTGACCAAAATCGTTTCTATAACGTTTTGGGGTCACAACTGGAGAAAAAGATTCAACAATGAACAATCGGTTATCGCTTGAATCAAATTCCATTTGGTAAATAATTCCTCTTGGAATAACTAAATAATCTCCATACGAAAAAGGTATATTTCCGACTAAAGTTCTCAATTTTCCTGATCCTTTGTGAATGAAAATTACTTCATCTGCATCTGCATTTTTGTAAAAATACTTTGTCAGCGATTCTGTCGGAGCTGCACAAGCGATATTCAAATCATTGTTATACAAAAGTATTTCCCTACTTTCTAAAAAATCTGCTTTCGGTTTAACGTTCATGCCTTTCAACATTCGGGCAGAAATATTTTTATCGACAGCAGGAACAGGTGAAATATCCTTCGCTGCGCTAACACTTTTGACCTGTGTTGGCGGGAAATGATGATATAATAATGACGAGAAACCATGAAAACCTTCGGTTCCGAATAATTGTTCATGGAAAATCCCCCCTTCTGGTCTTTCAAAAACCGTATGTCGTTTATGTGGAATATCTCCTAATTTATGGTAAAATGGCATATGAATTTATGTTTTAAATGTGAATGAATACTGCTTACAAAAAGCACATCACTCTGGATTCCTTTTGATCAAGTAGTTCAACAATATCCTTAATTCAACCCACATAAAAGTCGTTTTAGCAAAGATAATCAATCTTTGATAGATATTTTAATTATTCCATAGTTCAAATATTAGTACAAAGATTATCGGCATCAAAAGAAGGAAATTATAACTTTGCTGTAAAAAATAGGATATGAAAAAAGTGTTAGTAATTGGAGCAGGTGGACAAATTGGTTCAGAGTTGGTGCTTGAACTCCGTAAACGATTTGGCAATAAGCATGTTATCGCCTCTGATGTTAAAAATACTTGTCCTGTTTTACTAAAAGGTGGACTTTTTGAGCAATTGGATATTTTAGACAGGGAAAATGTTCGAAGTTATATTATTGCAGAAAAATTTACGGATGTTTATTTGCTAGCTGCTTTACTTTCAGGAACTGCTGAGAAAAACCCAGATTTCGCATGGAAATTGAACATGGAAGGACTTTTTACGATTCTCGATTTGGCAAAAGAAGGACATATTAAAAAAGTCTTTTGGCCAAGTTCAATTGCCGTATTTGGTCCAACCACACCAACCGATAACACTCCTCAAACTACCATAATGGAGCCCACAACAGTTTATGGAATTTCCAAACAAGCTGGTGAAAGATGGTGCGAATATTACTCGATTAAGCATAATGTTGACGTAAGAAGTATACGATATCCTGGTTTAATTTCTTATACAAGTGAACCAGGAGGTGGCACAACTGATTATGCCGTAGATATTTTTTATGATGCAAAGGCAGGGAAACGATTCAATTGTTTTTTAAATGAAAATACACGATTGCCGATGATGTACATGGAAGATGCCATACGGGCAACAGTTGACTTGATGGAAGTAGAACCAGAAAAAGTAAAAATTAGATCCTCGTACAACATTTCTGGGTGTGATTTCACTCCAGCTGAATTAAGTGCTGAAATTCAAAAACATATACCCACATTTGAAATTGAATACAATCCTGATTTCAGACAAAAAATAGCAGATTCATGGCCTAATTCTATCGATGATTCAGTAGCTCAAAAAGATTGGGGATGGAAAGTGGATTTTGATTTACCGAGGATGGTAAAAATCATGTTGGAAAATGTTTAAATTTTAATGAAAACATGTTAAAATCAAGCAACGCTGAATCATTTTTTTTCGTCTTTTTTCTACGGAAAAGTATTTTTTTGTATTTTGCACCGAGTTTATCTTGAACAACCAATACGTATGTATTACAGAACCTTATTTCTCTGCCTGCTCAGCATAACCATTCTCGCTAATCGAGCTCTCTCCCTCGACGGCGAAATTGCGCAGCAAGATGATGCAAAAAAAATCAATCAAAAGGACAAAAACGGCCTAAAGCAAGGTTATTGGATATATTTTGGGAAGGATAGACCGGAAGCAGGTATTCCAGCAGAAGGCAAAATAGAGGAAGGTCCTTATGAAGACGACAGAAAAGAGGGTATCTGGATTAAATATCATAATGACGGAGTAACACCTCGCATCAAAGGAACCTACACCAACAATCGTCCGCAAGGATTTTATCAAAAAATACACCCCAACGGAAAAGTCAAAGAAGAAGGAACTTTTGTTAGAAATTCTTATCGCGATTCGCTCAAGCGCTTTCATGAAAATGGGGTGATTGAATTTGAAGCTAATTACAATGAAAATGGTCGTGAAGAAGGAACAGTAAAATATTTTTATCCGAACGGACAAGTTGAATTTGAGTACAAAGCAGATAATGGTAAACCTACAGGAAAGGCAACACGATACTACGAAAATGGTGACGTGAAGGAATTAATAGAATACGACGCCGACGGAAGAGTAATCAGTTCCATTCAAAAAGAAATGGTAAAACCTACGGTAAGTGTCAAAGATCCTGGGGCTTCAAAAGAAAAAGCACCGTTCGTCTCAAGACCACGCACGAAAGGCGCTAAATTTGTTCCTAACGGTTACAACAAATGCTATAATGACAATGATGAAATCTGGCAGGACGGTGAATTTAGAAATGGACAACTTTGGGATGGAAAGGTTTATGAATATGATTCAGACGGCATCCTTTTGAAAGTTAAAGTATTCAAGCAAGGCGTTTATCATTCGGACGGACAGCTTTAGCTTAGTAATTAGAAAGACTCATTTCGAGTCTTTTTTTTTGAAATAAATATGACAAAATATTCCGCTAATATAAACGAGATCTTAATGAATTCACCTGCAGTCGACAAAGTAGGTGTTGAAGAAAGAACAGCTCGTTTTCAAACACGAAGCATCAAGAATGAAGCGAAGTGGCAGGGACTGAATATGGTGCTCAACATGATAGATTTAACGACGCTTGAAGGAAAAGATACCCCTGGGAAAGTTCGTCAAATGTGTTACAAAGCACATCACTTGCATGATCAAGTTGAAGGTTTACCTTCAGTTGCCGCAGTCTGTGTTTATCCTACGATGGTAGGTTTAGCAAAAAAAGAATTGCTGGGTACATCGGTAAAAGTAGCATCGGTTTCTACTGCCTTTCCGAGCGGACAAGCTCCACATTTAGTCAAAATTGATGATACTAAATTTGCAGTTGATTCTGGAGCCGACGAAATTGACATGGTAATTTCAAGAGGTAAATTTTTAGCCGGTGAATATGAATTTGTTTTTGATGAAATCGCATCCATTAAAGAAGTTTGTGGGAATGCCAGACTGAAAGTGATATTGGAAACAGGAGAACTTTCCACTTTGGACAATGTGCGTCGAGCTAGCGACTTGGCGATACATGCAGGCGCCGATTTTATTAAAACTTCCACAGGAAAAATTCAACCGGCCGCTACGATGCCTGTAACATATACCATGTTGCAAGCTATCCGCGATCACTATAAGGAAACAGGTAAAATGGTAGGCATGAAACCTGCAGGTGGAATTTCTACATCGAAATTGGCTTTGCATTATTTAGTAATGGTGAAAGAGACATTAGGCAACGATTGGCTGAACAACGAATACTTCAGATTCGGGGCAAGTAGCTTAGCCAATGACGTTTTGATGCAAATAGTCAAAGCAAAAACTGGACACTATTCATCCGCTGATTATTTTTCAATTGATTGATCATGAGTAAAAAAGAAAATACAAACTGGGATTACGCTCCGGCGCCAGAAAGCACGAAAATCGTTCAACTCAAAGAAAAATACGATCTGTACATAGATGGTAAATTCGTAAAACCTTCGTCGGGTAAATATTTTAAATCCATCAACCCTGCGAATGAAAAAGTGCTATGTTCCATTGCCTATGGAAACGAAAAAGACGTTGATTTAGCAGTGAAAGCCGCTAGAAAAGCATACAACACAGTTTGGTCAAAACTTAGCGGTTCAGAAAGAGGAAAATACATCTATCGTATTGCCAGAATGATGCAAGAACGCTCGCGAGAATTAGCCGTCGCCGAATCTTTGGATTCTGGAAAGACCATTCGTGAAGCACGCGATATTGATATTCCTTTGGCTTGTAATCACTTCTTTTACTATGCTGGATGGGCAGATAAATTAGATGAAGCTTTTCCAGGACAAAAACCTAAATCACTTGGCGTAGCGGGACAAATTATACCATGGAACTTCCCCTTGTTGATGGCGGCTTGGAAAATCGCACCAGCTTTAGCAACAGGAAATACAGTGGTCATAAAGCCTGCAGAAACTACTTCATTGACCATGATGATTTTAGCAGAAATTATTCACGATGCTGGTTTGCCTGCAGGTGTTGTCAATATCGTCTCCGGATTTGGAGATACAGGCGCTGTAATTGTTAATCATCCTGACGTCAATAAAATTGCATTTACAGGTTCAACAGGTGTTGGAAAAATAATTCAGAAAGCCTTAGCAGGAACCGATAAAAAATTAACCTTAGAATTGGGCGGAAAATCGGCAAATATCATTTTTGAAGATGCTCCAATAGACCAGGCTGTTGAAGGAATTATCAATGGGATTTTCTTCAATCAAGGACACGTATGTTGCGCTGGTTCACGACTATTTGTTCAAGAAAACATTGCTGAAAAAGTAATAGAAAAATTAAAATTCCGAATGGAATCACTCATCGTTGGAGATCCTATTGACAAGAATACAGATATCGGTGCCATCAATTCGAAAGAACAGTTTGACATTATTCAGAATTATCTAAAAATTGGTAGAAAAGAAGGAAGTGAAATTTATCAAAGTCCTTGTCAACTTCCTAAAAAAGGATATTTCATGCCGCCAACTCTTTTCACAGATGTGGCGCAATCAAACAGAATTGCACAAGAGGAAATTTTTGGCCCAGTTCTCACCATTCAAACCTTTCGCACGATAGATGAAGTCATTCAAAAAGCGAACAACACTCCTTACGGATTAGCGGCTGGTGTTTGGACAGATAAAGGTTCTCGAATCTTTAATATGACAGCCCAACTTCGCGCTGGAGTCGTTTGGGCGAACACCTACAATCGCTTCGATCCTGCATCACCATTTGGCGGCTACAAGGAAAGTGGATTTGGACGAGAAGGCGGTAAACATGGTTTAGCTGCGTATTTAAAATTTGATTAATCAAAAAGAAAAATGGAACGATTGGAAGTTTTAAAAACATACAAGATATATATCGGTGGCGCATTTCCTCGAACAGAGTCAGGACGCACGTATCCTTTGCAAGATAAAAAAGGAAATTTATTGGCCAATATGTGCCTTAGTTCCCGAAAGGACATTCGAAATTCCGTCGTAGCAGCGCGAAAAGCATTTGGTAGTTGGAGTTCCAAAACGGCATTCAATCGTGGTCAAATTTTATACCGTTTGGCAGAAATGATGGAAGGTAGAAAAGCACAACTTATTGCCGAGTTAATGGAAATGGGTGAGGCCAAATCTTCTGCTGAAAAAGAAGTGAATTTATCCATAGACAGAGTAATTTATTATGCTGGTTGGTGCGATAAATATCAAGCTATTGTTAGTTCCGTCAATCCTGTATCAAGTTCACATTTCAATTTTACAGTTGCTGAGCCTACAGGGGTTGTTGCGTTTATTGCCGACGAAAAAACAGGGTTGATTGGTTTAATTTCAATGCTTTTACCGATTATCGCAGGAGGAAATACAGTAGTTGTTTTGGCTTCAGAAAGTAAAGCTTTATCTGCCATTACTTTGGCAGAAATCATTCATTCTTCTGATGTTCCTGGTGGTGTGATAAATATTCTAACTGGTTATCTAGACGAATTGGCTGAAACATTTTCTACACATATGGATATCAATGCATTGACACTTTGTCGTGAAACGAAGTTAATGAAAACCATGGCAGAAAACTGTGTGAGTAATGTAAAGCGATTCAGCATGCAGAATAAAAATTGGAATTCAGTAGATTCTCAAAGTCTAGATTTGATTGCAACATTTCAGGAATACAAAACAACTTGGCATCCAATTGAACAGATTGGTGGGTCTTCAGGTGGATATTAACTCGAAGAACCTATTGGCGACCCCCGCCCGTGTAAGTCATCGCTTCTCCTTTTCCAAAACTATAGCTAAATCCTAAGGTAATAAAACGACCTCTACGGGAATAATTGTAAGACGAAAAGCTGGTTTGGTTCACGAAGCTTTCACGTATTCTTGAAGCGAATATATCGCGAACGGATAAATTAACAACTGCCTTTCCTTTCCAAATCTTTTTCCTCAAACCTGCATCTGCCGATGGGAATCCTGAAACTTTACCTTGAACAGTTCTATAACCTGACTCGTAATTTCCTGTTACTTCAAAATCATATTCTTTTTTTAATTTGAATTTAGCTGTCATTTTGCTTGACCATTGATTGCCCGTAAAGTCAAAGTTTTGCGTTTCAAAATTTCCTTTTCGATTGAAGTATCCAAAATTAAAATCACCATTTGTCGAAAACTACTTGTTCGGCACGTATTTCCAATTCAGTTCAACACCCATTTTTTGATTGGTTCCAACATTTACTGGGCGGGTAACGGTTACGTTGTTTTCAAAACGCGAAATGTTCTCTTTGACATCCCTTGTATAAAGAAAATAGACACTGGAATTCAAGGTTAATTTATTGATGAAAAATATTCCTGTCAATTCATACGAATCTGCAAATTCAGGTAATAAATCTGGATTTCCTGTTCGAATGCTGTAGTTGTTTCGAATATTAAAGAATGGATTTAAATCCCACAATCTTGGGCGAAAAATTCGTCGGGAATAACCGGCTTGCAATTGAACTTTCTTTGAAACTTTAAAAGAAGTATGGAAACTTGGAAATACATTGGTGAAATTTCTAGTGTTTTTTTCATCTGTATTCGTTAACAAGGTATTCAAGTCCGTATTCTCAACTCGTACGCCAAGTTTCACACCCCATTTCTCTCTTTCGTATGAACCTGTGGAATAAACCCCGAGTACTTTTTGATTATACTCAAAATTATTGGTCAGGTTCGTGTCTAAAATAAAGACATCGCCTTCTTGATTGTATACGGCGTAATCATTGCCAACATCATTTATCTCGTACATCGCACCAGATTCCAATGTAAACTTTTTCTTAAAAGGGTTTACGTAGTCCAATTGGTATGTTTGATCCGATTGATAGAAATAGGTTTTAGTCTCTTGATTACCAAACGGTCCTGTCCCAAACAAATATGCATTTTCAAATTCCGATGATTGATCTTTACCAAAAAAGCGTCCAAGCGCATTGATTTGCAGGGTGTGTTCTTTATTATTCTTGAACTCCTTTTTGTATTGCAAGTCATATTGATATTTTGGATTGAGTGCCGAGGTTACCTCCGTTCTTTTGTATTGAGAACTCAGATTATTGGCACTATCATACAAATAGAAGTCAGTCTCGGAAGGCTGTTGTTCTATTTCGTAAGCGTAATTTCCGGATAATGTAATCGTGTTGTATTGGTTCAAATAATAATCTGCTCCAAGAGTGATGTTGTAAAAGTTTTCATTTCTGAATCCCATTCCATTGCTAATAACAGAGCTATTATTGCTCAAATTCCTATTCTCACCTTTACTATAATCAGGTAAAGAGCGATATCCAGCACCGAATTGAGTGAATAAATTCAGCTTCTTCGTTCTGTAATTCACGCTCCCACCGACGGAATGATTGTGCGGCCATCCTGTATTGAGAGAAATAGAACCATTAAATCCTTTGTTTTCCTCTTTCTTCAAAATAATATTTAAGATCCCTGATGTCCCACTGGCGTCGTATTTTGCTGATGGATTGGTTATCACTTCAATGGATTCTATCATATCAGCGGTGATGGTCCCCAGTGCTTTACTCGGGTCATCTGAAAGGACAGATGGTTTTCCGTTGATCAATATTTGAACACCTGCATTGCCTCTTAAGCGAATGTTGCCTTCTATATCCACACTGACCGAGGGAACATTATTCAGCACTTCTAATGCGCTAGCCCCAGTAGAACCTATGTCCTTTCCTACGTTGAAAACACGCTTGTCCAATTTAAATTCCATAGAAGATTTCTCAGCAGTAACTTGAACTTCACCAAGATCTTGAACCATTGGTTTCAATTTCAAAATTCCGAGATTACCTGAATTAGAAATTGACTCTAAATTTTGTAAAATAAAATCTTCGTATCCAATGAAAGTAACTTTAAGATAAACAGCCAAAGAATCACTGCTCAACCTAAATTTCCCACTTTCATCCGTAATAACACCTTCTAATACTCTGTTGGTTGTTTTCGAGATTAATACTACTGTCGCATAAGGCATCGCTTCTTCACTTGAAAAGTCTTTAACTGTTCCTGTGAAAACTTTTTCTTGAGCAATTAATCCATTAAATATCAGTGAATTAAAGAAAATAAAGGCAATTAGTTTCATCAAAAATTTTATTCTATTTTATCAATTGCAAAGGAACGTGCTTTTTTTTAATATTAACAGTAAGTATTGTTAAGTAATCCTATTTTTAAAGTATCTCCAAGAACGAATTGTCAAAACGATTCACTTGTAAAACACTAAGACTTAATAAATGTTCTATACTCCAAAAGGAATTTTCACTTTAACCAAAATCAACTTAATCAAAGTCACAGATTGGCTACCGTAGCGTTCTGAATAATTACTAGATAAAGTTAACCTATCTCATTTCGAATGATTTTCGGTGATTTAGTATGAACTTAGAGGTTCACGAACAAAATATTTCACAAAAAAAAAGCCTCTTGATTACTCAAGAGGCTTTTAAAAGTGGCGTCGACTTACTCTCCCACACTTAAAAATGCAGTACCATCAGCGCAATCAGGCTTAACTTCTCTGTTCGGAATGGGAAGAGGTGGACCATGATGCTATAAACACCTTAAATCGTAGACT
>JBGSIB010000042.1:0-15818 GCA_041751955.1 Crocinitomicaceae bacterium
AATCTGAATTCGGGAAACGAATTTTCGTGACAGAAAATGAAGGGTATTATATTGCGGGCCAAACGAATAGCACACCAACTGGAGATTTTGATTTCTATTTTGCACATACTGATATATCTGGTGAAGTAATCTGGGAAAAGAGTTATGGTACGGATAGTTGGGATTTGCTGAACGATGCAATCAGATTACCGGATTCCAGCTATGTATTAGTTGGAGATAGCTATAATTCGATTGATGGAGAAAGAGATGGTTATATCATTCGATTGGATAAGTTTGGAGATACTTTGTGGACGAAAAAAACTGGAAAACTGTTTGAAGATACGTATGTCGATGTTCAAAACTATTTTGACACAGCTTTTGTGGTTGGAGGAAAAATTTGGAATGCTGATTCTTCCATGTTTAAAGCTTCGTTAGCTTGCTACAAAATGGATGGAACTTTAATTTGGGATAATCAATATGGACCAGACGGCGAATACGAAGTCATGAGTATGATTGAATATGCCGATCATATTATTGCCGTGGGTAGTCGTATTTCTTTAATTGACACATTAGCAGACGATTATACAGTTAGAGTTGACGGACAGGGAAGTCAGATCTATAGTGTTTCGTATTACACGCCTGGAAAAAGAGAAAGTCAATTTATTATTAAATATGGAACGGGTAATCGCGTCTATATTACCATGGGCAACGACGATCAATTTACTACAGGAGCAGGTCAAGACTTGTTTGTAGCTGCATTTGATGATTTCATGGGCTATCAAAACAGCGGCGTTGATATTGATGGAAGTTTTGACGATCTTATAGGCGAAATGATTCCCACAAATGATAATGGCGCCATTATGGTGGGAGTAAATCACAATTTTAAAGTTGGAATCCCAAGTGTTTTTGTGCTGAAAATTAGTGCAAATGAAGGCTATCCTTCGACTGTAGGTGTATTAACAGCGAGCAGTTTAGTTTCAGTTGCCGAAGAAAGTTTAATGTGGATAAATGCACGAATTTTCCCTAATCCCGCTAACAGTCAATTTCGAATAGAGTTGAATGAAAATAATTTTAGCGGCGAAATTTCCATTCATAGTTTGGATGGAAAACAAGTATATTCTGAAATCCTGAAAAATAGTTATTTAGACATCTCAACTGAAAGCTTAAAAGCAGGGTTGTATATCGTGAATTTCATTTCAGAAAATGGTCAATCCACACCCTTAGGAAAGGTTAGTATTTATTGATTACCACTCATGTGCTTCGGGTAACATCCATTTTCCCTGAACTCTTAATGTTTGTTCTATAATATCCCGGACACAACCTTTTCCTCCATCAATGGGAGATACGTATTTCGCGATTTGCCTGATTTCAACAGCTGAATCTTTTGGACAACAGGGGAGAGCTACCATTTTCATAAGTTCGTAGTCAGGAATGTCGTCACCCATATACAGTACTTTTCCAGCATCAATGTTGTATTTTTGACTGAGTTCATTATAAACCCTGACTTTATTGACAGAAGACAATACAACTTCTTTGACACCAGCACCTTCCAAGCGCACTTTTACTTCTTTAGAATCACCACCTGTAATAACGAAAATGGAGTACCCCAACTTAGCAGCATATTGAAGCGCGTAGCTGTCTTTGGAATTCATGCTACGGATAACTTCTCCAGCATACAAAAGAACTGTTCCGTCGGTTAGAACGCCATCAACATCAAAAATAAAAGTATCGATTTGGTTTAAAATAGACTTAAAACTTTGCATCAGGCTTTGTGGTGTTTTTGTATACTTTCCGTCAAAATTTGATATACCTCCTTCGTCTCTCCTTGCAACATAGAAAGATGTCTCTCAATTGTTTTCTGATCGCCTCGAACAGCTGGTCCGGTTTGGGCTTCAAACGGTCGCTTGCTCTGCAATTTCATGGCGGTTTCCTTAATTAAAGGCTTTAAATAATCCCACTCCATTGAATTTTGCTTTAAAAATTGTTCAGCTAAAAAATCAAGGTGATTGACGAAGTTATTGACCATAACACCTGCTAAATGAAGGTTTTTTCTATCTGTTGACGTAGCAAAAATCACTTTTCTACTGAGCAACCAGGCCATATCGAACAACTGTTGTGCGAAAACTTCATTTGTTGCTTCTATGAAAAATGGCACCTCGAATAAGTCTACATTCCTAGCTTTTGAAAAAGTTTGCAAGGGATAAATCACACCCAAATCAAAACGATGAGGAAGTTCTGTCAGGCCCACTGAACCGCTAGAATAAGCTACCGATTGATTCTCAGGGATTTGCTCAAGAACACTGTAAATTTCATCGTCATTGACACAAATTAGAATTAAATCCGATGGAATCAAGTCCTTTATCTCATTCGCATGAAAAGCATGAATATCTTCAGCCAGTTCATTAGCCGTTTCTTTATTCCGACTATATATCGAATTGATTTTTATATGGCCAGCGAAAGCTTTACCCAAGTGATGAGCCACATTTCCTGACCCAATTATTGATATACTTCCAATGGTTTTGCTCATGCGGTTTTACTTACCGTGACATTGTTTGTATTTCTTGCCACTTCCGCAAGGACAAGGATCATTTCGTCCAATTTTATCTTCAACTTTTACAGGTTGCTTTTTCTCCACTACCTGAGTAGAATTTCTCATAGCCTGATCGTATCCCTGACTTCCCTCAAATTGTGGAGCTTGGGTCGAAGATGAATTACCTTGGTTGACCGTTTGAGCTTTATCGTAATGATTCTCAGCCACTATTTCTTTGTTCGTCGTTTCGATTTCATTACCAACTGGAATATCCATTTTAATCAAGGTTTCAGCTGTTTCTTTACTTAATCTTGTCAACATGGATTTGAATAATTCAAAAGACTCCAATTTGTAAATGAGTAAAGGATCTTTTTGTTCGTATTGCGCATTGTGCACAGCCGATCGTAAATCATCCATTTCACGAAGATGCTCTTTCCATTCGTTATCAATCAATCCTAAAGTCAGGTTTCTTTCCAAAGCACGCGCTATTTCCTTACCACCTGTATTGTAAGCCATTTCCAAATTCAAGGTCATAGGCATAACTTTCTTACCGTCTGTTAATTCAAACAAGATGTTCTTGTATTTATCACCCATGGTTTCATACACATGTTTGATTTGTGGCATGGCGCGTTCTGAAATTTTAGCGTTTTTTCTATCATAGTGAACACGTGCAGCTTCGTAAACTCTGTCTGCTAAAGTATTCTTATCCAATGTTTTGTAGTCTTCTTCTGAAACCGGAGATTCAATTCCAAGGATACGCAATAAATCCAATTCAAAATCCTGGAAATCAGTGCCCCCACCATAAGAGAATACTATAGAATCAGCCACGTCATAGAACATATTGTCTGTGTCTAAATCCAAACGATCACCAAACAAAGCATTTTTCCGTTTCTTGTAAATCGCTTTACGCTGAGCATTCATTACATCATCGTATTCCAATAATCGTTTACGAATACCAAAGTTGTTTTCTTCGACTTTCTTCTGTGCACGCTCAATTGATTTAGAAACCATACTATGGGTTATTACCTCACCTTCCTTCAAACCAACACGGTCCATTAATTTGGCAATTCGTTCAGATCCGAATTTACGCATCAAATCATCTTCTAGACTGACGAAGAATTGCGAAGAGCCTGGATCTCCTTGACGACCGGCACGACCTCTCAACTGTCTGTCTACGCGACGAGAATCGTGACGTTCAGTTCCGATAATGGCTAAACCTCCTGCAGCTTGCACACCTTCACCTAGTTTGATATCCGTTCCACGACCAGCCATATTGGTTGCGATTGTTACAGCACCTGGCTTTCCAGCACCTGCAACAATTTCGGCCTCCATTTGATGGTATTTCGCATTCAAAACTTTGTGCTCAACATTCTGCATTTTAAGCATTCGACTCAACAATTCTGAAATTTCAACAGTTGTTGTTCCTACCAATACTGGTCTTCCTTTCTCAACAAGTATGCGAATTTCTTCAATTACTGCATTGTACTTTTCGCGAGCTGTTTTAAAGACTAAATCGTTTTGATCTTTTCTTGAAATAGGGCGGTTCGTAGGAATAACAACAACATCCAATTCGTAGATATCCCAGAATTCTTTTGCTTCAGTTTCCGCCGTACCTGTCATACCCGAAAGTTTGTGGTACATTCTGAAATAATTCTGTAAAGTAATTGTAGCGTATGTTTGCGTTGCCGCTTCTACTGTTACATTTTCCTTCGCTTCAATCGCTTGGTGCAATCCATCTGAATAACGACGACCTTCCATAATACGACCAGTAGATTCATCAACAATTTTTACTTTGCTATCCAAAATAACATACTCAACTTCTTTTTCAAAAAGTGTATAAGCCTTTAGTAATTGATTTACCGAATGAATTCTCTCTGACTTAATAGAATAATCGCGGATCAGAATATCTTTTTTCTCAAGCATTTTTTCGTTGTCCAATTGCTCCTTTTGAAGTTTGGCAATTTCTGCTCCGATATCTGGCATGATAAAGAAATCTCTATCATCTTGACCAGAAATTAGATCAATTCCTTTATCCGTTAATTCTATTGTATTATTTTTCTCATCGATAACGAAGAACAATTCTTTATCAATTTTCTTCATTTGTTTTCCTTGCTCTTGCATGTAGAAATTCTCTGTTTTCTGCAAGTGAGCTTTTATTCCTGGCTCAGAAAGATATTTAATCAATGCTTTATTTCGAGGCAAACCTCTGTGGGCACGAAGTAAGGCTATACCGCCGTCTTCGAGCTTCTGTTTCATCTCTTTTTTATCTTCAACTGGCTCATTTATAACTGTCAATAGTTTTTTTGCTTCAGTTAAACACTGCGTAACAAACTGTCGTTGAACCGCAACAATGTTCTCAACACGCGGTTTTAACTGATAAAATTCATGCTCATCACCCTTTGGTGTTGGGCCTGAAATAATCAATGGCGTTCGAGCATCATCAATCAAAACGGAATCGACTTCATCGACAATGGCATAGTGATGTTTGCGTTGAACAAGATCATCGATGCTTCCTGCCATGTTGTCACGTAGGTAATCGAAACCAAATTCATTGTTCGTTCCAAATGTGATATCAGCTAAATAAGCCTGACGTCTTGCATCAGAATTGGGTTGGTGTTTATCAATACAATCCACAGTCAAACCATGAAATTGATACAAAGGTCCCATCCACTCGGAGTCACGTTTTGCCAAGTAATCGTTGACCGTTACCAGGTGAACACCTTTTCCTGAAAGCGCATTCAAATAAACTGGAAGAGTCGCTACTAAGGTTTTTCCCTCACCAGTTTGCATCTCGGCAATCTTACCATCGTGAAGAACGCCACCACCCATAATTTGAACATCGTAGTGAACCATATTCCACGAAACTTCTACACCTGCAGCTGTCCATTTGTTATGCCAGATAGCTTTGTCTCCATCTATCGTGATACCATCTTTTTTTACTGCTAGATCGCGATCGAAATCTTTAGCTGTCACGACAAGTTGGCCGTTTTCATTCCATCTTTTCGCTGTTTCTTTGACTACAGCAAAGGCTTGCGGAAGAATTTCAGCTAATAACTCCTCGATTTTGTCATCTATCGTTTTCGTATAAGAATCGATTTTATCATATAGGGCTTCCTTTTCATGAACCGGAATATTCAAGTCGTTTGATTTCTCATGCAAAGCAGCCAACTCTTTTTCTAATTCAGAGGTTCCTTCCTTGATAAATTTTTGAAATTCAAAGGTTTTAGCTCTTAATTCATCATCAGACAAACGGCTAATTTCTGCTTCAAAAGATCTAACTTTTTCAATTGAAGGTTGATAATATTTTTGGTCTTTTGCCGATTTATCGCCAAAGATTTTTTTAAAGAGGTCTGCAATCATTTTTGCTCAAAATTTAGAGAAGACAAAATTAATCTAAAATTCCTTTTGCTTCAACTTAGTTATGTTTTATTGTCATCCGTGTTGGGCAGAAATCATTCCAATTTTAATGAACTGACATTGTGACAAAACTTTTTGAGGTTAGACTGTCAATAAGATTTTGTTTTAGGCTAAAAAACAATTGACTATTCCTTTTATCTTTGTACGATGCAAGAAATGATTTTGATTTTAGATTTCGGCTCACAATACACACAACTGATTGCCCGTCGCGTCAGAGAGCTAAATGTATATTGCGAAATTCATCCATGGAACAAATGCCCTGAGATGACTGACAACATTAAAGGTGTCATATTATCCGGAAGTCCATTTTCAACTAGAGATGAAAACGCACCAAAACCAGACTTATCTTTAATAAAAGGAGTAAAACCACTTCTCGGTGTTTGTTTTGGAGCTCAATATCTTGCACAGAACTATGGTGGCGAAGTAAAACCTTCATCGATTAGAGAATACGGTCGCGCGAATCTTGCTCACGTTTCACAAGAACATGAATTGACAAAAGGAATGTCTAACAATAGTCAGGTATGGATGTCTCATGCAGATACAATCCATCACCTACCTGAGAACTTTGAGGTGATTGCTAGTACGAGCGATGTAAAATATGCTGGTTTTCATATTGAAAATGAACAGACTTATGGAATACAGTTTCATCCAGAAGTTTATCATTCAACTGAAGGTCAAATTTTATTGAAAAACTTTATAGTTGAAATTTGTGAAACTGCTCAATCTTGGACGCCAAATTCATTCGTGGAAGAAAGCATTCAAGAATTGAAAGACAAACTAAAGGATGACAAAGTGATTCTTGGTTTATCTGGAGGCGTTGATTCTTCTGTTGCTGCTGTTTTATTACACAAAGCAATTGGCGCAAATTTGCACTGTATTTTTGTAAATAACGGTTTGCTGCGTAAAAATGAGTACGATCAAGTTCTAGAATCTTATCAAGGCATGGGACTTAATGTCAAAGGAGTTGACGCGAGTCAACAATTTTACGCAGCACTCAAAGGGATTTCAGACCCAGAATTGAAAAGAAAAGCAATTGGAAGGGTTTTCATTGAAGTATTTGATGACGAATCAAAGAAAGTTGAAAACGCAAAATGGCTGGGACAAGGAACTATCTACCCAGATGTAATTGAGTCAGTATCAGGTACAGGTGGCCCTTCGCAAACAATAAAATCGCACCATAATGTCGGTGGATTACCAGATTACATGAAATTACAAGTAGTAGAACCATTGCGGTTATTATTCAAAGACGAGGTTCGACGAATTGGTAAGTCAATGATGATTGACGATAAGATTCTAGGTCGCCATCCTTTTCCTGGCCCAGGTTTAGGAATTAGAATATTGGGTGAGGTTTCAGAAGAGAAAGTACGAATTCTTCAAGAAGTAGATGCAATTTTCATAAACGGCTTGAAAGAACACAATTTATATGACGATGTTTGGCAGGCTGGAGCAATTTTCCTCCCTATACAATCCGTTGGTGTAATGGGTGATGAAAGAACATATGAAAATGCCGTTGCGTTGAGAGCAGTTAGTTCAACTGATGGAATGACTGCAGACTGGTGCCATTTACCATATGAATTTTTGGCAAAGACATCTAATGCTATTATTAACCAAGTAAAAGGTATTAACAGGGTTACTTACGACATTAGTTCTAAACCACCCGCAACGATAGAGTGGGAATAGTTTGGCATAGGGCTTGTATAAGTGGATAAAAACAAAATGATAATATGAAATTATTAATATGTCTTTCATTTCTTCTGGTAAGTATGGCTTCTATTGCCCAGCCAGAAAATGCAGAAATTGAAGTAATTAACGGGAAACGTTATTACATTCATGTGGTACAAGGCGGTAATACTCTATATGGTATCCATAATTTATACAAAGTTTCAGTAGAGGATATAATTGCCGCTAATCCTGAAACTGAGAATGGATTAAATGAAGGACAGCGACTTTTAATTCCAATTGCTGGAGTTGAAAGTTTACCTGTTACCTTAGGAATTCATAAAGTAAAATCAAAAGAAACACTTTATGGTATTTCAAAAACATATGAAACAACTGTTGAAAAATTAGTTGAATTGAATCCTGGAATAGAACTAGGTCTTCAAGAGGGACAAGAGATCAAGGTTCCGGTAAAACTACCTACTGGAAAAGGAGATCCTCTAAAAGAAAAACAGCAAGAATTTAAAGTTACTTATCAAGACTCTGTGATTAAACACACTGTAATGAAAGGAGAAACTATATACAGCATTTCTAAAAGATTTATGGTTCCAGTTGATCAATTGAAGAAATATAACGAAATGAAGTCAGACAAATTAAGGCCTGGCGATGTTATTAGTATTCCCGTTAAAAAAGAGCGAATAGAAAAAGTCGAAGTTAGAGAAATAACACCTCCTAGACCCACTTTAGTTCAAAAAGATAGTATCAAAAAAAATCCTTCGCCGAAAGATTCTATGCTTTTGTTTCAAAAGAAAGCGGAATACAAAATAGCGATACTTGCTCCATTATATTTGGATAAAGGAGAAAAATATAGTCCTAGCATTTCCAATTTGGCTGCCGAATATTACATGGGAACAAAACTAGCGCTAGATAGCCTTAAAGCCCTTGGTTTTAAAGCAAAGGTATATGTAATTGATACTCAAAAAGATTCTACCTCGATCGAACAAATCTTAAAGGGTGAAGAATTTGAAAATATGGATTTAATCATAGGTCCATTTTTCGGCAGCAATTCAGAATATGTGGCTGAATGGTGCAAAAATCATGGTGTTCGTTTAATCTGTCCTGTAGCAACAAGTTATGAAATACTTCGAAACAACTCCTTTGTTTATGAATCTGTAACTTCAGATATTACTTTAGCGGAAGGGTTGGCCAAGTATGTAAAAAAAGTCCACAAAAACGAGAAAATAATTTTAGTAAAACCCAAATCTAAAAATGATTTAATCATTCATGAAGGGTTCCGGTCAGCCTTCAATAAATCAGATTCAGAAAGCGATAGCATTCCTAAAATTATTGAAACCAACGTACAAGACTTTGCTGCCTTCGTTAAAGCAGGAGAAAATGTTCATATAGTCTTTCTTTCTAATGATAAAACTGAAGTTCTTGAATTCATGCTCGCTTTAAAGAAAGCAACGGAAGCAATTGAAGAAGGGAAATTAACGGTATACGGAACTAAAGAATGGGAAAATTACAGCAATATTGAGGATGAATACTTAACAATGTTCAATGTTCATTTTGCAACCCCATACAATCTCAATTATAAAAATGAACGAACGAAGAATTTCGATAAGTTTTATCGTTTGACCTATAAAACTAGAGTTTCAAAAATGGCTTTACAAGGTTATGATGTCACAATGTTTTTCTGTCAAAGCTTGTTAATGGATAAAACACCTAGAGTCGGCATTATGAATAATTTCAAAATGGAGCAAAAAGGAATAGGAAATGGATATGAGAATGTATCATGTGTAATAATGCGACATAATGATTATAATTTCGTAAAAGTGACTGACATCAATGAATAAAGACAAAGTTGCGCAGAGCTTTGAATTACTGCAAAAAAAAATTGTCAACGATTTAACCTTAATAGACGGTAAGTCTGGTTTTCAAACTGATCCATGGAATAGAAGTGAGGGTGGTGGTGGAATTACCATGACAATTACTAATGGAAATGTTATTGAAAAAGGGGGGGTTGCCTTTTCAAAAGTTTTTGGACCAGTTAGTCCCGTTATGAAGGAGCAACTGAAACTAAATGGTGATGAGTTTTTTGCCTGTGGGGTTTCAATCGTATTGCATCCCGGAAATCCATGGGTTCCAATCATCCACATGAATGTTAGATATTTCGAATTGAATGACGGAACGTATTGGTTCGGAGGCGGAATTGATTTGACTCCTCATTATATCGACGAAAGATCTGCTCGAGATTTTCATTCTGGATTAAAAACAATATGTGATAATTACAACCGTAATTTCTATCCTAAATTCAAAGAATGGGCAGACAATTATTTCTTCATTCCTCACAGAAATGAGACTCGTGGAGTTGGTGGTATATTTTTCGACCATCTCTCTGAGGGTAATGATATCTCTAAGGATCAAATTTTTCAAATGTGCATTGAACTTGCTGAAAATTTTCCAAAATTATATGGTCACCAAGTTTCTCTGTTTAAGGATCGAACTTATAACTCAGAAAATATTGATTGGAGAAACCACCGACGAGGCAGATATGTTGAATTTAATTTGGTCAACGATCGTGGAACGAAATTCGGATTGTATTCTGGCGGTAGAACGGAATCTATTTTAATGAGCCTTCCCCCGATGGCAAACTGGACATACTGCCATAAAATAAAGACTGATAGCTTGGAAGAAAAAACACAACAAAAATTACGTAAGGGTTTTCCATGGATTGATGTTGAATAATATTGCATATTTTTTAGGAAAAAAGAACATCAATGAACTAAATTTGTTTATCGAATAAAACACATACATGAAGTACATTTTACCAATACTTTTTACTTTTCTAGTCCAGTGCCTTTATGGGCAAACCGAGAATTTTGAAAAAATCAATGAAGCTTTCGGAGAAAATTATGCTGAAAACCTGCAAGTAAATAACCCAGGACAATTAGCAATTCTAGAAAAATATGTGGAAACAGGTTTTATCGTCTTGAGCGGGAAAATAAACTCAAAAAACGTCATCGAAATCAATGAAATTCCTTTACGGAACAAAGAAGATGCTTTGGCTATTGATGAGTTTATTTTCATCCTTCAAAATGAAACTTACAATCCATTGACTTTTGCATGGACGCCAGGGATTCAACCAGTTTTATATAAACTAACTGGTTCTGAGTATTTTATTTGTATCCCTTCACAGAAACAATTGGATAGAATTTAAAATGAAAAAGAATCTCTTTTACTTCGTACTTTCTATTTCGTTAGTTTTTCTTTTCCAACTAAAAGGATTTACACAAAACACGATAATGACCACGGGAACTTTAAATTTGTGTGGTGGCAGTTTGTTGGACCCTGGAGGACTTGGTAATTATGGTAATAATGAATTTGTTACCATGACACTTTGCCCGAATAGTCCGGGAGCATCCATTCAACTTGATTTTTCTGCCTTCAATTTAGAATCAAACTTTGATTTTCTTACAATTTACGATGGTTCAAACATATCTGGTCCAACAATTGGCAGTTATTCTGGTTTTTTACCTCCTTTCATCATACAATCGTCAGACCCTTCCGGATGTATAACTTTAGTGTTTCAATCTGACGCAACTGCAACTTTTAGTGGCTTTTCAGCAAATATTTCTTGTATTTTTCCATGTCAATCGGTCATTGCAAATATGACAGTATCAACTCCAGCTGCAGTAGGAGGCTTCATAGATTTATGTCTTGGACAAACATTAAATATCACGGGTTCTGGAACTTACCCAAATTCACCTGGGAATTATATTCAAAGTGATGCGACATCTTCATTCGAATGGGATTTTGGAGATTTGACCAATTCAACTCAATCCATAACATCTCATGTTTACACAGCTCCCGGCGTTTACGATTTAGATTTGATTATTGCTGATGTAAATGGATGTTCAAATGCGAATGACATCAACGTCAAAGTCCGCGTTTCAGGTGAACCTAGTTTTGTTGGTTCAAACGCCGCTAATTCTGACATTTGTTTAGGACAAAGTAATTCATTATCAGGCTTTGTTCAACCGCTTCCTTTAGACTATTTTTGCGAATCAGTAGTTACTGATACTACCGTCATTCCAGATGGAGTGGGCGTTTCTTATACCAATAATTTAAATTTAGATTGCTTCAATCCAGCTACAAACGTTACGAGTGCAGGAGATATTTCATCAATTTGTCTTGATATTGAACACTCCTACATACATGATTTAGACATTACCCTGACTTGTCCAAATGGAACTACAATTGATTTGTACGTCACCTATCCTGGTGCGGTTAATAACGTTCAATTTGGACAACCCGTGGATGATGACTTGTCGGCAACTTTGGGAAATCCTTATAATTATTGCTTTACAAATACTGCAACGAATACAATTTATTCTGTTGCGGAACCTGCTGTTGGAACTCCTCCAATTCAGAATTACATTGACAATGACGGCACTGCGGTTGCAGGAGCATTTTACATTCCATCCGGTGATTATTTGTCAGACCAAAGTTTTGCCAACTTGGTTGGTTGCCCATTAAACGGCAATTGGACCATATCAATTACTGATAATTTGAATTCAGACAACGGTACCATTTTTAATTGGGGTATAGATTTTGCGCCTGCATTATACGCCACAAACAACAATTTTACTCCTTCCGTAGCTGGAGCTTGGGCTGCAGATCCAACAATATCATCCAATATTGGAAATACTATAACTGTTACACCCCTTACATTAGGGCAAAATTGTTACACTTTTGAAGGAACTGACCAATTTGGTTGCACTTATGATACACTCATTTGCTTTAATGTAAGTCCATCCGACGATGCAAGTTTCAATTATGGACAGGCCCAGTATTGCACAAGCGATGCCAATCCTACGCCAATAATTACAGGAACTGTAGGAGGAGTTTTTAATGCAACGGGCGGTTTGCCAATCAATCCCTTAACCGGTACAATTAACCTAGGGTCGGCTATAAATGGAAATTATACAATCAGTTACTCAACGCCGGGATTGACTTGTTCAGCAACGAATTCTGTTAATATCGATATTGTAAGTGCCATTGCAAATTTCTCGGCAAATAATATTTCAGGTTGCGCACCATTGTCTGTTGACTTTACTAACCTTTCGGTTAACTCAGTGAATTGCACTTGGAACTTTGGCGACGGAAATTCCACGACTGGATGCGGCACTATAAATCATATTTACGCAATTGGAGGCATGTTTTCACCAAGTTTAACGATAACGGACAATAATGGATGTTCAGCTACTATAACGCAAAACGCGCTGATTATGTCAGAGATACAACCCACTGCCTCTTTTATCCCGTCGCCCTCAGTTTTGTCAGTTAATGACCAAACTTCAATCATGACCAATACAAGCACTGGTGCAACTAGTTATTTATGGATTTTTCCTGGGAATCAAACTTCTAACGCTACGAATCCAGCATTTACTTTTGATTTAACAGAAAGCGAAACAGCTGAAGTTAGATTGTACGCATATTCTACAAGTGGTTGTTTGGATTCTACAACAGTAAATATATCCTTGACAGAGGAGCTTATTTTTTATGCGCCAAATGCATTTACGCCTAACTCTGATGAGCACAATTCCATATTCTTGCCTATAATGACACAAGGATTTGCTCCTTCAAGTTACACACTTTCTATTTTTAATCGCTGGGGAGAAATCGTATTTATTTCACAAGATATAAATGTAGGGTGGGACGGAACAAATAAATCAGGAAAAATGTCCCCAGATGGAGTCTATATTTATAAAATTGAATACAATCGGAAAAATATTGATGATCGGGAAACATTTGAAGGTCATGTAAATTTGTTAAGATAAAATGAAGAGCAGCGAAAGTTGCTCTTTTTTTTTGTGTAAAACTCATGAAAAGATAGTCAAGACCTTCTCTAACTTTTGAGTAAATTTGTCCTCAATTTGAAACGAACATTCGTATAATTGAACTTCTAAAACTGAGCATAAAATGCCTAGAAACGAATCCCTAAAATCTATATTAATAATCGGAAGCGGACCTATTGTTATTGGTCAAGCTTGCGAATTTGATTACGCTGGTTCACAAGCAGCAAAATCCTTACGTGATGAAGGAATTGAGGTGACTTTAATTAACTCAAATCCAGCAACTATCATGACAGACAAAGTGGTTGCAGACAACATTTATCTTCTGCCGCTCGAACCAGAAAGTATTATTGAGATTCTATCGAAACACAAAATTGATGCTGTTTTACCAACTATGGGTGGACAAACAGCTTTGAATCTCTGCATCAAATGCGATGAAATGGGCATTTGGGAGGAGAATGGTGTCGAAATCGTAGGCGTGGATATTGATGCCATCGAAATAACTGAAAACCGTGAGGCTTTTAGAGAATTGATGTTGAAAATCGGAATCGGAATGGCACCCCAAGCTACTGCTAAATCTTTCTTAGAAGGGAAGGAAGTAGCTCAAAAATTCGGTTTCCCACTTTGTATCCGATCTTCTTACACATTAGGAGGAGCAGGCGCATCAATTGTTCACGACCCAAAAGAATTTGACGGCTTACTGGAAAGAGGGCTTCAGCTTTCCCCAATCCATGAAGTCATGATTGACAAAGCTTTGTTAGGCTGGAAAGAATATGAATTAGAATTACTTCGCGATTCAAACGATAATGTTGTTATTATCTGTTCAATAGAGAATTTTGACCCGATGGGAATACACACCGGAGATTCAATCACTGTTGCTCCAGCCATGACTTTATCAGACACAACATATCAACGAATGCGTGATATGGCCATCAAAATGATGCGGTCCATTGGGAATTTCGCTGGAGGATGTAATGTTCAATTTGCTGTATCTCCTGATGAAAACGAAGATATCATTGCAATTGAAATCAATCCTAGAGTTTCACGTTCATCGGCCTTAGCTTCTAAAGCAACGGGGTATCCAATTGCCAAAATCGCATCGAAACTAGCAATAGGGTATCATCTGGATGAACTAAAAAATCAAATTACAAAAACAACTTCTGCTCTTTTCGAACCGACTCTTGACTATGTCATTGTAAAAATACCTCGTTGGAATTTCAATAAATTCCCAGGAACAGACAGAAAACTTGGACTTCAAATGAAATCCGTTGGAGAGGTAATGGGGATTGGACGTTCTTTCCAAGAAGCATTGCAAAAAGCATGTCAATCATTAGAGATAAATCGTAACGGTTTAGGCGCTGATGGAAAAGAAATGACGAACCAAAACGACATTTTATACAGTCTCGAAAATCCAAGTTGGAATCGTTTGTTCCACATTTACGATGCGATTAAACTGGGCATTCCTTTCAAAACAATTGTTGAAAAAACAAAAATTGACATTTGGTTCTTGAAACAAATTGAGGATTTGATCAAACTGGAAGGCAGAGTTCAAAAATTCAATTTGGATAATTTCCCGAAAGAATTGATGTTTGAAGCTAAACAAAAAGGATATGCCGATAGACAAATCGCTCATTTGCTCCGTTGTTTAGAGTCCGAAGTTTATACCAAAAGAGAAGAAATGGGGGTTAATCGAGTTTACAAACTCGTAGATACTTGTGCCGCTGAATTTGAGGCCAAAACTCCATATTATTACTCAACCTTTGAATTGGAAAACGAAAGTATTGTCAGCGATAAAAAGAAAATAGTTGTCCTGGGTTCTGGTCCAAACCGAATAGGACAGGGGATAGAATTCGATTACTCTTGTGTTCACGGTGTTCTAGCTGCAAAAGAATGCGGTTATGAAACCATTATGATAAACTGTAATCCGGAGACCGTATCCACTGATTTTGATACAGCAGATAAATTGTATTTCGAACCCGTTTTTTGGGAGCATATATACGACATTATCAAACATGAAAATCCTGTTGGGGTTATCGTGCAGTTGGGAGGTCAAACAGCTCTTAAACTCGCAGAAAAACTCGAACGATACGGAATAAAAATCATGGGAACCTCTTTCAATGCACTCGACTTAGCAGAAGATAGAGGACGATTCTCAAAAGTTTTAGAGAAAAACAATATTCCTTTTCCAAAATACGGTATTGTAGAAAGTGCCGAACAAGCATTGGAATTGTCAGATGAGCTTGGCTTTCCACTTTTAGTTCGACCATCATATGTATTGGGAGGTCAAAAAATGAAAATTGTCATCAACAAGGAAGAATTAGAGCACCATGTCGTGGATATCATTAACGAAATGGGTAGCAACCAAATTTTGCTTGACC
>JBGSIB010000043.1:0-54142 GCA_041751955.1 Crocinitomicaceae bacterium
ATCAATAACCAACGAAAACCATCAAGAAAATAATATGTAAATTAGTCCAATCAATGGTCAAAAATCAAACAAAAAAAGAGTTCAATTTACCCTGTTCACTTTCATGCGGAATAGGTGGTTCAGTTTGGTCGGAATATCCAATCTAATCGTTACTGATAACCTCAAAGTTCAAAGAATAACAGGTAAAAAATGTCCGCCAAAATTTATTCCAATACACGCAAAGTTGGAAGAATATCTTCACTCGCTTGACTGGTCGAACAATCATGGACGTAACTCGTACATAATTGAGCCAAACAGGACGTCTACCGTTGCGACCATGATGGTCGTTTGCACTAGAGCTTTTTCTCATTTCTATCGCCAAGCGTTCCCAAATCAGCCATACAAATCTCTTGGGGTGTTACGAAAAACCTATTTGAGCTATTTATACCGTGAAACAGAAGAGCACATGATTAAACTCAGTTCTCACGGAAATATGCGTACCCTCGAAACCCATTATTTAGATAAACGTCTGATTGCCAAAGGTGCTAAAATGGAAATGTTTTGAGACACTATTTCACTTCTCAAAATAGAACAATTGACGACCTTATTCTTAAAGCAAATCTTCAAAAACCCGACCAAAACCCGACCAAAAAACCCGACTCAAATCGCGAGAACACCTGTTTTTCAAAACTAAAAAACCCAGCAATCCTTTACGGTTACTGGGTTTCGTGTTGTGGTCCCACCTGGGCTCGAACCAGGGACCACCTGATTATGAGTCAGGTGCTCTAACCAACTGAGCTATAGGACCGTTGGTAATTTCTATTTAAAACCGGTGCTCTATCTCCGCCGCGGCGGAAGCTATAGGACCGTTGGTGTTTTCTTAAATGTTTCATAACTCCGATGTATCGAAAGTTATAGAACCAAAAATGTTTATCAACATTTCACGGCTGCAAATATAGTATTCCGATTTTGAATTTGACAACTTTTTGTCAAGCTTTAAGCTATTTTGATCACATTTTTACTGCGTAGGAAGGCCATAAACAAGATTCCAAGTATAACCGTCGCAAAAAACAAGTGAGAAACTTGGACCAATCCGGGCAAATCGAAGTAAGCGAGCAAAACACCTGAGGTCAGCTCAATGGCCAAAACGATGAAAGCCGAACGAAAGATCCATTCTTTTTTGTCTTTTTCATTTTTGTAGGCGAGCAAGGCCAAAAGACCAAGGACCAACCAAGAAAAACTGCGGTGAATGAAGAAGATCAGGCCTAGTTTTTCACTCCAAGATTCGCGTCCAAATCCTTGACGGGATAAATCATCTATGTATTCTCGGACTTGTGTTCCCAAAAACATTTGAGAAATGGTAATGAGCAAACAGACGATAATCAAAATTTTTAGAGAAGATGTCACGCTTAGTTCTCGCTGCTGACTCGGGCTAATTTTCCGAAGAATAAAAATTTGGATTCCAAGAATGACGACTGCTACAAGCATGTGAACTGTAATCACCCAAGGCACCAAATTGGAGGCCACGACTATGGACCCGAACCAGCCTTGGAAGCCCATTAAAATGACGTTTAAGAAAGAAAACAAAAGAATCTTTTTGTGTTTTCTGTAGCGAATCAATGCCCATAAAAAGAGAGCCAGTACAACATTACCAGCCAAAAAACCGACCAACCGATTGACATATTCTGTCCAAGTTCGGCGTGCATTGAAAGGTTCTTCTTGATAAAGCAAAGGGTCGTTTTTTAATTTTTCTGCCGTTTCTTTCATGCCTAAGGCGGTCAACAATTTGGTAAATTTCTCTGCTTTTTTAATACGCTTTTCTAAAAGTGGATCCCGATAATTTTCTGGCAATTGCGCTTCATTCGTTGGAGGAACCCATTGTCCGAAGCATTTGGGCCAATCAGGACAGCCCATTCCAGAGCCAGATGTTCGAACGACACTTCCAGCAATAAAAACGAACAGAATCAGAACGAGACTGATCCAATGGAGACGGATAAAAATGCGGTTGTATTTCACGGTACTAAATTAACCATTGAGGAGAAAAAAGGTTGTAAAAAAAGGCATCAATTCGTAAATTCGTTGGGTGAGTGAAAAAAAAGAAAAAATAGGAATTATTGGATTGGGTTGGTTGGGCGAGAAACTGGCGAGTGAATTGCAGGATTTGACTTATTCTGTTTGGGGCACCGTTCGGGGTGAAGACAAAGCTAAAAGACTGGCTTTAGCTGGAATTCATGCGATTACATGGCAAAGTGGAAATCCTCTTGAAGAAGATTTGAAAGAAGCGTTGAGTGATTCAGATTTTTTAGTGCTCAATATACCGCCTAGTGCTTTCAAGGATATAAGTTATGCAGCGGGCTTAGCTTCTTTTTTGCAATATATTTCTTCAGAAACGAAAGTTATTTTCACCAGTTCGACTGGTGTATATCCAAATAATTTAGAAGACGCCACGGAAGATTATTCTTTCAAACCAGAGGAGAGCAATGCCTTGTTGGAAGCGGAAAATGTTCTCATTCAACAATTGGGAAATCGCTTGTGTATTTTAAGACTAGCAGGATTAATTGGGGAAGATAGAAATCCTGTTTTCTACCTCGCGAAAAAAGAGATTAACCAAGATCCGGACAAAAGAGTGAATTTAATCCATCGAAAGGATATAATACATGTCATCCAGCAAGTGTTGGGCGAGGGTCATTTTGGAGAAATTTTCAATGTCTGTAATCCTGATCACCCAACAAGAAAAAAATACTACAATAAAATGGCACAGCTTTTCAATCTTCCAAGCATACAGTTCACACATTCAGAGAACAATAGCATCAATAAAATTGTAAATTGTAGTAAATTGCAAGTCACTTTTAGTTATGAAAAATTTGAGAATTTGGAAATGATAAAGAAAATTGAGAACTAGGCATCCTTTTTGTAGGAAAAACGTTAGTAGAATATGAGGCTATCTCTGAAATATGTATTGATAACGCTCCTGTTCACCCTTATGGGAACAGGAGAGCTTTACGCTGCGCATATTGTAGGAGGAGATATGTATTACGATTATCTAGGAAACAACAACTATAAATTTTATATCGCCGTTTATCGAGATTGTAATACAGTGACTGGTGCACCATACGATAGTCCGCTTCCCTTGGGTGTTTTTAATTCGTCCAACAACCGCATTACCGATGTGAATGTACCTTTTCCAGGTTCAGTAACCTTACCCATTATTTTCAATAATCCCTGCGTTCAAGCACCTACTGGAATTTGTACTGAACGGGCAATTTATATTACAACCATAAATTTGCCACCCATTGTTGGTGGATACACGGTTGCTTATCAAAGATGTTGTCGCCAACCGACTATACTCAATTTAGCCAATGCACCGGGTGAAGGTTTGACGCTATTGTGTAAAATTCCTGGAATTGAAACAGGTTTTTGGGCCAATTCATCACCGCGTTTCACCAATTATCCGCCTTTGGCGATTTGTAACAATGATGTTTTGAATTTTAACCATTCGGCTACCGATCCAGATGGAGATCAATTGGTGTATTCTTTAATCACCCCATATGGTGGAGCTTCAAGTGCGGCGCCAGCACCCAACCCAATTCCCAATCCTCCCTATTTTTTAGTAGGTTGGCAAGGTGGATACACAGCGACAACCCCCTTGGGTCCGGGCTCCTCCATATCTATCAATCCAACTACAGGTCAATTACTTGCTCAACCGAATTTAACGGGTCTTTATGTCGTCGGAATTCGAGTTGACGAATATAGAAATGGTGTTTGGCTGGGAGGAAATACACGAGATTTTCTTTTTACAGTTATCAATTGTGTCATTTCTTTACAAGCGATCTTGCCTGTGCAAACAGATTTACCGACCTTTCAAGGTTATTGCAACGGTTTAACCGTTGATTTTGTCAACAACAGTTACGGCGCCACAAATTATTCTTGGGACTTTGGTGTTCCTGGCATTTCAACGGATGTTAGTGTTGGATTTGCCCCTTCATATACCTATCCAGCTCCAGGAAGTTATACGGCAATGTTAGTCGCAAATCCAGGCTGGCCATGCACGGACACAGCCTATATGACCGTAATTTTGGACAACACTTTTATCTTGGATTTTACTGCAACGGATTCTGTCTGTTTTGATGGAAATAGCGTTGATTTTGTGGGCACAGCCTCACCTTCGTTGGTTCCCAATCAAGTGTCAACCTATACTTGGGATTTCGGTGCATTTGCCAATCCACAAACATCGAATAATCTAATAGTAAACAATGTTGTATTTAGTGCTCCTGGTGTTTATCCTGTTCAGCTTTCAGGAGTCAGGGGACAGTGTTTGGCAGACACCATAATTGATGTTGTCATTTTTGATCCACCGGTAGCCAACTTTTCTATTCCAAGTGATTATGAATGTGATGGACAGACAATCTCGTTTACCAGCACATCTACAGGGGCGGTGAATTATAGTTGGAATTTTGGTGATCTAAGTACGAATGCAGATACGAGTAACCTACAAAACCCAAGTTACACGTATCCAGGCCCAGGAAATTATACGATTCAATTGATTGCTGGTTCTACAGGAACATGTATCGATACGGTGGATTTTACCTATCAAGTTTACCAAGATTTGGATATGTCTTTTACGCATCCAGACTCACTATGTATAACGAATAATAGTTTTGATTTTGTTGGAACGGTAAGTGGTCCAGCGGGAATAACGACATATTCTTGGGATTTAGGTACGAGCGCAACACCTGCAACGGCAACAGGCACTTCGGTCTTAGGTGTTAACTATTCTGCATTTGGAGATCATACCATTACCTTAATAGGAAGTTATTTATCCTGCACGGAGTCGGTAAGTTCAGACATTTTTATTTTTAGAGAGCCAAGTATAGATTTCACCATAGCTCCGGGAGGTCAATGTGCGCCTTTCACAGCTAACTTCATTGATTTAAGTGCCTCGGATACACCGATTCAATATGTATGGAATTTTGGTGATGGAGCTTCAAGTACGGTTCAAAATCCTACCCATGTTTATACCATTCCAGGTGTATATCCAATAACATTAGGCATTAGTACAAATGAGGGATGTATTGCTAATTTGACTTTAACGAAGGGAAATTTGGTAGATGTAAAGCCTCGACCGGTTTCTAGTTTTACGACGTCAACGGATGAAACGAATATATGTAATTCAGAAGTAATATTTTTGGATCAATCTACAGGAGCTTCCATAATCTCGTATATCCCAGACGATAATGAAATTTTCGCGAGCAATGTTCCTCCGGTTTTCCCTTATTTGTATCAAACCTCAGGTTATAAAGATGTTATACAAATTGTTCAAAATGAATACGGTTGCGAGGACAGAAGCACACAAAAGCTTTACATTGAGCCTTTTACGGTGTATATTCCCAATGCTTTCACTCCCGATGGCGACCAGTTCAACAATGATTGGACACCTGTTGTGGCTTTGCAATCTCAAGAATGGCATCTGATAGTTTACGACCGTTGGGGAGAAAAATTGTGGGAATCTTACGCCCAAGATGCAGGTTGGGATGGATTTTACAGAGACCGCAAAATGCAACAGGGTATTTACAGCTATACCTTGAAATATACTTCATGTGGTCAAGAAGACAAGTATAATTTCTTGACTGGACATTTTTCATTGTTGAAGTAAAATTTCGAAAATTGTTTTATTAAAACCGTCGCACCATTCCCAAATTAAGACCATAAAAATGGTTGTGATAGAAAGCCGATTTCAAGACGTAATTGTCACTTATCTGATAACGGTAATGCGGTTGTAGAAAAACACTCCAATTGTTTTTAAGATGAAATCTAAGCGCCGTTTGCCATTGCAAAGTGGTGGTGAAATGATTTATTGTTTGCTCGGAATCTTTAAGTCGATTGTAACCCAAAATTACTCCAGGACCAGTTGTCCATTCCAATTTTTGTTTTTGTATGATTTTATAATCGAAGCTTACAGGTAATTGCAGGACGTTGTTTCGTCGAGTATTCACGAATTCATCGGGTACGAGCAAACGAGTTTTTTCTGAATAGATGCTCAGTCCAAGTCCAGTTGTCGCTTTGAATTTCTTTCTAATTTCTTTTCCTATAGTAAATTGAAGTTGGATCGGAACGACCGGTAACCAGTAATTGATGTTGGGATCGACGTTTTCTTGGTCAAACGAAGCAGTAATGGTTGTATTTGGTGGTGTCGACGGAGAAATTGGAACAGGTGGATTAAAAACTCTTTCCCCACGACCGAAACCAAAAGAAAAACCAAGCTCGAAGCCTTTTACTTTTAATAGTTTTTCGTCTTCGAGCTTTGGAACAAAAGTGAATGGTGGATTTGGTGAAAGTTCATCTGATTGTGCAGAATCACTTTTTGTAATAGTAGGTTCGATATTTTCCGTTTCTACTTTTGGGGTTTTGGCTAATAAATTTTCTGTTGTTATTTCAGCCTTCGTTTGGAGCGATTCATTTTTGTTCTGAGAATACTTGTTTTTTTGTGTCGAAAGCGAAGAAGAGGGACTACTATTTACTTTTTTTGAGAATGTTTTTTGTTCAAATTTTGAAGGATTTTTCGTCCCATTTGTCTGCTTAGTGACTGAAGGGTTTTCTGAAATGGATGTATTTTTACTTGCAGTTTCAGTTTTATTTTCAACAGAATTTAACCTCGACTGCTTGCCATTGGATCGTAAAGTTGCATTTTCTCCACTATAGAATTTAATGATACCGAGTGTTAAAATTAAAGTTGCAGCACTTCCCCAGAACCACCATAATACGGGTCGTTTTTTGCGTTTTTCACTCAGTCCCGCTTCGATTTTGCCCCAAAGTGCATCTGAAGGCGCAGCTTCAAAATTCTCAAAATGAGAAGCCAGTGGTCTATCCTCTTGCATAATTTATTTTTTTATTCGTTTCCTCTTCTTGTTCTTGTTCAATTCCTCGTCGTAAAATAGCCCGAGCTCTACTGTATTGAGATTTGGAGGTTCCTTCGGAAATGCAAAGAAGTTTGCCAATTTCTTGATGATTGTATCCTTCAATCGCATATAAATTGAAAATCGTTCTGAAACCAGATGGTAGATTCTGAATCCTTTTTAAAAGATCTTCTAGGTGCAAATTTTGAAGTGCATTATCCAATTGATTTTCTTCTTGTTGACTCCAACAGAACGCTTTCAAATGCAATTGCACCACTTTATTTTTTCGATAGTTTTCGAGCGCAACATTGATGGCAAGTTTTCTTAACCACGCGCCAATTGGCCCTGTGTTCTCAAACTGTTCTATATTTTTAAAAGCACGGATAAAAGATTCTTGCAACAAATCTTCTGCTTCTGCTTCATTTGTGGCATAGCGAAGACAAACGCCTTTCATCATAGGTGAAAAACGTTCGTACAACTCTTTCTGCGCCTGCGGATTATTTTCTTGACAAGCTTTTACAAGATGGAGTTCGCTATGAGGTTCTTTTTCCGTTTTTATTTAAAAATTAGTCCAACACTTAGTTCAAAACGATTCATGTTGTATTCTGTTGTGTAGGGGTTGTAGATCAGATCCCAAGCATAGTATATGTCCTGCCGCTCCACTTTTGAATATCGATAACCTAGGCTCGTTTCTAAACCCACGTGTTCACTGAAAAAATGAGAAACACCAATTTTTGCTCCTCCAGTAAATCCTCCTTTATTATTACTGTAATATGAATTTGAGACTAAAGGTTGTAAATAACCAGAAGATACAGAAACAAATGGAGTTGTTTTTCGATTGAGCACATTGTAACGAAAATCAAAAAATATGGGCATGTACTGTGCACTGTAATACCTTTCGATACCAAGACCTATTGTTGCGTAAAAATGGTTGGTAAAGGAAATGCCGTTTTTGACATGTAGTACACGTGAAGTTTCGTCACCCCCAAGAACACCTGCGGATAATTGTCCGACATACGATAATTTGGGGCTAGATTTCGGTTTTTCTGAATTCTGAGCAAAAACAGTTTGCACGAATAATATTGTCAAAATGACAATTGAGATTGTTTTTTTCATGGTTATTGGAATTGAATTTTACTTAAAAATTGAATAGAATTTGGGTTGGAATAATCGTATTGATAAAGACCGTCGTCTCCTATCATGATGGCGATATTGTTGTTCGGAATGACGTCAGTCGCTTGAATATTAGCAAATTCATGTATTATTTGATTGCCGCATGTGA
Organism: Crocinitomicaceae bacterium; assembly: GCA_041751955.1. Lineage (GTDB taxonomy): Bacteria > Bacteroidota > Bacteroidia > Flavobacteriales_D > Crocinitomicaceae > UBA2040. The sequence goes on from JBGSIB010000043.1 coordinate 8,155, forward strand.
GAGGATTTGTAGCATCAAAAACTTTCAAACCAGCACTTCCATCACAGATGAAAAGCAGATTGCCGTCTATTCCAAGGCCATGTGGATTGTTCATCGCGAAAGACTGTTTCAAAATAGGGTTGAACAAGTCAGAAATATCAATGATATCCAATTGATTAATAGTTGCTCCATTGCACATGGTTCCGGATCGGACAGTTACGTAGGCATAGTTGTCTTTTACCACCACCGGATCGCAAGCCGTCATGTGATTGATGACAGAAACGAAAGTAGGCGAATTGGGAACGGACAAAGAGTAAATTTGCATGCCAGTTGTAGTTCCTAAAAATAAATTGTTGTTGTAAGGAAAAAGAGTTTCTACATTTTGCCATACCATAGTTGGAGCACCAGCAGTTGGAGCAAGCGGACTTGTAATATTGATAGAATACAAGGCATTTTTGTCCATCACATACAGATAATGGTTGCTTATGGCGAACTTAGTAATCGAACCGGAAATCCCTGTTCCTACGCTTGGCCCGCTGAATCCGCCTGTATTTGCTGTTGTGGTAAGCATTTCACAATTAGCGCAATTGTTCCAATAGGGCTGATTTTTAACTTCCTCTTTCGTTTCCTTAACTTCCCAGGCGATAACAACTCCTTTTTCTTTATCAATTTTAGCAACAGGGTAATTACCATCTCGTTCTGGCAAAGCGTCAGGAAATAGGTCTGCAGCCTGACCAACTACTTTCGGAGCGTTAAAATCTGAAATATCGATGACTGCTAAATCAATCATGTGATTGGCATAGAGATAGTTATCTTTAATGGACATACCTGTGCATCCTTGAATTTTCAAGAAGCCTATTTTCACTGGAGCCGAAGGATTTGAATTATTGATGAAATGAATTCCAGCGCCATTTTCTACGATGAAAAGAATCTGATCTTTTTGGTAAATATTGCCCTGATTGACTATTTCTCTTGGATTTTCAAAAGTGATATCATTTCTAAAAGCTGAATAATCCTGGTAAACAGGGACATAAGCTAAATATTTTTGATAAATTTTATCGCGACAACTACTGAATACGAGTAGTGCGAAAAGTAAAAAAGCTATTTTTTTCATAGGAATATGTTTTAGTGTTTGATAGTTTGATGAATCTCAATCAAAAAGGGTTGCACTAGGATGAAAATTTAATGATAGCTTTTTCACTACTTTTGAAAGATGTCCCATGCATACGAACAATTTCAAATTGCAAAAGCGTTCTCATTCAAAAGAATGATGAACCTCGTCAGCTTGGGTGTTTCCTATCAATTTCAGAAGTGGTCGAAGAATGGTCGATCATCTGCTCTGCCTTTTTCCCTTTCCATTGAACCAACGACCGCCTGCAATTTAGGTTGTCCAGAATGTCCTAGCGGTTTGAAACAGTTCACGCGCCCAACCGGAAAATTATCTCACGAATTGCATGAAAAGATCTTGGATGAGGTGAAAAGTCATGTGGCGTATATCAATTACTATTTTCAAGGTGAACCTTTTTTGCATCCTGATTTTTTGGAATTGATTCGAGCGGCGAAAAAGCGAAAAATCTATACGGCGACCTCCACCAATGCTCATTTTATTGATCAAAAAAAGGCGGAAGAAATTGTTGCATCGGGCTTGGATCGCCTGATTATTTCTTTGGACGGATTGACGCAAAAGAGCTACGAGCAATATCGTGTCAATGGAAGTTTAGAGAAAGTGCTTTCTGCAACGAAATTAATGGTAGAAGCAAAGGAAAAACGAAAGAGTAAAACACCCCATTTAATTTTTCAATTTTTGGCGGTTGCTCCCAATGAGCAAGATATTCCGCGACTTTTTGCAAAAGCGAAAGAAATGAAAATTGATGAGGTTCGAATAAAAACTGCTCAACTTTATAATTTTGAAAACGGTAATCCTTTGATGCCTAAGAATGAAAAATACAGCCGTTACAAATTAGGCATCGACGGCAAATATCATCTGAAAAACAAAATGAAAAACGAATGCTGGCGCATGTGGTCGGGTTCCGTAATAACTTGGGATGGAAAAGCAGTTCCCTGTTGTTTTGATAAAGATGCCGTTCATCGTTTGGGTGATTTGAATTCGAATTCGTTTAAAGAAATCTGGCAATCAAACGAGTATGTATCGTTCCGAAAAGCGGTTTATACGAACCGTCAAGAGATTGATATTTGCAAGAATTGCACAGAGGGCACGAAAGTTTATAGTTGACAAATCCGCTGGGAGGTTAGATCTATTAAAATTTCTTGCACATAAAAAAGGGTTCCGAAAAATTCAGAACCCTGTTCAACAGTATAACCGAATATTATTTGTTTTCTGAAGCACTTATGCGTTGTTCATGGTGTTGAATCAACTCCGCTTGCGCTTGAATAAGTTTTTCTAGTTCTGTCATTTTAGGGTCAAGTGCTTTTAACCCAATCATTGTAAAACGTGCCATGTCAGAAAGGTTGTATCTGATTCTTGTTTCACCCCTCTAAAGGTTCGAATCTTACTACTTTTTTTGGCATAAATTAGTTGGTTACCATAAACCAACCGTTCACGTAATCATTGTCATCAATAACAACTGTCGAGCTATTCTGAATAACAAAGCCAACAGTATATGTCCCTGCCGCCAAACCAGAAATACAAGCAGATGCGGCTATTGGTTTTCTCTCGGTTCCAATTTCAATGATGCTGTAGGCTCCACCAACAAAATTTGTGACACTACCTGTCCCTTGTTGATAACCCAACCCTGTTCGAACACCCATTGCAATACCTGCTGTTGTTGACAAAGGAGCACTAGCACATCCACATATTTTTTGTCCAGTTGTTATGGTCACGGATTGAGTTGGTCCTGCAAAAACATACGCAGTTGCATTCGCGGCAATAGGCGTACCTAAATACCCATTAATATTCGCGATACTAGTAATACCTTGAGGTCCTGCTGGGCCTATCGCACCGTCATTTCCTGCTGGTCCTTGCGGTCCTGCTGGACCTATTGCACCGTCATTTCCTGCTGGTCCTTGCGGTCCTGCTGGACCCGGAGTTCCTGGAGTTCCAGAAGTTTCTGCATACATTGCATACGGTACACTCATCATTTCCGTTGTTCCAGAAATAGAATAGCTTGTGCCGCCTGTTGGATCCGTTTCTGTTTTCAAGAAGTAGGGTCCATTGCTCCAATCGATGGATGCCATGGAACCTGAAACTACTGTTCCTGTGCCGATTGACATGGACATCAATCCATTGGTGTTGGTGGTAATGTTTTGAGTTTCAACGTAAACATTCGAACCCGAAGCTGAACCTTGAAGGATACTAATTCGCACACCAACTGGCGAATTGGCCACTAAGGCACCCGAAGAATTTCGGACAACCGATTGATAACTCATTTTTTGTGGAGCTTGGGCCAACAATGTAGAACCCACAAAGAGCATTCCGAATAAAAGTAATTTTGTTTTCATTTTTTAAGATTTAAAATTTTTATACTCTATTTTTTTACAATTTGATAGGAACCAACCACTGTTCCCTGTTTTACAAAGTTTAAGAAGTAATTGGCATGATTTAAATCGACCATGTTGATGGTAAATTTATTTTGTGTTATTGCAAAGGTTTCAATGATTTTACCGCTCACATCCGTCAAAACAAACGACAATTGATTCAGTGAAATATCCTTAAGCTCGACATTCAGTTCCGCCACCACTGGATTCGGATAGATTAAAAAGGCAAACGTATTGGTCTTGTCATCTACACCCACATTGAAGAATTCCAAGGGCTGCTGAACTCCTTGGTTGATTGACCCTGATGTTCCCGATTGCGAGGTATAGTCAATTTGACCTACGGAAAAAGAAACCGCCCCGCCAGGACCTGTCGCTTCACCACCTGTGGCTAGCGTGTTTTGTTGTGAAAAAAGGCTTCCTCCAAAGGCAATTGAAAAGGAAAAAGCAAGTATTATTCGTTTTGGATTCATACTATTTGATTTTAATTGATATTCTAACCAATTCAAAAGTAACCAAGACCCGAAATTTTGTCAATCAACCGTTTGTACCATTTTGCAGAAAGGTAAAAGAAAGTAATTTTTAAAATTCAGTTATCTGCCGTATAACTTGTTGACTGCTTCTGTTTTATTTTGAACCTGAAGTTTGGCATAAATATGATTCAGATGGCGCTTTACCGTGCTCATCGAAATGAAAAGTTGTTCGGCAATTTCTTTGTACAAAAAACCTCTGCTCAAGAGTTCCAGCACTTCTTTCTCGCGTTTGGATAAAAGCTCATCCACCTGATTTTTAGTGTTTTGATTGAAAGCTGTCAAAACTTTACGTGCAATTTGTGGCGACATAGGACTTCCCCCTTCAAACAATTCAACGATATTTTCCTTGATTTTTTCGGGTCGGGTATTTTTAAGGATGTAACCACTCGCACCAGCTTTTAATGCTTCGAATACTTGATCGTTGTCTTCGAAAATAGTGAACATAATGAATTGCATTTCTGGAAAAACGGGTTTTATTTCTCCAACACAAGCAATTCCAGATTTACGAGGTAGGTTAATATCTGTGATAACTACATCGGGAATGAGAATGGGCAACTCATCAATTGCTTCCTCGGCATTGGAAAAACATGCTAAAATGCTGAAACGGTCGTCGTTTTCCAAGAGGTTCTTTAAACCATTTTGGATTTCTAAAATATCTTCAACAATACAAATCTTAATCACAAGAAGTTGTTTTTTACAAAGTAACTGGAAAAAAAGCATTTGGTCAATTGTACAAACGGTTGATTATTTGATCCTGTCTTCACCACTTATCGGAAATTTCAAAAGTATTTCAGTTCCTTCGTTTCGTGCAATAAGGAAAACACCTTGTAGTTTCTCAGTTCGCTTTCGCATATTGTTTAGTCCATTTCCCCCAAAATCTTTGTCGAGATTGAACCCAATGCCATTATCATATATTCGAATATTCAGGTTTTTTTCAAGTGATATTTTAATTTCTACTTTCGTACAATTGGCGTGTTTTACGACATTATGCAAGGCTTCTTTAACGATTAGGAAAATATTTTTCCGCATTTCACCGTTTATTTCCACATCGGTTTTGAGATCAAATGTTTTCATTGAAAAGTCAATATCGTTCGACTCTAAATATTCGTTGGCATAATTTTTAATGTAGCCTTGGAGATTAAGAATGGTATCGTTTTCCACTTTCATGGCCCAAATTAATTCGCTCATGTTTTGCACCAATTCAAGTGAAGCATTTTGAATTTTTTCCAACTCCATCTTACTTTCCTTTTTTTGAAGTCCTGCTTCACTTAGATAGGTGATCCGGGTCAAACCACTCCCTAAATCATCGTGCATATCGAAGGCAATTCGGTCACGTTCCAATTGAACAGCCAATTGCTTTTCTACTAAAGCTTTTTGTTTTTCAATTTTCCGAAGATAATATGCGTGCACGATGAAATATATGATGGTACCTAGAAAAAGGATGATTAACACGAGGAACCAAATAGTTTTGTACCATACTTGAGCAATCGAAAAGCTCAATTTCTTTTTTAAATAAAACCATTTTTCTTCGCCTTTGAACCGCGCTTTTAATTCGAATTGGTAGCTTGAGGCTGACAAATTGGGAAAGTTAATTTGGTTTTGTTCATTTATAGAAATCCATTTGTCCAAGTCTCCCCTCAGTCGATAACTATATTCTACATCGTTAGCGGATTGCAAATTCAGAACCCCGAAACGAATTTGCAAACTATTTTCATCGGGTTTAAAATTATAATTTGAATAACTTGCTTTTAGTTGATTGATACCGTTCACCTGAAATTCATCCAAATACAAAGTGATTTTCTTTTTTTGAAAAGAAAGTAGTTGCTCCGGAATAAAAGCCACCACTTTCCCTTTTGCTCCTAGCCAAATTTGATTTTTTTCAGAGTCGTAAATCATTCCATTGTTCTCGAAAGATTCAGTTGGAAATCCATTTTTAAGGTTGAATACGAAGATTCGATTATTCCAAGGTAAATAACAAACTAGTCCGCCTAATGCACTCAACCAAATGCGATTTTTCCCATCCATGGTCATGCTGAAAATATAATTAGAAGGAAGACCATCATTTTGTAATAAAAAGGTCAAATCACTAGTAGAAACGGTGTATTTGATCAAACCACTGCCGTCAAAACCTATCCAAATATTCCCATTTTCATCCGAGAGTAAAGCATTAACGCCGCTTCGTATCACGTTGCTACTACTCAGCTTTTCTTTCAAGTTGATTTCCTCAAAGGAGTTGTTTTTCTTTTTCCAATGAACAATGGCTGTTGAATGACTGGATCCAAACCATAAATCTCCATTTTCATCTTCTGTTGAGCAAGTAAAATAGTCGTCCGTCAAACTTGAAAATTCACTGTTGTAAATAGAACTTTTTCCGCTTTGTTTATCCAAATGTAAAAGTCCACCATTGTTGTTTCCACTAAACCATAAATCTCCGTTACTATGTGCAATACCGAGAGTAATCTCAGTTGAATGAGGAAAGTACTGCCCTACATTCAGAAAATTCGAAAAGCTGCCATGTGAAAGCGAATATTGTAAAAGCGAAAGGTTTTTTTCTTCCATTATTAAATTCGATCGATCCCTCAGCACAAAACTGGTTTGAACCTTTCCATTCAGTATTTCCCATTTTCCAATGGCTTTTGGATAAATCCTGTAAACTTGTCCGAAATAGGCATTACTGTATACGTTTTGATCATTTGCGAGCACGAACCCATGGAAAACCGAATTCGATTCAGCGGTCATTTCCCAGATTTTCAAAACATTGGCAAAACGATTTTTACGAACTAGTCCTTTGTCCGTTGCAGCCCACAGCGTATTTTCTTTATCTATGAGAAGCTGATAAACGATATTGCTCTTTGCACCATTTGTGGGTGCTGTTTGCAAATCAAAATCGATGATTTTTTTGGTTTTTAAATTCAGTTGAAGTACACCTTTTTTCCCTGTTATCCAGGTGATATTTTTTTCCTTTGGGTCTATCAAAAAGGAGGTAAAATTTGGATTTGAATATGTGAAATTGACGAGGTCTACCCATTGATAGAGCAGTTCTCCGTCTATTGAAAATTTCATTAGTCCCCAAAAATAATTTGAAAAATAAAGTTCTTTTTTTTCAGGATCGTAATATTGAAAATTTAGTTCATCTGGCCCCATTTCTTTATTCAAATTGGGAAAAGAAAGTCGTTTGAAGTTTTTCTTTTTTATATTGTACAAGAAATACTCTTTGTTGGTGTAAACAAAGTAGTTCTCAGCATCAAATTTCCGAATATAAACAGCTTTTTCTTTTTTATTTAAAGGAGGAATTAGTTCAAACTTTAACTTTAAATCATTGGACAAAATTTGAACTGTATCCCGAAGTGAGACGGCTATCTCTGAAGGAGAAAGACGATGTAAATGAATGGTGATTCGATTTTTTAAAGAGGAAATAGGACTCAGTTTTTGGGAATACGTGTCAAAACTGAAAGCCTTATAGTTTCCGATAATACAGAGTAAAGAGTTGGATTTATTTTCAAAATAAACATTCGTATTTTCACCGGAACCTTGTTTTTTCAAAAGTTGGTTGGGATAGAAATTTTTGAAATTTTTCCCGTCGAAACGGTTAAATCCATGCAAGGTTCCTGCCCAAATAAATCCTCGATTGTCTTGATAAACTGAGCTCACGCGATTGTCCGTCAAACCGTCTGCCGCATTGTAGGTAGTGAAGTAAATAGAGTTTGTTTGCCCCCAAATTATTGATTGACAAGTCATTAAAAAGAAAAAGATTATTCCTAAACGAAAACATTTCATTGATCAGCTTCTCAAATTGGGTGAAAATGTGAAAACCAATATAGTTAAAAATGAGATTGCCTTCAATTATATTTTTGTACAGTTCGTGTGCAAATTTTTCTTTGAAAACGAAAAATGCCTCGACAAATCATCAAGGCATTTTTCATGATTTATTATGTTTTGCTTACAACACTTTATGTATTGAAAATCGGTTTTGGCCTGATAATGTATTCAAGTGAGTATAGGTAGATCCAGAATTAATATGATATAATGTCGCTTTAATTGTTTGTCCAGCTGTCAAATACAAAGTAGTTGAAATTTGACCTTGCCAAGAACCATTTTGTTCAATTTGATTGAGAGAAGAGCTTAATGTAATAGATGCTCCTATTATTCTTATTTGCGAGTATAAAGTTGGACTTGGTGATACAGTAAAGGCACAAGCCACGTCAATGTGATATAAACCACTGCTTGGAACTGTGAAAATTCCAGTTGCAGGATTATAATTATTGCCTTGGTCAATAGATTCTGTATTGAATATTATAGTGTTGTCGATGCTAGAGGTATAATTTGTTGTACCCAAAATCTTGCTAGCCTGAAAACCAACTGCAGATCCAATTACTCCTGCTGGTCCTTGTGCACCAGTTGCACCCGTATTACCAGTTGGCCCTTGCGGTCCAGTAGCTCCTGTATTGCCTGTTGGTCCTTGCGGTCCCGTATTACCTGTAGGCCCTTGCGGTCCCGTTGCGCCTGTATTTCCTGCTGGTCCTTGCGGTCCTGTTGCACCAGTTGGTCCTTGCGGCCCTACAGGTCCTGGAGTGCCAGGCGTACCGCTTGTTTCTGCGTAAAGTGCATAAGGAACACTCATCATTTCAGTTGTGCCAGAAATGGTATAGGTTGTACCACCAGTCGGGTCAGTTTCTGTTTTAATGAAATACGGACCAGCACTCCAATCTATTGCTGACATTGATCCTGAAACAACTGTCCCAGTTCCAATGGATAAACTCATCAATCCATTGGCGTTTGTTGAAATATTTTGTGTTTCAATATACACGTTTGCTCCCGCGATAGAACCTTGAATTATGCTCATGCGAACTCCTACTGGAGAATTAGCAACCAAAGCGCCAGATGCATTTCTTACTACTGACTGATAACTCATTTTTTGAGGTGCCTGGGCCAACAATGTCGTTCCCATAAATAGCATTCCGAATAAAAGTAATTTTGTTTTCATATTGTTTGATTTTTGGGGTATTAATTTTTAACGATTTGATAAGAACCTTCCACATTTCCTTTTCGGACGAAATTCAAAAAGTAGTTGGTTCGACTGAGTTCAGTCATGTTGATGGTGAGATTTTCTGTATCAATCGAACGAAATTCGATGATTTTACCATTCAAATCTGTCAGAACATAGGTCAGCTGGTCCAAAGAAACATTTTTCAATTCGACCTGCAATTCAGCAACCGTTGGGTTGGGGAAAAATAGAACAGAGAAGTTATTGACTGCTTCTTCCAAACCTACATTATAGAATTCTAAAGGTTGTTGAATACCTTGGGTCACTGTTCCGTTTGCTCCAGACTGGGCTGAAAAATCAATCTGACCAATTGTAAAACTTACCGTTCCACCTGTTCCCGAAGCTTCACCACCAGTAGCGACTGTATTTTGCTGGGAAAACAGTAGTCCATTAATTGGTATCGTTAACAGAATAAGACAAAGTTGTTTTTTAATAGTCATACATTTGATTTTAATAGTTCGAGGAGCAAAGTAAGGCCATCCGGTCTGTTAAGTCGCCAAGAATATGGATAGTCAAAATAAATACATGATTTCAGGGATAGGTTAATTCTTATTAATGCAAGGGTTTATTAAAATCTGTTCGTATGCAAAAAAATCGAGGACAACAACTCTTTTTATCTACCTTTGTCGCTTCATTTTCCATAGATTGAAAAGTAAAATCAAATATTTTCTGCAGCGCATCTTTGGCTTTCATCGCTATTTGATGCTTTTTTCCCAATTCAAGATTTTCACACTTCGTTGGGACAAAAAGGAAGGTGATTTCTTCCATTTTCTCTCCATGATGAAAAAAGAGAAAGGCGGAATTTTAGACGTCGGGGCCAATATCGGTATCATGACCGCGCATTTGAGCGAATCATTCCCGGATAACAAAATTTACTCCGTTGAACCCATGCCAGAAAATTTGGCGGTTTTGCGAAAAATCATTCAAAAAAAGGGACTTAAAAATGTGACTGTTTTCCCAGTTGCAGTTGGATCTGAATCTGGCAAATTGAACATGGTGATGCCGACAGATGGGAAAGCAAAACTGCAAGGATTGAGTCATGTGAAAACGGCTGAAATTACAGATTGGAACGAAGGTGAGGAATTCGAAGTGGAAGTAAAAACCTTGGACGAATTGTTTGAAAATAAAAGGATTCAAGGGATAAAAATGGACGTTGAAAATTATGAATTTCAAGCATTGAAAGGCGCGGAGCAACTCATTCGAAAAAATCAACCGATTATTTATACGGAGTTGTGGGATAATGAAAACCGCAAAAATTGCTTCGAATGGATGTTGGAATTGGGTTATCAAATAAAAGTATTGGTGGGCAAACAACTGGTTCCTTTTGATGAAAACGTCCACAAGCATCAGAATTTTTTCTTTCTCCCCAATTAAATTAACAAATCGACGTTTAGTTATTTAGAATGCAGAAAAAATTTTTCTCCAACCTCGTTTTGTTATTGGTTTTAAATCTTTTGATTAAACCGATTGCCATTTTTGGAATTGATACAGGCGTTCAAAACAGAGTAGGAGCGGAAGAGTACGGTTTGTATTTTACTTTATTGAATCTTTCTTTTTTGTTCAATATCATTTTAGATCTGGGCATCAACAATTTCACTACAAAGAATGTAGCTCAATATCCCTTAATTGTTTCCAAATACGTTGGGAAGATGCTGAGTTTCCGTGTTGTTTTGTTCATTGTATATGCAATTGTCAGTTTTAGTATCGCTTTACTAATGGGGTATAAGAATACTGATTTTGGGATTCTGGGTTTACTTGTTTTCAATCAATTTTTTGTAGTGCTGATTGCCTACATTCGAAGTCATTTTGCCGGTTTTCTTTATTTCCGTTTGGATGCTGTATTTTCCGTTCTCGATCGACTTTTGCTCATATTCATTTGCGGGGCGGTATTTCTATCGACGGATAACTTTGAAATAGAATGGTTTGTTTGGATGCAAACTGCCTGTTATTCTATTGTTTTAGTTGCCGCATTCATTGTTCTTAAGAAGAAAATAGGCATTTCAAAAGTGAAACTCGACATTCCATTCGCATTGACGATTGTGCGAAAAAGTCTGCCTTACGCCTTGTTCATCTTGCTGATGATGTTCTACACACGAATGGACTCCATAATGGTAGAACGTTTGCACAACAATGGACCGTATGAGGTAGGTATTTACGCGCAAGGATTCCGTTTGTTGGATGCATTTTTTGTCTTTGGAATGCTGTTCGCTGGGCTTTTGTTGCCTTTGTTCTCTCACCAAATGAGAGACAAATTGGAGAATCAAAAATTGCTGATTTTATCTTCTAAATTATTGTTAGGTGGCGCAATTTTAATCTCATTTCTCTGCTATTTCAATGCCGAAACTATCTTATCTTGGATATACGACAACGATATCAAATCGACCATTCCTTCTTTCCAATGGCTAATGCTTTCTTTCATTGCCATGGGAGTTTCGCTCATTTTTGGAACTTATCTAACGGCTGCCGATGAATTGAAATATTTGAACCGAACGGCGGCTTTGGGAATTGTCGTGAATCTCAGTTTAAATCTATACTGGATTCCGACATTTGGAGCAGAAGGAGCAGCTTGGGCGACTTTTATAACCCAAGTTTTTATTGCACTTATTCAAGCTTTCATGATTGTGAAAACATTTGGTGTCAAGGCTTTTCAAGCTTATGGAATACAATTGGTGGCAGTTCTCGTCGCTTTTTGGGTCGGATTGGCGTATTTACATTCTTACTTTTCCTTTCCCATTTTGATTGAATTGGGCTTGGGAATAATAATCTTGATTCTTCTTCGTTTTTGGAACGTAAAAGAAATGTACACGCTCATAACGCAAAAGGCTTTAAAGGCTGAAAATAAAGAGTCGTGAAACTAAGCTTTGAATTTTAAACTTTATCTTCGCACCGCGGCTAGCGAAAGTTAGCAATGAATTAGAAAAAACATGGAACAAAACGAAATACAATTAGAAGAAGAAAGACAGAATTTGCTGGTTTTCATTTGGAAGAACCGTAAAATCATTCTGTTGGTAACGAGCGCCGCTGCTATTGTTTCTCTGGTGGTTAGCTTTTTCTTGACGCCCTTATATCTTTCTCAGGCCGTAGTTTTTCCAGCTGCAACCAGCACTGTTTCTTTCTCGGAACAACGAAATGCAAAAGCATCTTCCATGGATTTTGGTGAAGAAGAACAAGCCGAGCAATTGGTTCAAATTCTTAAATCTTCAAAAATCCGGAATATATTAATTAATCGATTCGATTTGTTTAAAAACTACAACATTGATAGAAATGATGTAAACAAGAATTTCAAATTGAACAAAGCATATGGTAATCATATTCAGTTCAATAGAACGCGTTACGGCTCCATTGAAATCAATGTTTTGGACAAAAATCCAGAACTAGCAGCAACGATTGCCAACAAGATTGTTGATTTAATTGACACCGTAAAAAACGAAATGGTGCAAGAAAGAACCGTTCCTGCCTTTGAAATCAACAAACGAAAAAGAGGAATGCTTGAAGATCAAATGAAAAAGCTTCAAGCTGAAATGGATTCATTATCGATAACTGGAGTTGTGCCGACGGAAAGTAGAGCTAATTTGTATCAAGCCTACAACGACGCTTCGGCTGCATCCGATAAAGCTTTCTTCCAAAATCAGATTGACGTCAATCTGAAATACGGAGCAAAATTCGACGGTTTACAAATGCTTCGCGATGAAATGATAGTGAAATTGGCAAAATTTGAAGATTCGTATGAACAAGCCGAATCGGATGCGAATACCTTGTTCAACCACAAATTTATCGTTGAATCTGCTGTTATTGCGGATAAAAAAGATCGTCCCAAAAAATCAATGATTATCCTGATGACGACTTTCGGTACCTTTTTGTTTATGGTTTTTGCCTTGTTGATTCGTCAACGTTACCTTGAATTGAAGAAAGTAGCTTAATGCAATTTTTACGGACGAATATCGGATTGGGTCTTTTCGGACTTTTATATATTCTCTTTTCGGCGTATTTTATTTGGCAAGACCAGGCGTATTTCAGTTTGGTTTCCATTGGTTTGCTTTTCGTTTATTTCGCGGTGTATTATGCTGAACAGAGTTTTTTGGCTTTGGCATTTCTTACCCCTTTCAGTATCAATATTGAAGAATACACCAACAGTTTTGGACTTTTCATTCCAACGGAACCTTTGCTCTTTGGCATGATGTTGCTCATCTTCCTGCAAGAAATTCAAAAGCCATTTATTCCCAAACATGTATGGCGACATCCCATTGTTGTTGCTGCTGGAATTTATGTTATTTGGTTAATAATGAGCACGATAAGCTCTTCAAATCCAATTACATCAGTCAAATTCATAGTTGCTAAACTTTGGTTCTTTGTTCCCATATTGTTGCTCGGACCAATTATTTTAAGCAAGAAAAAAAACATCCAAATTTTCCTATGGCTTTTTGTCATTGGGATGGCTTGCGTTGTTTTATTTACTGTTGTCAATCACGCCATGTACGGTTTTGGAGAAAAAGAAAGTCATTGGGTGATGTTTCCTTTTTTCAAAGATCATACGATTTACGGCGCCATAGTGGGTTTGACTGTTTTGCTGGCATTCGGACTTTATCAAAGTAGAAAATACACTTTGCTCACTCAAATTGCGTTGATTTCAATCATCGGAATTCTTCTTATTGGATTGTATTATTCGTATACACGAGCCGCTTGGTTAAGTGTGGTAGCAGCACTTGGAATAGGTGTTGTTATAAAATTACGCATCAAGTTTTCCTATTTGCTTGGGGTGACTCTATTTGCTGGATTGGTTTTGTTCTTTTCTTGGGACAGCATACAAATGGAATTGGCCCGAAACAAGCAAGACCACACCACCGAAGATTTCGGAGAAAGATTGCAAAGTGCTACCAATGTAACAACGGATGCTTCGAATTTGGAACGTTTGAATCGCTGGTCGTGTGCCATTGAAATGTTCCAAGAACGTCCTGTTTTTGGTTTTGGGCCGGGAACATATGCTTTTGAATACGCACGTTTTCAGGACCCAGAAAATTTGACCATTATTTCCACCAATTTTGGAAACATGGGAAATGCCCACAGCGAATACCTCGGTCCATTGTCTGAAACCGGTTTGCCAGGATTGATTACCTTTTTGGTGCTGATTGGTTTTCTTTTTTACAAGGGAATCACCCTTTATTTGGATTGGCCGTCTGAAGACAACGAAATCAAGCAACTGCTCTTTTTCATGATTTTAGCTTTGGCTTCTTATTTCATCCATGGTTTCCTAAACAACTATTTAGATACGGATAAAGCTTGTATTCCCATCTGGGGAATGGCCGCCATCTTCATCGCCCTCGAAGCGAGATTGAAGGGCTTAAAAGCTTAGCTATAGATTTTTTTGCCACGAATAACACGAATTAGAAATAGTTAAAGTTTCGTGCATTTTTACAAAAATCAAAACTACTATCTATTTCACCAATTTCATCTCGTCTAACAAATGGCTCGCTCCAGCGAATTTGTCTATGATGAACAATACATAGCGTATATCTACACTTATGGTTCGGACGTAATCGTCTTGCCAAAACAGATCACTCGTCATCGATTCCCAATTTCCGTCGAAGGCAATCCCAATCAGTTCGCCATTGGCATTGATAACGGGGCTACCAGAGTTTCCTCCCGTAATGTCAGTATTGTGCAAGAAGCAAACTGGCATGGTACCGTCTTTGCGTGCATAGTCACCGAAATCTTTGGTTGAGATTAGTGTTCGCAGTTTTTCTGGAACATCAAATTCTGAATCACCTGCTTTGTATTTGTCCAAAATTTGATTTGCTGATGTGAAGGTTTCGTAACGTTTTCCTTCCCAGCTATCGTAACTTTTCACTGTACCATAAGTCAAACGCATGGAGAAATTGGCGTCAGGATAAAATGTTTTGGATGATTCTTTTTCGCGAATCGCTTGCATGTACAATTCTCGAAGTTCTATCAATTTACTATCACGCTCAATTTGTGCTGCCTGCAGCTTACTTCGAAACAAATCAATTAAACCGTTAATGTAAATCATTCCTGGGTCTTGGTCGAGGGCTTTTTGTGTTGGTTTCTTCAAGAACTTTTCGAGTAATTTCGCATTTCCGAGCATTGAGTTGTCCATGATCATGGCAGCAAAGCGCTCGTTTGATCCTTTTGCCTTTTTCGTATAGATTTTGTTATTGAAGAAATCTGCGCGTCGATCTGCCGATAACTCATTTTTCAATTGATCTAAGGCAAATTTAACGATCTCGCGGTCCATCGCAGGTTTGTTTGAACCCATGTATTCCTGTCCTAAATCCGCAACGATATCCTTCATAGCTTGAAGGGCAGTTTCATCACTACTACCGATAAGGCGTTGCATTCTAAAAATGGAGATTCCCAAAGAAATAAATTCGGGTCCAAATCCTGCTATGTTGACTATGCTCACATCTTTGTCTAAAGCCTTGTCTGCAGCATAAATCGCTTCAAATCCACTTAACAAATTGCTGTATTTCTCGCTTCTCGCCTTATCCGCTTTGATCCATTGTGTCAGCGAAGTTTCGTACATTTTTTTCTGCTCAACGAGTTTAAATTTGTCTAAGCCAAGCAGTTGACCTTTGTAGTATTTGTAGCTATTCGACAATGACGCATAATTCGAGGCATTTTCAATTTCTAAAGTCTCTGATTTGTCCATCACTGAGCGCATAATACGCAAGCGTTCTCCCATTAATTCTATAAGGGCTGGTGCTTCTTTTTCTTGCAGATTCTTTACTTCATACGAAGTCAAATAGCGAGACGTACTTCCTGGATAACCCATGACCATTGTGAAATCACCTTCATCAATTCCTTTCATCGAAATTGGGAGCGAATGACGTGGGTTCATCGGCACGTTACTGCTAGAATATTCCGCAGGACTATTGTCTTTTCCCGCGTAAATGCGAAGCATAGAAAAGTCTCCTGTGTGACGAGGCCACATCCAGTTATCTGTGTCACCACCGAACTTACCAATGGAAGAAGGAGGTGCTCCGACTAGACGAATATCATTGTAAACTTCATAGACAAAAACGTAATATCCGTTTCCATCAAACATCTCTTTTACTTCAACTGAATAACGATCATTTTCGCTATTTTCAGCTTCTATTTTGGTGATTTCTTCTTGAATAGCCATGTCGTCATCAAGGCCATCTTTTCCTTTTTTTATTTTGAGAATTCGGTCCGTCACGTCTTCCATGCGAATCAGGAAAGTGACACTCAATTCAGGGATATGTAGTTCTTCACCTTTATTTTTCGCCCAAAATCCAGTTTTCAAGTAATTATGTTCTTCCGTACTTTGAGATGCAATGGCATCATATGCGCAATGATGATTCGTGAATAGCAATCCTTCGTTGGAAATAACTTCGGCCGTGCAGAATCCTCCTAATTGTACAATGGCATCCTTCAAACTAGAGTTGTTCACACTATAAATTTGCTCTGGAGTCAATTTACAACCAAGACGTTCCATCTCTGCGTAGTTGTAATCTTTGATAAGCATTGGCAACCACATTCCCTCATCAGGAGGACTGCTCGCAAAGAGATTAGATCCTAAAAACAAAAAGGCAAGTACGTGTAAAAGTTTCATAGATTATTGGTTTTTAAGGTTCAAATATGGGGATTTAATAGGAAAAAATGAAGAAAAGCACCCTAATTCTAAAGTGGACGGGTAGAAGTTGATCTACGATTTTTTTGCCAAGAATGCCAAGAATGCCACGAATTTTCACGAATAAGGGAGAACTAAGGAGGATTTGGAGACTTTACTTTACACAAATATCACATATATTCGCGTCCATTCGTGCTTTTCGTGGCATTTCTCACCTAATAAAACCATCACCAATAATTCCCGAAATTCGTGGCTATTTTTTCCACCTAAATTTCCTACCTTTGCCCCCTGAAATCGCAAGAAAATGATGAATAAATATCCCGTTTATAAAGGTTTAGATTTACCAAACGTGGCCAACGAAGTGTTGGAAAATTGGAAGAAAAATCAAATTTTTGAGAAATCCATTTCCGAGCACGAAGGTGATCCTTCTTTTGTTTTTTACGAAGGACCACCATCTGCCAACGGTATGCCAGGGATTCACCACGTCATGGCGCGAGCGATTAAAGATATTTTCTGCCGTTACAAAACCCTGAAAGGTTTCCAAGTACAGCGCAAAGCCGGTTGGGATACACACGGCTTACCAGTTGAGCTTAGCGTCGAAAAAGCTTTAGGCATTACAAAAGAAGATATTGGAAAAAAAATCTCCGTTGAAGATTACAACAAAGCTTGTCGCGAAACGGTCATGCAATACACCGATGTATGGAACGATCTGACGGAAAAAATGGGCTATTGGGTCGACATGAGCGATCCTTACATCACCTACGAACCCAAATACATGGAGTCGGTTTGGTGGCTGCTTGGTCAATTGTATAAGAAAAATTTAATCTACAAAGGATATACGATTCAACCCTATTCCCCAAAAGCTGGAACAGGACTTTCTTCCCACGAAGTGAATCAACCAGGAAGTTACCGCGATGTGACGGATACGTCTTGTGTGGCGATGTTTAAAGTTTTATTGGAACAGGAATCCTCCCCCTCAATCCCCCTCCAAAGGGGGAAGGAAGACATCTTTCTTCTTGCATGGACGACAACTCCTTGGACACTTCCTTCAAACACAGCCTTAACTGTAGGACCAAAAATCGACTATGTACTCGTTCAAACCTACAACCAATACACCTTCCAAAAAATCAATGTCGTCTTGGCGGAAAAATTAGTCGGATACCAGTTCGGAAAAGGCTACAAAAAAGTAGAAAGTGAAGAGGATTTGAAGTCGTATCAGGAAGGTGACAAAGAAATTCCGTTTTTCGTCACAGATGCTTGCAAAGGTCAAGACTTAATCGGTTTGAAATACGAACAATTATTGCCTTACACTTTGCCTGCCGAAAATCCAGAGAAAGCATTTGTGGTTATCGGAGGAGATTTCGTGACAACAGAAGATGGAACAGGTATCGTGCACACAGCACCAACCTTTGGAGCGGACGATGCGCGAGTTGCGGCGGAAGCTGGTGTTCCTGGAATGTTGGTCGATGATGGAAAAGGAACCCTGGTTCCTTTGGTCGATTTACAAGGAAAATTCCGACCAGAAATGAAGGAATTGGCGGGTCTCTATGTCAAAAACGAATATTACGAAGACGGTCAAGCGCCCGACAAATCAGTTGATGTCTTGATTTCCATTGATTTGAAAACGAAAAATCGTGCTTTCAAAGTGGAGAAATATGTCCACAGTTACCCGCATTGCTGGCGAACAGACAAACCCATTTTATATTATCCTTTGGATTCTTGGTTCATTCGCGCTACTTCGGCGAAAGAACGTATGATGGAATTGAACAATACCATCCAATGGAAACCAGAATCTACCGGAACGGGTCGTTTTGGAAAATGGCTTGAAAACTTGAACGATTGGAATCTATCTCGTTCTCGCTATTGGGGAATTCCCATCCCAATTTGGTCCACAGCCGATGGTTCCGAAAGAATTTGTATTTCTTCAGTGGAAGAATTGAAAGCAGAATGCGAAAAATCGGTTGCCGCTGGAATCATGACGACCAATCCTTTGGCCGATTTCACGGTGGGCGACATGTCCAAAGAAAACTACGCGCAAATTGATTTGCATAAAAATTATGTCGATCAAATTGTTTTGGTTTCCGATTCGGGCAAAGCGATGAATCGTGAAGCAGATTTGATTGACGTTTGGTTCGATTCAGGTTCCATGCCCTATGCGCAGGTGCATTATCCTTTTGAAAACAAAGAAGCGATTGACAACAACAAAGCTTTTCCGGCTGATTTTATTGCTGAAGGTGTTGATCAAACACGCGGTTGGTTTTATACTTTGCATGCGATTGCCACGATGGTTTTCGATTCTGTCGCGTATAAAAATGTGATTTCCAACGGTTTGGTTTTGGATAAAAACGGTCAAAAAATGTCCAAACGATTGGGCAATGCTGTCGATCCATTCATCACCTTGCCGCAATATGGACCAGATGCTACGCGCTGGTATATGATCACGAATGCACAGCCTTGGGACAATTTGAAATTTGACGAAGACGGAATTACAGAAGTGCAACGCAAATTCTTCGGAACCTTGTACAATACCTATTCTTTCTTCGCGCTATACGCCAATATCGACGAATTTGATTATTCACAAGTTGATATCGATTATGCCAAACGGCCTGAAATCGATCGTTGGATTTTGTCACAATTGAATACCTTGATTCAAGAAGTAGATACGGCTTTTTCAGAGTATGAGCCAACTCGAGCGGGAAGAGCCATTCAAGAATTTACAGTTGATCACTTGTCAAATTGGTTCGTGCGATTATCGCGACGCCGTTTCTGGAAACAAGGAGCCGACGATCAAAATGATAAATTATCAGCTTACCAAACCTTGTACACTTGTTTGGAAGCCATTGCCATCATGAGCGCACCAATTGCGCCATTTTACATGGATAGATTGTACATGGATTTACAAAGCGTGAAAGGACAAAGCAAAGAATCCGTTCACTTGGCGGACTTCCCGAAAGTGAATATTTCGTATAACGACAAAGACTTGGAAAACCAAATGGAAATCGCCCAAAAGGTATCATCCTTAGTGCTTGGTTTGCGTAAAAAAGAAAAAATCCGCGTGCGTCAACCATTGCAAAAAATCATGGTTCCAGCAATGGATGCAAACTTTGTGCGCAATGTCGAGCACGTTCAAAACCTGATACTTTCCGAAGTCAACGTGAAAGAGCTGGAAATTTTAGAGGAGGGAAGTAATGTATTGGTAAAAGGGATTAAACCGAATTTCAAAACCATCGGTCCGAAATACGGCAAACACATGAAAGCCATCGCCGCTTTAGTAGCTGGATTTGGTCAAGACGATATCAAAGCAATTGAAAAAACAGGAACTTGGTCAAGTGAAATCAATGGTGAAAATGTAGTATTAACGTCAGAAGATTTCGAAATTACAGCGCAAGAAATTCCAGGTTTATTGGTTGCTAGTGAAGGTTCATACACCGTTGCCATGGATGTCACTATCACCGACGAATTGCGCAAAGAAGGATTGGCCCGAGAGCTCATCAACCGCGTTCAAAATTTCCGAAAAGAAACCGGATTTGATGTCACGGACCGTATTTCGATAGTTTTAGAAACAACGGATGCCTTGAAGGGCGCCGTAGAGGCAAACCGTGAGTTCATTTGCAATGAAGTTTTGGCAGACAGCATTTCGTTCGAGGTCATCGGTGAAAATGCGCTTGTAACCGATATTGAATCAGAAGGGGATACGAAGGTTGTTTTGGTGAAGGTTTAAGATAAAAAAAGCCCCCAAACCATGTAAGTCTGAGGGCCAAATTTATTTTTCTGACGAAAATCTAAAGCGTCTTTTTATATTGTCTTTCGGAATTGAACATCTCCATGAAGTTGATGTCGGCAAAATCTTCTCTCTGTGGGCTAAGTGAAAAAACGGTCAAAAACTCTTCTTCTTTTTTAATCGTTTTGGGCACTTTGGCGAACATTTCTGTGTCTGAATCGTAATCGAAATACTGAATTCCCAAGGTACCTTCTACTATAGAAAACAAACAAGGAACATATCCACCATCTTCGTAGAAATTCAACAAATAGGATTGATTCGAAACGCGGCTCAAAACGTTCTTTGAATTTGGTCCAACGACTTCTTCACGGTGACGAATACCAAAGTAGTATCTATGACCTTGCAAAGCAACTGGAATGGAATCCGTTTCGTGAATACCGAAGATATGATTGTTGCGAACAATGTATTTTCCACCGTCGTTCACTGAATCTTTTGAAACAGATCCGACAACAGTGCTGATTGTGTAGATGCCCATTGGAGACAATTCGAAGTATATATCGCTTCGATCAGATTTATACTTGCCATAGTGTTGGGCATACGGTGCAGTTAAAGATTCACTACCTGGAGGTAAAGGAGTGGAAAATTCGTAGGATATTTGTGCTTGACCTAAAAAAGGCAAAATAAACAAACAAACAAGACCAATTTTTTTCATATCTTAAAGGTAAATTAGTATTTATGCAAAAGCGCTGGTTGGTTTCAGACCCCATTCCTGAAGAAGAGATTAAAACGTTAAGCAACGCCCTGAAGGTTAATACGGCGGTGGCTGAAATTTTGTTACAAAGAAAAATTTCAAGCTTCGCAGAAGCAGAGAGTTTTTTTCGCCCAAAAATTGAAATGTTGCATGATCCCTCTCGAATGAGAGGAGTTGGTTTAGCTGTTTCAAGATTGGAGCAAGCCCTTGATAAACAAGAGAAGGTAATGCTCTACGGAGATTATGACGTGGACGGAACGAGTTCAGTTGCCATGATGTACACCTATTTCAAAAATAGACTTGAAAATTTAACGTTTTACATTCCAGATCGCTATGAAGAAGGGTATGGCGTTTCGCAAAAAGGAATGGAGGAAGCCGTCAAAAACAAAGTAGATTTGATCATTACTTTGGATTGCGGCATCAAAAATGTGAAGGAATTGAACTGGGCTGTGTCAAAAGGAATTGACGTCATCGTTTGCGATCACCACGAACCTGGAGATGAATTACCAAATGCCATTATTTTGAATCCAAAACAAAAAGGATGTGAATATCCGTTCAAAGATTTATGCGGTTGTGGTGTTGGATTTAAATTGATTCAGGCCTTACAAATTCATAAAAATTGGGATAAAGAGGAGGTTCTATCTTTACTCGATTTTGTGGCTGTAGCAATTGGTGCTGATTTAGTTACGGTGGTGGATGAAAATCGAATTTTAGCTGCTGAAGGACTAAAAAGGTTCAATCAAAATACAAGGAAAAGTTTCGATAAACTCCTGGAAATTGCTGGAAAAACAAAACCTTTGACTTTGACAGATGTCGTTTTCACCATTGCACCCAGAATCAATGCAGCAGGGAGAATCAACGTGGGCAGCGATGCCGTAACACTGATGATTTCTGACGACCAAGATGAAATCGATCACTTTGCCGAAAGCATCAATAATCACAATGTTGAACGACGAGCATTGGATGAGGTGATTACAAGAGAAGCTTTAGAATTACTTGAATTGAATAGAGATTTTAAAAATCAACGTTCAACTGTCGTGCACAAAGAAGGTTGGAGCAAAGGAGTTGTTGGAATTGTTGCTTCACGTTTAATCGAGAAACATTTTAAACCAACGATAGTTCTTGCCGAAGGCGACGACGGTCTTTTGACAGGTTCTGCTCGAACGGTTAATGATTTTGACATTCATGAGTCGCTCACAAAATGTGCTGATTTACTTGTAAAATTTGGAGGTCACATGCATGCAGCGGGTTTGACGATTGAAAAAACAAAGGTTGAAGAATTCAAGAGTCGCTTTGAAGGTTTGGTAGCCAAAGAATTGCGCCCTGAAGATTTAGCACCCACAGAATCAGTGGATTTGGAAATTAATTTCACTGACATTTTCACCGACGGCGAATCTTTGCAATCTATTCCACGACTAAAACGGGTTTTAGATCAACTTGAACCCCATGGTCCTGGCAACATGAAACCGGTTTTTTTGAGCACCAATGTTTATGCAGTAGCAACACGAGTTTTAAAAGAGCAACATCTGAAATTAACCTTGGTTCAACCCCATTCCGATTTACAATTGGAAGCGATAGGCTTTAATTTGGCAGATAAAATAGATTTACTAGGCAGTGGTTTGCCTGTAGACATTATCTATACTTTGGAGGGAAATACATGGAAGGACAGAACCACCTTGCAACTGAATATCAAGGATATTCGAGAGACTATTTGAAAGGTTAGAAGAAAGGTCGAAAGGATGAAAATTTTTTCATCCTTTCTCTATTCATCTTTTACAAATTCGGTAATTCTCTTGTGAAAGCAGGTATACCCGTAATGTCCATTCCTGTAATCAACAAGTGAATATCATGTGTTCCTTCATAGGTGATCACCGATTCCAAGTTGGCCATGTGGCGCATGATTGAATATTCGTTGGTAATTCCCATAGCACCGTGAATTTGTCTCGCTTCTCGAGCAATTTCCAAAGCGATTTGAACATTATTTCTTTTCGCCATTGAAATTTGAGCAGAGGTTGCGCGACCTTCATTTCTCAATTGACCCAAACGCAAAGTCAACAATTGTGCTTTTGTAATTTCCGTAATCATTTCCGCCAATTTCTTTTGAATCAACTGAAATGAACCAATTGGAACGCCAAATTGTGTTCTTTCTTTTGAATAGCGAAGTGCCAAATCGTAGCAATCCATAGCAGCACCTAAAGCACCCCATGCAATTCCAAATCGAGCTGAATCCAAACAACCAAGCGGTGCACCCAAACCAGATTTGTTCGGTAAAATATTAGCTTTAGGTACACGAACATTCACGAAAATCAATTCACCTGTTGCCGAAGCGCGAAGTGAATGTTTACCATGCATTTCAGGTGTCGAAAAACCCTCCATACCTCGTTCCACAACTAAACCATGAATTCTTCCTTCTTCACTTTTGGCCCAAACCACAGCGATATCTGCAAATGGCGCATTGGAAATCCACATTTTGGCACCATTCAATATAACGTGGTCACCATCATCTTTAAAGTTGGTTGTCATTCCGCCCGGGTTCGAACCATGATCAGGTTCTGTCAATCCGAAACAACCCATCATTTCTCCTGTGGCCAATTTGGGTAAATATTTTTGTCTTTGTTCTTCGTTTCCGTATTTCCAAATCGGATACATGACCAGCGAACTCTGAACCGAAGCAGTTGAACGCAAACCAGAATCGCATCTTTCCAGTTCTTGCATGATCAAACCGTAAGAAATTTGGTCTAAACCAGGTCCACCATATTCTTCTGGAATATACGGTCCGAATGCGCCAATTTCTCCCAAACCTTTCAAAAGGTGTTTTGGAAAAGTACAGTTTTCATAATTTTCTTCGATAATCGGAGAAACTTCTTTTTTCACCCAAGCTCTAGCTGAGTCACGCACGAGTTTTTGCTCATCCGTTAAAAAGTCATCCATCGCGTAATAATCTGGATGTGTGTATTGATCAGTTGCCATTCAATTATATCTTTGTAATTTCGGCAAAGTTAGAAATAATTTAGTCCTAGCTAAGTCGTTTATTAATCTATCTGAATAACAACATAAGTTTCTAAAGAATGTTCACAGCAACGAGCGGCAATATCTTCGGTTTGTCAGGTACTGAATGGGAATCCATGGAGCTTGTGGAACGTGTTGGAACTTTCGGCAACTTTCAACTTTTTTTCTTACTTATTTCTTTAATTTTAATCGTTTTAGCTAAAGCGACAAATACCCAGAGTTATAGCGTTGTATTTAAGTTGTTTTTCATATCAAGAAAGGCTGATGCTCGAATCAAAGAAAGTTGGCCATTGTTGGGTTCACCAGCATGGTTTTTAGCCTTGAATTTTGTTATCACTTTGGCGCACAGCTTATATCTCTTTTTAAGCGAAGAACAAGGGGAGAGCTTTTTTGCTGTTTTAATAACTTTAGGCATATCCTTTGGATTCTTTTTATTGGCATTTTTATCGATGGCACTAATTGCTTTTTTGACGGGCGCAAGAACTGTCTATCAAACACCTATGCAATCGACATGGGTATTGCCTCAATTCGTGGGAATCATTTTTTTTCTGCTCAATTTGGTTTGGGTGTTAAATCCGGCATTTTCGGGTTATTTGAAATTGGCCTTTTTACTTTTTTTCGTTTTGTTGAGCATCAAAAGATTTGTAAGATCATCTATTTATTTGTTACGTAATGGAATAGAGTGGTATTATATTTTGTTGTATCTTTGCACGCTGGAAATACTACCCTTGAGTGTTTTGGGGTGGTTTTTGCTAGAAATGGATGTTATTAAGATGTTCAACTAATGAGTGAAACTTTGACTATTAAAACAATTCTTGTATCTCAACCGAAGCCTGAAGGAGAGAAGTCCCCTTACTATGATTTGGCAGAGAAATACAAACTTAAAATAGATTTCAGATCCTTTATTCAAATTGAAGGAATTGATGCTGCGGAATTCAGATCCCAAAAGGTAAATGTTTCTGAACATACTGCGGTTATTTTGACGTCAAAAACTGCGGTTGACCATTTCTTTAGAATTGCCAAAGAGGTTCGTTTTGATGTGCCTGATTCCATGAAATATTTTTGTATTTCTGAGGCGGTTGCTTTTTACCTGCAAAAGTATGTTACTTACCGCAAACGTAAAATATTTTTTGGCAAACAAACCATTGAGGAATTAATGGATGTTATGAAGAAACACAAAGGTGAAAAGTTTCTTTTACCTTGCACAGACATCTTAAGAGATAAAATTCCAGCGACTTTAGAGGAGCACAGTGTGAATTTCACAAAGGCTGTTCTATATCGCACCGTTGCGTCCGATTTATCTGATTTGGAAGATGTGTATTATGACATGTTGGTTTTCTTTAGTCCAGGAGGTATCGAGTCATTGCTCAAAAACTTCCCTGACTTCAAACAAAACAATACCTTAATTGCAGCATTTGGTCCAACAACGGCAAATGCGGTTATCAAAAACAATCTGCGAGTTGATGTTTGTGCACCGATGCCAAATTCACCTTCCATGACTGCGGCTATTGAAAATTATGTCAAAGACGCATTGAAAGGAAAGAAAAAATAGGATTTCAAGAATAAAATATTGAAAAAATGGAGGCTCAGGTCTCCATTTTCTGTTTCCATAGAGCCAATCCTTCTCCCGCTCCAAGATTGATGACTTCAAAGTCTGCTGGCACTTGCAATTCATTCGCTTTCGGATCGATTATTATTTTTCTAGCATTTCTCGGGGCAACATGAACGAGTCCAGCAGCAGGATAAACATTTAAGGACGTTCCAATAACGATTAACACATCCGCATCCATAATTAATTCCGCGGCACTTTCCAACATAGGTACTTCTTCACCAAACCAAACCACATGGGGTCTCAGGGGATAGTCGTCGTCGCACAAGTCCGTTAATTTCAATTCATGTCCCTCAATCGGATAATATTTTTTTTCGGTATTCGGACCCGAACTTTTGGCTAATCGTATGTTCCCGTGCAGGTGCAATACTTTTTTTGAGCCGGCCCTTTCGTGAAGATCATCAATATTTTGCGTAACAACGTGAACGTCATAGAGTTTTTCAAGTTCAGCAACGATATAATGAGCCGAATTGGGAGAAGTTTCAATAATCTGCCTCCTTCTCAAGTTATAAAAGTCTTGCACGTGTTCAGGGTCGCGCCTCCAAGCCTCAGGAGTGGCAACATCCTCTACATTATGGTTTTCCCACAAACCGTTGGAATCTCGGAAAGTGTTAATGCCGCTTTCAGCACTCATACCGGCACCTGAAAAGACAATAAGTTTCGGTTTAACAGTCATTTAATGAAAATAGGATTACAATAATAAAAGATAAAATCACACCTGATTAGGACAAGAACCTGAAAATTCAGACTGAAAGTCCTATATTTACAAGTCTGAAACAAAAATAAATTTAAAAAACACAATTATGAAAAAAATATTACTTTGCGGAAGTCTTTTGCTAGCTACTGGTGCGTTTTCACAAGTGCTTACAGAAGACTTTGAAGGCCTTGGTGGTGCACTGCCATCAGGATGGACTTCGGTTTCTACAACTCCAGGTGCTGGTAGTTGGGTAACAGGAAATGCAGCTCTTTCGAATGCAGGTGGATTTTGGCCAGTTCCAGCCCACACAAACTTTGCTCAGGTAAACGATGATATTTGTAACTGTAATTTGAGTGCAGCATATTTAGTATCTCCAGTAATGAATTTTACAGGCTTGTCTGGAGTTGCACTTCAATATAGTTTTGTTGATGATTTAAGTTATGGCGGTAATCCTCACCTAGTTGAAGTTACAACGAATGGCGGATCTACTTGGACAAACGTTTATACGTATGCTCCAACTGCTGCAAATATCAACTGGCAAGATAACCTTGTTTCGTTAGGAGCAGCAACGGATAACGCTTCGGCTGTTCAAGTTCGTTTTAAATACGATGATGCAGGTGCTTGGGCGACTGGTCTTGCTATTGATGATGTAGTTGTGCAACAACCACTGCTGAACGATGCGAAGCTTTTAAGTGCGTCTGTTGCGCGATTTGCGTTGATAAATACAAATTCTGTGTTGTCAGTAGATGTTCAAAATGTTGGAGGGAATGCAATTACTTCTCTGACAATTGATTGGAATGACGGTACAAGTCATGCCCAAACAATATCTGCGTCTATCGCTCCAGGAGCGGTTTTGACAGTCGCTCACCCAACTGCTTTAAATTATGCTACTGCAGTTGAGAAGAATTTGAATGTTACAGTTACACAAGTAAATTCAGTTGCTGATGCAAATCCCACAAACAACACGGGAGCGACAGTGCACAATACCGTAAGTACAGTTGCACCAAAAGCGGTTGTTATTGAAGAAGGAACAGGTACATGGTGTGGATGGTGTCCACGTGGTGCGGTTGCAATGGAGGCTTTGACTACAGCGCATCCAACAGACTTCATCGGTATCGCTGTTCACAACGGTGACCCAATGACAGTTACAGCGTATGATGGCGGAGCAAACTTTTCTGGATTCCCTGGAGCAAACGTTGATCGTGCATTGTTGGGCGTGAGTGTTTCAACTAACTTGTTTAATCAATATTACAATGACCGTGTAACAATAGCTGTTCCTGCTAGCGTTTCAGTTGGTGGAAATGTAATAGGTAATTCAATTCAAGTTTTTGCTGGAGCTCATTTCTACACTCCGATGACAGGTGGCAATTATCGATTAGCTGCTGTTGTTTCTGAAGATGGTGTAACAGGTACTACTAGCGCTTATAATCAAGCAAACTATTATTCTGGTGGTGGACAAGGTGTTATGGGTGGTTATGAATTGCTTTCTGACCCAGTTCCAGCTGCAGATATGGTATACGATCACGTTGGCCGAGCGTTATTAGGAGGATACGATGGTCAAGCTGGTTCAGTTCCTGCAACTATTGTTGATGGAACATTAGGTTCAGCGACTTGGACATACACTGTACCAGCAACTAGTGATATTGCGAAAATGCATATAGTTGTATTGTTAATTGATAACAATACAGGTGAAATTATAAATGCAATTCAATCAAGTGTATCACAATTGGTTGGACTTAGTGAACTTGTTGAAGCTATTGACATGAAAGTTTACCCGAATCCTGCAACAGACTTAGTTAACATAAGTTTTGATGCAAATGGTGGTGACTATTCAGTTACAGCTACTGATATGGCAGGTGTTACAATTTCTACATTGGAAATGACAAACGCTTCAGGTGCTCAAAAAGTAAGTCTTCCAGTTTCTGGATTGGCTTCAGGAGTTTACTTCATCACTGTGTCTCACAATGGTGTTAGCTCAACAAAAAGAATCGTTGTTCAATAAGAAGATTACAATATATATTAAAAAGGGAGCAGGAAACTGCTCCCTTTTTTGTTTCCTATTCATGACAAGATTTTCTTATCTTTAGGCCTTCCAAAAAACGGACATGCCCAAAATAAAAAAACAAGACGCTCTCGATTATCACTCTTCTGGCAAGCCAGGTAAAATTGAGGTCGTTCCTACAAAACCTTATTCTTCCCAAAGAGACTTATCTTTAGCGTATTCGCCAGGGGTGGCTGAGCCATGCTTGAAAATAGCTGAAAATAAAGATGACGTTTACAAATACACCTCAAAAGGAAATTTGGTGGCGGTAATTTCCAACGGAACAGCTGTTCTCGGACTCGGAAATATTGGCCCAGAAGCGTCTAAACCTGTAATGGAAGGGAAAGGCTTACTTTTTAAAATTTTTGCTGATATTGATGTGTTTGACATTGAAGTGGATGCTTTAGATCCAGAATTGTTCATTCAAACGGTAAAAGCCATTGCACCCACCTTTGGTGGCGTCAATTTGGAAGATATCAAAGCACCTGAGGCTTTTGAAATTGAAGAGCGTTTGAAAGCTGAATTGGATATTCCTATAATGCATGATGATCAGCATGGAACAGCCATTATTTCTTCCGCCGCACTGTTGAACGCTTTGGAACTAGCAAAAAAGAAAATCGAAAGAGTTAAAATTGTTTTTTCTGGCGCAGGAGCAGCAGCTATGTCTTGTGCAAAATTATACATTGCTTTAGGGGCAAAAACAGAAAACATCCACATGTACGATTCACAGGGCTTAATTTGGTCAGGACGAGCAGATTTGGATGCAAGTAAATTGCCGTACGCGCAGCACAAAAAAGATATTCCTTTTCCAGAATCATTTAAACGAGCTGATGTTTTTGTTGGTTTATCAAAAGGTGGAATTGTATCCAAAGACATGATTAAAGCCATGTCCAAAGACCCAATTGTTTTTGCCTTGGCGAATCCAGAACCGGAAATTTCCTATAAAGAAGCAACGTCAACTCGAAAAGATATCATTATGGCAACGGGCCGATCGGATCATCCTAATCAGGTGAACAATGTTTTGGGTTTTCCATATATTTTCCGCGGAGCTTTGGATGTTCGTGCCACATGTATCAATGAAGAAATGAAACTGGCGGCTGTAAAAGCATTGGCTTCTTTGGCCAAAGAAACTATTCCTGAAGAGGTGATTGAAGCGTATGGTGAAAAGAATATTTTATTTGGTAGAGACCAAATCATTCCTAAGCCTCTTGATCCGAGATTGATATATTTCATTGCACCAGCAGTTGCCAAAGCGGCGATAGCGTCAGGTGTAGCCAAAGAACCCATTACGGATTGGGACGAGTACGAAAGAATTCTCAAAAACCGATTGGGTTTGGATAACAAGATTATTCGAAATATAACTGAAAAAGCACAAAGCAACCCGAAGCGAGTGGTTTTTGCAGAGGCCGACAATATCAAAACATTGAAAGCAGCTCAAACTTCCTATGAAGAGGGCATCGCCTCTCCAGTTTTACTTGGAAAAAAATCAATCATAGAAAGATTGATAGCTGAATATTCTTTGGATTTTGGAACGGTAGAAATTGTCGATCCAAAATCGGAAGAAATGGAGGAAAAACGAGCTCAATTTGGGTCGGCATTCTTCGAGAAAAGAAAACGAAAAGGAGTTACAGAGTACGAGGCGATTCAATTGATGCGGGACAGAAATCACTTTGGTGCCATGATGGTGGATCAAGGTGATGCAGATGCTGTTATTTCTGGTTTAACGAGGAATTATAGAGATGTTGTTCGCCCTTTCATTCAAACACTTGGTTTGCAAAAAGACGTTACAACTATTGCCGGGATGTACATTTTAGTGACCAAAAAAGGTCCCTTGTTCTTGGCTGACACAACTGTAAACGTTGACCCAACCGCAGAACAGATCGCAGAGATCACAAACAATGTTGCAAAAATGGTGCGTAAATTTAAAGTGACGCCACGAATTGCCTTGTTGAGTTATTCCAATTTTGGTTCCGCGCCAGGACATGATTCTGAGAAAATGGCCAAAGCCGTTAAGATTCTGCATGAAAACCATCCAACCTTGGTTGTGGACGGAGAAGTTCAAGCCAATTTCGCCTTGAACAATGACTTAACAATGGAAAAATTCCCTTTCTCCCAGCTCACAAATAAAACGGTAAACACTTTGATTTTCCCCAATTTGTCGGCAGGAAATATTGCATATAAATTATTGCAAGAAGTTACCGATGGAGACGCTATTGGACCAGTTTTGGTGGGTTTAAAGAAATCAGCTCACGTACTTCAATTAGGGTCTTCCGTTCGGGAAATAATTAACATGGTAAAAGTGGCGGTTGTTGATGCGCAAAACAAATAATAAATGATAGCGCAGCTCAACGGTCGATTGATTGAAAAAAACCCTACTTCTATAATTTTGGAATGTGGTGGGGTTGGCTACGAAGTGAAAATCAGCCTTTATTCGTATTCTTTAATCGGTGCCGATGAAAACTTGAGAATCTATACGCGATTAATCGTTCGAGAAGACGCGCAGTTGCTTTATGGGTTCATGACTACCGATGAACGTGAAATGTTCAGTCATTTGATAAGCGTATCGGGAATTGGGCCGAACACAGCTATGATAATGCTTTCTTCGCTGCAGACCAGTGAGATTGCACATGCCATTCAAACAGAAGACGTTAGAACAATACAAGCTATTAAAGGAATTGGTGTGAAAACAGCCCAACGCGTAATCATTGATTTGAAGGACAAAATGTTAAAAATGGCATTTTCGACAGAAAATATTTTATCGACAGACAATACAACGCGGTTTGAGGCGTTAAGTGCATTGGTTTCTCTCGGTTTTGACAAAAAATCGGCTGAAAAAGCATTGGATAAAGTGTCCGATACATCAGCTACAGTTGAAAAATTGATTAAGGAGGCTTTGAAAATATTATAATGTTAAAATTACAAATGGGTTACATCACTATGAAGTATTGTAAAAATGCACTATCACTGTTCGCTTTTCTTTTGAGCAGTTTTGTGTTTTCGCAAGACACAACTTTGGTATATCCTATCACCAACCCACTTGACCCAACAAGCAATGTTCCGCAAAGTTTTGATTTAGGTGATCCAACATCTGTTAATCAAACGATTGTTTACGATCCTGTGACAGGAAATTATGTTTTCAAAGAAACTATAGGAAAGAATCAACTTAACTATCGTAATCCTTCCATGATGACTTTGGAGGAATACCTGGAATATGAGAGAAAGAAATCCTTAGCAGACAATTGGAAAGAGAAGATTGACGAACAAACAAAAGAAGGCCAACCACTTGAGTATCCGATTAAGATAAATAGCAAAGCCTTCGAGAACTTTTTCGGCTCTGATCAAATTACCATACGTCCACAGGGTTCTGTAGAGTTGACTTTTGGGGTAAATTCATCCAGGTACGACAATCCGATTTTACCCGTACGACAAAGAAGAATAACTCGTTTCGATTTTCAGCAGCAAATCCAATTGAATTTGGTGGGGCAAATCGGAACCAAGTTCAAAATTGGAGCAAGTTACAACACGCAAGCTGCATTTGATTTCGACAATGTTTCGAAACTGGAGTATACTGGTAGTGAGGATCAAATTGTGCAGAAAATTGCCCTCGGTAATGTTGCGATGCCTTTACCAACCTCTTTGATCCAAGGTTCTCAAACGCTTTTTGGAGCATATACACAATTGAAATTTGGACGAGCAACTGTTGATTTAATCGCTGCTTCTTCCAAAGGAAAAAGACAAGAAATTAATATTGAAGGAAAAGCACAAATTCAGCCTTTCAGCTTGTCAGCTGACAATTATGAGGTGAATCGCCACTATTTCCTAAACATGTATCACCGTGACCATTATGACGAAGCAATGGCAACCGCTCCAATTGTTTCCTCTACGATAAATATTACACGTATTGAGGTTTGGTTAACCAATAGAACAAATAATACCGAAAACACTAGAAACATTCTCGCTTTTGCGGATTTAGGGGAGGCGAAAGCGGAAAATTTAGAAGGGAATCCAGGTTCTTTATCTGGCTTAGAGATACCTAAAAATGACGCAAATGGTTTGTATGATTGGGCTTCAAATCAACCTTTGATTCGTGGATTTAACAATGCAGTATCCTTACTGAGTAACACGGTATCAGCGCCAGGACCCTTCAATCAAGCTGTTCATTACGAGAAGGTTGAAAACGCCAGAAAATTAACGGAGCAAGAGTTTACCTATAATGCTTTGCTAGGATATATTTCCTTGAACATACCTCTGAACAATGATGAGGTACTTGCCGTTGCTTATGAGTATACGTATCGAGGTGAAACGTATCGAGTTGGTGAGTTATCTACCGATGGGGTAGTTGGTCAAGACGCCTTGATTGTTAAGTTACTAAAACCGACGATTACAAGCCCTAAAAACAAGGTTTGGGATTTGATGATGAAAAACGTCTATGCCATTGGGGCATATCAAGTGTCTGAACAAGGATTTCGTTTGAATCTATTGTACAATAACCCGGAAACATCGCTAAATATTCCTTTTTTCCCTTTCGAAGGATTGGATAAAGATCAGTTGGTTACCGTTTTGGAGATGGACCGAATCAACATGAATCAACAACCTTTTCAGGATGGAGTTTTTGATTTTGTGCCGATTAATTTCAACGGTAATAGAGCGGAAAATGGAGGAACAATTAATACACGAAACGGTCGTGTTTATTTCTCAACAATAGAGCCATTCGGAAAAACATTAAAAGGGAAATTGCAGGCAGCCAATATGCCCAACGTATTTATCGACCGAGTAGCTTATACTGAATTGTACGATTCTACCAAAACGGCAGCTCAACAGATACCGAGTAAAAACAGATTTACCCTTCAAGGGGAATTTCAGTCATCTGTAACTTCCGACATTCCTTTGAATGCTTTGAATGTTCCAGAAGGAGCAGTTAGTGTAACAGCTGGTGGAATAAAATTAACGGAAGGAGTAGATTACACAGTTGACTATAATTTAGGGAGAGTTAAGATTTTGAACTCTGGTATTTTGGAATCCAATACACCTATAAAAGTTTCTATTGAAAGTAATTCTGTTTTTGGATTCCAAGCTCGTTCGCTAGTTGGATCAAGATATAATTATCGTTTTTCTCAAAATTTCAATATCGGTGCTACATGGATGCGCATGTTGGAAAGACCAGTGACGCAGAAAGTGGATTTTGGAAGCGAGCCTTTTAAGAACAATATTATCGGTTTTGATATCGCCTTCAAAAAGGATGTTCCCTTAATAACCAAATTGGTAGATTACTTACCGGTTATTTCTACTAGAGAAAAATCATTCATCTCGTTCACAGGTGAATTTGCCCATTTAATTCCGGGACAACCAAAAGCCATTAATAAGGACGGGACATCATATATTGACGATTTTGAGGGTTCACAATCAACGATTGATTTAAGGTCGGCTACCGCATGGCGATTGGCTTCCATTCCACAAGGGCAACCCGATTTGTTCCCTGAAGCACAATTCAAAGATGTTCGATCTGGATTCAATCGTTCTCACGTTTCTTGGTACCATATTGACCCTTTGTTTTATCAAGGAAGTTCACTCACACCCCAACACCTGAAAGACGACCCAAGTTCTTTGTCCGATAGTCGAATGAGACTCGTTCAACAAACAGATGTTTTTCCAAATTTGAATTTAGCAATTGGCTCTATTCCAAATGTTCAAGTATTGGATTTGGCATACTATCCAAAGGAGCGTGGGATGTACAATTACGATACCACCAACACCTTAAATCCTGACGGAACGTTTAACAATCCACAGACGCGTTGGGGAGGAATTTCTCGCGCCTTGACAACCAATGATTTTGAGCAAGCGAATGTTGAATATATCCAGTTTTGGATGTTAGATCCTTTCAATACAGATGCTGAAAATGTTGATCCGACTTCAACCCATAATGGAGGAACACTTTATTTCAATCTTGGTAATATTTCTGAGGATGTTCTGAATGATTCACGTAAAAGTTTTGAAAACGGTTTGCCACCAACGGGTGTTTCATTAAGTGATGATTTGGATACCACGAGCTGGTCAAAAGTTTCTACTCAGCAAATAGTCGTAAACGCTTTTGATAACAATACAGAATCCAGAGCCAATCAAGATGTTGGTTTGGATGGATGGAAAACGGCCGAAGAGTCTATAGCTTATGCTAATTTCGTATCCTGGGTGCAAGGAAATCCGAATTTGAGTGCAGATGCTAAGGCAAAAATCTTAGCCGATCCATCCAATGATGATTATACTTTTTATAGAGATTTCAATTATGATCAACAGAAATTGAATATCCTACAGCGTTACAAGAAATACAATAACATGGAGGGGAATTCTCCAACTCCCGAAGCATCCGCCCTGATCAATCCGGAAGGGTATCCTACCTTGGGGAATCAAAATCCAGATAATGAAGATATCAATCAAGACAATAGTTTGAGTGAATCTGAAAGTTATTTTCAGTACAAAGTGAATTTGACGCCGAACGAAATTCAGGTGGGTAAGAATAATATTACGAATATTCAGATTTATCAAAATGGAAATAAAACTGAACGATGGATTCAGTATAAAATTCCTATTAAGGATTATCAAAAAAGAGTGAACGGCATTGCCGATTTCCGATCAATTCGTTTCATGAGAATGTATTTGAAAGATTTTGATGAGGAAGTTGTTTTGCGTTTTGCCCGTCTGGAATTGATTCGTGGTGAGTGGAGAAGATATTTGTTGGATTTAACCAAACCAGGTGAGACGCAACAAACGGATCCCAACTTGACAACTTTCAATATTGGTGCGGTGAACATTGAGGAAAACAGTGAGAGAGAGCCAGTAAATTATATTATTCCTCCTGGAATTGTTCGTGAGATTGATCCTTCTCAAACCAACCAGAGACAATTGAATGAGCAATCTCTTTTATTGGAAGTTTGCAATTTGAAAGATGGTGATGCGCGTGCAGCATATAGAAATGTTCAGTTTGATGTTAGAACTTATAAAAAATTGAAATTATTTGTTCATGCCGAGGAATTAAATAAAACGATTCCATTAAAAGATAATGATGTAACTGTTTTCGTTCGTTTAGGAACTGATTTCGTGGACAATTACTACGAATATGAAATGCCGGTAAAATTAACGGATTGGGGGGAAACAGTTGACACTAAAGTATGGCCAGAGGAAAATAATATTGAAATTGTTTTCGACGACTTATTGGATTTGAAAAAAGCAAGAAATGATGCTGTTTCAACAGGAAATGTCACAATTTCCAACAATGTGGAGTATGAGATAGTAGATCCAAAAAATGCAAGCCGAAAATTAAAGGTGAAAGGAAGTCCAAATTTACAGGGCATCCGTACCATGATGATAGGAGTGCGTAATCCAGAAAAAGATGGAAATACCACTTGGGTTCCAGACGACGGTCAAGCGAAATGTGCCATCATTTGGGTGAACGAAATGCGTCTTACCGATTTTGTTAGCGAAGGAGGGTCAGCAGCAACTGCTCAAATGCAAGTGCAACTAGCAGATTTTGCCAATGTAGCGATGTCAGGAAATTACAGCGGAATCAACTGGGGAAGTGTTGAAAGTCGAGTTCAGGAGCGTCAGAGAAATCAAAAAATTGGTTTTGACATGAATACCAACATACAGTTGGGACAGTTCTTTGGAAAAAGAGCACGTGTTTCTTTACCTTTCTTTTATGGTTATTCTGTTGGAATTATTAACCCAGAATATGACCCCTTCAACCCGGACATCAAATTGAGCAGTTATGAATCGGCACAAAGAAAAGAACGTGCACGTGACGGTCAGAATTACACGGAAAGAAAATCGTACAATTTTACGAATGTTAGAAAAGAAATGCGTGCTGGTGCAAAGCCAAATGTATTGAGTATTTCTAATTTTTCTGCAAGTTATTCTTATGCGGAAGTAATGAAACGTGACTTTAACATCAATTATGACCGGACTAAAACATGGACCGGAAACTTGAATTACGCGTATTCTTTTGGAGCGAAAGCTATTGAGCCATTCAAGAAGGTGAAATTCATGCAAAAATCTCCATGGTGGAAAATAGTTCGTGAAACCAATTTCTTCTTAACACCAAAAAACATTTCTTTTTCAAATGATGCGACGAGGAACTACAATGAGCGTCAGGTGAAAAACAATTTGATTCCTGATTTTGAGTTTACACCTGTGTATGTAAAACAATTCCTTTGGAACAGAAGTTACGGTTTGGGTTATGATGTAACAAAAAATTTGAAAGTTACTTTCAATGCCAACAATCAAGCCTTGTTTGATGAAGCAAATGGTCGTGTAGACAGAAGACAGGATCCTGAAGGGTACCAACAGTTTAAAGACTCTGTGCGTACGCAAATGAGAACCTTTGGAAAAACAACAGATTATTCTCACAACTACACTGTGTCTTACAATTTCCCTTTTGATAAAATTCCAGCCTTGGATTATATCACTGGAAATTTAAAATACGGTGGTTCATACAATTGGCAACGAGGACCTCTTGGTCAGGCGGAGTATGGAAATATTATTCAAAACAACAGAACATTTAATGCTACAGGTCAGATCAACATGACCAACTTGTACAATAAAAGTGCTTATTTGAAACGCGTAACTGGAGCAGGAGGCGGACGTTCAAAAGCTGTTTCAACTGACCGGAAAAACGCGAAAACTCCACCACCCCCAAAAGCGGCTCCTGTTGATACAGCTGGTATGACCAAGCGTGAATACA
The DNA here is from genome assembly GCA_041751955.1 of Crocinitomicaceae bacterium. Lineage (GTDB taxonomy): Bacteria > Bacteroidota > Bacteroidia > Flavobacteriales_D > Crocinitomicaceae > UBA2040. The sequence goes on from JBGSIB010000043.1 coordinate 45,368, forward strand.
GAAAATACAAACGTGAGGTTCGAAAAGCGGAGCGCAAAGCACGTCAGCTGAAAAACAAAGATAAAAAAGTTAATCCTTTCGTTGGATTTGGTTTGAGAATGGTGATGGCTGTGCGAAATGTTTCAGCAACGTATGCTCAAAATGACGGAACCATGTTGCCTGGATATAGCGAAGAAACACGCTTTTTGGGAATGGGAGATAATACAAATGGAACCCTTGCGGGCTTCGTTTTTGGACAGCAAAGTTACAACCTCCTTGGACGACAAACAGGTTACGATATTGCAAGTGCAAGTGCCAACAATAATTGGCTAGTTAGAAACGAAAACTTGAATCAACAACATACGATAACACATAACAAGAATTTTACTGCAAGAGCAAGTTTGGAACCATTTAAGGATTTCACAATAGAGTTAAGTTTGAACAGAACCTACAGCATCAGTTCGAATGATTTCTATAGATGGAATGATAGCTTGCAACGACACGAAGGACAAAGTAGAGTTGATATTTCAACTTTGACGTATACGAATATGACCATAGGAAGTGCTTTTGCTAAATTTGATAAACAAACCTATGCATCGCCAGTTTTTGATCAAATGCGAGAAAACTTAAAAGTGATATCTCAAAACCTGGGTACGAAAAACGCAAATTCGAACTTATTGGCAAGTGGCTATTATGATGGTTATGGAGCGAGTCAACAAGAAGTGGTGTTAGGAGCATTTTTGACTACGTACGCAAATAAAGACATCAATGATAAGAACATCAATCCATTGAAAAACATTCCCCTTCCAAACTGGACAGTAAACTACAATGGGTTGACGAAGTTTCCTTTTATGAAGAAGTATGTGAGAAACTTTGTTTTACGTCATGGTTATAGTTCCACAACGAGTATTTCAGGAATCCAAACGAACTTGAATGCTAAATTTGATCCGGCAGGTTTACCAACAGCGCGTGATTTGAATGACAATTACGTGGCTCAGAATCAAATTCAAAATGTTACCATGTCGGAAAGATTTTCTCCGTTATTTGGAATTGATGCCACATGGATCATTAAGAGCAAAGGAAAAGAGCAAGGTTTGTTGACCAAATTTGAAATCAAGAAAGATAGAAGCATCACACTGTCTCTTAATAACAATCAAATTACAGAGGTGCTTGGTAATGAGTGGGTAATTGGTTCTGGGTATAAATTCACACAAGTAAAATTACCGATCAAAAAGGTGAAAGCAAGCGATGTGAATTTGCGATTCGATTTCTCTTTGAGAGATAACCTAACCGTGATTCGGAAGGTTGTTGAGAATACCAATCAAGCAACGGCTGGACAACGTGTAATGTCGATCAAAACATCGGCGGATTATAACTTGAATCAGAATTTGACTTTGCAATTCTATTACGACCACGTAATCAATACACCGAAAATTGCAAGTTCTTATCCAACTGGTAACTTGAGCACAGGTATTCGTTTACGATTTAATTTAGGAGGAATTCAATGATAAATGTTGTTGCAGCGGAAGAGAAACATGTTGCCAAAATTTTTTCCTTGATTAAAGAATTGGCGCTGTATGAAAAGGCACCAGAACAGGTTACGAATACGGAAGAAAAATTGCACCATGATTTATTCCTTGACCCAATTTGCGAAGCTATAGTTGCAGTGGAGAATGATATTGTTCTTGGTTTTGCGCTGTATTATACGTCCTATTCCACCTGGAAAGGAAGAAGTTTGTATCTGGAGGATTTTTATGTAAGCGAAGATCATCGCCGACGTGGAATTGGGCAGTTGCTTTTTGACGAGGTCGTGCGTATTGCCAAAGACAGAAAAATGGCACGAATGGATTGGCAAGTTTTGGAGTGGAATCAGTTGGCCATTGATTTCTATCAAAAAAACGAAGCCCTTTTGGATCCAGAATGGGTCAACGGTCGATATAATTTTTAAACTTTCTCACTTAAAAACTGTTCCATAGTTATGGCAAAGATTATCATCGCGGGTGGAACAGGTTTAATAGGCCAAGCGCTAGAAAAAGAACTTTTTGCTAAACAACACGAGGTATTTATTCTGACGCGGTCACCGAGAAAGGTGAACCATATCGCCTGGGATCCCAATAAACGAACCATTGATAAAGAAAAAATTCTAGGAACAGAGATTTTAATCAATTTATGCGGTGAAAACGTTGGCGAGGGCAGATGGACGGACAAGCGCAAGAAGGAATTGTTGGATTCAAGAGTAGAAACAACCAAGTTTTTATTTGAAGAATTTCACAACCAAAAAAGTTTGCTACAGCATCTTTCAGCTTCTGGCATCAATGCTTATCCTTTGGATCAAAGAGCCAAAGAAATGAAAGAAGATGATGCTTTTGGTTCAGATTATCTTTCACAACTGGTGAAAAAATGGGAAGAGGCCGCCGATATTTTTGCAAGGATTGTTCCTGTTTGTAAGTTGCGTATATCCATGGTTTTATCGGAAAATGGTGGTGCGCTTGAAAAACTTCTTCCTTTGGTTAAATATAGAATTGCTTCACCTCTTGGAACGGGCAACCAATGCATGACTTGGGTTCATATTGACGATGTGGCACGGGCATTTGCGCATGCAATTGAACATAAATTGGATGGCTCGTTTAATTTGACAGGGATTCCAACTACCAATCGATTGTTCATGAACGAGTTGATGAAAGTAAACGGTCGAAAAATGTGGGCACCAAATGTTCCTGCTTTTGTGATGAAACTCATCATGGGTGAACAATCCGTAATCGTTTTGGAAGGTATCTATGCCGATGCTGGAAAATTAAGGTCGACGGGTTTTGACTACAAATATGCTCAATTGAATCAGGCCTTAATCAATATTTTTCCTGGAAAATAAAAAATCCCGATTCCTAGGAAACGGGAAATTTTTGTAGGTGTGTGATTAGTTCTAGTAACTACTAGACAATTCAAAGATAATTTGTTTTTCACTGCGAAAATTCAGAAAAATCTGAATGGTACAAGCTATTGAGTGAAATGGTTCTTTTTCTGATTTTTATTAAGCAGTAACCAATTCTTCTGCTTTCGATACTTGGCGATAGGTATGGGATTTAAAAATATGTCTGCGGGCAAAACGCTCTTGTGAAGGTGCGTGCACTAGTTTGTTGTAGATGTTTTTCTGTACACCAAAGTACTCATAACTCGCTCCATTTTGGAAAGAAACCTTTAGGGTCAAACCTTTATATTGGAAATCAGCTATTCCAGAAGTAGAAATGGTCTCATTGTAATGTTCTAAATTTTGTTCCAAAGTTTCTGGCGCCATACTCACCAAAAAATGATACGCCTCGATTATCGTCGTACTCATTTGTTCAGCTTCCGCTTTCTTTGGATCGCTATCTTGAAATTTATCAGGATGCCAGTCTTTTACCAATTTTCGGTAATTCGATTTCAAGGTACTTAGTTCGAGTTGACCTTCAACTGAAAATAGCTTTTTATAATCTGCAATGCGTTTCATATTCTTGTATTAAATCCCGAAAAATTCTGTTTCGGGGTGCAAAAGTACACGAACGATTCCGAAATAGAACTATAAAATGGAATTATATCTTATTTCCGACTCTTTTTTTGGCTTTTTTTCTTCGACATCAATTGTCATTCACATAAAATGAATATCTTTGTCGCCACCAATGCGAAGGCGTCCCCTTCGATGCACCTGCCCGGGTGGCGGAATTGGTAGACGCGCTGGATTCAAAATCCTGTGCCTTCGGGCGTGCCGGTTCGATTCCGGCCCCGGGTACAAAGCCTCAACGAAAGTTGAGGCTTTTTTGGTTTAAATGGATGTACACCGTTTATGCCATATCTAGTTTAAAAGACGAGTATATTTATGTCGGAATGACTTCAAATATAGAAGATCGACTACGACGACATTATTCTGGCTATGAACGATCAACTAAAGCACATTTACCATTTCTTTTACTTTATACAGAGGAATGTGAAGACAGAATATCTGCCCGAGTGCGTGAGAAGTATTGGAAATCTGGAACGGGAAAACGAAAATTAAAAATAATGCGAGATGAATTGAATCGCGAAATTTGAGATTCAAAATTCTGGGTCTTTGGGCGTTCCGGCCCTGTCTGCTGACAGGCAGGCCCGGGTACAAAGCCTCAACGAAAGTTGGGGCTTTTTTGGTTTAAATGGATGTACACAGGTTATGGACATTTTTTTTGTACAGTTAGGGATACTTAGGGCGGTAAATTCAAAACCTGTAGAATGTCCTAAATCCGAAATCTCCAAGGATTATCGAGTTTGAAAAAAACTTAAAGAGTTATTCCTGTTCCCTTTCGCGGTCTGATGGAAACAGCTCGTCCATCCTCTTCCGCATTTCCATCGCAACAAGCACGCTGCTGCCCCCTTTTACTTCCAATTGAGTTATGATATTTCGATAACTTTTTTCGTCTCTATTTTGACTCAATTTGAAAACGTTTTCCATTTCCTCCACCTTGATTTCAAAGCCAACAATGGCGGGCATCATTTTATTTCGATACTCATCCGAGAGGTTATCGAAGATAGTAGGTGAATTGGGATCATTATTTTCAAATTGCAAAGTGAACTTTTTCATCAGTGCCATCAAACCTTCATCCGATAGAAAACGGATTTTTCCTTTGCAGTGAACGCTCATATAATTCCAGGTAGAACCGCCATGAGGATCGCTGTACCACGTCGCGCTGACATAACTATTGGGCCCCGTGAATACCGCCAAAACACGTGAATTTTCAACAAAAGTTTTGTGATGATCCGTGTTGCGCATAATGTGTCCCTGCAAATACCATTCGCCCTCTCTTTCCTCCACCACCAAAGGAACCTGCGTGGCAAAGGGTTGGCCAGCCGCATCACTTCCCGTCAAAAAAGCAAAGGGATATTCCCGAAAAAATTCGAGTATTTTTTGCGGGTCATTTTCTTTGAAGTAGGGGAGATTGTACATGGGGACGGGTTTTCTGTTTGTTTGGTTTTCGTGGGATTTTGTGTTTAACGCCAAGGCTATGCGCCGCTGCGATTTATTAAAGTTAATTTTATTTCGGAGAAATAAACGTGCGAGTTAGAATGATTTATCATTCGAAGCGAGATTTAAGCAGTGGAGTATAGGTAGTGTTACATGCATCATTCTTCAATATCCTCGCTTGTGATAAAGTAGTCATATTTGTCAAAGTCCACTTCAAGATTCAATTCAGTAGCTATTTTTCGGTCCAATTTGGTATGTACCTTGCCGGAGTGTTCTTCACTTAAATGCATAACTTTTTTCATTTTTTCAACTGAAATATTATTGATAGTTTCCTCGTCTAATACGTATTTGGATCTTTTTTTCGACCTCTGAATGACGTATTCGAAATGATCTGAATAATAAGGAGAGTAGCAATCTTCGATAAAGATTTGCGTTTTATTTAGTTTAATTTTTAGTTCTTCCGATATTGTAGGCACCCCAACATAAACGTACAAATCATATCCAAAATGGATAAAAAATAGGTCCTTGACTTCGAGTGAAAGACCACAATAATATCTGAAATTCATTTGGCAAATTATTGCAATCTCGTCAATTGATACTTTCTTATCTTCAAATAAGTCGATGGTTTCAAATTCAGTCCGGTGATACCATTTTTCTTTATCATCCTTTATTGATTCTTGAAGTAGCCTTTTATCAAGTCCAACAACTCTAAGATGATCTATTTTATTTTCTCGAAGAATTTCAACGATTGCATTTATATAATCTGACTCAACACTTAAGTACTTTTCGACAGTTACAAGTTCCCCTTCCATTGTTCTACCTATATCACCGAATTCAGTCCAATGATCATACAGATAATGTCCTTTTGCATTTCTGTTCAATGGGTCATATTTGGTTATTCGGTAGTGCTTCATCATTTCATGTAACAATTCACTATGCACAATTGCGCATATCCCCTTTATATATTTTTACCACGAAAACCGATAACAAGCAATTAATCCTGGATAAGCTTGTTCTATTTTCAGTTTCCACCAACTAAAAATACACAAATAGCTCAAAAAGTACTTATTTTTTCGATTTACGGAAACTTCGGAAACTTCGAAAAATCGCGGGGTCTTTTCTCCAAAAAGGCATTTCTACCTTCTACGGCTTCTTCTGTTCCGTAGGCCAAACGCGTGGCTTCGCCAGCGTATACCTGTTGACCCACCAAACCATCATCGATCAGGTTGAAACCGAATTTGAGCATTTTAATCGCCGTTGGACTTTTGGTCATGATTTCTTGTGCCCAATCGTAAGCGACTTGCTCTAATTCTGCGTGAGGTACGACTTTGTTGACCATTCCCATGTCAAAAGCTTCTTGTGCGGTATAGTCTGCGCCAAGGAAAAAGATTTCACGCGCGCGTTTTTGTCCCACTTGTCGCGCCAAATAAGCCGAACCAAATCCACCATCAAAACTGGCTACATCGGCATCGGTTTGTTTAAAAATGGCGTGTTCTTTACTGGCCAAAGTCAAATCGCAAACGACGTGCAAACTGTGTCCACCACCAACGGCCCATCCAGGAACCACGGCAATCACCACTTTGTTCATGAAACGAATTTGACGTTGGACATCCAAGATATTGAAACGATTGATACCATTGGCTCCTTTGTAGCCTGTTGTCGAACGAACATTTTGATCGCCACCGGAACAAAACGCCCAACCGCCATCTTTCTTGGAAGGTCCTTCTCCGGTGAGCAACACCACCCCAATTTCTTGACTTTCGTGGCAAAGGATCAAGGCTTCCCACAATTCATCCACTGTTTTGGGTGTAAAAGCATTCCGCACTTCCGGTCGGTTGAAAGCGATTCTTGCTACTCCATTACAGGTTTTGAAAGTGATTTCTTCGTATTCCTTTTCTGTTTTCCACTCTAGATTTGCCATTGTTGGGGGTTTGAATTTCGGGTTTGGTAAATGTAATAACCTGCTTCCGATTATTCAAACAAAGTCAAAATTTATTAAAAGCTTGTTGGCATGTCCAATTTACTTATTTGTATGAACGAATTTCAAATAAGTTTGTACTTTACAGCACACAGAAAGACGAATGAAACAAACAATATTCATATTCATGGCACTTTGCTTTTCCATCATCGCTTTTGGTCAAGTAAAGGAAAAGGTGGCCAAATTTCAATGGGTCACTGCAGCGCAAGGCATGATGGCAATAACCTATCAAGACATGGAGAGCCTTCCCGATGGTGGAGTGATTGCACTGGCAAATCGATTTCCGGTAAATTTCCAGCCCTTGGAATCTGTTTTTATTCAAGGAAATGGCGAGAAATACAAAGAATATGACCTCATTGCTAATAGTCCTGCAAGCCTCTTGATTAGTTTTGATAGCAATGGTGTTTTGAATTGGGTCCAGAAAACGGAGCCAAAGTTTTCACACCTTTATCAAATCAGTATCGGAGAAACGGGCGAAATAGATCTACTGGTAAAAATCTACGAGCGAGGGCGCAACGTTAAGTACGAGCCAATTGGCTACTACCGCGACGAGGACGAAGATGAACTTCCAGCTGGATACGGGATTGTAACGATTGACAAGCAAGGCTATTTAGTCGATCATCGACCAATAAAAGGCATTCTTCCTAGTGCAAAACCAGAGTTTCTTGACTTTCAGCGCTTGGGAGACGAATTCATCATCAATGGTAACAATCACAAAGGGAAATTGGTCCCTAATTTTGAAATTGAAGCGGGCAAATCGGGTGGACAATTCATCATGGCGATTGACAAAGACGGAAACCCGACTTGGGTGGACATCGTTGCTTCTTCGAAAGAGACCTGTTGTTCGTGGTCGAAACCCAGTCATTTTGACATTGCCCCAGATGGAACGATTTACTTTGGCGGCATGTTTTCGAATGGCGGTATTTTCAGCAATGGTGAAGTGACCCAAAACACACCTTTTGAGCCACCTAATGACAAGAACGATGCTTGGGAAACCTTTGTGATTTGTTATTCAACAGAGCGAAAAATTAACTGGGTGAAAACCACTGGAAGTCCATCAATATTTGGAAAGTTAGTTGCGACAAATGAAGGAGTTTATGTCGGCTATGGTTCGTATGGAAAAAAATCTTTTGGTCAAAAAATCAAACCTTCCGACCCAAAATTTTCCACGCTGATTTCTTTTTTGAAGGCAGATGGAAAACTGAAATGGAATCAAGTTTTCGAAGCTTCCAGTTTTGAATCCCTGAAAAAAGGGCTGGGCGGTTCGCTTGTGATGTGCGGTCGAAGTTCAGACACCAATAATGAAACACCGCGTAAGTTTGGAAATTTTGAATTTGGACCGAAGGATGAATTGTTCGTTGCTACCTTGAGTTCAAATGGCGTTGTACAACAATTCTGGTCAGCAGATTTATGGACAACTAAAGGTGAACCGTTACTTATGTCACAAAACGCGAATGGAGAATTTTTCGTCGCCTTACAAACCTGGTGTACCTTGACAATAGGGATGAATTTAATTAACCCATCATTTCCTGACATACAGTGTTATGGAGGGTCACCGGTGCTGGGCAAGATTAAGTTTTAAGTGGTTGTTGGGAAGATTATCAATTGATTGAGGTCTTTTTCGGAAGTAGAAATCGGTTGTTTTCTTAATTGTCTAAACTGCTAAATTCTTTGGGGTTGGTAACCATTTTTGGGTTCAGTTTTGGTATCGATAACAATCGGCTATGTGCCACAAATGTGAAACAAACTTACTCTTAACCCAGTAAATATAACAAATTCATGTTACACATTTTGAGCTTGCAACCAACACCAAAAACACAAACCACCATCCTTATTTTACTTCGTCGTCGTC
>JBGSIB010000044.1:0-4314 GCA_041751955.1 Crocinitomicaceae bacterium
TTTTGTCATGGTTTCACTTTCTTCTTTTGTTTGCTCGTTTCCTTCTGTTGCTTTTTCAGGTTCTCGGGTTTTGGGTTCTTCCGCTTCGGTTTCTTGCCGTGCTTTTGCCAATTTTGGCGGTTTTTCGGGTCTTTTTAGTCAAAAAGCGCAAAAAATCAGTCTTTAAATAGAAAATTTGCCTAAAAGAAATAATCCTTAAAAAAACCATTCTAAAAACATAAAAAGCGTGTCGAGGAGTTCATTGAGCCTTGCCGAAATGCTCTCGACAAAAAAAGTAATATTTACCTTGAAAACCTAAAAAGAAAAAAGCCCAAAAAAGAAGAAAAAAAACCCCACCAAAACCCCTGTATTTTAGTTGATTTTGAGGGGAGAAAGGAAAGTAAAGTAAAACTCCTGTAAGGCTTTGTGGGGTTGGCTTACAGGAGAATGTTGGATTGTTGATAAGTTTTAGATTTGAAAGTATAAATTGCACTTAACTGACACTAGTTTCAAATTTCTTTAGCAAGCTGGTGTTTTTATCTTTGTCTCGTTCAAATACATACGTATAAGTAACCCCACCATGCAAAGACTTCATGTATACTAAACTTATTATGTAAACATCCGTAGTTATAAAAACAGGGTTTGTGATAAAGCAAATCCAAAAAGGTGGCACTAAATCATCAACTGCGGAATTATCTTTATTTAATTGACGAAATTCTTTGTACAAAGAGTCAATTTCATTGCGGTAAGAAAATTTATTTAAAACTTTATACGTATTAATGGTTGGGTTCATTTCAAATCTATTTTGTCTTGCAACTGAAATTGTTCGTTTAAATTTCTTTTTCTTAATTCTAAATCTGCTTTTTAAATAATTGTTAAGTTCAGCATCATTTTCAGCCTCAATTTCATAATTTAAGAACAAAACAAAAATTTCACCATCTGGTTTGGTTTGGTCAATTGTTGTTTGAAAAATTTCACTTAAATTTTTGTCATTTTGTGAGAACAAGTTAAAAGCGTAAGACAAACAAAACGAAAACAGAATAAATCTCATAAGCTCTTATTTTTGATCTTTTGGTAAACTATTTACTACTCCTGATTTAACTTTGTTTTTTAAAATTCTAAAGTTCATATCTCTTTCAAAATGCCATCCATTTGGATCTTTTTTTCCAAATGTTTCTGGTTTAGTCATATCCACGGGTAATTCATTAGTGTCTTTTGGCAAATTTTCGACTGTTGTTCTGCCAAACATTAGTCTTTGTATGCTAAGTCCTCTGTGACCTTCCGAGCAAGGCGCATTTTGCGCTCCATTATCACCCGAAAATTCACCAGTAAGATCTCCTCCGTTTTTTTCTCGATCGCCGTAATGTGTAAGTTCATGCAAAACAACTCCACCATAAATAAGGTTAAAGGTTGATTCATCATCAGAATCAATAAATTTCATACCCTCTAGATTTTTAACTTCTTGGGCATCCATTGAAATTTTTCCGTCTTTCCAACTTTGCTCAGTTACTTGGGCGGAGAAAAAGTTATCGGTATTATCATCCAATGATATAGTTGGTCCCGCTCCTGGGACTGTTTGGGCTAATACCTGTTCTTCTGACCAACCTGTTTGCTTGGCAATTTCCGCCAGAACGTTTGGATTAGCGACCAAATATTCACCTAAATTATTTACAATATCCGTAAACCTTGTTATTTTATCTTTTGTAAGTCCATATTTTTCGGCAGCTTCAGCAGAAATAACAATTTTGAAATCACCATTATAATCAATAAAAATTAAGGGTGAATTTGAAACATAGGAATAAGGCGAATCACTTTGAAATTCCTTCTCATAACGATCTCTCGATAAAAATCTCCCAACTCTAGGGTCATACATTCTTGATCCGAAATCGTAAGAATTCCCCTCACTTTTCACTTCGTTATCAGCTTCCATTCCACCGAACCCATAGCGGTAGTGCTGGGAATCGGTTTTCAAAATTTCAATTTTCTTACAAAACCTCGTTTGGTTTTGCGTATTGTATCAAAGATGCTATTTCCTGACCTTGGAACTCATGGCTGTAACGGTGAGAAAATCTTTATATAAAAAGTGTCTTTTTCGAGTCTTACCCTTTTAGATTTTTTTTAAAACATCTTGTTAATTTTTGATAGGCTAAATGTATCCTTTATAGTATTGAAGACAAGTCTAACGGGCTCATTAAAAAGTTCATTATAATTTGAAGAGTCTAAACTATAAATTGTCGGTGATTCAAGAACCATTCGATGATAAACTTCATTATTATAGTAATGGAATTTGGTAAATAAAACAGTATCCTTTCTATTTAAGAACAAGACACTTCGACAATCGATTAATTCTTTTTTCAAAAGAGAATCATTATCATTTATTTCTAGTTGCATAATGAGCCTTGCTCGTTTATCAATATTTTCGTGTTTAATAAAACCTCCCTCAATGGATAGACTTTTTTTTAACTCTGTACACTTTTTACTCCTCGTTTTTAACTCGCACCCAATTAAAGAAAACATCAAAAGGATGATTGAAATATTTTTAATCATAATTTTTACACTTTAGTCAACATTCCAATTATTACCTGTATCCTCTTTGCCTTTAATTTTGGTGTGTGCCTTTTGATACAGTTTAACATTATTTTTATAAAGCTCCTTTGCACCACTATCATTAGGATTATCAAAAACATAACCTTGTTGCTTTTTTAAATTCGCTTGCATCATATCCAAGGTGTAATTTTTATATGAGGACGTTGTTTTGGTGAAAAAAGCCTGATTAGTTTCCCAGTTATGAACAGCAAACTCTCCCCACGCTGCCCCACCAAAACGTGCATCTCCAGATTGATGCTTGCGTTCGTGTTCAAACATGGCTTTGAAATCATCATAAGTTGCTACACTAACTGGCAATGAAACCAGAATAGCATCGCGCATATTGCCAGTTGTTGCGCGTCCAATTCTAGTCCCTTCTTCAAGCTTTTGCAACTCACTATTGGAGTATAAATTTTTATCCAATCTCAACAGTTTGTCTTGTGATTTCCATGACCCAATTAATACTCTGTTCTCTCTAAGTTTGTATATATCACCAAACATTGTGGTGTATAGATGGTCTAAAATCTTACCAGTAGCTTCAATTCGAGATTCATAAATCATTTGCCCCCTATCGCCAGCATAAAAATGTATAAGACTGACACTAGATTCCATCGCCATTTGATTATTATATTCAGCTGCCTCGTCTCTGCCAACCTCGCTGCATCCCATAGCCCACTCAACCCACTTTTTTCCTTCTTCAGCATCTACAGAATTTATTACCCTAATTTCTGAATTATCCCCAAAATTCCCAATAAATGTTCCGTCAGCCGTGTAATACCATTCTAGTCCTTCAAGCTCAATTCCATCTATAACCCTGTTTTCGCTAAAAGAGTATGGCGAATTATAAGAAAAACTTGAAGCTAATGGGTCTCTAGTAAAAAATCTCCCAACACGAGAATCATGCATTCTAAAAGCATAGTTCACAGAGTTCCCTTGACCTTTTATCTCATCATCCATTTCCTGACCTTGGAACCCATACCTGTAATCCTCAGCTCCAACAAGCGCATCACCACGTCCTTCCAGCGTCACACCAAAAGGAGAATAATCCTGAGATCTTCTCAAATCCGCCATGTAATAGTCAATTGCACTGCCTGTAACATGTGGTATCGGCTTATCTGAAATCACAGATAGAACATTCCCTAAATGATTACTTATTTCATATGTCCGTTCTCCAATGGAATGTGTCCAAGTAGCTTGCGAATATGTTTGATTCTGACTGGCTAACATAGGAACAACTGTATTCAAAACTCCTAGCCTAGAACTTCCATAAATGTGTTTCTCAGCTTGAGCATACGTCACCATTTGTTGCGTATTGTCCACTTCACGTTCATACACGGAGATCGTATTCCCCTGTGCATCGAGTATGTAGTAGGTACTCTTTTCCAATATGTCGTTTGAGGTGTACACGTGTTTTGCTATTCTTCCCTGCGCTAACGCTTGGTCTTCGAAAGCAGTGCTTTCTCTTCCATAGCATCATACTCGAAAGATACGTTCTTTTGGGCTGAATTCAATGCACGTATAATCTTTTTAACTTTTCCATCCACGCGCCAAATGATGGAATCTATTCCCTCTTGAATGTCCTTCACAAGTCGGCCTTCTTTGTCGTAACGATAATTTCCAGTTGAATTAGCCGTTAAACCATTCGTATGCGAAACACCTGAAGCATTTTGGTCGTCCAAATCATCCGTCCAAGTTCCTGCACTTTCTAAATCGTTCAAATGGTACAAGCGGTTTTCTAGTTTTTGTCCA
>JBGSIB010000045.1:0-21818 GCA_041751955.1 Crocinitomicaceae bacterium
TAATCATATCAATTGAGGATTTAATCCACTATCGATTAGAAAAAGAATCACTTATTGAAAGAAAGGTAAATATTAAATTACCGACCTCGTTTGGTGATTTTAACATGCGCGCTTACCAAGAAGTAAATACAGGACTAGAACATTTGGTTATTTATAAAGGCGAATGGGAAAAGGATGAACCTGTTCTCGTTCGTGTTCACTCTTCCTGTATGACAGGAGATATTTTCGGTTCATGTCGCTGCGATTGTGGACCTCAACTTCACAAAGCAATGGAAATGATTGAATTGCAAGGTAAAGGCGCAATTGTGTATATGAATCAAGAAGGTCGTGGAATAGGTTTGGTAAACAAGTTGAAAGCATACGAACTGCAAGAACAAGGTTACGATACGGTTGAAGCAAATATCAAACTAGGTTTTAATGCCGACGATAGAGATTACGGTATTGGAGCACAGATGATTCGGGATATGGGGATTACCAAGATGCGTTTGATGTCTAATAATCCTAAAAAGCGATCAGGCTTGATCGGTTATGGACTGGAAATAATAGAAAATGTTCCTTTGGAAATTGAAAGTAACGAGCACAATGACTTGTACTTACAAACCAAGAGAGATAAAATGGGACATACGATTAAAATGCATAAATAATGCTCAAAGCCGAGAAGATTTACAAGAAATATGGTGCGTTAGAAATTCTCAAAGGAATTGACCTTGAAGTCGCGGCTGGTGAAATTGTATCTATAGTCGGTTCATCTGGAGCTGGAAAAACTACTTTTTTACAGATACTAGGGACTTTAGATAAGCCTGATTCAGGTGAAATATCAATTAATGGTGTAAATCTTTCCTCGCTGTCCAACAAAAAGAAGGCCAATTTTAGAAATGAAAATCTTGGGTTTATTTTTCAGTTCCATCAGTTACTTCCTGAGTTTACAGCGATTGAGAATGTAATGATGCCAGCCTTAATCAAAGGAGATTCAAAATCAGAAGCCAAGGCGAAAGCTGAAAAGTATTTGGACATACTTGGTTTATATGACAGAGCAAAGCATCAACCTGCTGAGTTATCAGGTGGAGAGCAACAACGAATTTCTGTAGCGCGTGCCCTTATCAATCAACCGAAAGTTATTTTTGCAGATGAACCATCTGGGAATTTGGATTCGGCTAATTCAGAGGCGCTTCACAAGTTATTCTTTGATTTACGTGATCAGTTCAACCATACTTTTGTGATTGTCACACACAACGAAGCTTTGGCAGGAATGGCCGATAGAAAATTGAAAATGTCGGATGGACTATTTGTCTAATTCTATGACTTTCGATGAATTAAAATCCTTTCTCGACCAAAAAGTTGAGCAATTCAATACATCTGACTTTTTACCCGAAGATCCTTTGGGAATTGTACATCAATTTTCAAAAAAGCAAGACATTGAAATTATGGGTTTATTCATGGCAACCATTGCTTGGGGGAATCGAAAATCAATTATTACCAGTGGCAAACGTTTGGTAGAAATCTTTGACAACGCTCCTTTAGATTTTGTGTTAAACCATGAGCCAAAAGATTTTCAAAAATTCCATTTTGTACACCGAACCTTTCAAAAGAGTGACTTACAGTTTTTTAGTGAGGGCTTACAAACATGGTATTTAAGTCATGAATCGCTTGAGGACGCATTTTTAGAACATGAAATGCACCCCGGGGTAAAAGGTCGAATTATAAATTTCAGAGAAACACTTTTAAAAACACCACACGAGAAAAGAAGTGAAAAACATTTAGCGAATCCTTTGAAAAATTCAGCAGCAAAACGCTTGAACATGTTTCTGCGCTGGATGGTTAGGAATGACAAGTCTGGAGTAGATTTTGGTATTTGGAAGAACATCTCTCCTGCTGAATTGTATTTGCCTTTGGATGTGCATACGAGCACAGTTGGTCGTAAATTGGGATTGATCAGCAGAAAACAAGATGATTGGAAAGCTCTAGAGGAATTGATGTATAACTTGAGAGAGTTTGATTCAAAAGATCCCTGTAAATATGATTTTGCATTATTTGGTTTAGGTGCAATCGAAAAATAATATTTTCATAATTTTCCAACGATAAACTTCCTTAAGTCGTCATCCTATCAAAGCAAAAATAAATTATGAAGAAGGTAGTATTTGTGATTTTTCTAACATCTGGCATATTGGGAGTTTTCGTGCAATGTTGTTCAGATATTTTGCTTCATTGGAATTTAAAATCCTTCGAAATTTCTTTTGTAAATATGGATGGATCGCCAATTAGTGCAGATTCTACCGTGGTGGACACCTTAGTATGTAATTTGTCGCTTGAGCAAGTATTTGTTGCCCAAAACCACAATAAACTTAGCAATACATTTGTAAATTCAAGTTATGCTCTTTCTTGTCCTGAACCTGGCGAAGAAGGAATGCAAAACAAGGTTTTAGAAATTAATATTACGTCAAATGAAGCATTCAGCAACTTTTCGACTGGTGAAGAGTTAAGAAGCATTTGCAGTTTTCAAGGTATGAGTTATACTGATTTTTTGGAAAAAGTGAATGGCTATGGAATTGATTACAACTATTCTATTTCCATTAATTCAAAACCTACTCAAGGTGTGCAACGAAATTTCAAGATTCGATTCACGCTGGCTGATGGTCAGATACTTGAGAAAAATAGTCAAGAAATAGTCTGGTATTAGATTGGTTGAGGTAGTTTCTTAAAAACATTTAAAAATTTTTATAATTCCCTTGGTTAGGCAATTAACCAATATATTTGCATTCCAATTAAAAATAAAAAAATGAGCATTGCCTTAGGAAATCACATTTTGGTAGAGTTTATGAACTGCGAACCAAAATTAATGAATGACGTTGCGGGAATCGAACGTGACATGGTAGCAGCTGCAAGAGCTGCTGGAGCAACAGTTATTAACTCTACTTTTCATCATTTCTCTCCTTATGGAGTTTCTGGTGTTGTAGTTATTGAGGAAAGTCATTTGGCGATTCATACGTGGCCAGAATACGGTTATGCTGCGGTAGATTTATTTACTTGTGGAGAAATGGATGCTTGGATTTCCTTTGATATGTTGAAAGAGGCCTTCAAAGCAAAGTCCTACTCTGCTATAGAAATGAAGCGTGGCTCAGTTAACTTGTTGACGCGTAATGATTTCGATATGACCACAATGCGTCAGAAAGCGCAAGAAGAAGGTACAGTTTGGAAAAATCCAGAATTTTATACGCGAAATGTATGGTTTACAGACAAAGATGAAAATCAAGCCTTATCACTAAGATTTACGGGTGAAGTATTTTTTGATGTTCAATCTACATTTCAAAGAGTGCGTATTCTTGAATCCTACAAATATGGAAAAATGTTGGCCTTGGATGATATGGTTATGACAACTATAGACGACGAATTCCATTACCACGAAATGATTTCGCATCCAGCTATGTTTACGCTTGGTAATGCCAAAAATGTTTTGGTAATTGGTGGTGGTGATGGTGGTACAATTCGCGAAATTTTGCGCCACGACTCTGTTGAAAAAGTCACAATGGTTGAAATAGATGGCGAAGTGATCAATGCTTGTAAAGAACATTTACCGCAAATCGCTGCTGAGTTTGACAATCCTAAATTGGAACTAATTGTTGACGATGGAATTGCCTTCGTTAAGACTGCTGCAGCTGGATCTTATGATTTGATCATTGTCGATGGTTCTGACCCAGTTGGACCAGCGGAAGGATTGTTTTCTACTGAATTTTATCAAAATTGCTATAACGCTTTGAAACCTAACGGAATTTTAGTGGCTCAAGGTGAATCACCAAAATTCAATGACAAAGCTTTTGCTGAATTAAATAAGACACTTCAAGGAATATTCGGTGCGGATAAAGCACCAATTAGCTTATTCTTTGTGCCAACATATCCAACAGGAATGTGGTGTTTCCAATATGGAATCAAAGGTGAAAACCATCCGAAAAAGGTGACAAATCAAGCTGAAATCGATGCATTTGTAGAAAGTAAAGGATTGAGATATTACAATTCTGATATTCACACGGCAAGTTTTGCAACGCCTAATTTCGTTAAAGAATTAGTGAAATAATTATGTCTAGCTTCGATCCTAATGGTATTGCTCTGCCCAACGGAAATATATTTGGATTTCCGGTAATTGAGGAAGAGGCCGATATTGTTCTTATCCCTGTTCCTTGGGACGCTACGGCATCTTATGGAAAAGGAACAAGTGATGGGCCAAAAGCAATTCTCGATGCATCATTACAATTGGACTTTTTTCACCCGAAATTGGAAAATGCCTTCGAAACCAAGGTTTTTATGTCAGCTATTTCCGAAGAATGGAAAAAGATCAATGACAAATATTGCCTGGGTTGCATTGAATACATAGATTTTCTTGAGAACGGTGGGAAATTGTCTGAAAGTGTTCATTTTAAAGAAATTGTTTCAGAAATAAATGCTGGTCATTTGTCCTTGAAAGAAAATTTAAAAGACAGAGCCACTGCCCTATTGAATCACGGTAAATTAGTTGGTGTTTTAGGTGGTGAGCATTCAACTCCACTTGGATTGATTGAAGCTTTGAACGATAAACACGATTCATTTGGTATTTTGCAAATTGACGCTCATGCAGATTTAAGGGATGCTTATGAAGGATTTGAACAGTCGCATGCCAGCATCATGTTCAACGTGCTCAAAAGATGCGATAACATGCACAAATTGGTGCAAGTTGGGATTAGAGATATTGCTCCATCAGAAATTCAACTTATCGAAGAAAGTAATGGCCGAATTCAAACCTTTTTTGATTGGAATATCAAGTCGGAAGGTTTTGAAGGAAAAACATGGGAGAAGCAAGTGAACGAAATTATTGAATCTCTTCCGCCGAAAGTTTATATATCCTTTGATATTGATGGTTTATTGCCCGAGTTGTGTCCAAATACAGGTACACCGGTTCCAGGTGGTTTCAGCTTAGAGCAGGTAAATTATTTATTCTTTCGACTTTTAGACGAAGGAAAAGAGATAATTGGTTTTGATCTCAATGAGGTTTCACCGGGAGACGAAGGAGAATGGGATGCGAACGTAGGTGCGCGTGCTTTATGGAATTTGGTTGTTCTTACCGAAAAACAAAGGAGAAAAAATAGTTAGACCATGAGATGGACACTCCGCATATTGATGCTTTTACACATTGGGTTCATCCTTTTCGGAGTTTATAGTGTTCTCTTTCAGGCAGAATATGTCCATGCATCGAAATACGTTTTCGTAGGATTAACAGGTTTTTTTCTGTTCCTGAATGCCTTTCTATTAATTCCATTAAAGTTTTGGCCAAACAAAATATTAATGGTTTGTAGTTTAGTCCTTTACATGATAACCGTGATGTCCTTTTGGAGTCCTGACATATTAAAGAATCAGTGGGAATGGTTGATTTCAGCCACTATAATAGTTGTTTTGAATAGCCTTTTTGTTCGTTTGATTAAGAGCAAAAAAAAATGGGAAAGTTGGTTCTTTCCCATTGTTAGTATTTTAATCGTTTTACCTTTCGTACTGATTCAACCCAGTTTTGGGGCAATGCTGCTATCAACTATTCTGTTAGCTTTTTTGTCAGTTTATTTGCTTTTTAAAGTTGTGAAGAATTAATTTAAATACGTCCCAAAACTTTCCAATCTTTTCATCCAGTATTCTGATGTTTCCAAATTCGTCACAATAACTCCTTTCGAAGAACTGGCGTGAATCATGGTCAAAGGTTCACCAGGATCAGAAACGATGATACCAACGTGACTAATTCCAGAACCGTTGTTGAAAAATACCAAATCACCTTTTTGAACACTTTTTTGCTTTATTTTATTGGATGAATTGTATTGGTCCACTGCTCGTCTTGGTAAGTCTTTTCCGAATTCTTTCATAACATAACTTGTAAATCCGCTACAATCAAATCCTTTTGTCGACGTACCTCCCCAAACATAGGGAGTTCCAACAGCTTTTTCTGCGAAGGCTATTATTTTGGATCTTTCATCATCACCAAGTGGTTTATTCCGAATCACAGGGTCTGATTTCGATTGACTTTTTGACGGAATATGAGAGAAAATACTCACTAATATTTTATCCACTTGGTCTCCAGTTTCTTTGTTGTCTGAATTCTTCAGGTCTTCAGACCATATAAGTAAATCTTCTTTTAAATCCGAAAGTTCGTGTAAGTGTGCTGCTAAAATTTTGTCCGCTCCTTTCGCTTGTCGAACTTCCTTGAAAAGTTTCTCAGCATCCGTTAGAGCACTTTTATTGCGTTTGAACCACATTTCGTTCTTCGCCATTTGAATCAAACTCAAACTCTTGTAGTACTTAGGTATGTCTGAAAAATCATAATCCGGCGTATCCATTAATTTATTGGCTTTTTTGTAAACCAATTTGTAATGTTCTTGTGCATACAATTGCTCCAGGTTATCCAGCTTTTTATTTTGACTAAAAGCGAGATTTCCTAAACTGATAAAAATCAAGAAGATGACTGCTTTAATTCTGAAATTCATATCCAAAAATATTATTGTTACTCCCTTTTTTACGGAGGTTTCGTTAAAATGTTCCTCTATTTTGGAGTTTTTAAGAATTATTAAGGTATGATATTTGTCTTTGAATTATTGAAGAGTAATTCTTCTTAAATTTATACAAAACAAAAAAACATGTTAAACAACCTTTTCAAATGGAGCCTAAACTGCGTTATTGTAGTAAGCACTACTTTATCATTCTCCCAATTAGAAACCAAAAACTCACAACGATTTGCAGAAGTATTGACCTACGTTAACCAAATGTATGTTGATGAAGTAAATAGCGATGAGTTAACGGAAATAGCCATTAATGCCTTATTGGAAAATCTAGATCCGCATTCAAGTTATATTCCTAAAGAGGACGTGGATGATGCCAACGAAAAGATAAACGGAAGTTTTGTTGGCGTAGGAATACGTTTTCAAATCTTGAAAGATACTTTGCAAGTGGTTCACACCATTCCTGGCGGACCCTCCGAAAAAGTAGGCTTGCGGGCAGGAGACAGAATCATTCGCATTGATAAGGATATTGTTGCTAATGTTGGACTGAAAAACAGTCAAGTACGTGAGAAACTGATGGGCGAAAAAGGGACAAAAGTAGTTGTAGAAGTTTTAAGAAAAGGTGAAAAGAAATCGATATCCTTTAATATTACACGTGATAAAATTCCGGTTTATTCTGTAGACAGTTACTATATGGTTCGTCCAGGAATTGGTTATATCAAACTGAATAGCTTTTCAAGAACATCCTTGGAAGAAATTCAAAATGGAATTCAATCCTTAAGGAAACAAGGTATGGAGAATTTGATATTGGATCTTCAAGATAATGGTGGTGGATTGTTATATGGTGCGCAACAAATTGCGGATGAATTTTTATCAGGAAATAAGCTTGTCGTTTATTCAGAAGGAAAACATCAACCACGAAGAGATTTGAATGCTGGTGAGAAAGGTCTTTGGGAAAAAGGTAGGTTAGTCATTTTGACAAATGAATCTACTGCTTCAGCTAGTGAGATTTTATCAGGCGCCATTCAAGATTGGGATCGAGGATTAATTGTTGGTAGAAGAAGTTTTGGAAAAGGATTGGTTCAGCGTCCAATTGATTTGTCAGACGGTGCTCAACTTCGCTTGACAATTGCTCGTTACTACACTCCTTCAGGACGTTTTATTCAAAAATCGTACGAGGATGCGGAAGGATACAAAAATGATTTGAATCAAAGATTCTTGAATGGAGAATTTACAAATGCTGATAGTATAAAGTTTCCAGATTCTTTGAAAAGAAACACTTTGGTAACAGGCAGAACAGTGTACAGTGGCGGTGGAATTATGCCTGACGTTTTTGTACCTTACGATACATCAGGTGTGAATGACATGTACCGTATTCTTTCAAGAGGTGGTTATATCAATTCTTTCGGTTTGACTTATTTGAATGAAAACAGAAAGAAAATAGAAAAACAATATCCAGATTTTCAAACATTTAAAGTTAAGTTTGAAGCTGATAAGAATATTATGGATGAGTTCTTCAAATATGTCAAAGCGGAAAACCCAGAATTTACGTATACTTCTGAGGAATATGATTTTTGTAAAGATATGCTTCACATGCGCGTAAAAGCAGGTTTAGCGCAAGATATGTGGGGAATTTCAGAGTTCTACCAAATTTACAATGAAACGGACGAAATATTGTTGAAAGCGATTAAAGTACTTGAAGACAATAGTTACAACCAAATGAATTTATCAGAAAACAACTAATTTATATTTTAATCATTTTATGAAAAAAACAGTCTTTATTGCATGCACATTGTTATTAATGAGTTCATGCGGTGAAAATAAGGTCGAGTCTAAATCAGGAGAAGTTGTTTCTTCCATTGCCGAAGGAGCTCAAACAGATCAAGAGTTAAAGGAGGAATTGAAGCGCATTGAACAAGAAGAAAAACAACGTATTGAGGACGAAAAGTCAAATGTGACCACTTTTACAGTGAACAAAATGGAACATGATTTCGGAACGATTACTGCGGACATGGATAACTTCACTGAGTTTATTGTGACGAATACGGGTGGAAAACCATTGATTATTGACGATGTAAAAGCAAGTTGCGGGTGCACAACACCTCAAAAACCTGAAAATCCAATTGCACCAGGAAAAAGTGATAAAATCAAAGTTAAATTTCATCCGAGCGCAGAGCAATTGAATGAAATAAGAAAAACAGTTTCTATAGCTGCGAATACAGAACCGAGAATAACAACAGTTTCCGTCAGGGCTTTTGTTGAAGAGAAAAAATAGAACAAAAAAATAGAACTTTAATCGGTTCTATTTTTTTTTGAGATCATACCCAAGCCTTTATGCAGGAAGTTCTTAATATCTGGCTCCAAGTTGAAGATATAAATTGGAATGATAAAAAAAAACAGGAATAAGGAACACATCGCTACCAGCTCAAGCCATTGATTTTCGATAAATTCTTTCATGAATTCACCGGCAAAAATACTGAGAACCCCTAAACCAATAATCTTGAATTGATTTAATGTGAAAGGATGGATTTTAAAAATCTTCCAAACAAAGATTATGCGTCCGATATTGTAGACGATTAATGCTAAAGCTGTAGAGATTGCTGCTCCTATCATCCCCCATTTCGGGATAAAAATCAAATTCAATGAATAGACTAGACCGATAAGTACGGTGGTGAATATCAAGTCGTACTTGTATTTTTTTGAGGTGGAGAAAATTGCACCGTTTATTCCGAAGAACATATCCAAAAGTCGTCCCATCATCAAGAAAAAGAAAACCCAAATGCCAGGTTGAAATTCAGGTTTTAGAAATGAAAATAGAAAGTCTATATTCATCCACAAAATGCAAAATGCACTTAGTCCAATTACAAGACCAGTAGAACTTACTTTTGTATACAATTCTTGTATTTTGTTTATTTCACGACTTTTCCAATATTCCGCCACCAACGGAGAACTGATGCGAAGTACAGATCTGTATGGAACTTGAATCGCGCTTGTTAAAAAAACAACAGTTGCATATACGCCTGTAGCCTCAAGACCAATAATTTGCGCAATCATTATCACATCTAGTGAAGCAACAAGAACTACTCCTAGGGTATTCACATAATTGAAAGCAGAATAATCGAGCAATATTTTCCGAAATCTTTTTGAAATCTTTATGCTAGAAAGAGATAAATTGAGTTCATTGGTGCGGTACAGGTAAATTAATAATATTAAGCTAGGTATCAAATAAAAAACAGAATATAGAACAACGAATTGACTAAAGTTTATCCATCCTAACCATAAGAAAATCAGCAGGATTGTATTGGAGATTCTCAGAATTAATTCGTTAGCAACAACAGAAATAATGTTTTTATAGAAACCTCGCAAATATGCTTCCAGCGACATAAAAAGAACATAACCAATTCCAATAGGCAAGACCCAATAATAGTAGTCGACAAACTCAGCCGATTTGGCAATGTACTGCGATTCGATAAGCGGACGAAATAAAACAAATAAAACTGTAAATAAAGTGACGCCAGCTAGAACTGTCAAGAGAATTAAGGGTAAGAAACCATGATGCTTGTTCTTTTCATTTTTAAAAAAAGGCAAGAATTTCCAAGTGGAGTAAGTATTTCCTAAATTGGCAAACTGAGCAAATAGAAGTCCTATAGATAACAAAAGATTCACCAATCCTATTTGTTCGGTAGAAAGAATCAACAAAAAAAGCAAGCCTTTATTAACGTATCCAATGACTATTCCGGCATACGAAATAAGCATTGTTCGAAAGGTGTCTTTTTGTACTATTCCCAAAATATATTTTAATAAAAAAAGTGAAATTAAGGATTAATTACGATTCTCTAATAACAAAAAAATCGATGTGTTCATGGATGGACAATACTCAAGGGTCTGTAATGCAATTGTTCCCATTAAAGCTGCGATAAATGTACTATATTTGTTCACCAAAAGCTAAATTCCAGTTTAAATGACAAAGATATCTATCGTAATTTGTACTTACAATAGAGAGTTATATTTACCCAAATGCTTTGAGCATTTAGAGAAACAAAATTGCTCTTCCAAAGATTTTGAGATAGTTATTATTAATAACAACTCCACCGATTCTACCGAAAAAATAAGTCAAGAATTCATTAAAAGAAATCCCGATTTAAATATTATATATGCATTTGAAGGTAAACCAGGATTATCACACGCTCGAAATAAAGGAATTGAATTAGCTAATGGAAACATAATTGCCTTTATCGATGACGATGGCTTCGCAGTGCCAGAATATGTTAGTATTGTTAAGGAATTCGTTGAAAAGATGGAGTATAAGGATTATATTGCTTTTGGAGGAAAGGTTCTGCCCTGTTATAATCCTGGGAAAGAACCTATGTGGCTTTCAAAATATATCGATGGCCTAGTGTCAAAAGTTGATTTGGGAGACAAGGTCATTCCCTTTCTCAAGAAATATCCTGCCGGATGTAATATGGTATTCAGGAAGGAGTTTTTTGAAATTTATGGAGGATTTAATGCGGATTTGCACACGCGAGGTGATGACAAATTTGTTTTTGAAAAATTAAAAAGAGCAAAATTGAAGACGCTTTATATCCCTCAATTGGAAGTTTCTCATTTTATTGATGATTACCGATTAGAGAAAGATTTTATAGTAAAGCTTTCGAAAGTAATAGGGCAAAGTGAAAAAATAAGGTTGGCTGATAGTAACATATGGCTAAAGTTTTTAAAACTAGTTGAATATATTATGAAGTTTTCGGCATCTTTGATTATCGCTTTTGGGTTCTTGTTGAAAAGTCAAACGAGCAAAGCGGAATATTTAATTCTAGTGCGTTGGAATGTTCTCTTAGCATTTATAAAAAAAGGGAAAGATTTAGTTCCTCGTTAATCTCTTTTCATGATGATACAAATCCATTAAAATTGAAGTAAAGAGGAAAAAGTTTACAGTACTAAAGATGAAAAATATCGTTCGCAGCTTTTTGTTTCGTTTTGTAGATTGGAAATTCTACAAATTGCTCTATATAATGTTTCTTTCATTAATCAAGAGCAAGAACGGTATCGGAAAAATTAGTTTATTCAATAAAAGAATAATTTACAATGACCCATATGCATTGATGGGGATGTATAATGAAATCATTTATCAGGAACTTTATAAATTTAAGTCAGTTGAAAAAAAACCTGTAATAATAGATGTAGGTTCAAACATTGGGATATCAATACTTTATTTTAACGAACTTTTTCCTAATTCAAAAATTATAGGAATCGAAGCTGACCCTACTGTTTTCGGAATTTTAAAAAAGAATACAGAAAACATCAAGTCCGATTTAGAGTTACACAACAAGGCAGTTTGGAATTCGGAAAACGAAATTCTTCAATTTGGAAGCACAGGCGCTGATGCAGGTTCACTTTTCGCAAAAGAAAACCTTATCAATGTTGAAACGATTTGTTTGTCAAGTATTTTGAAGAAATACGAAGAAATAGATATGTTGAAAATAGATATTGAGGGTGCTGAAAAAGAAGTTATTGAAGAATGTAAAAATTATTTGAATAGAGTTAAACACATATTTGTTGAATTTCATTCTTTTCCGGAAATGCCGCAAGAATTAGAAAATATATTGAAAACAATTTCGAGCCTAGGCTTTCGATATAAAGTGCTTCCGGCTAGAAAAGAGAAGAATCCATTTATCAAGACAACGAATCCGCCTGAAATGGATCTGCAATTAAATTTATTTTTTTATAAATAATGAGAAATTTCGCGCTACATTCTTTTCAATCCCTTGCTACAATTGGTAAAGTATTGTTGCTTTCAAAATTCAATGGAATTTTGCGTTATAAGAAAGCAAAACTGGAAAATTCAATTATTATACTTGGAAATGGCCCTAGCTTGTCTAAAACAATTTTAGAGAACTATGAACTCATCAAAAAATCAGATTTACTTTGCGTGAATAATTTTGCATCTTCAGATTTTTTTCAAGAATTACAGCCAAAATACTACATAATTGCCGCTCCAATTTTTTTTCAGGCAGAAGAAACGTTGTCTAAAGAATACATCGATATGCGAAATGTATTTTTCGAAGCTATAGTAAAAAAGACGACTTGGGACATGAATCTGATGGTTCCTTTTGTTGCGAAAAAAAGTAAATATTTTCGAGAATTTCTTCGTTCAAATGAATACATTAATCCGCTTTATTTCAATACAACCCCAGCTGAAGGCATAACCTTTTTGAACCATTATCTTTTCAAAAAAGGTTTCGGAATGCCCCGCCCACACAACGTTTTAATCCCGTCGATTATGAATGCTATTTTTCTCGGTTTTGAAGAAATTAAAATAGTTGGCGCAGATCATTCTTGGCTAAAAGAAATCTCCGTTAATGAACAAAATGAGGCTTTGGTTCATCAAAAACACTTTTACGATGAAAATGAATCCAAACCTTTGAAAATGCAGGATTACATTACTCGGCCCCGAAGGCTTCACGAAATTGTATATAAGTTTTATTTGACTTTCAGGGGATATTGGGACATTGCATCATATGCTGCAAAAAGAAATGTGAAAATCATAAATTGTAGTGAGGAATCCATGATTGATGCTTTTGAACGCGGCAAATTAAATTAACTTTACTAAAATAAATCAAATTTTATTGTGGAAGGGAAATCAATATTAATAACAGGAGGTACGGGTTCTTTGGGAAAAGCCTTGACAAAACATATCTTGACTAATTTCCCTCAAATAAAGCGGCTCGTTATTTTTTCTCGTGATGAACAGAAACAGTTTGAAATGGAACAAGATTTCCCGAATCGAACTTATCCTCAAATGCGATATTTTATAGGCGATGTGCGAGATCAAGAAAGACTGGAAAGAGCATTTCAAGATATTGATTTCGTAATTCACGCAGCAGCAATGAAACATGTGCACATTGCAGAATATAACCCTGATGAATGTGTGAAAACGAATATTGGTGGTGCAGAAAATGTAATAAAAGCTGCATTAAAAACAAATGTTCAGAATGTTGTAGCACTCTCAACCGACAAAGCCTGTGCTCCTATCAATTTGTATGGTGCAACCAAGTTGACATCAGACAAACTTTTTGTAGCTGCCAATAATATTCGTGGAAAGAAAAATATCAAATTTTCCGTTGTAAGATATGGGAATGTAATGGGTTCTAACGGTTCGGTTATCCCTTTCTTTTTAAAACGAAAACGGACTGATGGTGTTTTACCTATCACAGTAGAATCTATGACGCGCTTCAATATTTCCCTTCAAGGTGGCGTGGACATGGTTATGCATGCTTTAGCAACGGCTTGGGGTGGCGAGATTTTTGTTCCCAAAATACCTTCGTATCGCATTATGGATGTTGCAGAAGCGATTGGTCCTGAATGTGAAAAACCAGTTATTGGTATTCGTCCGGGTGAAAAAATACATGAAGAAATGATAACGACATCTGACTCTTTTTTTACTTATGATTTGGGGAAATATTATGCCATTGTCCCTCAAACACCAGTTTGGAGTATTGCTGATTTCGAAAAACAATTTCAGGCACAAAAAGTTAAACAAGGATTTTCTTATAACTCTGAAAATAATGAGGAATGGGAAACGGTTGAAAGTCTTAGAAACCTTATTGTTGAACACGTAGACTCGGATTTCAAACCATGACCAAACCAATTCCATACGGGCGACAAGAAATTACAGATGAAGATGTGCAAGCAGTCGTTACTGCCCTTAAATCTGATTATTTAACACAAGGTCCTAAAATAGAAGAGTTTGAAAAAGCTTTTGCTGGTTATATAGGTTCCGATTACGCAATTGCCTTGAGCAATGGAACGGCAGCGTTGCATTTATCGGTTCTAGCGCTTGGAATTGAAAAAGACGAATATGTAATTTGTACCCCAATTACTTTTGCCGCTTCTGCAAACTGTGTTTTATATTGCGGTGGCAATGTGCTTTTCGCCGATATCGACCCAGTAACTTATTTAATGGATATTAATTCGGTCAGAAAAGTTATCGAGGAAAATAAAGACAAGAAAATTCGAGGAATTATTCCTGTGGATTTTGCGGGAAGAGTTAATAACTTGGAGGTCTTCAATGAACTTGCTCAGAATCATAATTTATGGATAATAGAAGATGCTTGTCATGCTCCTGGAGGTTTCTTTTTGGATTCCTTGAATCGTAAACAAATTGCTGGTAATTGTCAATACACGAATACGGCTATTTTTTCATTTCATCCTGTGAAGCATATAGCAACAGGAGAAGGAGGCATGATCACTACCAACGACAAGGTCTTGTATGAAAAACTGATGATACTGAGAACGCATGGAATAACAAGAAATGTCGAAAAATTTCAAAACTCAATTGACATAGCCCTTAGTAATAATTCCGACACCTCGGATGACTATCCATTGTGGTATATGGAAATGCAGGAGTTGGGTTTTAATTATAGAATTACGGATGTACAAGCTGCACTTGGAATTTCGCAACTAAAACGCGCAGAAAAGGGGTTGGAAAGACGTAGATTAATCGCCAAACGATATACTGAGGAATTAAAAGGAGTTTCGGGAATCATTCGTTCATCAGGAAATATTAAAGGTCACGCTTATCATTTATACGTTTTGGAAGTCGAAAATCGAAAGGAACTCTACGATTATCTCCGCGAAAAGAACATTTATTGCCAAATACATTATATTCCAGTTCACATGATGCCTTTCTATCAAGATTTAGGTTATGAATTGGGAGATTTACCGCTATCTGAAGAATATTACTCTAGATGCATCAGTATTCCAATGTTTCCAGGCCTTAGCGATGAAGAGGTTAATTTGGTCATTTCATCAATAAAGGAATTTTATAACGATTAGTATGAAAGTTTGCATCATCCCAGCGCGTGGCGGAAGTAAACGAATTCCAAGAAAGAATATTCGACCTTTTTTGGGACGACCAATCATTGAATATGCTATAAAAACGGCTTTAAATTCAAAATTATTTGATGAAGTTATCGTCTCAACCGATGATATTGAAATTGTTACTTTTTCAGAAAGTTTTGGGGTTATAGTTCATCATAGATCAAAAGAGAATTCGGATGATTTTGCAACAACTTCTGACGTAATTGTCGAAGTTTTGAGAGATTTAGAATCAAAAAATAAATTACCAGAAACTGTTTGTTGCATCTACCCAACTTCTCCCCTTTTGGATGAAAATGATTTAAATGAAGCTATAGAAGTGTTTGAAAAACAGGGTTTTGATTCACTTGTAAGTTCTGTTTCATTTTCTTTTCCTCCACAACGTGGATTCTATTTGGATGACAATATAGTTCAATTGGTCTCAGCAGAAAGCATGCCTAAGCGGTCTCAAGATTTGCCCAAACAATTTCATGACGCTGGATCTTTTTATTTCTTCAAATCCAAATCTATGCTTGATTCGAAGAACTTGTGGGCAGGTAAAGTTGGGGCATATATTTTACCAGAATCTAAAGTCCAAGACATAGATACAGAAGAAGATTGGAAAATGGCTGAGCTGAAGTTCTTACAACTCTCAAAAGAAAAAAAATCTGAATTTGAAGAATGGTCAGATTTGAAATACAAATGTTTGCAAAAACAGATATATTCTCAAGGTGAATTCAAAATCGTTCCAATTCGTTCAATAGATCGCCACGAAATTCAGAAATGGCGAAATGAACAGATATACCATCTTCGTCAGGACAAACCATTAAGCTCTGAAAATCAAGAGAACTATTTTCAGAATACAGTTTTACCCCTTTTTAAGGAAAATCAACCCAAACAGATATTGTTTTCATTTTTGAAAGATAATATTTGTATTGGTTATGGTGGGTTGGTTCACATCAATTGGATAGATAGAAATGCCGAGATTTCCTTTGTCATGAATACTTCCCTAGAAAAGGATTTATTCTCTTTTTATTGGTCAAATTACTTGAAATTAATTGAAAAAGTTGCATTTGACGAGATAGAGTTTCATAAAATCTACACTTTCGCATTCGACGTACGTCCACATTTGTATGAAGTACTTGTCAATAGTAATTATATGGAAGAAGCTAGATTGAAAGAACATTGTTTTTTTGATAATAAATTCCTCGATGTGTTGATTCACTCAAAAATTAATCGTTTTATAAAATACAGAAAACCAAGTATAGAAGATGCAGCTTTGTATTATGAATGGGCCAATGATAAAACTGTTAGAATCAATTCTTACAATACAAGCGAAATTGATTATGAATCACACCTAAATTGGTTTAACGCAAAATTGATAGATGAAAACTGTTTGATGTATCTTTTTCAAAATGAGATAAACGACAATATTGGTCAGGTCAGAATTCAAACACAAGATAATTTTACTGCTCTTATTGGCGTTTCCATAGATCCAATTCAACGAGGAAAGGGATATGCGAGTAGACTTATTAGGATAGCTTCGGATGATTTTCTATCAAAAAACAAAGATTACACAATCGATGCTTTTATAAAAGATGACAACATTACTTCTGCAAAAAGCTTTGAAAAAGCAGGTTTTATTTTGAAAGAAATGTTGAATTATGAAAATGTAAAAAGCTTCCATTACATTAAGAAACACCCATGAAAATATTAAATTGTTTTACAGACCCTTCATCACCCATATTTATAATTGCTGAATTGTCTGCCAATCATAATGGAAGCATAGAAACAGCTATAGAAACCGTTCGAGCTGCGAAACGAGCTGGTGCGGATGCGATTAAATTTCAGACCTATACAGCGGACACCATAACATTAGATTCTTCCCAAGATGATTTCATTATAAAAGGAACAATTTGGGAAGGCAGAAAACTTCATGAATTGTATCAAGAAGCTTATACACCATGGGAATGGCACGCTGAACTTTTTAAAGTTACCCATGAAGAGGGATTAATCTGTTTTTCCTCTCCTTTCGACTTTTCAGCTGTGGATTTTTTGGAAGAGTTAAATGTTCCAGCTTATAAAATTGCTTCATTTGAAATTACAGATATACCTTTAATTGAATATGTTGCGTCTAAAGGCAAACCAATTATTATTTCGACGGGAATTGCTGAATATGAGGATATCAAATTAGCCGTAGATACATGTCGCAAGGTTGGAAACAATGAAATTGCTTTGTTGAAATGTACGAGTAGTTACCCCGCTCCTATTGAAGAAGCCAATATGGTGATGCTACAGAAATTGGCAGAGGATTTTGATGTTGTTGTTGGTTTGTCTGATCATACGATGGGTGCAACTGTGCCAATAGTTTCTGTATGCTTTGGTGCCAAAATAATAGAAAAACATTTTATTATAGATCGATCTATCGGTGGACCAGATGCGAGTTTTTCAATGAACGAACAAGAATTCACGGAAATGGTAAAATCCGTTCGTGAAGCTGAAAAAGCGACGGGTATTGTATCATACGATTTAACTGAAAAACAAAAAAGCGGTCGAAGTTTCTCTCGTTCTCTTTATGTTTCGGAGGACATTGAAAAAGATGGAATGGTGACGAATCATAATGTTCGTTCAGTTAGACCTGGATTCAGCTTGCCACCCAAATTTTTACCAAAAATATTAGGCAAAAAAGCTATTAGAAACCTTCAGAAAGGTGACAGAATCACTTTGGATGATTTTGAATAAATTCTCACTGAGAAAAAAAATTATTCAGCTCCTTCTTCTAATTCTTTCGGTTTGAAATTAGAATAAAGCGATTTACCAAAAATTAACAAACAACTGATAATCAATAGAATTGATCCAAACCCTGCAACTTTACTAGCGGTGTAAAATGTTTTTGGTTCAAACTTCCAGACAATTGTGTGTGTACCTGCCGGAACAATCGCACCTCTCAAAATATAATTTGCTCTGAAATTAGATGTGATTTTGCCATCGATATAACAATTCCATCCGGCTGGATAATAGACTTCACTAAATATTGCTGGGAGTACGGTTTTCGAATTGGATTTATAGGTCAATTCGTTCAAATTGTATTTTGTCAATTTGATTGTTGCAGAACTATCAACTCCGTAAGATTCTTTTATATCCTTTCCAGGTTCACTAAAAGATACTGCATTGACAACAGCTTCATTCTTACTGTTGATTTTTCCAACTGCGGACATTTCTTGATTGGAGTTGTTCACTTTTTTAATTGAATTAACAAACCAAGCTGAACCATTTGCATTCACATTTTTAATGGCCTTTGCTCCTTTGTTCGTGACAATGTATTTCGTGTTTAACATATTAAGCACAGGCAATTTATCTGAAAGACTAATTTCTGAAACGGCAATGGTATCAAAGACTTTCTGAAATTGGTCCTGCGGAATCGTCATTTGTGTAGCGTAAAGCTTTAACTTTTCGTTTTTCTCGGCACTAATTTCTTCATTCACTTTTTGTAATTCAGTTCCAATATGAAAGTCTATCATTTCTTGATATCGTTTCAATTTGGCACCGTGATAACCACCTATGCTTTTGTGGAAATAGCTTGTATTCGTTTCATTGAAAGGGTTGGCGAAAGATAATACTCTATAATCAGTATTAAGATTAAGAACGCCAAATTCTGCCATGGTACGCTGATTGCTTTGACTCATTCCAACATAATTGTTGGATTCAGGCATTTTGGAAATCAATTGACTAACCTTGGTCTCGAAATTAGGTATTGAATTCTTCTCTTGACTAAGGATACTGAGATCAGACGGATCAGGTAAATAAGGCGTTGTTCCTTTCGTTGCATCTTCCCAATTCATGTTTCCAGCATCCAAATCCGCGTTGTTTAAATAACGTTTAGAAACGGACATATTATCACCTAACACAAAAATAAAACTTGCCACTGTTAGAATAAAGACAGAAAGCTTTGTATAAACAG
The DNA here is from genome assembly GCA_041751955.1 of Crocinitomicaceae bacterium. Lineage (GTDB taxonomy): Bacteria > Bacteroidota > Bacteroidia > Flavobacteriales_D > Crocinitomicaceae > UBA2040. The sequence continues at coordinate 19,321 of JBGSIB010000045.1, forward strand.
CAGTTAGAATAACAACTAGCCCTAAAATGATTAGTAAAATTGCTCGACTGAAATCCGTTTTATAGATTCCGATTCTAACATCTTTCAGTGCAACTCTCAAGCCTTCAATATAAGTAATTTGTTCGGGGTCCTTAGTTCCATCTATCGCGTCAGCAAATTGAGTGACTTCTTCTTTACTTAAAAATGAACCAGATAAAGATGGGGCTGCATAAAGCAATATCATTACAAACAGGACTAACCCACCAGCAATAGACCAAACTTTTTTTGTACCTAAAAGTTCTTCTTTTTTGAAAAGTAACTTATTCAAGAACAAGATACCGAGTGCCGGAATGACCACTTGCAGTAAAACCAAAATCATCTTGGAATCTCGGAATTTGTTGTATAATGGGAATTTATTAATGAAGAAATCATTTAAACCTCCCGGATTGTTAGATGCTAAGAATAAGGTTAAGATAGCGATAAGCAACAAGGGCCATTTCAGTGAATCTTTAAGAAAGATCGCTCCAAATATGGCGAAAAGGAGCATGACTACACCAAAATAGAATGCACCACCGCTCATACGTTGTCCACCCCAGTATCGATTCATCTGTGAAATTTGTTGTGCATATTTGCCTTCTACTTCGGCCATAGCTTCCTCGTCATTTCCTATGTATTCACCTTTTTCTCCTTTTGCATTCGGGGCAATAATTGAAAGCAATTCTCTTTTACCGTAGTTGTATTCTAAAATGTAATCTTTATTTAATCCCGCGCTTTGAACATTTTCTGTTGTTTTTCCTTCGGGTTTGATTGTCAAGTCCGTTGCTCCCCTAGTAGTAAATTTACTGTATTCATAGGTTGTTGAAAGATTTCCAAATGAAGGTAAAATGGCAAGTATTGATGCAATTGCCAATCCACCGACTACCTTGCCAAGGTTAACATATTTTTTTTCAATTATTAAACGGATAATCTCAGCAATTGCAACAGCACCTAGTAGAAATGCCAAATAATAAGTCATTTGCAAGTGATTGGCTGATAAATTCAATGCGAAGAAAAGTCCGAAAACGGCGGCTCCCAAAAGTATTTTTCCTCTGAAAGCGAGAATTAGACCTCCTAAAGCTGGTGCCATGTATGCAATCGCGTTCACTTTTGTGACGTGTCCAGCACCAATATAAAGTATGTTAATTGTCGAGAAGCCAAAACCAACCGCTCCAATAACACCCAACCATGGATTTACCCTCAAGCAAAGTGCGAAAATGTAAAAGCCTAGCATGGCAACAAATAATAGAGCTACCGGTTTAGGTAAACCCAATTTTATGAATAAATCAATTTTAGAAACGATATTATTCGGCTGACGAACATTTATTTGATAAGCAGGCATTCCACTAAACATGGAATTCGTCCATAAGGCATCTTCTTCATTTAATAAATTGGCATCCACAATTTCCTTTTCCATTCCACGAAATTGCTTGATATCGCTTTGTTTCAGAGAATAATCGTTAAAGGCTGGGGAGAAATAAACCGCTGATAAAATTAAAAAAATGCTAACTGCGACAATGTGTGGAAGTATCTGTTTAAAAATCTTCATGAATCAAATTATTTATTCGACTGTTATTAATAATGTTGGTGAAAATAAGAAATCAATTGCATAGTGAAAACTAATCTGCTCGAAAACGATGATTGTTCAGTCGGTTTTTAACGTTAATCATCTATTTCTTCGAAATCTACGTCAAGAACCTTTTCCCCAGAACGCTCATTGCGCCGATGTATCGATGTTTTACCAGTGTTCTCCTGACTTATTTTTTTGGCTTTTTCAATTTCCCTTTGTAAGCGCTCAATATCCTTCGCTTTGTCACTTTCGCGTTTAGCAATCAGTATTTTACCGATGAAACGAAGAGCGGCAATTATTCCAATTATGATGAAGACTGTCCGAATCAATCCGTTAACACTAGCTTCTTGAATCATGAATTATTTCGATAAATGCATATTACGTTCGCTATATATCTTCGTAAAGAATGGATCTCTTAGATTTTTAATAAATCTGATGGCTTCACCTGTAGATTTCATTTCAGGACCTAATTCTTTTTTGACATCTGGAAATTTTTCATAAGAGAAAACAGGAATTTTTATAGCATAGCCTTCTTTTCGAGGGTTGAATGTGAAATCTTTTACTTTCTTTTCGCCCAACATGATTTTTGTCGCGTAATTCACATAAGGTTCGTCGTAAGCTTTCGCAATGAAAGGTACCGTTCGCGATGCTCGTGGATTAGCTTCAATAACATAGACAATATCGTCTTTGATTGCGAATTGAATATTCATCAGTCCAACCGTTTCAAGTTCCACAGCAATTTTCCGTGTAATGTCATTGATTTGCTGCATTACAAAATCGCCTAGATTATATGGCGGTAAAACAGCATATGAATCACCAGAATGAATACCAGCAGGTTCGATGTGCTGCATCACTCCAATGATGTAAACGTCTTTTCCATCACAAATGGCATCAGCCTCAGCCTCTATTGCTC
>JBGSIB010000046.1:0-153826 GCA_041751955.1 Crocinitomicaceae bacterium
GTGAAAATTTCTTCCCTAACCATTAGTCTACCATTTTTGTCCGCCTTTATGGCTAGAACGTTTCTTTCTTGAACTTCCACTGGAGGAGTTGTTACCAAAACCTTCTTTGGTATTTTACGGATATACGCCTGATCCTTATCCATCGTTGTTGTTACAAGGAAGAATATAAGCAACAAGAAAGCGATGTCCGCCATCGAACCTGCATTTATTTCTGGTATATCGCGCTTTGACATAGTGTTTATCTTTTAAGGATACTTTTCGCCATTGAACCTAGGATAACCAATATGGCTACTCCAAGACTAATCAAAACTGTCCAGATACCTGCAGTCGTAATGTTAATAGAACTAGCGGATACCGCACCGATTTTATTGGTAAGATTCAAGCTATCGCTCGTATCGTTTGATCCGATTAAGTAGAACAAGAAAAACAATACAAAGGCAACCACAATTCCAATAATAGACATCAAAGTCTTCTTTGGATTGGAGATGATTTGTAGAACGAAAAACAGTAATACAACACCCATACACAAAAACAACAAGGCAATCGTGAAAATGGTTACAAATGACATTGTACCTCCATCTCTGAAATTGTCTATCGTTTCTTTCGTGTCTACATTGATATTAGGGCCGAAGAACAAGAAAAGGCAAGCCACCACACCTATAATTGCGAGGGCTACTTTGCCAATGTTTGTCCATTTTGAGAGATTATTTATCATTTTATTCTTTTTTGAAGTTTATAAGATTGTGAGAAAGATAAATTAAACTTTCGCTACCTTATTTTTCAACATCATATCTGTTAATGAGATAGAAGCGTCTTCCATTTCGTTCACAATTCCGTCCACTTTAGAAACGATATAATTGTAAAAGATTTGAAGTATAATCGCCGCAATCAAACCAAATACCGTCGTCAATAGGGATACTTTAATACCACCTGCAACTGTTGTTGGAGATACTTGACCGTCTTTGATAATTTTGTCGAAGGCTTGAATCATCCCGATTACTGTACCCAAGAAACCTAACATCGGTGCCAAAGCAATAAACAAAGACAACCAAGAAAGTCCTTTTTCTAAAAGTCCCATTTGAACACCACCGTAAGAAACAACTGATTTCTCTACCATTTCTATTCCTTCATCGGCTCTGTCGAGACCTTGATAATATATGGAGGCAATTGGTCCACGTGTGTTACGACACAAATCTTTTGCCGCTTCAACACCACCTGTTTGCAAAGCTGCTTCAACTTCTGTTACAAACTTTGTTGAGTTGATTGTGGATAAATTCAAATACACAATACGTTCAATTGACAAAGCAATACCGATGATCAAACAGATTAAAACCGGTGTCATCCAAACGACATCTCCTTCAATGTACTGTTGTTTCAAGGTTTGGATAAAATCCAACTGAACTTCTTCCTCTTGTTTGTCGCCACCGGCTTTTGAGCTACCCTTTTTTGCCTGATCAGCAACGGATGTATTTGCTTTAGTAGCATCTTGAGACACGCTCGTATTAGAGAAACCAAACGTTAAAACGGCTGCTATAGCCAAAGAACTAATTATTTTTTTCATGTTCTAAAAGATTAATTTAATCGTATTATTCAAATTTAATAAGCCAAAAATATAAAATAATTTCACAACGCGCCCAAGATTTGCTAGGCAATTGTGGGTTTTCCAAATAAACTTAATTTGGAGTTAACTTTTATGCGCTTCACAGCGCTTAATATTCATTTTGTGACTACGTCACTTTCAGCGGAGAGAGAGGGATTACCTCAACTTTTCAAGTTTCGGTGGTCTTCGCTTCGCTACGGCACGACCCTCCGGGTTCTCATCCCTTTTTTAATTTTTTTTGTGACTACGTCACTTTCAGCGGAGAGAGAGGGATTCGAACCCTCGATACCACTTTCGCAGTATACACACTTTCCAGGCGTGCTCCTTCAACCACTCGGACACCTCTCCTTTTTTTTGGTCGGCTAAAGTACAAATAATTTGACTTTACCATAAGTTTCTGCGAATTTTAAAGAGAAATTTCTCCTCTTAAATTTTCACTCAATTGTCGTGCGACTTCTTTCTTTGCTTTTGATTTACCTAAAAGATACATCATTTTGGTCAAGGCTGCTTCTGTTGTCATGTCGCGACCGCTGATTACACCAATTTTTTGAAAAAAAGAACTGGTTTGATACTTGCCTTGAGAAACAAACCCAGAAGAACATTGCGTCACATTCAAAACGATTCCTCCCTCATCGATATATTTTGCAATCATTTCTTGGAAATCATTGTCGCTCATGGCGTTGCCTGATCCATAGGTTTCTAAAATAATACCTTTTGAAATGCTAATATCGAACAATCCTTTGTATGCCTTAGCTCGAATTCCTGGATAAATTTTCATGAGCGAAACACGGTCATCTAGATCGGTGAAAGCACTGAAATCACCATCTATAAAACTCGTTGCGGGTACGTGAAAATCTATTTCAACTCCAGCCACAGCTAGTTCTGGAAAATTAGGTGACTGAAAAGCTTCAAATTGATTTGCTGATACTTTCGAACATCTGTTCCCGCGATAAAGCGAGTATTCAAAGTAAACGGCAACTTCTTGAATTTTCGGTTGGCCATTCTCAAAATGTGATGCCGCAATTTCTATTGCCGTAATCAAGTTTTCCTTTCCATCGGTTCTTATCGTTCCAATTGGAAGTTGAGATCCAGTTAAAATGACTGGTTTGTCGAGGTTTTCCAGCATAAAACTCAGCGCAGAGGCTGTATAGGCCATCGTGTCAGAACCATGTAAGACCACAAATCCGTCGTGGTGTCCATAATTGTCAAAGATCGTTTCGGCTATCATTTTCCAATAATGCAGATTCATTTCAGACGAATCGATTGCTTGCGGAAAACTAATGGTTTTCAATTCTACATTCAAACGATTCAGCTCCGGAACGTGATGATAAATTCCATCAAAATCAAAACTTCGCAGTTCATCTGTGACTGAATCTTTGATCATCCCGATTGTTCCTCCGGTATAAATCAACAATATTTTCGGTTTTGCCGTCATCAATATTAAGGGTTAAAAGTCAAAGATATTATTTTTAAAGTGGGTGTTTTAGTCATCTGTATCTTTGGTTGATTAAACACTAGATTTTGAAGAGTTTTTTTGCGTTGGTATTTGTAATTTCGGCTAGTTCACCCAATTTCATTTCGAAAATTTCAGCTAATCTTTGAGCAGAATGAACCAAATAAGCGCTTTCATTACGTTTTCCTCTATAGGGAACTGGTGGCAAATAGGGCGCATCAGTTTCTAGCATTAATTTTTCTAAGGGGACATGAATCAAGACTTCTTCCAAAGCTGCTTTTTTATAAGTAACAACTCCGCCAATTCCCATAAAGAAATTGGGGTAGGTCTGTATTTTTTTGGCTTGCTCCAAATCGCCTGTAAAACAATGAAAAACACCTGAAAGTCTGTCGTCAATGGTATCATCGATAATTTCAAAGATTTCGTTAAAAGCTTCGCGAGCGTGAATTACGATGGGTAAACTCAACTCTTTTGCCCATGAAATTTGTTGTCGAAATGCAAGTTTTTGTTCTTCTAAAAATGTTTTGTCCCAGTACAAATCCATTCCGATTTCACCAACAGCATACATTTTGTGACTCGAAAAGTAGGGTTTCATCAATGCAAGTTGTTCTTCCCAGTCGTTTCCGACAGACCCAGGATGCAGACCCATCATGGGGAAACAATTGGTGGGGTATTTTTGAACCAAATCCAGCATCGGTTGAATGCTGCTTTTGTCAATATTGGGCAATAAAAGCGTATGGACTCCATCCCGAAAGGCGCGTTGAATCATGTCATCTCTGTCCTCATTAAATTGCTCAGAATAGAGATGGGTATGTGTGTCTATCCAATGCATTAGAATAAGGAAATACTTAATCCTAAACGAAATACGTTGACTTGCGTACTCTTAGAATTTGTAAATAGTGGAGAGAAATTGTATTCGCCAAAAAGAGCGTAATTACGCAGCCCCAATCGAATATGTGCTGAATATTGCAGCGGGTTGTTGTCTTGAAAATTATATTCTTTGATCACAGTTTTTTTGCCACTTGGATTTTCTAAGCGGGTGTTTTCATTCATTCCAAAGAGATATCCAATTTTACCACCCACGTGTACTTTGAAATGGCGCCAGCTTTCTTTGTGAAAACGCATTTCCAAGGGTATGGATACTTGATGGAAATTCAAGGAACTTTTGAAGGGTGTGGATTGTACCGTGTATTCTGTGCTTTTCGTCGCCAAGTTGACAAAAAAGGTATTGTCATGTCGGATGTGTGTCCAATGATGGTTGAAACCCCAACCGAAAGAAACGGTGTTTCCTTTTTTCAAGGGTACATCAAACATAATATTTGTTCCAAAACCTATCGAACTTGGCTTAACTTCAAAGGGTTTGACATCGCCAGCCCAATCGTTGTAGGTAATATCAAAAATAAGACGATCATATTTGTGAACTTTTTCCAATTTGGCTGGATTGATACCTGTATAATGCCACATTATCCCAGGACGAAAGCGAGAAGTTTCATTTGGTCCCTTGCTGTCGTATTGCCCGTTGGAAAAGATTGTCAGAAGACAGGAGGTTAAAAAAAGAATTATGTTTTTCATGGTTTAATCATTAGATTTTTTTGCCAATTCCATGCTGAAATTAAAGCTTCTTCAATGGAAAATTGTGCGCGCCAATTTAGCGTTTCGGCAGCTTTGCTAACGTCGGCGTAAATTGAAATCACGTCACCTGCACGACGATCACCGTATTTGTAATTCAGTTTTTCACCGGAAACTTTTTCAAAAAGCGAAATCAACTCCTTAACACTTGTCCCTTTACCTGTCCCGATATTGATTTCATCAAAAAAGCCATTTTTGTCCTTAACAGACTCAATTGCAGCTACATGCGCATTTGCTAAGTCTTGAACGTGAATGAAATCTCGAATACAGGTGCCGTCTGTTGTTGGATAGTCATCTCCAAAAACGGTTAGTTCATTGAAAATACCAGCCGCTGTTTGCGTGATAAAAGGCACGAGATTGTTTGGTTTACCGATTGGTAGTTCACCAATTTTTGCTGAAGAATGAGCGCCAATAGGGTTGAAGTATCTCAATGCAAATATATTGGACCATGGATTCGCATAATGAAAATCTCTTAGTATTTGTTCAGCCATAGCTTTAGTTTGACCGTATGGCGAAGCGGGATTTTGAAGTGGAGTTTTTTCTGTTACGACTTCAGACCCTTCTGGTTCACCATAAACGGTGCATGAAGATGAGAAAACGATGTTTTTCACTTGAAATTCTTGACACAATTGAAGAACATTGATCAAACTGAGTAAATTATTCCGATAGTACATTAAAGGTTGAGCAACGCTTTCGCCAACGGCTTTGTAGGCGGCAAAATGAATAACACCGTAGAAATTGTTTTTTTCAAAGATTGAATGTAAATCTTTTTCATTACAGCAATCTATATTGTAAAAATTGATTTTTTGTCCTGTGATTTCTTCCAAACGGTTTATTACATCCGGGTGTGCATTGCGGAAATCATCTACAATAATTGGCTCAAATCCTTTCTCAATAAGCGAAACAACGGTGTGCGAACCGATGTATCCTGCTCCACCTGTGACTAAAATTAGTTTTTTGTCTTCCATCCGTTTTCAAAGGTAAAATAATTGCGTTAATTTGTGCTTATGGAGGATAAGCCTAAAATTGATATTGGACAATATCGCTCACCGAAAATCAAGGGTAGATATGTGCTCAAATTCGGTTTGTATATTTTCATTTTTGTGGCTTTGTGGTTTTGGTACAAAAAGCAAGAGCAGGCTAGAAAAGATACAAAAAACCTTCCTTCCCAAATAAAAAAGAATCCACAGGAAATTGATTTGGATAAGTTGGTTCTTGAACCATAAATCCCCTTCTTTGTTATAACCGCATGAATTTATTTCTCATTTTGCTCAGTTTTTTACAATTTTTCATCAGTCCTGGAGTGATTGAAAGCGACGACAATTGCATCAGTTTAACGATCAAAGGTATAACAGCGAACAAAGGAACAGTTCAAATTGGTGTTTTTAATACATCCAAAGGGTTTCCCGATAGAGGGAATCAATACAAAGGTTATGAATTTGAAGTATTGAAGAATCAGCGGACTTATAAAATCAGCAATTTACCAAAAGGAAACTATGCGATAGCTATTTTCCACGATGAGAATTCCAATAAAAAATTGGACAAGAATTTTTTAGGTATTCCAACTGAGTCATACGGTTTTAGCAACGACGCAAGAGCTTCATTTTCAGCTCCTAGTTTCGAATCTGCTCGTTTTTATCATGATGGAAGCACCAATTTGACTATAAAGATTTACTAGCAAAAAGTTCTTGTGCCAGAATTTTCTTAATAATTCAATTTCGATTTTGAATAATCTGGTGTGAATCTTTCACTATCCAATTCTGGATATTTAGGATCCATTTCTTTTAAAGTATCCACCAATATTTTAGCAACAGCATATGTTTTCGTCCAATTTGAATTGCACGGTACAATGTGCCAAGGAACTTCATCACAATGCTCAAAAATGCTTTCATATACTTTCATGAAATCATCCCATCGTTCTCTAGTGTCCCAATCTCCATCAGAATGTTTCCAATGTTTTTCCTTCGTATTGACCCGTTCCGTTAATTTTTCACCTTGTTTTTCGAAACTCAAATTCAGATAAATTTTAATCACTCGCGTTCCATTTTCTTCAAGATATCTTTCAAAGTCATTGATTTGCTCGTAACGTTTGTCTATGATTTTTTTGTCTATATAGCCGTAAACAGAAGGGACTAAAATATCTTCATAATGCGAACGATTGAAAACGGTAATCATACCATGTCTTGGTGCTCGTTGATGGATTCGCCAAAGGAAATCATGCGCAAATTCTTCATCAGTTGGTTTTTTGAATGAATGAACATTCACCCATGCTGCACTACTTTTTTGGAACAATTGTCGTGTTAAACCATCTTTTCCTGAAGCGTCCATTCCCTGCAAAACAAGTAAAACACTTTGTTTGCTTTCTGCAATGAGTCGTTTGGAATATTCATACAACTCTTCCAACACATCCTCTGTTTTATCTTTGATTTTGTCTTTGTCCCAATCCGATGGGCCATTTGGGTCGTGTTTTGCTAATATGCTCATTGTTCCAAAATTAAATAAACGGGTAGGTGGTCTGAAAATCCTCCATAATACTCAGGTCCACCGTAAGTTGAATTCGGTTTTTGTCCTCCATTTTTATAGGTGTACAAAATTTCATCAACTTTATAAACGTATCCTTTTTGATCTTTTACTTTGATTCCTTCGCCAGCCAATAGGTTATGGGAAACCATCATTTGGTCAAACATAAGCCATTCTCGATCATGTACAATTGTGCCTTCTCCTTTGTGAGCGGACTCAGCCATGAGATTGAAAAGTGAAGCATTTTTTCCAGCGGCATTGAGAATTTGTTGAATGCTTTTGTCACTTGGCGTGTCGTTAAAATCACCCATCACCAGGATTTTTGCATTTTCATCCTCTTGGCGAATTTTTGCAATTTTGTCTTTCAACATCTTTGCAGCTTGAATTCTTTTTGGTTCAGTTTCGACCGTTCCTTCACGTCTGGATGACCAATGATTGACAAAAACATGAATTATTTCATCTCCTTTGACTTTTCCTTTGACGTATAGGATGTCTCGAGTAATATAATCTCGATTTCCAGGAAGACTGACAACTAGTTTTTCTTTTTCAATTGCTGTAAATCGTTTGGAATCATACAATAATGCGCAATCTATTCCTCGTCTGTCCTCAGAATCGAAATGAGCTAAGCGGTATGTCGTTCTTGATAAACCTCCCGTTTTCGCCAAATCTTCCACCACTTTATGGTTTTCAATTTCAACTAAACCGATGAGCATGGGCGCTTGGCTGCCAATGTCAAACAACACTTTGGAAATCTGATTTAATTTGTGATTATAGCGTTCCTTATCCCAGTGCTGATACCCATTTGGAGTAAAATCGTCGTCAGTGGTATTAGGATCATTTTCCAAATCGAAGAGATTTTCGACGTTGTAAAAGGCCACTATTTGATTATTGGCAGTTAATATTTCGCCATTCATTTCTTCCATTTCTTTATTTTGATCATTCGACATTTCGCAAGCAGATAGCAGGCCAAGAGCGAGATATAAAACTACTTTTTTCATCAATTATTTTACGCCCAACACGCCAAGTATTCCTCTTGCAAGGGTGCCAAATAAACTAGTGTCCTTGGTTTTCCGAGTGGCCGCTTTAGTCAAGTCTTTCCAAATTTTTTCATTTTCGGCCGTTTTAGCTTTTTCAGCTCTTTCCTGTTCTTTTTGCAGTCGAGCCAATTCTTTTTGACGTTCAGCTAAACGCTTCGACTCAGCTTTTTGAAGTTCGGCAATTTCTTTGTCTAAGGAATCACTTTTTTGATCTTGTTGTTCAATGGAAGCAGCTTTGTCAATTTTTCTCGAAAGTATTTCAAAAGCGCTTTCTCGGTCAATTTCTTCGTTGTATTTCATTGAAATTTGCGATTTTCTCACAATTTCAGCTACTTCAGAGTCTTCGAGCACATCCATTCTGGTTAAAGGTGCACGACAAATGGTGACGGCAAGAGGTGTTGGAATACCTTTTTCATTTAAAGCGGTAACCAAGGCTTCTCCAATTCCCATTTGTGTAATGATTTCGTCTGTTTTGTAGAACTCCGTTATGGGATAATTCTCAGCTGCTTTGCGAATAGCTGTTCTATCTTTCTCGGTAAAAGCTCGAAGCGCATGTTGCACTTTTAAACCCAGTTGAGACAAAATAGAATCTGGAACGTCGATAGGATTTTGCGTACAGAAAAATATACCCACACCTTTTGAACGAATCAATTTAATAATCACTTCCAATTGGTCCATCAAAGCGTCTGAAGCTTCTTCGAAAACCAAATGTGCTTCATCAACGAAAATGCATAGTTTTGGTTTGTCGGCGTCACCTTGCTCTGGGAAGGTATTGTAGATTTCGGCCATCAAACTCAACATGAACGTTGAGAACAATTTGGGTTTACTTTGTATATCCATCAGTCGCATAATCGAAATCATCCCGTTCCCGTTTTGATCAAATCGCAACAAATCTTGAGGATCGAAAGAGCGCTCACCAAAGAACTCATTGGCTCCTTGTTGCTCCAATTCGATGACTTTCCGCATGATGGTTCCAACTGTTGCTCCTGAAATTGTACCGTATTCTTTTTCTATTTCAGCTTTGCCGTCATCCATCAAATATTGCAAAGTTTTTCTCAAATCTTTTAAGTCGATTAAAGGCAACTTGTTGTTGTCGCAATACATGAAAACCAATGAAATGACAGAAGATTGAGTTTCATTTAAACCTAAAATTTTAGACAATAAAACAGGTCCAAACTCGGTAACTGTAGCTTTTAATCTTGTTCCATTTCCTTTTGAGGTCAAACACATTAATTCAACCGGCATGGCCATTGGCTCGTATGGCAAATCTATCGCTGCATGACGTTTTTCTATGAAATCGCTGCTTGTTCCGGATGCCGCTAATCCCGATAAATCTCCCTTGATATCCATCAATAATGTTGGAATACCATGAGTCGATAATTGTTCAGCAATAACTTGTAAAGTTTTTGTCTTACCCGTACCTGTCGCTCCGGCTATCAAACCATGTCGGTTCAATGATTTGAGTGGAACTTTCACATGAATTCCAGGAACTCCTTCATCATTGAATTTTGCTCCACCAATAGTAATACTGTCTCCTTTGAAGGTATATCCAGCCTTTAAGGCTTCTTTAAATGCTTCTAATGTTGCCATTTTAAAAAAAAACTAAAAAGGCGAAGATACAAAGTTCCTCGCCTTCCAAATGAAAAATTGTATTATCTGTTCAAACGGAAAGTGATTTTCACGTTTACACGGAATTCATCTACTTTTCCATCCTTCACTGTTGTGCTAAAATCTTGCACGTAAACAGAAGAAATATCTTTGATTGTTTTTGATGCTTCAAGAACAGCATTGTTCGTTGCGTCTTCCCAACTTTTTGTTGAACTAGAAAGTATTTCGATTACTTTTAAAATAGCCATGATTTTGTTTTTTATAAAAATGAAGTTCTAATGTAAGGTCATTTTTTGAAATATCAATTCAAATCCTTGACCTTAACCTTTTTTTAGCATCTAATTTCCTTACTTTTGCACCGCAAATTATTCAATTATGTTTCGAACTCACACTTGTGGCGAATTACGTAGCGCCGACATCAATTCAGTAGTAACTTTATCCGGTTGGGTACAAAAATCCCGTGATTTAGGCGGAATGACTTTCGTCGATTTACGTGACCGATATGGCATTACTCAATTGGCTTTTAATTTGGAAGACAAACCAGAATTGACCGAAGCGGCGAGTAAATTGGGACGTGAGTTTGTTATTCAAGCAACTGGAAAAGTTATTGAAAGGTCGTCGAAGAACAAAAATATTTCTACAGGCGACATCGAAATTTTAGTGGATGAATTGAAAATTTTAAACGCGGCGAAAACACCACCGTTTACTATTGAAGACGAAACAGACGGAGGTGAGGAGCTGCGTGCGCAATACCGTTATTTGGATTTGCGTAGAAAACCAGTTCAAAATAAATTGTTGCTACGCAATAAAGTGGCACTTCAAACAAGAGTTTATTTGGATGGCGAAGGATTTTGGGATGTGGAAACACCTTATTTGATCAAATCTACTCCGGAAGGAGCGCGTGATTTCGTTGTTCCAAGTAGAATGAACGAAGGAGAATTTTATGCCTTGCCGCAATCGCCTCAAACCTTCAAACAGTTGTTGATGGTTTCTGGATTTGACCGTTACTACCAAATCGTGAAATGTTTCCGAGACGAGGATTTACGTGCGGATCGTCAGCCAGAGTTCACACAAATCGACTGTGAAATGGCCTTTGTGGAGCAGGAAGATATACTGAATACGTTTGAAGGAATGATCAAACACCTTTTCAAAACGGTAAGAAATTATGAATTTGAAGGTGATTTTCCAAGAATGACGTATGCCGAAGCGATGGAGAAATACGGCTCAGATAAGCCAGATATTCGCTTCGGAATGGAATTCGTGGATTTGACAAGTCTTACGCAAAACAAAGGATTTGCCATTTTCGATCAAAGTGACGCCGTATTGGCCGTTGCGGCTCCAGGTGCCGCACCTTATTCAAGAAAACAATTGGATGCACTGACGGATTGGGTGCGACGTCCACAAATTGGCGCGAAAGGTTTGGTTTATGTGAAATGCAACGAGGATGGAACCTACAAATCTTCCGTCGATAAATTTTACTCTGAAGAAGATCTTGAGGAATGGGCAAAAGCAGCCAATGCGCAGCCCGGTGATTTATTATTGGTCTTGAGCGGAGAGTTGGATAAAACACGTAAAATGCTGAATGATTTGCGCTTGCACATGGGGAATGAATTGGGATTGAGAAATCCGAATGTGTTCAAACCCTTGTGGGTGTATGATTTTCCTTTGTTGGAATGGGACGAGGACAGCAAGCGCTTTCATGCTATGCATCATCCTTTCACTTCTCCGAAACCAGAGGATTTAGCTATGATTGATACCAATCCAGGAAAAGTTCGCGCGAATGCTTATGATTTGGCCGTGAATGGAGTTGAGTTGGGCGGAGGTTCCATTCGTATTCACGATAGAGCTTTGCAATCAAGAATGTTTGATTTATTAGGATTTACTAAAGAAGAAGCACAAGCACAATTCGGATTCTTGATGAATGCCTTCGAATACGGAGCACCGCCACACGGAGGTTTGGCTTTTGGTTTGGACCGATTGGTGGCAACTATGGGTGGTTCAGAATCTATCCGTGATTACATCGCTTTCCCGAAAAATAATTCCGGTAGAGATGTGATGATTGATGCACCGTCGCCGATAGATCAAGCGCAGTTGGATGAGTTGAATTTGAGGTTGAAGAAATAAGGTAATGTGAAATCCTCCCCCTCGGTCCCCCTCCGAAGGGGGAGACTAATCCACCAAATGTATTTTAGATAGATTTATCAATTCACGGTTGATGTGAATAATCATTTTTCCAGTTATAGGTTTCCTCCTTTGGAGGAGGATTAAGGAGGAGGCGGACAGTTCTAATTTTTTTTACTAAAAACTTTTCCCTTACCTTTGCAACTGTGAACATCATCAAAAACATATTTTTCATATTTCTAGCGTCTTTTACATTCGCTTCGACGGTGGGTATGGGTGTGTTTACACATTTCTGCGAGGAAGATGGAATTGAGCAGTCTTTTATTATTCCACAAAAACACCACTGTGAAGAGGAAAAAGAAACGCTGCCTGCTTGTTGTCAACACGAGGAGAAAACGATAGAAAGTGATTGCTGTAGCGATCAAGTGGATTTTTATCAAGTGGATTTTGAGTCTTTTGAGGTCTTATCTACTCAGGTTTTTGCTCCAATAAGTTCCAATAATTCTTTTCTAAATATTTATGTAACTCCAGTTCAATATGTGGAGTTACAAGTTTCCAATTATGCCAATCCACCGCCAGAAAGGTCAGGAAGGCAAATACTCATCCAAAACCAAGTTTTCAGAATATAGAAGTAAGTGTAACATCCATTTAGTGTTTCACATTATTATTCTATATACATGAAAATAATCATTTTTTTAGGCATATTGTTTTTGTCTTTCTCGGGAATTTCCCAAGTGAGAGGTGTCGTTTACGGACAAGACACGACGAAAATGAATGCCATTTTTGGAGCGAAAATAATTTTGCTTCAAAGTCAAATTAAAGTGCTATCCGATGAGGATGGCAAATTTGAATTCGTTCTTCCAAAGGAATTACCTGATACCATGGTCATCAGAGCATATGGCTTTAATCCTGATACTGTAATTTTGACAAAAGACGATCGTTTCTCTAATTACAAAATCGTTCTGTATTCAGAATTGTTGATGGATGAGGTTGTTGTAGCCTACAAAAAAGGAAGCAAGAGTGTTTCAAAACTCAAAACTTTGCTCGTTGAAGAAATTTCTTCGGAAGAATTGAAGAAGGCAGCCTGTTGCAATTTGTCAGAGAGTTTCGAGACAAACGCCTCTGTAGATGTAAGTATAACCGATGCGGTTTCGGGTGCAAAGCAAATCCAAATGATGGGATTGGCGGGAATTTATACGCAAATTCAAATGGAAAACATTCCTTATTTACGTGGATTGGAAAGCGCATTTGGTTTGAATAGTATTCCAGGAACATGGGTCAACTCAATTCAGATTACGAAGGGAACGGGAACGGTTGTGAATGGTTATGAGTCCATGGCGGGTTTGATCAATATTGATCTTAAAAAACCAGATGAAATGGAGAAACTATTCGTCAACGGCTATGGAAATATCTTTGGTCGTGGTGAATTGAATATCCATGGTGGAGGTAAAATTTCCAAAAGATGGAGCACAGGGGGTTTTGCGCACGGTTCCACCACACAGGGTAAGATAGACAACAAAGATGACGGCTTCAAGGATCTACCGACGGGTTATAATGCCGCGTTTTTAAATAGATGGAGTTATCATGGACCACGATTTGAATCGCAATTTGGTATCAATGCGTATTTGGATGAAAAAGTGGGAGGCCAGCTGGCTTATGATCCAAAGTTCGAAGGAATTCCTCTAGCTGGTTTCTATTATGGCGTTTATAACCATACTCAACATATCGATGCTTTTGCCAAAACTGGATTTTTGTTTAAAGCAAAACCCTACCGATCAATTGGAGTTTTATACAATTTAAAATACCAAGAAACAGATGCTCTATTTGGAAATAGAAAATTCACTGGAGTTGAGAAAAGAGGTTATGTCAATCTTATTTACGATGATATTTTGGGAACGACAATTCATAAAACGCGAATTGGAGCAAGCATGGTTTACGCTGATTTCCAGCAAAGTGTAGATTCTTTAAAAGATGATCGTTTGGAAATTGTTCCAGGTGTTTTTGCAGAATATACCTACACTGGTATTCGTTTGGTCAACGTAATTGGGGCGAGAGTGGATTATCACAACCTTTTTGGAGCCATGTTTTCGCCACGAATGCATACTAAGTATACTTTGACTGAAAAGACGGATTTACGCTTCACGGTTGGTCGTGGATGGAGAGTTCCCAATTATATGATTGACAATCTTTCTCTTTTGGCAACTGGTCGAACGTGGACTGCACCAATTGAAATCAAGCCAGAAGTATCATGGAATATAGGTGGTTCTGTTGTTCAAGATTTCAAATTCAGAGGTCAAAAATCTTCCTTGGTGATGGATTATTATTACACCTATTTTGAAAACCAGTTGGTAGTGGACAGAGATGCAGATTTTGGCTCTATAGTCTTTCAAAATATTGCGAACAATTCCTATTCACACAGTTTTCAAGCAGAATTATCAGTTCCTGTTTCAAAAACTTTTGATGTGAGAATGGCGTATAAATATTTGGATGTAAAAGCTATTTTTAATGGCGATTTGCAAGCCAAGGTGATGGTTCCCAAACATCGTGGATTTGTTAATTTGGCCTATCATACTCGCAACAAAAAATGGACGGTGGATATGACAACTTCAGTTTTTGGAAAGTCACGATTGCCAGTTACTTTGTTGTCAACAGGAGCTTATACGACTCAAAATGAAAGTAAAATTTTCCCTATGATTAGTGGACAAATTACCTATAAATACAAAAAATGGGAGTTTTACCTTGGTGGAGAGAATTTGGGCAATTACACACAGAATAATCCTATTTTAGATGTCAATAATCCTTTTAGCACGACTTTTGATGCTACTCGGGTGTGGGCACCTGTTATGGGCACAATGATTTACGGCGGGTTCCGATATTCTGTTTTCCATCCGAAGACAGAAAACAATGAAATACAAGTAATTAATTAGAATAATCACAAAAATTAAAAATAGATAAAAATGAAAAATATACTAACAATAGCGCTCGTTCTTTTTACATTAACGGCATTTGGACAAAAACAAAAAAAAGTCCAACAGATTGATATACAAACATCTGCAGAATGTGGTTCTTGCAAAGAACGTTTGGAAGGAAAATTAAATTATACCAGTAGTATAGTTTTCGCAGATTTGGATGTTCCATCTAAAGTTTTAACAGTAAAGTTTAAAACGAAAAAAATCAGTTTGGAAGAAATTAAGAAAATTGTGTCGGAATTGGGTTATGATGCCGATGAAATGAAAGCCAATCCCACGGCGTATGAAGCTTTGTCACAATGTTGTAAAGTTGGAGGAATGGAACATAATGAATAAGAATTAGATAAATGTTTTGAAAAGTCTCGCAATTGGGTGAGACTTTTTTGTTTTTAACAGAATGTTGTATCTTCGCTTCAATACCCCCTATAAGAATAATCTCGGTTTTTATTTCATTAAAAATATGCTTAAAACTATACCCATTGCTCTACTGCTTCAATTAGTAACAGTTATTTCTTGGAGCCAAACTCCAACTATAGGTTTGATTTATCCAGGTCAAAATGTATCTTCTGGTTACGTCTTGTTCACTCCTGAAAATAGTACATCGTCTTTTTTAATTGATGAATGCGGCGGAATGGTTCATTCTTGGAGTTTTTCAGAAAAACCAGGTTTAACATGCTACTTGCTCAACAACGGAAATTTATTACGAGCAGGAAAGGACTCCCTAGAAATAGTGGATTGGGACAATAATTTAATTTGGTCGTATGCGATTTCGGCCAATGGAATCAATCAACACCATGATATTGAACCTTTGCCGAATGGAAATATTCTTTGTGTCGCATGGGATATTTATCCAGAAGCAGCGGTGCTGGCCATGGGTGGTGACTCGACATTAAGTGTGAACGGTAGAAATTTCGAAAGAGTTGTGGAGCTTCAGCCCGTAGGATCGAATCAAGCCAATATTGTATGGGAATGGAAATTTGTTGACCATCTCATACAAGAATATGACCCAACAAAACCCAATTTTGGTTCTGTACAAGCTCATCCTGAATTGTTGAACATGAATTTTGACAACGGCGAAACAGATGATTATGTGCATTTGAATGCCATAGATTACAACCCAGATCTGGATCAAATTATGGTCACGGCCAGACATCTCAACGAGTTGATTATTATTGATCACAGCACAAGCACCCTTGAAGCGGCTGGTCATACTGGAGGAAATAGCGGAAAAGGAGGCGACTTTTTGTGGCGTTGGGGAAATCCGCAAATGTACAATTCAGGAACGGGTGGTGATAAAGTTCTCATTCTTCCACATGATGGAAAATGGGTAGAAAGTGGTTATGCTGATGAAGGGAAAATATCTGTGTTCAACAACCGTGGTGACGGTTTTTATACAACCAGTTTCATACATTTAATTGAACCGAGTATTGTTGGTGGACAATATGAAATGGGCACATTTACGTTTCTTCCGTACCAATTTGATTGGTCCTGGAGTGACGATATTTTAGGAACTACATTTTATGAAAATAAGAAATGTGGAACCCATGCTTTGCCCAATGGAAACATGATGCTCTGCGAAACAGGTCGTGGTCGAATTTCAGAAATAGCAAAAAATGGTGATGTAATTTGGAGCTACATTAATCCGGTTGGCGCAACTGTAAATACACAATATTCTTCCTCATCCGCGGTTCAGAATTTTATTTTCCGAGCGGAGAAATACACACCTGACTTTCCTGGATTTGTTGGTAAGAATCTAACGTCAAATGGCACAATCGAAAACGAAAATAATTTAACAGATAGTTGTTATGCGTATCTTTCGCTTGACGAATTACATTTGAATCAACTGATATTTGGGCAACCTGCGGAAAACGGAAATATTCTATTTTTTGGAAAAGAACGATTCGACCTAATAGAAATTTTCGATGTTCAAGGAAAATTAATTTTTACAGAAACCAACTTTGAGGGGTCTTCACTACAAACGAATTTACCACGCGGAATGTATTACCTCATTACGAATGAGTCAGGAAAAATTGGTTCTCATCGCTTGGTCAATTTATAAGGGAGTATTCAGTTTCTTGAGGTAAAATTAAAGTAAAGGTTTTGTCCTGTCCTTTTGGTTAAAGAAATATAATCCCCAAAAATCATTGTCGCCATTGTCTTATTTTTTCATTAATTTTGCACTTCGTTTTTAAAATATCAAAACAAGAATAAAATGTCGTATTTGTTTACATCAGAGTCCGTTTCAGAGGGACATCCAGATAAAGTAGCCGATCAAATCTCGGATGCATTGATTGATAATTTCATGGCTTTTGACCCTCAATCGAAAGTAGCTTGCGAAACTTTGGTGACAACTGGTCAAGTTGTATTAGCTGGAGAGGTGAACACCAATACGTATTTGGATGTACAATCCATTGCGCGTGAGGTTATTCGTAAGATTGGATACACCAAGTCAGAGTACATGTTTGAGGCAAATTCTTGTGGAATTCTTTCTGCTATTCATGAACAATCATCTGATATTAATCAGGGAGTTGATCGTTCGAATCCTGAAGAACAAGGGGCTGGTGACCAAGGTATGATGTTTGGCTACGCAACGAAAGAAACGGAAAATTATATGCCTTTGGCTTTGGATTTATCGCATGCTATTTTGTTAGAAATGGCAGCTATCCGTCACAATGAGCCTGAGGTAATCGCTTATTTGCGCCCGGATGCAAAATCGCAAGTAACGATTGAATACTCGGACGACAATGTTCCACAAAGAATTGATACTATCGTGGTTTCTACACAACACGATGATTTTGCTGCAGAAGCAGATATGTTGGCGAAAATCAAAAAAGATATTATTGAAATCGTAATTCCTCGTGTGAAAGCGAAATTACCAGCGAATATTCAAGCTTTATTCACCAATGAAATTCAATACCACATTAATCCTACTGGAAAATTCGTAATCGGTGGACCACACGGAGATACAGGTTTGACAGGAAGAAAAATTATTGTGGATACCTACGGTGGAAAAGGTGCTCATGGTGGTGGTGCTTTCTCTGGAAAAGATCCTTCAAAAGTTGACCGTTCAGGTGCTTATGCAACACGTCACATCGCTAAGAATATGGTAGCAGCTGGACTTTGTGATGAAGTTTTGGTTCAAGTTTCTTATGCTATTGGTGTAGCTGAGCCTTGTGGAGTATTTGTTAACACATACGGAACGGCGAAAGTGGACATGTCAGATGGAGAAATCGCTCGAAAAATTGAAACGATTTTTGATTTGCGTCCTTACTTTATTGAGCAACGTTTGAAATTACGTAATCCAATTTATTCTGAAACAGCTGCTTACGGTCATATGGGGTCGTAAAAATGAAGTTGTTACAAAAACATTCAAATCACCGGACGGAACAGTTGTTACGAGAGAAGTAGAATTGTTTACCTGGGAGAAATTGGATTTTGTTGATCAAATCAAATCGGCTTTCGGTTTATAAAAGATAAGAACTAATATATTTGAAGCACCAATGTAAATTTACATTGGTGCTTTTTTTATTCATTGTTTATGAAAGACTTTTTCATCCGCACATATCGAAATAAGACTGATCTTGAATTAGAAACAATCGTCAATTCTACGAGCAAATATGAAGCTGTTGCCCGAGAGGCTGCACTTGAAATTTTGATAGAAAGAAAGGGAAATTCAGTTGAATTGGTGGAGAAAGCTGAAATCTTTGAAGAAGAGAAAAGAAGATTAATCGCAAAAAATGCGAAGGATTTTGGAAATGGTGATATCAATACAATCGACGAGTTCAGCCCACATTTCTATTCTGAAACAGTCGTTTTGGTTTCAACTGTTTTGTTGTCTTCTTTGGTGGGTGGAGTCTTGATGTATTTCAATTTATTATCCATAAATAAAAAAAAGGAAGCTTCTTGGGCATTGGTTTTTGGCATTTTATCATTGGCCTTGTCGATTCTTTTAAACCTTTTTTTACCAGATCAATTTAGTCCATTGGCCTATTTAATTAATTTCTTGGGAATGGGGATTTACTCAGGTTATTTTTGGAAAGTCCATATTGGTAAAGAAACAGCATACATACGAAAACCATGGTTTTTAACCGTTCTCACTATTGTTCTTGCAATGGTTGCATTTGGGTTTATTGCAGGAATTGTTTTGGCCATGTTTATTGGCTAGGTTGATTAATTGATTTACACAAAAAATGACTTCGGATTTTTACTTTCCTCTACAAATCCATCAAATCCACCATCTGACCAAAATCCCAATGAGAGGAAACTAAAGAACAACCACCATAACCATAAACCATTAATACATTTATTGCTATTAATACTGTCATAAGTGCGCTAAACACAATTTGCAATCCTTTTTTCTTTTGCTGAATAAAATTGAAAAATGCAAGGAGTGGCATTACGAAAACTGCCTGATATTCGACGAGGTTTCTCGCTCCAAAAGAACAGCCAAAACTAGGGTCGTGCCAGGAAGCAGTTATATAGGCAATCAGCAGAAAAAGAATCGTATAAAAGATGCCGTTTGTGTTTTTTTGTAACGCTAAACGTACTGACCAAATGACGGATAAAAGAAGTATGGTGCCATAAATGAAAACGCCTTGTTTCGCCGAGAACAATACAGTTAAAAATTCCGGATGTAAAAAATCGAAGGTTTCTTTTCCGTAGGAATATACAAACCAATCGCCGAAGCTAATTTTCCAATAGATCAATTGAGGGATCAACACAAGGATAAAACTCAAACTGAGCAGAATGGTTGTTTTGAATTGGAAAAGGCGTGAAAAACGATCTTTAAGGCTATTGGAGGGGTTCAAATCCCAAAAGAAATAAGCAGAAAAAATCAATAGGTTGATGGGACGAATAAGTGTAATTAGACCAAGCGTTAGTCCTATGAAAACCAATTGTCTCCAAGATGATTTGTGAAGAAATGCTGTTTTGTCCAACAAATACAGAAAAAGTGCAAAAAGGAAAAAGGAATAAACATGCGACATTCCTGTTTCGTCTATGCTGTAGTAAAGCAAATTAGAACCAAATAAAACGGCGATTAAACTTATACTCGCAAGCTTTTTGGAATGTCGTTTGACTAATATTTTATACAATAAGAATAGCCCTAGGACACAATAGAACACACTGGCAAAGTCTATCGTTTTTTGATATTTGGAGCTAAAACCAGTGGTCTCATCACCGGAAATTTTTGCTAAAAAATGAGCCGTTAAAAAGAAGGGAGTTTGCAAAATGGCCACCCCGCTTGTGTATTTTGTAACAACTGTATTATTGCTTGTATCGATTGAAAATCCTTCACCTGTTTTCTGAACAATTGAATCCGGGAGCGCACTGGCGTCATTTCCATAAATGAAAAGAAGGGGTAAATAAATGTTGTACCCCGCCTTATCGGACCAAATTTGACTTTGATAGGTAAAAGGTTTTGCCTTGGCATGGTAATTCAAGGACATGAACAAAAGCAGTCCGCCCAACGCGAACCAAAGTCCATTTTTCAAAGTAAAGCTCTGAATCAATTGTCCCGTTTTTCGAAGGTTTCTTTTTTCTTGATTTTCACTCTTCGTATGGCAAGAATGATGATTAAAATCAAAATACCCAGAAACACAAATCCTTCAGTGCACAAAATGATTTCAGCTACCCAATCCATTATTTTAGTTTTACCGCTGTTCCGTAGGCCATAACTTCAGAAGCACCTTGTGTAATCATGCTCGTAGTGAAACGCACATTTAGAATGGCATCAGCATGCACAGATTCTGCATCTTTTTTCATGCGTTCCAATGCTTGTTCACGCGATTGGGCTTGTAGTTTGGTGTATTCTTCAATTTCGCCACCAACGATGTTTTTTAAGCCTGCAAAAATGTCCCGACCAATATTTCTGGCTCGTACAGTACTTCCACGACAAATTCCTAATATGGATTCTATTTCTCTACCGGGTATTGATTCTGTGGTTGTTACTATCATAATTTTTTCTTTATTGGATAATTATACGAAATGATTTACGACTTTTATTTGTCTGAATAAAATAGGTGCCGCTCTCAAGATTTGGTGTAGTAATGATTTGATTTTCATTTACTACTCCTGAAGAGTAGACAACTTTTCCTGTAAGATCAACCCAGTCAATTGGCCCATTAATAAGTTCAAGTGGTAAACTTAAATTCTCGCCAGCTAGAACTGGATTCGGAGAAAGTAATCCTTCCGTTTTATCAATATCTTGTATTCCCAAATATCCCATTTGACCCCGTCTATACATAACCTTACCTGTACTACCATCTTGATAAACAAGGTGAATGTAACCATCTTTAATACGTATGTCTGGATTCGTTTGTGTTCCATTCGTATTGATATTTACTTGTTGATGCGTAGAATTCAATTGCGACAAATCATTGTCATAGGCAAATGCAGTAAATACTTCGTAATTATTAGAAACTCGCTCAGCCCAAGTCACCACCAATAAATTATTTTCTACTGCAATTCTTGGAAAATTTTGTTCTTGACCAGAAGTAATAGAAATAGCTTGTCTTTCCTGAAAATTCAAGCCGCCATTTAATGTGCTTCGACTTACATAAACTTGCTCTATGCCATTAGCAGCGCTCATAAAAGTGGTGAACAAATTTGATCCGTTTATCATAGCGTGCGGCCCGCTTGAGGGACAAGAATTAACAAGCCAAGCTGTTTGATCAACATTTGAATTGGAGGAAAAAGAAACACCTCCATCTTCAGAGTAGACGCCATAAATATCGCGTATATTCATTTCGTTATTTCGAAAAAGAAGAACTTGTTTGGTGTTATCAGCTACCATTTCAGCTGGACAACAATCGCAGGCTTCGCCACTAATTGCAGAAGTTATAACCTGTTCGTTCAAATAGGAAAGACCTGCATCGTTTGATTTTACATATACATATCTTGAATTGGTGTAATTCGCATCATGAGCCATATAGGTCACAATAGGATTACCATTGTTGTCCATGGTCATTGAAGGCATCCAAGCCAATCCAACATCATGATTGTCAGCTCGTATAGTATCAGAGAAAGTTAGACCTCCATCTGTTGATCGAACAGCATATATATGTCCCTCTTCATATGGTTTAGATTTAAAAACTATAACAATCGTATCACCTTTCGCTTCCATATCTGGTCCCGTCCAACTGGCAATGTAGCTTTGTAAAGTGGAAGGCAAGAGGGGAAGGGGTGTGCTAAACTGATTGTTGTTTTCTCGAGTGAAATATATTTGACCATTTTGAGATCTAGTCATGATAATCATTGCGCGATTATCCGCTCCCAAAGTCAATCTAGGACGAACATTTCCAAATTCAGTAGCACTTGCTACGATGATTTCATCCTCCCAAATGATATTTTGTTGTGCACATAATGTTGCCGAGGAAATAAAGAATAAACCGAAAATTATTAAGTTTTTCATGAGCTAAATATACGGAATAAAAAATCCCATCCACCAATTAGGTGTGGATGGGGAATGATATTGGTACACCAAAAATTTATTGAGGACCTACCTTTGTGAAAAATTATAGTCTACCTTTTTATTTCGAAGGTTTTGAAAATTTATAACGAATACCTGCTGTTCCCGACATATATGTTGACAAGTTAGTGCCAGAAGTGTAACCGTTGATGCTAAGCGGGTCAAGTTCGTTAGAAGCATTGAGGAAGTAATTTACATCTAGGCCGATTCCTAAAGATACGTTGAATATCAAGCTTTCATTGATGGGTAAATTCATTCCAAAAGAAGTTAGACCACCAATAGAAATAAAACGCGCAGTTTGACTTCCGTTCGGACCTGAAGTTGTGGTTAAGAAAACATCCATACTATCGGCAGTAACCGGTGTAAACGTCTGAAAGTATCTGCTTTGACGAGTTTGGTATCCCGTAAATAGGTCGAATCCGTAATAAAAAACTGAAGTTTTTATTTGTCGCTCAAACCCCAGTTTTAAAGCAAATCTTCTTTCATTTGAGCTATGGAATTGTTGGACAATCGTATCGTTAATTACACGAACATCACCCACTTTGGGGCTGTAAGTGTTGGTAAAACCACCCATGGTAGAACCAATTTTAAATTTCATTTTGTCAGAAATGGGCTTGCGCCATTCTAAGGTCAATTTGTTCAAGTTGTTCGTGGATACAAGAAGACTTATGTCGGATTGAGAAAATGTATAGCTACTGCACGCAAGTACAAGAATCGAAAAAATGATGTTTTTTAAAGTCATATCCTATTTTTTAAAGTTAAGGGTTGAACGCTTGCATTAAGGGCGTTATTTCATTTGAACTGAATTTTAACATTTCAAGATTTAACTTTTTTATTCTTTTGAACAGGTATATGAAGCCTGGCATTTGATTAGTTTTGAAAGGTGAAAATATTCTTACTTCCTTTCCTATTGTTCTTGTCTTTTAGGGCTTATACCCAAGAAGTAAATATTGATATGGAGGAAATTGAAAACCAAAATGGAAAAATGAAAATAGAAATCTGGAGTGATGTAGCTTGCCCGTTTTGTTATATCGGCAAACATAAGTTTGAAGAGGCTTTGGCTCAATTTGAGTTTAAAGATAGTGTTGAAGTCATTTGGAAAAGCTTTCAATTGGATGCAACACCTCAAAGCGAATTACCTGGTAATGTGGATATGTATCAATATCTTGCTCAGCGCAAAGGAATTTCGTACAAAGAATCTAAAAAGATGCACGATAATGTCACCAAAATGGCAAAGGATGAGAACTTAGATTTCAATTTTGAAATTGCTAAACTTTCCAATACCTATGATGCAGCCCGGTTAATACACATGGCAAAATCAATAGGCAAATCTCATGAGGTGAAAGAGAAATTGTTTGCCGCTCATTTTACTTTGGGACTGGATGTTGCAAAAGAGGACGTGCTGATTCAAATTGGCAAAGAAGTCGGTCTGGAGCCTGAACAAGTAAAAAGTATGTTGCAAGGTGAAGAATACAAATCGGAGGTAAACTTTGACCTTCAAGAAGCGCAAACAATCGGAGTAACTGGTGTTCCCTTTTTCGTTTTTGACAGAAAGTATGCCGTATCAGGTGCTCAAGATGTTTCTGTCTTTTTGCAATCAATTCAAAACGCCTACGCAGAAAAAGAAAATCATTAATCACCAAGATTTTATCTCATAAAAAAGCCTCTTGGAATGATTCCCAAGAGGCTTTTCAATTTTTATGTTTGGAGATTTATTCCGTCACATGCGCATAACTCTCCACGCTCGGACAAGAACAAATTAAGTTTCTGTCGCCATAGGCATTGTCTACGCGGCGAACGGGTACCCAATATTTGAAATCTTTCAAGTATTCTACTGGGTAAGCCGCTTCTTGAGGCGAGTATGGATAATTCCAATTTTGATTGATGATGCAATCTGCATTGTGCGGTGCATTTTTCAAAAGGTTGTTTACTTTATCAGCATGTCCGTTTTCAATTTCGCGAATTTCTTCACGGATTTTGATCATGGCTTCGATGAAACGATCCAATTCTTCTTTGTCTTCACTTTCCGTTGGTTCAACCATTAAGGTTCCCGCTACTGGGAAGGAAACCGTAGGTGCGTGGAATCCGAAGTCTATCAAACGTTTTGCCATATCAGCTACTTCAACATCGGCTGTTTTTTTGAAGTCACGACAATCTAAGATCATTTCGTGCGCTACTGTTCCATTTTTGCCAGCGTAAAGGATGTCGTAATGTCCTTTTAAACTTGCAGCAATGTAGTTCGCATTCAAAATGGCAATTTCAGTCGATTCTCTCAAGCCTTTTGCACCCAACATTTTGATGTAAGCATAACTGATCAATAGAATCAAGGCGCTTCCATAAGGCGCAGCAGAGATTGCGTCAATGGCTTTGTCTCCACCTGCTTTAATCAATGGATTACCGGGCAAGAAAGGAACCAAATGAGCCGCTACTCCGATTGGCCCCATTCCTGGACCACCACCTCCGTGAGGAATAGCGAATGTTTTGTGTAAATTCAAGTGACAAACATCAGCGCCAATATTTCCTGGGTTGGTCAAACCAACTTGAGCATTCATATTGGCACCGTCCATATATACTTGACCACCATTATCGTGAATGATAGACGTGATCTCTTTAATTCCTTCTTCGTAAACTCCATGTGTCGAAGGATAAGTGACCATGATACCAGCCAATTCGTTTCCAATTTGTTCAGCAACAGTTTTCAATTCAGAAATATCAATATTTCCATTTATATCGCAACCTGTTACCACAACTTCAAATCCAGCCATAACTGCTGAAGCGGGATTCGTTCCATGCGCCGAGGAAGGAATGATTATTTTTTTACGTTGAATGTCTCCATTTGATTCGTGATATGCTTTTATCACCATCAAACCAGCATATTCGCCTTGTGCGCCAGAATTTGGTTGCAAGGATGTTCCAGCGAAACCCGTACATTCAGACAAGTCTTTTTCTAACTGGCGGAACATTTCGTGGTAACCAGCAGCTTGCTCAACAGGTGCAAAGGGATGCATATTGGCAAATTGAGGATTGGTTATCGGCATCAATTCAGCTGCAGCATTCAATTTCATTGTACATGAACCCAAAGGAATCATGGAATGAACGAGAGACAAATCTTTGTTTTCCAATCTTTTCAAATAGCGCATCATTTTGGATTCGCTGTGGTATTTGCTGAAAGTATGATGTGTCAATATAGCATCTGTACGCAACATTTCGTTGGCAAGGCTAGTTGCAGAATTAGCTTCTACTTTTGATTTTCCGATAACTGTTGAAAAAACGTCTAGAATCGTTTGAACATCTGCCAAAGTATGAGGTTCGCCGAAGGCAATACTCAATTCGTGATCATTGATGAAACGGAAGTTCATACCTGCTGCTTCTGCTGCGGAACAGATTTCATGCGATTGTGTATTTTTTACCCAAATGGTATCAAAAAAGGAGTTTCCACCCAATTCAACACCCATTTCTTTTAAACCATTTGCAGTTGCAGTTGCCAATCCATGCACGTGATTTGCAATTTCTTTTACGCCTTGAGGTCCGTGATAAACAGCATACATACTTGCCATAACCGCGAGTAAAGCTTGTGCTGTGCAAATGTTGGATGTCGCTTTGTCGCGTTTGATATGTTGTTCGCGCGTTTGCAAAGCCATACGCAAAGCAACATTCCCGTCGTCATCTTTTGAAACTCCGATGATTCGGCCTGGGATATTTCTTTTGTACTCGTCTTTTGTCGCGAAAAATGCTGCATGAGGTCCGCCGTATCCCATTGGAACACCAAATCTTTGTGAAGATCCGAAAACAACATCTGCTCCCATATGTCCAGGAGCCGTTAAAAGTGTCAAGGCTAACAAGTCAGATGCAACTGCAACGCGCACTTCTTTTGCTTTGAACTGTTCAACTACTTTCGCAATGTTTTTAACACGGCCATACATATCTGGATATTGCACCAAAGCGCCGAAGAATGTATTGTCTATTTGGAAAGTCTCAGGATTTTCAACAAGCAATTCTATTCCAAGGTTATTGGCACGTCCACGAACGACTTCTATTGTTTGAGGGAAGGCGAATTCGGAGATAAAAAATTTGTTTTTCCCCTCTTTTACTTCATTTCTTGAACGAGAATTCCAGAACATCAACATCGCTTCTGAACCGGCTGTTGCTTCATCCAAAAGAGAAGCATTGGCGATTTCCATGCCCGTTAGTTCCAAAACCATAGTTTGAAAATTCAACAAAGCTTCTAATCGACCTTGTGAAATTTCTGCTTGGTAAGGTGTGTAGGCAGTATACCAACCCGGATTTTCAAGTACATTTCTCAAAATTACTGGCGGAACAATCGTTTCATAATAACCCAAACCGATGAAAGATTTATTCACCTTGTTCATGTTACCCAATTCAGTGATATGGTTCAAGTACTCTTGTTCCGTCATTGCTGTATCAACATTTAACTCACGTCCCAAACGAATGTGGGCTGGTATCGTTTTGTCAATTAATTCGGCAACAGAAGAAGAACCGATTTTGGTCAACATTTCAGCTTTTTCAGCTTCGTTAGGACCGATGTGTCTTTTGGAAAACTTGCTCATTTTTTATCCAGATTTTATGGGTGCAAATATACGTGATTTTTCACTTTATCTTAACAGAGTAATCGTCGAATTGTTTGATCGAAATTAAGGTGCTTATCAAACTGAAATAATCTGCTATGAATAATTTTCTTTCCGCGTAAGTAATTGATTTGCAAAAACATATGGATAAAATATCAAAAATGTATTTTTCAAAATACATTCTGTGTTTATAATTGTATTTTGTAAAATATAAAAACAGATTAATTTTCAGTATATTTGTATTGTAAGAAATACAATATTTGTATAAATTGGTATTTTGACAAATACAAAATGGAAAAATTATTTCAGCAATTTCATAAAAAAATAACCAATCAACAGATAGACTTTGTTCGGTATTTGTATGAAGACATCGTTTGGGAAGATCGATTGATTGCGATTAAAGGATCGAGAGGAGTTGGAAAAACAACTTTGATTTTTCAGCATATCAAAATGAATCGAACACTCAACGAAGAAACATTGTACGTAAGCTTGGACGATCTTTATTTTCAGGCCAATACTCTTGTAGATTTAGTCGAAGAATTCCATCTCAATGGTGGTCGGTACTTGTATTTGGATGAGGTGCATAAATATGCCAATTGGTCCATTGAAATCAAAAATATTTATGATATCTACGATGATTTGCATGTGATTTTTAGTAGTTCTTCCGTATTGGAAATATACAAAGGCGATGCAGATTTGAGCCGAAGAGCCGTGACTTATGAATTGCGTGGATTATCCTTTCGCGAGTATCTGATTTTGGAAAATGTATTGCATGTTCCAAAAATCCCTTTGACGGATCTTTTGGAAAATCATGTTGTTTTGGCTGAAAATTTAGTTTCAGGAATCAGCATAATTCCTCATTTTAAAAGATATTTGGAGTTGGGCTATTATCCATTTTACCAAGAAGGTGAGAATTCGTATTTCGGAAAATTGCGGACTGTGATCAACTTGACTATAGAAACCGATTTGCCTTCCGTTTTTAATGTGGAGTTTAAAACTTTGCAGAAAATAAAAAAACTGTTGTACGTCATAGCGACTTCCTTGCCCTATATTCCAAACATTGCCAGATTGTCGGAAAGCTTGGAGACATCTTCTCGCAATTCGACCTTACAATATTTGGATTATTTGGAAAAAGCGAATTTAACGATGAGTTTGAAAACAAGTGCAAAAGGGAACAATTACCTGGCGAAACCGGATAAAATTTATTTGGAAAACACCAATCTGGTGTATGCAATTGGAGATGAAAAAGGTCAAAATGGAAACATCCGTGAAACATTTTTCTACAACCAACTTTCGCAAAACAATGTGGTGAACACCAGTAAAGAAAGTGACTTTCTAGTGAATGAAAAATATACTTTTGAAGTCGGGGGGAAAGGAAAAACGACTGCTCAAATCAAAGACATTCCAGAATCTTTTATTGCATCGGACAATATAGAAATTGGTTTTCGGAATAAAATTCCGCTTTGGTTGTTTGGATTTTTATACTAAAAGTAGGCTGAGCGGAGTCGAAGCCTACTTTTCGACTTTAATCAGCCTACGTTAAACACACAAAAATATCAATCTACATAACTCAATTTCAGCATATTGGATCTGCCGCTTTCTTCCAACGGAATGGATGCAATATTAATGACCAAATCTCCTAGTTTCAGTAAACCTTGTTTTCGCATCATGTATTTGATGTCCGCAATGGTATGGTCGGTTGAAACCGTTTTATCATAGAAAAAAGCTTGAACACCCCATACCAAGTTGAGTTGAGTCAAAATATCTCGGTTGCTGGTGAAAACATATACAGGAGCCGTTGGTCTTTGGGACGCAATTTTATAAGCGGTATAACCTGAAAATGACATGGTGATGATAGCATCGGTTTCAGTTCTTTGTGCCAAACGAACAGCGTTAAAGCAAATAGAATCGGTGATAAAGCGATCTTGGTTTTTTTCTGGAAGCTCCTCTTTGTTGTAAATTCCATCAAAAGTTTCCATTTCTGTGACGATGTTGGCCATGGTTTTTATCACCTCAATAGGATGTTTACCTACGGATGTTTCTCCCGAAAGCATAACTGCGTCTGCACCATCCAAAACAGCATTAGCTACATCATTCACCTCAGCTCTTGACGGCGTGATATTTTCAATCATGCTTTCCATCATTTGTGTTGCAACGATAATTGGTTTAGCATTCAATCGACATTTGTTGATGAGCATTTTTTGAATCAATGGCACATTTTGATACGGCACTTCCACGCCTAAATCACCACGCGCTACCATTACGGCATCACTTACTTTGATGATATCGTCGATGTCTAAAAGGGCTTCTGGTTTTTCAATTTTCGCAATGACTTTTGCTCTTACATTTTTCTTGGAAATGATGTGCTTCAATTCGATAATATCTCGAGCGGAGCGAACAAAGGAAAGCGCTATCCAATCTAGGTCATGCTCCAAGGCAAATTCCAAATCGATTTTATCTTTGTCTGTTAAACAAGGCATTGAAATCTTCGTATAGGGAAGATTGACTCCCTTTTTGGAAGAAAGAATTCCACCATTGATTACTTTCGCTATAACTTCTTTTGCGCTAGTGGAAACAACTTCAAGAATAATTTTTCCATCGTCCAAAAGAATTTTTTCTGTTGGTTTTACGTCTTTTGGTAATCTCTCGTAATTGATAGAAAACTTCTCTTTTGTTCCAATAATTTTAGTGGTCACAATTGTCACCAAGTCGCCTTTGCTCAGAAGTACTCCATTGTTTTCAATTTCGTGTGTGCGTATTTTTGGACCTTGTAAATCTCCTAGAATGGCAACGTTTAAACCTGTTTCTTCATTGAGACGACGGATGAGATGAATATTTTTCAAATGATCTTCATGCGTTCCATGGGAAAAGTTCAAACGACAAACATTAACACCTTGCTTAAACATTGCCTTCAACACGCGAGGGCTATTACTCGCAGGACCAAGAGTGGCAACTATTTTTGTTTTTTTATTTTGCATTTTAATTTTTTCTATAATGATATTGCGTGCATCGACTCCAATTCTTCTGGATCGAATGCGTAAGCAGCTAAAACACTTTGTACGCTATTTAGTTTTTTTATCCATTCTTTCGTATCGATGGCAACAGGACCACGGACAAAAAAGAAGTAATCTATTTTGGGTTGTTCCGACACCAAATATTTACCAGCCGACAAGTTTTTGATTAAAAAATATTCACACATATTTTCTTCATCGACAAAATCATAAAAGCTATGAGAAGTGCTTTTGTGTTTTTTATTTTGATCAGTTTGAAAATCTTCTTCGGCTTTTTTTAAGTGCAAATCGAAAGCATTGTTAATTCCCCAAGCCAAACGATAGTCACTGTGATGCGAACAAATACCGATCATGTCATAATCGAATTCAGGTTCAAGGCTCAGTAGGTGTTTTTTCGTTTTAGCCATATTTCATGCAAATTTAAGCTTTCTTGAATTACAAGTTGAAAATTCATAGATATTTAATGTTATGAAAATATAAGCAATGAAATCTCCACAATTTTATCACAGAGAATTGACGTTTGTCAAGTTCGGTTAATTCTTTTCCAAAACTAATCCTTATGGATTTTTTCTTGGTAGTTATTGCTTAATTTTGGCGCATGAAAAATGAGACGAAAAGCTGGTTGCTTTTGATTTTATTGGCAATCGTTTGGGGTTCGTCTTTTATTTTGATGAAACGAGGAATGCATACTGTTTCAGGTGATGAGATTTTTACCCATCAACAAGTGGCAGCTTTACGAATGATTTTCGCAGGAGGGATACTTTTTCCCATCGCTATTCGCACCTATCGAAAATTGAATTTCAAAAAGGATTTCTTGTTTTTATGCGTAGTTGGTTTTGGAGGAAATTTTATTCCCGCTTTTCTTTTCACTTTTTCTGAAACAGCGCTTTCTTCCGGTTACGCAGGAATGTTGAACAGTTGCACTCCCATTTTTACTGTTTTGCTTGGATTTTTCCTTTTCAAAATTCGCTTGTCTTTGGTTCAGATTATTGGATTAACAATTGGAACAGTCGGCATGGTGCTATTGATGTTGGCGGGCAAACTTGAGCCGAATAACGGTGGACTCATTCATATTTTAGCTATCGTGGTGGCGACCTTTTTATATGGTTTAAGTTTGAATACAATTAAACACAAATTACAACATTATAAATCCTATGAAATTACGGCATTGTCACTTTCATTTGTCTTACCGATAGCCATTTTGGCGAATTTTCGATATGACACTTGGACAGTAATCAAAACGAATCAACATGCAAACGAAGGACTAATATATATCGCTATTTTAGGAATAGTTGGAACAGCTTTTGCCGTTGTACTTTTCAACCGTTTGATTTCCATGCGCGATGCTCTTTTTGCAAGTAGTGTGACTTATTTCATGCCAATAGTGTCCATTTTCATTGGCTACATGTTTCACGAGAGCATCAATTTGGCACAAATCGCTTCGGTATTTATCGTTCTCATGGGGGTATTTTTCATGAATTATTGGCCAGCCTGGCAAATAAAACGAAAGCAAAAAAAATTCAGTTAATGATGAAGAATTATTTGTAATTTGTAATACAATAATTCACCATTAGAAATGCCATTCAATCGTTTAAATCATTCCATCCTTGGCAAAATTCGCCCACGATTTTACCTGAAATCTATGACACCTTCAGATGAATTGAAAGCCAAGGTTTTAAAAGGTTTGGAGAAGGATAAAACAGTAGTAGGTCAAATAAGCAGCGATTTGATTTTACTCAAAATTCCTAAAGTTCAACAACATTATTGGTCGCCTGAATTGACTGTTCGCTTTGAAACCAATGAATATATTGATTTTACACGTGTTTGTTGTTTAGCTGGGCCAAATCAGACGGTATGGCTGATGTTTACGTTCATTTATGCATTTATTGGGTTGGCAACACTTTTCGCAGGTATGTTTGGAATGGTGAAATATTCAACATCCGGTGCGACGGGCTGGTTGTGGAGTATTCCTATTGGTATTCTTCTCATTTCAACCATTTTTGTCAGTGCTAAAATTGGTCAGAAAAAAGGAAGAGATCAAACTTTGCATTTGGTCAGTTTTTTATACCATGCCTTGGCTGAGAAAGGTTCGGTTGAATGGGTGGAGCGGAGGTGATTTTTGAAATTAACTGGATGCGTAATTAATTGGATTAAAAGGACCAATTTCCCATTATTGCTTTGTAATTTTTCTACTATATTTTCTTTTTTATTTACAACGTAAAGAGCATTTTTATTTTAGGTTAATTATCAGAATAACAATAGTATAGGAGGTCGATTGAATTCAATTTCCGTAATGCGTAAGTTAAAATATAAGTTGTTAAAAATCGTGTGTTAACGTTATTCTGAAGTAGGAATTATACGAGTTGAATTTCTAATTACTTTGGTTCGCAAGTTGTGGGCATGGAAAAATTAGATTCTAATTTCATTAAAAGGGATAAAGCAGAGCAGGCTTTTACCTTAGCTGATTTCATCAATTTCCCTGAAAAGGATATCATGGAAAGGGCAAAGGAATTTCGCCAATTTTCAAAATATATAGACCAATATCAGCACAACACTGTCCAAAGAGTTTCTTTTTCTTCTTCCACACCAATTCGTTTGGTAAAAGATAACTATACCGGAGAAATGAGAAACATGGTTTATTTGGCTTCGAATGACTATTTAAATCTTTCTACCCATCCAAAAGTGAAACAAGCGGGTATAGATGCTATAAATAAATTCGGGACAGGTTCAGGAAGTGCACCGCTAATTGGTGGCACAACAAATTGTCATGTACAATTGGAACAAAAGATTGCAAAATTTAAAGGTTGCGAGAGTGCCATGGTTTATTCGTCGGGGTACGGATCCAACACAAGTACTCTATTGTCATTGCTCGATAAATCTGATGTCGCCATTGTGGATGAATTGGCACACGCTAGTTTGATTGACGGATGCAAAAACACAAATCTTAAGTTTTTCAGACAC
This sequence comes from Crocinitomicaceae bacterium, assembly GCA_041751955.1. Classification (GTDB taxonomy): domain Bacteria; phylum Bacteroidota; class Bacteroidia; order Flavobacteriales_D; family Crocinitomicaceae; genus UBA2040. Next base: position 32,964 of record JBGSIB010000046.1, read on the forward strand.
AATGATATGGATTATTTGGAAACAGTTCTAAAAAGATATTCCAATGATTTCCGTACGAAATTGATCGTGATAGACGGAGTTTATTCGATGGATGGTGATATTGCCAAACTAGATGAAATTGTTCCTTTGGCCAAGAAATATGGTGCTTATGTCATGTTGGATGAGGCACATGCCACTGGAGTTCTTGGGAAGGATGGAAGTGGAACGGCAGAACATTTTCACCTAAAAGGGCAGATTGATATTGTTTGTGGAACATTTTCGAAGTCCTTGGGAGGAGTGGGTGGATTTATTGCTTCCAATGCTGAATTGATTAATCTATTGCGATTTTATTCCAGAGGATATATGTTTTCTGCATCCATGACACCTCCAACGGCAGCGGCTCTTTCCGCAGCAATTGATGTCATCAAAAGTGAACCTGAAAGAAGAGAGAGATTGTGGCGAAACATCAAATATTTTAAGCGAAAACTACTCAACTTGGGTTTCAATATTGGTCAAAGTGAAACGGCTATTTTCCCCATCATCATTGGCGATGATTTTATTGTGAAGGAAATGTGCAAGGAGTTGAATGACTTGAATATTTATGTCAACCCGGTTATCTATCCCGCCGTACCGCGCAAATCTTCGCGACTAAGGCTTAGTTTGATGGCCGACCATACGCAAGAACATTTGGATAAGGCTCTCGATATTTTGGAAGTTTTAGGAAAAAAATACAAGGTGATTGAGCACAAATTGGAAATCAAAGAAAGAGTGATTTTCCAGAGAAAAAGTCTGCAACACATGACCAATCACAACAAGCATTTGAGTAGACCGCGGGTTTACTAAATTGGCGCTCAAAAAATCTAATATTTCTATCATTATCCATAATCTGTGTGCACAAATTCTTCGCGCTGTAACTATTTATGACTAATTGGCTAATTCTTTGAAACGATTTCCGTTAAACGAAAAAACCCCAACCGATAAGGTTAGGGTTTAATCTCACTTTTTGGTACTCGAGGCGGGACTTGAACCCGCACGCCCCGAAGAGCACAGGATTTTAAGTCCGGCGTGTCTACCATTCCACCACTCGAGCCTGACTTTAATAAAAAACCCTTCCAAATTTTAGAAGGGTTTTGAGCGGGAGACGAGATTCGAACTCGCGACCCCAACCTTGGCAAGGTTGTGCTCTACCAACTGAGCTACTCTCGCTTGTAATTATTTCAATTTCTCTACATCGTTTTGTAAAGATTGTCCTGCTTGCAGGGCGACAAATTTAAAAATAATAATTCAAATCCTATCCAATTGTTTTGTTTTTTCTTAGAAAAAATATTTTGTTGGGATGAGTGGACTAGAACTGGCGACCTCACGCCCCCCAGACTTGTACGCTACCAACTTTGCTACATCTCGAGAAAAAATTAATATTTCTCAAAAATCACAAATTGAAAATAGTCTTTCAACCTCCGGTCAATTTTTTTATTTCATTCAACTTCATCAGGGCTTCTACTGGGGTAAGAACATTGATGTCTATCGTCACCAATTCTTCTCTAATTTGCTCAAGAACAGGGTCATTCAGCTGAAAAAAGGAGAGTTGCATGTCTTTGCTATTCATCACTTCTTTTACAGCTTCTTTATTCATGACTTTTTTGCCGTCGCCATTCATCTTGTGACTTTCTTCTAATTTTTGAAGAATTTTTGTTGCTCTTTGCACAACGGCATTTGGCATTCCGGCCAATTCAGCGACATGGATTCCGAAAGAATGTTCGCTTCCACCTTCCACTAATTTTCGAAGAAAGAGTATTTTCTGACCAATTTCTTTCACTTGAACGTTGTAATTTTTGATACGTTCAAATTGCGTACACATTTCATTCAATTCGTGATAGTGGGTCGCAAAAAGAGTTTTGGCTCTAGCTTTTGGATGTTCGTGTAAAAATTCGGCAATGGCCCAGGCGATAGAAATTCCGTCATAAGTGCTGGTCCCGCGGCCGATTTCATCCAATAATATGAGACTTCGGTCAGACAGATTGTTCAAAATGCTAGACGTTTCGTTCATTTCTACCATGAATGTCGATTCACCTGAGGAGATGTTATCTGAAGCTCCAACACGGGTAAATATTTTGTCCAAAACACCCAATTCTGCTGATTCTGCTGGAACAAAACTTCCCATTTGAGCCATTAAACAAATTAATGCAGTTTGTCTAAGAATGGCACTTTTACCAGACATATTCGGACCTGTAATCATGATGATTTGTTGCTCCTTTTCGTCGAGATAAACATCATTAGGAATGAATTGATCGCCTTGTTTCAATTGTTTCTCGATAACGGGATGACGTCCATTTTTAATGTCAATGGCCAAACCATCGTTCATTTTAGGCAAAGCATAATTGTTTCTATTCGCTACGGTAGCAAAAGATAGCAAGCAATCCAATTGTCCAAGCAGATTAGAATTCGTTTGAATGTCCATGGTGAAATCGGACATGAAAAGAATCAATTCTTGATAAATTTTGCTTTCTAAAGCATGTATTTTATCCTCTGCACCTAAAATCTTGCTTTCGTATTCTTTTAACTCTTCCGTGATGTATCTTTCAGCAGAAACTAAGGTTTGTTTTCGTATCCAATGTTCAGGCACTTTGTCTTTGTGGGTATTCCGAACTTCGATGTAATAGCCAAAAACATTATTAAAGTTAATCTTCAAGCTAGTGATTCCTGTGGCTTCACTTTCACGGGTTTGCATGCCTTCAAGATAATCTTTACCTGAATAGGCAATCGCACGTAATTCATCCAATTCAACATTTAGTCCATCGGCTATAACTTTCCCTTTCCCAATCTGAATGGCAGGGTCGTCGTGAAGCGTTGTTGAAATGCGATCCATTAATTCTTGACACCCATTTAATTTTGTGGCAATCGTTTTGATTAAGTCGGATTGCGCGAAATTTAGTTCAGATTTAATGGGTTCTATTTGTCGCAAAGTGCGCAACAATTGCATGGCCTCTTTTGGATTAATTTTTCCAACGGCGGTTTTCGAGATAAGTCTTTCTAAATCGCCAACGAGTTTGAGTTTGTCGCTAATATTGAAATTGGCTTCAGTGTTTTCTTTTAGTTCATAGACAGCATTTAAGCGATGATTGATAGCTTTCAAATCTTTTAATGGGAGAACCATCCATCTTTTCATCATTCGACCGCCCATAGGGGTCAAGGAGTGATCGAGAATGTCGATTAGTGTAGTCGCATTTTCGTGCTGCGAACCCACCAATTCGAGGTTACGGATGGTAAATCGATCCAACCAAACATAACGTTCCTCTTCAATGCGACCAACTTGAGTAATATGGGCCAGCTTGTCGTGGTGCGTTTCGCCTAAATAATGTAAAATTGCTCCACCGGCGATAATTCCATTGTCGAGTTCGTCTACACCAAAACCCTTTAAGGAATTGGTGTTGAAGTGTTTATTTAGTGCCTCATATCCAAAATCGGAGGTGAAAACCCAATCTTCAAGACGAAAGGCGTGAACGTTTCCCCGACCGAGTTCTTCAAAATCTTTTTGCGCTTTTTTCTGATAAATTATTTCCGTTGGTTGAAATCCTTGAATCAGTTTATCCAAATAATGCATCGTTCCTTCCGCAAGAAAAAATTCTCCCGTTGAAATGTCTAGGAAAGCAATTCCACTTTTGTCTTTATTGAAATGAATGGCACAGAGAAAATTATTTTTCTTTTGCTCAAGAACATTATCGTTGAATGAAACACCAGGCGTTACCAATTCCGTAACACCACGTTTCACAATGCTTTTGGTCAATTTTGGATCTTCAAGCTGGTCGCAAATCGCAACTCGTTTGCCTGCTCTCACCAATTTTGGAAGATATGTTTCCAAAGAATGATGCGGAAATCCGGCCAGTTCAACGTCTGATGCGCCATTTCTTCGGCTTGTCAAAACAATACCTAGAATACGCGCGGTTTCTATCGCATCTTCACCAAATGTTTCGTAAAAATCGCCAACGCGAAAGAGCAACAAAGCCTGAGGATGCTTGGCTTTAATTGCGTTGTATTGCTTCATCAACGGCGTTTCCGATGGGGATTCTTTTTTACTCACTTTTTTGGTCAAAATCAATCAAATTTGGAGGCCTAAAGTTACATGGAGTTGATTGTAATGCCCTGAAAATAACTTGAACTTTATCAACAAAAGGACACGACTTATCAAAGTTTTGGCTCAAATTTAGCTTTGCAGCAAATAATCGTAAATATATGCCATGTAGGCAAAATAACACGGTTCGAATTTTCCAAGTTCCATAGATTTAACTTACTCCATTTTTTCTACCTATCGGTCAAAATGCAGTCAAGTTTTTATTTTTTCGATAAGCTAATTAATCGATTTGGCAATCTTGAAGAAAACGATTGACGTTTCTAAATCTGCCGTATATTGCAGACGGGACATATGTTATTAAAGTATGCTATTTCTTTAATTGAAGAATTTAGTTATTCTAAATCCGTTGCCACATTGCATAATACAACATAAACTTTATTTGGATTATGTTTTTTGAATTTACTCACCTCCTTCAGCACGCGTTCGGAAAAATGGTTGGTCCAAATTGTGTAATAGACAACAATTGTATATTGGTAGTTTTTAGACTTTTGTTCAATTATTTCTTTGTCACATTCATCCATGTCAAATAGGACGAGTTCTTTCTTTAAGCTCAAAGTTTGATTTATGTAGTCGTGTTGATTGTTTTTTGCTATAGGCAAGCTCGTTAAATAACCCTTTTTGGTAAAGTCACCATGACAAGTTGAAAAAGAAGTATGATAAACACCTATTGAATCAAAGATTCGTAATTCTATGGCGGAGGCTAATTTACTTGTTTTAGAAAAAACATAGTCATCCGTTTTTCTCAACCAATGAAGTGAATCATTTAAAAGAACAGACTGATCAAATTTGTAGTGCTTTCTATTTAAAAATTCTTCTACCTCCAGTTTGCTTTCATTCTTCCTTTCTTTCACCATTAATAAGTGAATAATGTCACATGAATATAAGCTCAATAAAAGCAAAAGAATTAGAATTTTTTTCATGATTTTTTTTGAAAAAACAGACTGCCACAACAAATGGCAGTCTGTAAATTATAAATTTACTTTGTTTAATTCACTTCAGAATTCAATACCGTTTGGTAAAAGCCAGTATTCTCATCATAGAAAACAGGATAATTACCTGCATCGATTGAAATATGGTTGTAATCAAGATCGCTCACAAAACTTTCACTTAGAGTAATATCGTCAGGAATTAGGAGATACCCATCTTTAATAAAGTCATCCAAATAATTATTAAATTCAACCATAACTTTTAATTCTTCAGTAGAACTTAGTTCAATAATGGCAAATCTAAATGTCCTAAGTCCTGCGGATAATTGTTCTGTTGTTAATTCTCCATTATTGCCACCATTGTTTAAATCGATCGATAAAAAACAACCAATTCCTGCACATGGACCGCATCCACCGTTACCAAAACAAGTGGGTTGACCGTTTACGTATTGTTGTGATGTACCAGTATGGTCATGAACCCATTTTTTTATTTTTTCGCAACATACTAACCCCTCAGAGTTATTATATATTTGATTAAGTATATTTTGTATTTCTTTCCCATCAATTGTTTCCACGGTTTCTTGATTTTCCACTTCGATTTTGTGGTTAGTTGTAGGGTTGGATTGTACTGATTTGTTGCATGCGAAAACTAACACGCCTAAGGAACAAATCAAAATTATTCGAAACTTTTTCGTAATAATAATTTTCTATAATTAGTAGTGGACTTTACTTTTTTTCAAGAAGTGTTTCGTCCTTATTTTCTCCTTATGAGTTGAAATAAATAATACCAAGCAAGTTTTCTTGTTGAATACTCCAAAAGTTGGGAACTTAAATTGCTCTTTAAAATCCTATTTTAACTCTGAAATAGCTGTAAAAACTATTGTAAAACATAAATATAAAACATTATTTGATATTAACAAAAATAAAATTCCTCTTTATTTTATTGCTCATAACTGTAAATTTGCAGCCATGAATTCGTCAAAAGAAAACCGGAAACTCAAACTTTGGGAACTGTCGAGGGTAACGCCGGAGGAATTTTCTGTTCAGGATAAGTTTCCGATAGTCGTTGTTTTGGACAATATTCGAAGTCTAAACAATATTGGTTCTTTTTTCAGAACCTGTGATGCTTTTAATGTGCAACATCTTTATTTATGCGGTATTACGGCAACTCCTCCGCACCGTGACATTAACAAAACGGCTATCGGAGCAACGAATTCTGTTTCGTGGTCACATGAAAAATCGACTATTGAATTGTTGGAAAAACTCCGTGCTGATGGATATACAATTTGCACAGTAGAACAGGCTGAAAAAACAGAATTGTTGCAAAACATTCAAACTTGGAAAGAAAAAAAGTTTGCCTTGATATTTGGGAATGAGGTGGATGGAGTCGATCAACAATTGATAGATGCTAGTGATTATGTGGTTGAAATTCCGCAGTTTGGAACGAAGCACAGTTTGAATGTTTCCGTTTGCGCTGGGGTTGTACTTTGGGAATTTGCCAAGAAATTTATTCCAGAATAGACTTCGTGAGAACAAAATAGGATGGCTTTCCGTTTGTAAACTAAAAAGGTGAAAGTTATGTTCAGTTTGGACAAAAAAATGTTTTAAAAACCGTAATTTTGCCGCGCATTTAAGTAAGAGAAATGATTGAAACAGATATAATTATAATTGGTGCAGGTCCGGTGGGACTTTTCACAGTTTTCGAAGCTGGATTGTTGAAATTGAAGTGTCATTTAATTGACTCTTTGCCTCAACCAGGAGGTCAATGTTCAGAAATTTATCCGAAGAAACCCATTTATGATATCCCCGGATTTCCAACAGTTTTGGCGGGAGAGTTGATAGACAATCTAATGGAACAAGCCGCACCTTTCAAGCCTGGTTTTACTTTAGGCGAAGCGGCTACAGATATCGATAAAACGGATGATGGTCAATTTATCGTTACGACAATTCGCGGGACAAAGCACAAGGCTCCAATCGTGATGATTGCGGGAGGTTTAGGCGTTTTTGAACCGCGCAAACCACCTATTGATAACTTAGAATCTTACGAGGACAAAGGCGTTGAATACATCATTAAAGATCCAGAATTGTACCGTGGAAAACGATGTGTAATTGCTGGAGGCGGAGATTCTGCATTAGATTGGGCGTATTTTTTAGCAGAGAAAAAGATTGCAAAAGAAGTCGCTTTGGTGCACAGAAGCAGTTCATTCAGAGGGCACTTGGATTCCGTTCAAAAAGTAATCGATCTTGCTGAAAAAGGAGGCATCAAATTAATTACTGAAGCGGAAGTAACAGGCATTAATGGAAATGGTAAAGTTGAGTCTCTTGTCATTACACACCAAAAAGATGGAGAAATGATTATTGAAACCGACCACTTCATTCCCTTGTTTGGACTAAAACCAAGCCTTGGACCAATTGCCAATTGGGGCATGGAAATTGAGAAAAATGCCATCAAAGTAAATACTTTGGATTATTCAACAAACATCCCTGGAATATATGCTATCGGTGACGTAAACCATTATGAGAACAAGCTAAAGTTGATACTTTGCGGTTTTCACGAAGGAACTTTGGCTGTTCAGTCTGCTTTTGCAAGAATATATCCGGATAAAAAGAACATTTTGAAGTATACCACTGTTAATGGGGTACAAGGTTTTTAAAGTTTATGATTATTGAGAAAAATCGCTTTTCATTTTCAAATGAAGAGCGATTTTTTGTTGTAGATTGTTAGAGGTGGCAGAAGGCAAAGAATCCTCAAAAGTAAGGCCTAATCTTTTAGTCTTCTAAAATTCTAAAATTTTCACCTCTCTTTTCGTAATTTTACAACATGTTATCCGAACAAAACAAAAACCGCTATGACAGACAAATACGTCTCGAAGGTTTTGGTGAAGATTCTCAGTTGAAAATAAGAAATAGCAAGGTCTTGGTGATAGGTGCTGGAGCGCTTGGTTGTCCTGTTTTGAGCTATATAGTCGGTGCTGGCGTCGGGCAAATTGGTATTGTTGATGGGGACAAAATAGAAATGAGCAATCTGCACCGCCAGATATTGTATACGGAAAGTGAAATTGGAAAGTTTAAAGCAGAGCTTGCAAAAACAAAATTGGCGGCTTTAAATAGCGACATTCAATTCGAGGTTTTCGTAGCTTATTTAAATGCTGAAAATATTCATGAAATAGCATCTGATTATGATATTATTATTGATGGAACGGATAATTTCCCAACGCGTTATTTGGTGAATGATTATTGTGTTTTACAGGAAAAAACCAATGTCCACGGGTCGATTCAACAATATTGGGGGCAAGTTTCCGTTTTCAATCATCTAAAAGAAGAGGGTTGCAGAGGTCCGAATTACAGAGATCTATTTCCTCAACCGCCTCATCCGAGCGAAGTGGTGTCCTGTGCAGAAGGTGGAGTTATTGGCGCGCTACCTGGAATAATTGGCAGTTTGATGGCGATGGAAACCTTAAAAATAATCACGGGAATTGGAGAAGTCTTAACCGGCAAGATTTATCAGTTTAACAGTTTGACGGCTCAGTCCCAATTGCTTACTTTTACAGCGGATTTGGATAACCCATTAACAGGGAGTCGTCCCACACAATTTGATTTAATTGATTACGCTGATTTTTGCGGCGCAAAAGAAGAGATAAAAATGAAAAGTATAAATGTTATAGAACTTAAGGCTTTGATGGATTCAGGTGAAGATTTCCAATTGGTTGATGTTCGCGAAAAATTTGAATTTGACGATAAAAATATTGGCGCCGAGTTGATTCCTTTGGGAGAAATTCCTGCTCGTTTTTCTGAGATAAGCAAGGACAAAAAAGTGGTGATTCATTGTAAAATGGGTGGACGAAGTGCGAATGCCATTCAGTATTTGGAACAGAATCACGGATATGATAATCTTTACAATCTGGAAGGTGGTATCATCGCTTGGTTGACAACTCATTAAAATTTCAGACAAATATTTAAATGAAAAGAAACAGTATCAATTACTTGATTTTGTTGGGTGTGTTTTCGCTCTTGGTAATTGTGACTTTGCAATTAATCTGGCTGAGTAAAACACTAGACATTCAAAAAACAAGTATTGCGATTCAAAATAAAGAGGATAGCCTTCGCCTTGTCACTTTTTCAGAAAAAACACATGCGGCATTACACGATGTTTTGGCTGATATTGCCGAAAAAAGAGGGGAGAAAATACAAAATTTTGATGCCGTTCGACAAGAGCGTACGAATTACTTTGTAGTTGATATCAACGATGAGCTTCATCCTTACTATCTGCAGAATTTGTTGAAAGAAAAATTCTATAGATACAATGTAAACGAAGATTTTCAGTACGGTATTTACGATTGTTTCTCGGATTCAATTGTTTACGGAAATTTAATTCGTTTCAACAAAAACATTACCAATGATGAAGGAGCCGACACCACGGTAAAATCTCCTTCTGAAGGACTTTCATGGAAAAAAGATGGCCATTATTTCACGCTGTTTTTCCCGAATGTTTCGAATAAAATGCTGACGGGAAATACGCAGCTTTTTGCCCCTTGGTTATATATTTTGCTTATCGTCGTATTGATTTTTGTATTCTTTGTTTTCGCCTTATCCATTATCATCAAACAAAGAAAACTTTCAGAGGTCAAAAATGATTTTATCAACAACATGACCCACGAATTGAAAACACCAATTTCAACCATAGGTTTATCGAGTGAAATGCTTTTAAGACATGATTTGTCGAATGACCCAGAGAAAATCAAACGGTATGCCGGTATCATTCACAAGGAAAACAAAAGATTAGAAAATCAAGTTGAACGAGTATTGAATGTGGCGAAATTGGATAAGGATAAACTTATTCTCAAGAAAAGCACGCTTGATATTCATGATTTGCTGGAAGAAGTAAAGGATAATTTTGAGTTCAATCAAAGTGAAATAGGGGGTGACATCACCATGGAATTAAATGCAGGTGATGATGCGATTCGTGCGGACGAAGTTCATATTTCTAATGTGCTCTACAACCTAATTGACAATGCCATAAAATATTGTGAAGAAGTGCCTAAGATTCACATCAAAACAAGAAATGAAGGTAAATATTTGGTAATCGAAATATCAGACAATGGGATTGGAATTCGTCGCGAAGATTTGGGACAAATTTTTGATAAATTCTTCCGCGTACACACGGGCAATCGACACGATGTCAAAGGTTTTGGGCTTGGATTGTACTATGTGAAAATCATTTTGGAAGCCCACAAAGGAAGTGTGGATGTAAAAAGTTCCTACGGAAAAGGAACTACTTTTATTCTTAAGATTCCTAAAGTAGCCTAATCTCTAAAAAGCAAAGTGCTGGGTTGTGGGTAAAGACCGTCTCGAGATATTTTCTTTCCTTTTTTGTAGACAACAATTCTTTCTCCAACATATTGATTTTCCATGCTGACGTCTAAAACGTAATATTCATCGGCTTCAAATAAAATTTCGAAATCGCCTTTTGTGACTAATTTTCCTATTTGAATGGTCAAATATCCGGAGTTGATTTCAATTTGAATGGGAACAGCATCGACTTCAACCAAGAGGTCTCCAGCATCAAATTTATAAGCGCTGATTTGACCTTCATACGTTCCGTAATATTTTCGTTTCAAGCTCTGTGCCTGAACAGACGAAAAGGTTATTGAGCTAAGAAAAAGAAGAAAAACGAGACGATAGAGCATCTTTAATCATTGGTTTGTGAGTCGAAAATAGATAAAAAAAATCATTTTCACGGAAATTTGTTGAAGCTTGACGTCTGTAAATCTTTCGTTTTATGTGAATATCTTCTCTGTTTATTGGACAATTTCTCGCCTTCTTGCAGCGTCTTAATTCGTAACTTCGAATTCTTAAAAACAAACACATACAATGCAACAATATCACGATTTGCTCCGACGAATTATCGACGAAGGAACATTTAAAGGAGATAGAACGGGAACAGGAACAACTTCCATTTTTGGTCATCAAATGCGCTTCGATTTGTCCAAAGGATTTCCCTTGGTCACGACGAAAAAAGTGCACCTTCGTTCCATCATAATTGAGTTGCTTTGGTTCTTAAATGGTGATTCCAATATCAAATATTTGAAAGACAATGGTGTTTCGATTTGGGATGAATGGGCTGATGAAAACGGTGATTTAGGTCCTGTTTACGGTTATCAATGGAGAAGTTGGCCGGGCAAAAATGGTGAGAAAATAGATCAAATTGCCAAACTGGTTGATCAAATAAAACACAACCCCAATTCTAGAAGATTGCTAGTTTCAGCATGGAATGTCGCAGATGTAGACAACATGGCTTTGCCTCCATGTCATACGATGTTTCAATTTTATGTCGCTGATGGAAAATTGAGTTGTCAATTGTACCAACGTTCGGCCGATACTTTTTTGGGCGTACCGTTTAACATTGCTTCGTATGCCTTATTGACGATGATGGTAGCACAGGTTTGTGACTTAAAAGTTGGTGATTTTGTCCACACTTTTGGCGATGCGCATTTGTACAGTAACCACATGGAACAGTCGAATTTGCAGTTGTCGAGAGATATTCGTCCACTGCCGACAATGAAAATTAATCCTGATGTGAAAGATTTGTTTTCCTTCAAATTTGAAGATTTTGAATTGTTGAATTACGATCCACATCCACACATCAAAGGCGCTGTTGCAATTTAAATTTTTCGAATGAAAGTAGCACTAATTGTCGCGATGGACCTCGATCGAGGAATCGGAAAGAACAATGATTTGATGTGGCATTTGCCAGCAGACATGCGTTTTTTCAAGCAAACCACCTTGGGGCAGGTCGTTGTAATGGGCCGAAAAAATTACGATTCTATTCCAGAAAAATACCGTCCCTTAAGCGACAGAGAGAATGTCGTTTTGACCCGAAACAAAAATTTCAAAGCCGAAAATTGTGTTGTCTTGCATGACTTATTCAGCGTTTGGGAGAAATACCAAGATGAAGCGGAAAGAACGATTTTCATCATTGGGGGCGGTGAAATATACCGACTAGCATTGGAAAGCAATTTAGTGGAAGAAATGTACATTACGCATGTGAATGGGCATTACGATGCGGAAACCTTTTTCCCAGAATTTGATCTGAAAGAATGGAAAGTTGAAGTCATTCAAAACCAAGACAAAGATGAGAAACACGAAGTTGGTTTTCAGGTGAATAAATATACGAGGAATTAGAAAATCCTCCCCCTCGATCCCCCTCCAAAGGGGGAAGTTGGTTTCATTTTCTGATCCAATTCTAGGCAGGATCTGTTTCCCCCTTTGGAGGGGGACAAAGGGGGAGGAAAATAGAGATTTTAAAAAAGCAAAAAAAACAAATGAAACTCTGCATAGCCGAAAAACCTAGTGTCGCAAAAGACATTGCAGAAATCATCGGAGCCAAACAGCGCAACGACGGTTACTGGGAAGGGAATGGCTACTGCGTAACGTGGACTTTCGGGCATCTTTGCACCTTAAAAGAACCACACGATTACAACGAAAATTGGAAGTATTGGAAGTTGGAGGATTTACCCATCGTTCCGCTTAATTTTGGCATAAAAGTTATCGAAGACAACGGCGTCAAAAGACAATTTGCGTGCATAGAAAGATTGGTGGCCATGGCGGATGAAGTCATCAACTGCGGGGATGCCGGGCAAGAGGGAGAATTGATCCAAAGATGGGTACTCCACAAAGCAAAATGCAAAGTTCCCATCAAACGTTTATGGATTTCCTCTTTGACCGAAGAAGCCATTCGTGAAGGTTTTGAAAAATTGCAGGACGGAAAGAAATACGATCTGCTCTATCAAGCCGGCGCAGCAAGGGCTATCGGCGATTGGATGCTGGGGATTAACGCCACACGCTTGTTTACGAAAAAATTTGGACAAGGAAAAGGGACGCTTTCCGTAGGTCGCGTTCAAACGCCAACGCTTGCGATGATTGTTCAACGGCAATTGGAGATAGATGCTTTCAAAGTTGAAGAATATTGGGAACTGAAAACACTTTATCGAGAGACCGAATTTCAATGTCAAATCGATAGATTGACCTCGGAAGAAAAAGCGACAAAAGGTCTGGAGTATTTGAAAGACAAGCCATTCGAAATTGTTTCTTTTGAGCAAAAAGAGGGCAAGGAAGGAAATCCACGACTGTATGATTTGACTTCGCTTCAAGTGGATGGAAATCGCAAATATGGCTTTTCAGCAGACGATACTTTAAAGCAAGTTCAAAGTTTATACGAAAAGAAACTAGTTACGTATCCAAGAGTTGACACCACTTATCTTTCGGAAGATTTACATCCAAAAATTCCCAATATTTTGCGTGGTTTGAAATATTACGCAAGATATACCGAACAGCTTTTGCAACAACCGATTCCTAAATCAAAAACGGTTTTTGACGACAAAAAAGTAACCGATCACCACGCTATTATTCCCACGGGAATTGTTCCAAGTGGAATAACTCCAGCAGAGCAACAAGTGTACGATTTGATTTGTAAACGTTTCATTTCCGTTTTTTATCCGGAGTGTAAAGTTTCCAATACCACCGTTATGGGAAAAGTGGACACCTTGGATTTTAAAGCAACTGGAAAGCAAATTATCGATCCAGGTTGGCGTGTCATTTATCAAGAAGACAAGGTCAAAAAAGCAGATCAAGAAGAAGAAAAGTTAATGCCTGTGTTTCAGGAAGGGGAGAGTGGTCCGCATGAACCATTTATTCACCAAGGAAAGACTTCGCCGCCTAAACCGTACACGGAGGCCACACTTTTGCGTGCCATGGAAACTGCTGGTAAACAAGTAGATGACGAGGAAATGCGCGAGTTGTTGAAGGACAATGGGATTGGTCGTCCGTCCACGCGAGCGAATATTATTGAGACTTTATTTCGTAGAAAATACATCGAAAAGAAACGGAAGAATCTGTACGCAACACCTACAGGAATTGGTTTGATTGGTACCATTCAAAATGAAATTCTAAAAAGTGCTGAATTGACGGGAGATTGGGAAAAGAAACTCCGTTTGATTGAAAAAGGCGAGTACGAATCGGATGTTTTCAAAGGCGAACTTTTTCAAATGGTTCGCGAACTTTGCGATGAGGTGATTTTCAGCAATTATCGTCCGATTCAAATACTGCAAGAACCAGCAAAAGCCGAATCGAAAGTCAGAAAACCACGCGAGAAAAAAGAAAAAGTAAAACTGGAAGGACTGGATTGTCCGAAGTGTAAAAAAGCCAAAATCATGAAAGGAAAAGCAGCCATCGGTTGTTCCGATTACAAAGTTTGTGGTTTTAAAATTCCCTTCGAGTTACTCGGCAAAAAACTAACGGAATCGCAATTGATTTCGCTCATCCAAACGGGAAAAACAAGCACTATCAAAGGTTTTGTAATTCCAGGAAATCCGCAGCCGAAAGATGCCAAATTGGTTTTGGATGGAGGGTTTAATATTGGGTTGGGGTAGATGCGAGTCATATTTCTTATGTCATACGAAAGACCGTTTCAATGAAATGTTTTATCTTCAATATTTTTAATTTAAATTTTGGCTCATGAAGACCTTTTTTCTTTTGTTGTTTTTTACTTTTTTGACAAGTACATTTTTCGCCCAAAAAATCAAATTCAAAGACGACAAAGTTACTGTTGACGGCGTGGAATATTTAAAATGGAACAAACAAGGAAATTCGGACTTTTCAATTTCTGCTTTGAATGTTGAAAATGAGGAGATTTTTGTTCGATGGATGAGTTACAAAGACCCCAACCAAATAACGAAAAGTAATCCTGAAGGATATGTGCGATGGATAGAATTGAACTTTTTAGTTATGGATGTCAAATGTGAAATCGGCGGTCAATCTAAAAAAAGTTTAATCAAGGTGTTGATTGCCAATAAATTGTATGTCGATGGCTCGTTTAATCCGGATAATGCCAGTTTAATGGTGAAAAAATTCGGGACAAATTTTTCCCAAAATAGGCCCAATGGCAATGTCAATATCATCATCAACAATTGATTGGATTTTTCGACCCGATAACTGAAGAAAATGAATAGAAAGGATTTCCTGCGCTTGGCGAGTGTTGTTCCTATAATACCGTATATGAAAAGTTTAAACGAGTTTCATTCCATTGCTCAAGGTTTTCCTGAAACCGAAAAAATGCCTGTTCTTTTTCTAGGACACGGCAGCCCGATGAATGCCATCGAGGAAAATGAATTCGTTGCGGGTTTTCGAAACGTGGCGAAGGATTTGCCTAAACCCAATTCTATTCTCTGTATTTCAGCACATTGGTATACCAAAGGAACAAAAGTTACGGCCATGGAAATGCCCCAAACGATTCATGATTTTGGTGGTTTTCCCCAAGCACTTTTTGACGTTGAATATCCAGCTCCTGGAAGCCCTTCCTTGGCCAAGGAAACGAAAGATATACTTTTGCCCGAATTTGTTGAATTGGATGAAAAATGGGGTCTCGATCACGGTGCTTGGTCGGTTATCAAACACTTGTATCCAAAGGCCGACATTCCTGTTGTTCAGTTGAGCATAGATTACACCCAACCAGCTCAATTTCATTTTGATCTGGCCAAAAAATTACAATCCTTGCGTAAAAAAGGTGTCTTAATTATCGGTAGTGGAAATATCGTGCACAACTTGCGCTTGGTTGATTTTAAAAACATAAGCAAGGTCGATTATGGATTCGACTGGGCCATTGAAGCGAGAGCAACAATCAATTCTTTCCTATCCGATGGTAATTTTCAAGCACTAATTGATTACGAAAAACAAAGCAAAGCTTTTCAGTTGGCCATTCCTACACCCGATCATTATTTGCCTTTGATCTACACACTTGGATTAAAAGAAAGTAAAGATGAAATTTCACTTTTCAATGATAAGCTGCTTGCAGGTAGTTTGAGCATGACTTCTTTGAAAATAGCTGAATAGCTTAATTGAAAGCCAATCAAGATTGCTTTTATCGAGAAAAATCCTCAATTTCGTAGCTCATGAATTGCAGTCACATCTCAAAATATTCTCGTTTTTCAGTTTTCTCGCTCTTATTTTTCTTGTTTTTCGGCACTTCTGGATTCAGTCAAACAGAGACAGAAATCATGACTTCCTTGCGACAATTGAAAGCGGCAAAAGGTGAGATAGCGGTCGAATCTGTGTTTTCGGTGGATTCGGTGAACATGGAGAAATATTACAACATTGTGTATCTCGACAATGAATTTGCTCGTCGTCCGAAATTCGATGATAAGGCACAATACAGGGTCAATCAATTGATGTTTCAGGAAAATCTGCCCATGTATTCTTTCTTTAAAAATGCACCTGATTCCATTCAAATCGATTCGTTGGTACTGAGTAAAGCGGAAGGCACGATGAAAAACACATTTTTAATTTATCGCGGTATAATGGTTTACAAAGAAGGAATAAAAACTTTCCGATATGAAATTGATAATGGTTACGTT
Source organism: Crocinitomicaceae bacterium (assembly GCA_041751955.1). Taxonomy (GTDB): domain Bacteria; phylum Bacteroidota; class Bacteroidia; order Flavobacteriales_D; family Crocinitomicaceae; genus UBA2040. Next base: position 49,406 of record JBGSIB010000046.1, read on the forward strand.
TCACATTTGGTGGTCACGAAGAAGAAAATTCCTTGGTACACAGCCGATTTTTCAGGACTGTATAAAAAGACGAACAGAACTTGGCCCGTTTTCAAAAATTATGACAAACAAGGTAAATTAGAAGATACTAGTACTGTGGTTTATATGGATACAGGAGTGCATGAAATTATTTGGGAACAAGAATAAGGAACCATTTAATGTGATTTTTTGTTGTATATTTGGTATTCACGATTTAAAAATTAGGTTGCGATATGAAAAGAACAAAGCCATTTTACCTCTTAAAGTAAGAATGTTTTAATTCAATTGTGTCGTTAATTTCAGCAGTTTCTCTCCCTATTTCTCCCAAACTCCAATATCTGCATGTTATTCAAAAAAGTGAAAGCGGTTTTCCATCCTGAACGATATCATGGGTGGGGTCGCAACAAAAAATTCTTCGAATTGTGGTATTATAAAATCATTAATGCCACAGAAAACGTTGGTTTAGCTATTATTCCAGGAATTTCTATTGATGAAAATGGCAACAAGGAAGTTTACATCCAAATTTTGGATGGCCAGAATAAACTGGCTGAATACCATAAATTTACACCTGAATCATTTGAACCGAAAGAAGGTGTTTTTGAATTAAAAATTGGGAACAATTTTTTCTCAAGTAAAAAGATAATTCTTGATTTACCTACGATAAAAGGAGAATTGACCTTTCATGATTTGGCGCCGTGGCCAAGCAAGTTTTATTCTCCTGGAATAATGGGGCCGTATAGTTTTATTCCTAAAATGGAATGTTATCATGGCATTTTGAGTATGTACTCCGAAATTGAAGGCGAACTTTTAATCAACGGTGAAAATGTCAATTTTGGACATGGTCGCGGGTTTATAGAAAAAGATTGGGGACGTTCCTTACCCACCAATTATATAGCGATGCAAAGTTCTCATTTTAGTGAGAAAGAAATTTCGATAAAAATTTCTATTGCTGAAGTTCCTTGGATGAATAATTCTTTTGTTGGCTTCATAGTAGCCTTTTGGTTCAATGATAAATGGGTTCAATTCAACACCTACAACAGAAGTAAAATTAGAAAATGCTCCGTAGAAGGGAATATGGTTCGTATCAATATGACCATCCGATTTATAGAATAGAAATTCTGGCGACTAGAGACAGTGGGACTGAGCTACAAGGACCTGTAAATGGCATAATGACGGGAAAAATTTCAGAAAGTATGAGCTCTGAATTGAGCATAAAACTTATCGATAGAAAAACAGGGGACATCATGTTTAATGACACTGGAGGAAATGCAGGACTCGAAATATGTGGGGATATGAAAGCCTTACTCGTCTAGTTTAATCTGAAAGAATAAAGGAATAGTTTTCTTATTTAAGCTTAAAGTAGACATGTTAATACAAAGAATTCGCGCCCTTTTTAATCCCGAGCGATACCATGGCTGGGGGAGAGAAAAGAAATTTTTTGAAGGATGGTACTTCAAAATTGTCAATGCTACTGAAGATAGAAGTTTTGCCTTTATTCCTGGTATAGCAATGGATGAAGAAGGCAAAAAGCAAGCTTTTATTCAAATTTTAGATGGACAAAGTAAGTCTTCAGAGTACATCAAGTTTGATTTCGATGCTTTTATTTCCGCCTCTGGAAAATTTCACATACAAATAGATAGAAACACATTTTCGGCTACTCAATTGGTTTTAAATCTTGAATCCGTTCAGGGAAAGCTAAACTTTAAAAACAGAATACCCTGGCCAAAAAAATGGTATTCACCAGGAATCATGGGACCATTTAGCTTCGTTCCAAAAATGGAATGTTATCATGGGATTGTCAGCATGTATCATGACATTGAAGGGGAACTTAAATTCTTGAATGAAACGGTAGATTTTACTGGGGGTCGAGGTTATATGGAAAAGGATTGGGGACATTCATTTCCTTCCGCTTATGTCTGGATGCAAAGCAGTCATTTCAGCGAAGAGAATATTTCTTTGAAATTGTCAGTGGCAAAAATACCTTGGATGAGAAGCTCATTTGTTGGCTTCATCGCTGGATTTTGGTTCAAGGATAAATTGATAAAATTCACTACTTATAATTTCACAAAGTTAGAAAGATGCGAGGTGACATCAGATTCCGTTCATGTAATTTTGATCAATCGTAAATACAAATTAGAGATACAAGCCGTCAGAGATAGTGGAGCAGAATTGGCCGCTCCAATTGGTGGTTTCATGGATGCTCGGATTACCGAAACAATGACCGCTCGTTTGCATGTGAAAATTACGGATAGAAAAGCCAATCAAGTTATTTTTAATGATATTGGGAAAAAAGCGGGTTTAGAAGTAGCAGGTAAAATTTCAGAAATAATTGTGAATAGCAGAACTTGAATCAAAAAAATCTCTATTAAAGTTCTGTCTAACAAGTTATTCAATCCTGAATTGGTTTTTCCTTTTACACTTCAACCCTAAAAAATGACAGTTCAACAAAAACGGTTTTTATAATCAAACGAGTATAAGGAGATTTGTCATCAAATTATACGTTATGAAATATTTGTACTTTCTATTGTTCTTCGTTTCTTTTTCTTCTACTGCCCAAGAACTAACTCAATCTATCCGAGGAAACGTGATTGATAAAGAATCCGATTTTCCCATTCCAGGCGCTAAAATTCAGGTTTTAGGTATTGATCCTCCCATACGAGCGCTATCAGATAAGGATGGAAATTTTGTTTTGCAAAATGTGCCACTCGGTCGCATTAACCTTCAAATTACTTTTTCTGGATATGAGCCTTTGAATTTGCAAAATTTGGAATTAAAATCTGGTAAAGAGCTGATTGTGAATGCTGGTTTAATGGAACAAGTGAGCACGATGGAGGAAGTTGTCATTGTATACAAAGATGACAAAAGCAATACGGTCAATGATTTGTCGACTGTGAGTGCTAGAAAGATTTCGGTTGAAGAAGCTGGAAAATTTGCTGGAACCTTGAACGACCCTGCTAGAATGGCTCAAAATTACGCAGGCGTTAGTGGTGTTTCTGATAGTAGAAATGATATCATTATCCGTGGAAATTCGCCACTAGGAGTCCTATGGCGAGTGGAAGGCATTGATATTCCAAGTCCAAACCACTTTTCGTCTTTGGGAACAACAGGTGGGCCAATCAGTATGTTGAATATCAATAATTTATCTAACTCTGATTTTTTCACTTCTGCTTGGAGCGCTGATTACGGAAATGCGCTTTCCGGTGTTTTTGATCTTCGACTTCGAAACGGAAATAGTCAAAAAAGAGAACATTTGGCTCAGGTTGGATTCAATGGTTTTGAGTTTGGTGCAGAAGGCCCATTTGTGAAAGGAAAAAGAGCTTCTTATTTAATCAATTATCGATATTCTACTTTGGGTGTTTTGAGCGCTTTGGGCATAAATTTAGGTGTTGGTGCTGCGGTTCCTCAGTATCAAGATGTCACTTTTAAAATGAATTTCCCGACAAAAAAAGCGGGTAATTTCACCTTTTGGGGAATTGGCGGTATAAGCGAAATAGAGTTTTTAGCAACAGGCGAAGTTGACTCAACTAACTTGTATTCAAGCCCGTATGAGGATTCTAGATTTGGTTCCAAAACTGCCGTTCTCGGAGCTTCACACAAGTATTTTTTTAATTCCAAAACTTTTTCGGAATTGATACTGGCCGCATCTTATACCAATACCATCGGGGCAATTGATTCGGTGAGTACGGATGCTTCTCCATTCAATACAACAGGTTTTGATCGGACGCAAACCAAGTATTCTGCCAATTATAAAATCAACCATAAATTCAATGCCAAAGCAAAATTGACGGTGGGTGCTATTTTCGAAAATTATCAAGTGGATATGCAAGACAGTTCATTTGTCAACGGTAACTATTTGGTGTATTCTAAGTTTGTTGGCGGAAGTTCCTTGTTGCAATCGTATATCAATTATCAGTACAAATTCACCGAAAAATTTCTGATCAACGGTGGGTTGCATTCACAACATTTCTTGCTCACAAATTCGAACACCTTGGAACCTAGAATTGGTTTGAAATACAAGGCCAATGTTCGCAATACCATCGGATTAGGAGCAGGAATCCATTCACAAATTCAACCGATTTCCATATATTTTACAGAAAAGTTAGAAAATGGTGTCGCTACCTATCCGAATCAAAATTTGGATTTTACAAAAGCCTTGCATACCGTTCTTTCTTATGATTTTCAATTTTCTGAAAACGTGAGAATCAAAGCCGAAGCCTATTACCAAATCTTGTACAATGTGCCAGTGGATACCTTACCAACTTCTTTTTCGATGATCAACCAAGGTGCAGATTTTGTCTTACCAAACGGTTATGGATATGTCAATCAAGGTGAGGGAAGTAATTATGGTTTGGAGTTGACTTTCGAGCGTTTTTTGAGCAAAGGATTTTATTATCTCGTGACGACTTCTCTTTTCCAATCTAGGTTCAGCGGAAGCGACGGAATTGAAAGAAATACGGCCTATAACGGTAATTATATCATCAATGGATTGATTGGAAAAGAATTTAATTTGAGCCAACGTTTCACCTTGGGATTTGATACGCGCGTTTCGTATGCAGGTGGACGCCGATATACACCTATTGACTTGGATGCATCAATAGCAGCTGGGCGCGAAGTTAAAGTAATGGATCAACTTTTCGAGGCGCAACATCCCAATTATTTCCGTCTCGATTTCAAAACAACACTCAAACACAATGGCAAAAAAATAAGTCAGGAATTTTCGGTTGATTTGCAAAACTTGACGAATCAAAAGAATGTTTTTCAATCGGGCTACAACAACGTAACGAAGCGAATAGGTACGGTTTATCAACGTGGATTTTTCCCGAATGTGCAATACAAAATAAACTTCTAAATTTAGACGACGTAAATTCGAATAATGGCAAAATTTTCTCGCAAAGAAAAATATCAATGGCTGGGTTTCAATGATTTGAAACTGAGACTGATTGCCGTTCCTATTCTAAGCTATTTTTTCCCAATTATAGTAATGGGATTGAGTCCAACTGACAATTTGCCTTTGTTTTTGGAATCTTTTGTTATCAGCTTGTTGCATGTTTTTCTGTACTGGGAATTTGACCGATATATCGTCATCATTTTGCGCAAAAAGTACCAACGGATTGCTGAATATAAAAAAAGACTAATTATTCAAACGGTAATTATTGTTTTGTCAACGGTTCTTTTTTGTTTTATCTCAGAGTTTGTTCAGCTTTGTTTCACCCCAATGATGGGCAAATTGAAAATCAGTCTGTATTACTACGTTGTGGCCAGTTTAGTGATTACAACGATTATTTTATCCATTTATGAGGCTCGGTTTGCCTTTGAACAATACAAATCAGGTTTGATAAAAAACGAGGAACTGCAAAAAGAAAATACCCGCGCTCAACTGGAATCTTTGAAAAATCAGGTGAATCCGCACTTCTTTTTCAATTCCATCAATACGCTTATTTCGGTTATTCCCGAAGATCCCACTACGGCTGTAAAATTTGCTGAAAATTTGTCACACGTTTACCGTTGTATTCTTGAAATGCAGGACAAGGAAATCGTATCACTGGCAGAAGAATTCTCCTGTATTTCGGCGTATAAGTATTTGCTGAAAATTAGATTTAGCGAGCAGGTAACTTTTGTAGGTGACGAATGGATGCAGGGAATAGAAGATAAATTTATTGTGCCCATGTCGGTCCAAATGTTGGTTGAAAATGCCGTTAAACACAATGTCGTTTCACAAAATCATCCGCTTGAAATTAAGTTCGAAATGACCGATGATTTTTTAATCGTCAGCAACAAAAAGAGTCCCAAGAAAACGGAAGAATTTTCTACCAAAATAGGCCTGAAAAACGTTCACAAGCGTTATGAGTTGTTGGCGAATAAATGCATTGTCATTGAGGAAACAAAAGATACGTTTAGTGTTCAATTACCCATCCTTCAAATCGGTGAGGCCATATGAATATTCTACTAATCGAAGATGAGGCACCCGCCACCATAAGGTTGAGCAAACTCTTGCATGAGTTGGAGCCTACTTGGAAAATCGTGGGTGCATTGGATGAAATCGAAGCGAGCGTAAAATGGCTCAAAACCAACCCAACACCTGATTTGATTTTCATGGACATTCATCTGGCGGATGGTTTCAGTTTTGCCATTTTTGATGAAATTAAAGTAGTTTCCAAAGTGATTTTCGTTACAGCTTATGACCAATATGCGCTAAAAGCTTTTGAAGTGAATGGTCTGGATTACTTGTTGAAACCGGTCAAAAAAGAGGAATTGGAAAGAAGTATTGCTCGATTTAAAGCGACCGTTTCTCCAAAAGAATTTGACTATCAGGCATTTTCTGCGCTCATGGATCGCAAGGAAAAACTCTTCAAAGAGCGCTTTCTCATTAAATCTGGAGACCAACTCAATTTTGTGCGCGTTACCGAAATTGCCTATTTCTTGTCGGAATCCAGCTATTCTTTTTTAGTGACAAAAAGTGGAAACCGATACATATTGGATTCAACCATGGATCAAATTGAAAATGAGCTGAATCCGGATCTTTTCTTCCGAGTGAACAGAAAGCAAATCATAGGTTTAGAATCTATTGGAAAAATTTCATCCTTTATCAACAACCGCTTGAAAATAGAACTTGTTCCTGCCGAAAATTCGGATTGTATCGTCAGTCGAAATAGAGTAGGGCAATTCAAAGAATGGTTGAATCACTAATCGAAAGGAGCAATCTGGTTTTGATCGGTACAGAAATGTGATAACTTGCTCATCCATAGCCTTTCCTTTCGATGCGCATGCTACTGTTCTGAATAATTGCTTCCTACAGCTTGTTTGTTAAAAATTTGTTTCGAATTAAAAAATGGCGTATTTTCACTTTAATATTCACTACAATTTTTATTATGAAAACAAAACAAAACAAAACAAAACAAAACAAAACGAAACAGTTTTAAGCATCCTGTCTTTAAATTAACAGTCATTGCTACGATTATTTTATCCACCAATATGGTGTATGCTCAAAACAATACCTTCCCTGAAACGGGCAATGTGGGTATCGGAACAGAGGATCCATCAGTTAATTTGGAAGTTAAGGGAACGACCAAGTTGGATTCAAATTTTTACATTAAGAATTTTCGAGCCAAATCACTTGAACTTTCCAAGGAAACGAATTATCTTACCATAGATAATGATGGCAAAATTGTTGTCAAGAAGGGAACCATTGTTCTGGCTGACCCAGCTCCTTTAAACCCATGTGCGAAATATTTGGATGCCAACGGTTATATGTCCGTGCCGCATCCTCAATGGTTTTCAGATGTAAATAAATTGTTCACTGCCTGTAATTCGGTATTTGTTGGTATCAATACCCTAACACCTCGTGTGCATTTGGATGTTTTGGGGACAACTTATTCAAAAAAGATTTCATTGGGAATGGCTGATCCACTTTTGGGTAATGTGGCTACTTCACCACATTTTCATTTGAAAGCAGATAACGGGTCGCCATTTGCCAACCAAACTGTTTTTTTAGTCGAAAATGCCGACCGTAAATTGTTTCAAATACAAAACGACGGATTGGTGCGCGCTCGCGAGATAAAGGTGGATTTGGCCACCAATTGGCCCGATTATGTTTTTCAACCGAGCTATCCGCTGATGCCCTTGATGGAAGTAAAAACCTATGTGGAGGCAAACGGTCATTTACCCAATGTGCCAGATGCTTGTGAAGTGGAAGAAGAAGGAATAGCCTTAGGCGAAATGAACCGAATTTTGCTTGAAAAAGTGGAAGAATTGACCTTGTATATGATTCAGATGCAGGAGGAGCAAGAACGTTTGAAATTGGAGTTGGAGGAGTTGAAAATGCAAAATTTGGGGAGATGAGAGCAATTTTGACATATTCGTTCATTTTGGTAGCTTTTTTCTCTTTTTCTCAAAGAGATACACTTTTCGAAAGCAACTCAAGAAAAGCCGCAGATATAATCTTCCAGAATTTGAATAACGAATTGTATGGTCCATCTCTTATCAATAGATCGCTAACGGATAAGTCAACAACCCTAGCTCAAGCTGATGGAGACTATTCACAGATTCATAATATTTACTCGTTTATAGAATTATATGAAGATTTAGCAATTGCATACATTGATAGCACCTATATGATGAACCCTTCTCAATTGGGAGCATTTTTAATTTCAAAATTTGAAGAAAATGATCGTGATACAACATTTGGTCTATTCAATCTTGTTCAACCCTTTGGCTTGCTGATACACAATACCAAACGTATAGCCCCAGAATATTCAGATTCGACCCATTTTACTGCTGAAAATTTTCATCTAACACCTACCATTGATGAGTCCGTTTTGTACCAAAATAACTTGTTCAAATCAGCCGCGTTGTTTGAATTTGATCCTGAAAATGGTGCTGAAATCGGTTATCTGAAATATGAATCAAATCTCATATCGGTAAGTCCTGATATTTCAGATCTTACCATAAAATTGGATGTGGGCAACGGATTTCAGCTATTCGACGAGAGCAATCCATTGATAGAATATAGTCGAGCCACTGATTCATTAATTGGCAAAGCAGGAGTTCAATACAGAATATCGGATGAATTGGTTAATGACACAATCCTTTTTTATTTGACCGCCAAGGGGAATGGTATAGTTCCGAAATCCGTAGAACGTTGGGATGATCAATATCCCTTTATAGCGACAAATGGAACAATCTTTTGGGTAATGTTTCGTCAAGGATGTGACAATAATTATCCAACCGTATTTCATGCCCTAAGAAGGCCAATTATTATAGCTCCTCCTTACCGACCTACTATACAACCTTTTTTACCAAACAAATATTGGGATCAATTTGATTATAAATCAGTAATGGCTTCTTTGTCTGATATGGGTTATGATGTTTTTTTTCTTCGAATTACACCCGGAAACCCGAGCCTTGAGGCCGGGGGAACAGCACTGGCAGAATTCATAAAAGACATCAATGTCCGAAAGAAAAACCTTTTTCCGAATGAAGATTGGGAAAACATCGTTATGGGTTACAGCATGGGAGGACAGTTATCACGCTATGCTTTATTGAAAATGGAGAAGGAGCATATGGAACAAGGAAAACCTCATCACCACACTCGATTGTACATTCCTTTTGATAGCCCTCATCACGGTGCAAATATTCCGCTCACAACTCAGGCCGTTTACAAATCTTATTCGGGATACAATCTATTTGCATATCTCGCCTATGCATCTTTGATAGATGCAGCCTCAAGTGATATGAGTTTTTATCATATCAACGGAGGAAGCACCAATACTACTAGCAATGCCATATACATTTCTCCTGGAGCGCATATAGCGGGCGTCGGCTTCCAAAATGCTGTCAAGAACAATTTCCTCCACACGTTTAGTCACCCCAACGATACCCGAAGATCATTTCCATCTTTTACGAGAAATATTACAGTTTCAACGGGAAATGCGAATAAAAATTATGCTACAGAATATTCCCTTACTCCAGGAAAACTTCTTTTTGAGCAAAATGCCATAAATATTGGGTGGTTGGGTCTGAACTACAAAACCAGAGCCTATCATGCCTCCAAATATGGACCCAATGAAAGAATTTTGTTTGACGAACGTATACAATATATTCCACCCTTCTTTTGGGTAACCATGTACCGAAACGATTTTAGAACACAATACGGTGTAGAACTTGATATGGCACAAGGGGGTTACAAAGATGAGTTTTATGATAAACCTGGTACTGGTGGGGTATTCATACTGCAATGGACTGGCAACTTTTTTTTTGGAAATAAATATTACAGCAATCACATGAGCTTTCTACCCACCTTTTCTGCATTGGCGCTCAACTCTTCTATTTGGCAAAACAACAACCTTTTCTACGATTTGAAAGGAAATGATTTGATGTATAAATTATCGTCAGATATTAATTCACAGAATTATTCAAACACATACGGTTATCCAAATTTGGGTCGTCCAACAGATCATTTCAACATCACCCCGTTCGAAGCCATCTATTGCGACCCACAAACCTACGAGCACATCAAAATGCAACAATCCATTGACGACCATCAAAGTTACGACGATTCCTATTTGGTATATTTACGTAATTTCATTTTGGACGAAGTGGAGGCGGATATTGTTTGTTTGCAAAATCAAACCATTGGTAAAAATCACATTCAATTATCCGCTTACAAATACAGAGCTTGGTACAAAGCCTACGATCAAATCTGGATTGGGAACCTTGTGACCCCAAAAACAGATGCTGGTGATTACATCATAGAAAATACAGGTGACATTACCGTAAAAGCACAAAACTCCATCTCCATTCAATCGGGTTTCCATGCCCAGGCTGGAAGTGATTTTCACGCCTTCATAGGATATGATGGATGCTCACGACCAAGAGTTGAATAATTTTAACACTAGAAATAATGAATAAAGCAATAATAATTAGTCTAATGATTCTGATGCCCCTCGTGGCCTGTAAAAAGGAGCACACTGTTAAGATCATTGCAAAAAATGCAGTTACTGGAGAGCCTTATGCTGGACTTGCTTATGCCGTGAAGGGAACCCGAACAGGAAACAACGGAGAAAAATTAGTGTTTGTCCATGAAGGTTTTTTAGACGCAAATGGACAGGCAACAACGACTTTCAAAGTAAACGAAAACCTAGCTTTGAATGTGGGAGTTACCACACCTCCAAATGTTTGTTACAAGAGTTCGGAGAGTACAAATGGACAAAGTGGTGCTTGGAATCCAAAGGAAGACCCTAATCCTACCTATCAGTTTGAGTTTGCGGAGTGTGCAAAATTGAAACTTGAAATTAACAACATAAACTGTCAAGGTCCAACAGATGAAATTAAATTTCGTCGCTTATGGTTACATCAAAACGCAACCAATAATTTTGTGACTCAAACAGGTTGTTTTTCATTCACTGGCGAATTCTTCCAACTACCAATCGGCAATTATAAATATGAATGGGAAGTTACAAGGAATGGTTTAACCACCTATCATGATTCGATTTTTACCCTAACAGAAAATCAAATGTATACTTTTGTTTTAGAATATTAATTGAAATCTTTACCATCTCAGTTCGAAGCCGTTTATTGTGACCCGCAAACTTACGAGCACATTAAAATGCAAAAATCCATTGACGACCATCAAAGTTACGAGGATTCCTATTTGGTATATTTACGCAATTTTATTTTAGACGAAGTAGAAGCCGACATCGTTTGTTTACAAAACAAAGTGATAGGCAAAAACCACATCCAGACACCTGGATACAAATACCGCGCATGGTATAAGGCATACGATCAAATCCTCATTGGCTATTTGGTCACGCCAAAAACCGACCCAGGTGATTACATCATAGAAAGCACAGGAGATATTACCGTGAAAGCACAAAACTCTATATCCATAAAACCGGGTTTCCACACTCAGGCCGGAAGTGATTTTCACGCCTTTATTGGCTACGATGGCTGTTCGAGACCGAGAGTTGAATAATTTAATATGCAAGTAAGATGAAAAGGTTATTAATTATAAGTTTGCTCATGTTGGCGACTATAAGTTGTGGCAAAAAAGCAACCGTACACATTAAAGCAATTAATGCAGTAACAGGCGAGCCATACGCAGGTTTAGCGTATGGTATTACAGCTACTAGAACAGGCAACAATGGTGAAAAACTGGTTTATGAGGAAAGGGGGTTTCTCGATGCGAATGGCGAGGCTTATGTGCCAATTCGAGTAAGAACAGGAAGAACCTATAATGTAGGTATTACTGACCCTCCAAATACCTGCTATGTCAATAATATAAAATATACTTTTGGAAAAGAAGATATACCTAATTTGGATTATCAATTTGAGTTTGCAGAGTGTGGGTATTTACAATTGAAAGTAAAGAATATTAATTGTTTTAATTCAAATGACGTGATAACATTTAACACCCAACCATTGAATTTAGATGGTTACAATAATATTAACCCTCAAACAAAAACTGGGTGTTATGATAATGAATTTATTGATTCCCAAGTTCCTTATGGACCTTGGATTGCAACATGGCAGGTAACTAAAAATGGACTTACAACTAACCATGATTCTACCTTTTATATTAATGAGAATCAGCATTATTATTTTTTATTAGAATATTAATTGAAATCTTTCCCATACTTATTCGAAGCCATTTATTGTGACCCGCAAACCAATCAGCATATAAAGATGCAAGAATCAATAGATGATGATGGGTTAAATCAAGCTTATTTGGTGTATTTGCGAAATTTCATTTTGGATGAAGTAGAAGCCGATATTGTTTGTCTACAGAATAAAGTGATAGGCAAAAACCACATCCAAACAGTTGGATACAAATACCGTGCTTGGTACAAAGCAGTAAATCAAATATGGATTGGATATTTGGTCTCCCCCAAAACTGACGCGGGAGATTATATCATTGAAAGTTCAGGTGACATTACAGTCTATGCTGGTCAATCAGTCACCATCCAACCTGGTTTTCATCTGCCTGTTCGGCGGACAGGTGCGCAAGCAGGTTCAGATTTCCATGCCTTTATATATTTTGACGGTTGTGTTAGGCCCGATTAAGACTTTAGAATACGATAACATTTTAATACTTATCAAACATGAAAAATTTTCTTTTAGCAACATTCGTGGGATTATTGCTGATTTCCTGCGGTAAAAAACGAACCTTCCACATCAAAGCGATCAACGCCGTCACCGGTCAACCCTATGCAGGATTGGCTTACGGTGTGTCTGGAACCAAAACAGCTGGAAATGGAGAAAAACAAGTGTATGAACACAATGGGTTTTTGGATGCCAACGGTGAAGCTTATGTTACTTTAAAAGTCAAGACGGGAAGAACCTATAATATTGGTTGCACAAAACCACCCAATACTTGTTACGTGAAAGACATTAAATTTACATACGCCATTCAAGATGAGGCGAACCCCACCTTTCAGTTTGAGTATGCGGAGTGTGCTAATATAAAATTGAACATAGAAAACGTCAATTGCCAGGGTCCGAATGATAAAATGAACTTTCAATATCGTAACAGATATTCTAGTTTTAATGGATGGTCAACCGATCGTCTAGGATGTTACAGCTATGAATCTGATTTTTTCCAAATTCCATCGGGTTGGATTATCTATCAGTGGAAAGTAGAGAGAAATGGAATTCTTACTAACTTCGAAGATAGTATGTACATAGCGCCTAATGGTTCTGGAATTTTTATTATAAATTACTAAATGAAACTAATCGTCTTTTATGCTCTTGCGGCAGTTTTTATATTGACTTCGTGCGGAAAGGAAGCGACTGTGCACATAAAAGCCATTAACGCTGTCACAGGTGAACCTTATGCTGGATTGGCATACGGTGTTCATGAAACCAAATTAAGCACAAACGCTGAAGAACAAGTCTAGTTTCTCAGTTTCAGGTTTAATTTTTGCTAATTTTTCTCCATGAATGCTCGATTTTCGCTAAGTTCGTTTGAAAATTGAATCAATTATTCTTTACATGAGAAACAGTATGAAATCCGCACTTGTATTACTAACGCTATCACTTTTATCCCTTCAGATAAAGGCACAAACAAAAGCTGTTCCCTATTTCAGAAATGGCGAAGCCCAAGTTGTTTCTGCATTCAACACCCCTGACGAATGGATCAAAGAAGATGTTTGGGTAGAGACCACTTTCGATAGCGACGGCGATGGAAAACTCGATAGAATGCATGTTTTCTTAACGCGTCCTTTTCAAACCGAAACGGAAGGACTTAAACTGCCGGTCATTTATATGTCGAGTCCATATTTTGCAGGAACGGGAGGCAATTCAAAAAAATATTTCTGGAATGTAGAACACGAACTTGGCGCTGCAACAAAAGTACACAAGCACCCCAAAGTGAAACGAAAAGAAAATCGGCCCCGGGAAACAACCATGAATGATAACGAATGGATCAAATACGGTTATGCCACTGTGTATTCCTCCTCACCCGGAACCGGATTTTCGGATGGTTCACCAACGATTGGGGGCGAAAATGAATCTCTCGCGCCAAAAGCAGTGATTGATTGGCTTTGCGGACGAGCATCGGGATACAAAACACGACAAGGAAACGATAAAGTGCTGGCCACATGGTGCACAGGAAAAGTGGGCATGACGGGAACTTCTTACAACGGAAGTTTATGTTTAGCTGCTGCCGTTACAGGTGTTGAAGGTTTGGAAGCAATCATTCCCGTTGCGCCTGTTAGTTCATGGTACAAATACTATCGTTCCAACGGTTTGGTTCGTTCGCCAGGTGGTTATTTGGGAGAAGACATGGACGTTCTCTACGATTTTGTGCACAGCGGCGATAAAAAAAATCGCAAGCGAAATGACTCCGAAGTAAGAGATAAAATTTTAGTACCAGGTGAAGATAGAATTTCAGGAGATTTCAATGAATTTTGGGCTTCCAGAGACTATTTGTCACAAATTGGAAAGATGAAAGCGGCCATGTTGATGTCACACGGATTCAACGATTGGAACGTGATGCCTGAACAAAGTTTCCGCATGTATGAAGCAGCGAAAGAAATGGGCTTGCCAACACAAATTTATTACCATCAAAGAGGACATGGCGGACCACCACCTTTCGAAATGATGAACAAATGGTTTACGCGCTATTTGCATGGGCAGGAAAATGATGTTGAAAATGATGCGCGTGCATGGATTGTTCGCGAAGGCGCTCGTTTTCCAACACCCTATCCAGATTATCCAGATCCAAGCGCTTCAAATGTGACTTTGTATTTGTCACCTGGAAATCCACAAAAAGGAAGCTTGCATCTTGAGCCAAAAGGGAATGGTTCAAAAGAAAGTTTAACGGACGATGTCAATGTGTCTCCAGGGGAATTAGCATCAGCTCCGGAATCGAAAAACAGATTGATGTATGTAACACCAATTTTGAAGGAAGATGTTCGTATTTCGGGAACGGCAAAAGTAACCTTGAACATTGCCTGTGACAAACCTACAGCAAATTTGTCGGTTTATTTGGTCGTGCTTCCCATGGACGAAGGCAGTAAAAAAATCAGCAAGAACATCATCACGCGTGCTTGGATAGATCCTCAAAACAGAAACTCCTTGAGCGCTCCAGAACCATTGGTTGCGGGTCAGTTTTATCAAGTTTCTTTGGACCTTATGCCCGATGATCAAATCATTGCAAAGGGACAACAAATTGCTTTGATGGTTTTTTCCAGCGATCAAGAATTTACTTTGCACCCCAAAGCAGGAACACAAATTACCTTGGATTTGGAAGGCTCAGAACTGATATTGCCAATTGTTGGAGGAAGCGATGCTTTTGGTGAGACTTTTTAAATAAAAAATCGGGATAATTCATTGGAAATAGTTAACTTCCAAGTATGCTTGTACTCCATGAACCGCACATTAATTCTCTTTTAAAAACAAGGGAAATTCATTCGAATAAAAGTTCGCATGGCCACGCTTTACTTTTAGCCGGAAACACGGGACGAATGGGTGCGGCAGTCATTGCTTCGCGAGCATGTTTGCGCTCAGGACTGGGTTTGTTGACGGTTTGCGTTCCCAAGGAGGAAAGAGCGATTGTGCAAATATCTGTTCCCGAAGCCATGTTGATTTTTCGTGAAGAAGTGTATTTTGATTTCGGGAAATATTCCGCCATTGGAATAGGTCCAGCCATGGAAACAGACGAAGAAGCCAAGCAAAAAATGGAATTGGTTTTGTCGCGTTACACAAAACCTCTCGTAATTGATGCCGATGCGTTGACTTTATTGGCGGAAAATCCTGAATTTGCCTTGAAATTGCCTGCGAATTGCATTTTGACACCGCATCAAGGTGAGTTTGATCGTTTGTTTGGACAACACGATTCTCAAGAGCAAAGATGGAAAACAGCGCAACGTAAAGCCCAAGAATGGAAGGCCATTTTCGTCATGAAAGGTCCGAATACAGTCATTGTAACGGCTACACAAATGTTTCAGAATACAACGGGAAATGCTGGTTTGGCCAAAGGAGGCTCTGGCGACGCACTCACAGGAATGATTTGTTCCTTTTTAGCACAAGGTTACGAGCCTGATGTTGCTGCTCAAATAGCGGTTTATCTGCACGGTTTAGCGGCCGATTTGGCACTCGAAAAACAAAGCATGGAGAGTTTGATGATCACAGATGTGATTGAATACATCGGGCCAGCTTTTGATTTGGTGCGGGATTAGAATCCTTTGCGTATGAGGAATGTCATAGTTTGTCTGTGGAAGAAGTCTTAATTTTCAGTTGCATAACTAAAAACAAAAGAGCATGAAAACGACAAACGAAACGATGGTTGAATTGTATCAGATATTGGGTAGAATATTTTTTGCCATGGCCCAAGCTGATAAGGTGATTCGTCCGGAAGAAATAGACGCCTTGAAAAAAATCGTGAAAGAAGATTGGCTGCACGTCGATGAAACTTTCGATGAGTTTGCCTCTGATTCGGCTTATCAAATTGAAATAGTATTTGATTATTTAGTGGATAATGAAATGGATGCGGGCGACGTGCTCTATCAATTAACAGAGTTCAAACGAATTAATACCCATCTTTTTAATCCTCAATTGAAAGACTTGATTTTGAAATCAGCCAATAAAATCGCTTCCTCTTTTGCCCGACGGAACAAAAGTGAACTGGTGTTTTTGAGCCAATTGCAATTGATTCTATTACAATCATAAAGAAAATAGGTAAGTTCGTGGTCCGATCGGATTTCTGATTATTTACAATTGAAAAAAACGCAAGTTCATGTCTGAGATTATCTCAAAGTACACATCACTTTTAAAGCAATACCAAGAAAATTTTAATGAGCTAAAAACCAAATCCGCGAGGGTTAGCTTTGGGCGTTTGGTCCTTGTACTTGCCGCAATTTTCCTTACCTACAAAGCTGTAACTGCAGAAAGTCTCATTTTGGGCTTACTTGCGCTTTTTACAATCGTCTCGTTTTTTGTACTTGTTAAATATTACGGTCGACTTTCCTTTCAGAAGAAAATAGCAAAAGCATTGGTTGAAATCAATCAAAACGAAATCAATTTCCTCGAAAATGGAGATCTTCCTTTTCCCGTTGGTCAAGCATTTATCAATCCAGCCCATCCTTATTCATTTGACTTGGATTTCTTCGGACACAAATCCCTTTTTCATGCCTTGAACAGAACGGAAACTTATCTGGGTTCACAGACTTTGGCGGAGAGGCTGCAAAGCGTGAATTCCAAAGCAGAAATCCTGCGCAATCAAGCAGCCATTCAAGAATTGACCAAAGAGTTGGCGTGGCGACAAGACATAAGTAGTTTGGGCAAAGTAAACGAGGACAGCGCCGACATTTACAACAATTTGATTCTTTGGTCACGCTCAGAAACGAAACTACAAACCAAGTTGGTGCAGGTGGCTTCTTATGTTATGCCAGCAGTTTTTATTTCCCTTTTCATTTACAACCTAATCTTTCATGCGGGTTGGGGAAATTATCTGGTGATGCTCTTTGTATTGAATCTTGGGGTCATCGGTCAACAATTAAAAGCCATCAAAAAAGAGTTTTCTGTCTCTCGGAAAATTGATTTGACTTTGAAAAACTACAGTCTTATTCTGCAAAAAATTGAGGAACAAAACTTTACTTCTGAAAAATTGCTTGAGCTCAAAGCTAGACTCTCCGAAAAAGGCATTTCCGCAAGCGAACAAATCAAGAAGCTTTCCCGTTTGTTCAATCAATTGGACAATGTGTTGGATCCTTTCGGCGCCAGTTTGTTCAATGGATTTTTGCTCTACCACGTGCATGTTTTCCGAAATTTTTCAAAATGGAAACGACAACATGCCAAGGACATCTCAGTTTGGTTGGAAGTTATGGCCGAATTCGAAGCCCTGAGTTCTCTGTCCAATTTCTCACACAACAATCCCTCTTTTGCCTTCCCGGAAATTAATGACGACCACGAGATTTCTTTTGAAGCTTTGGGTCATCCCTTGTTGAGTTCCAAACAAAGAGTGACGAGCGATATTTCCTTTGTAAAAGAGAAATTTATTATTCTGACGGGATCCAATATGTCGGGAAAAAGTACTTTCTTGCGCAGTTTGGGCGTCAACATGGTTTTGGGTGGAATTGGCGCTCCAGTTTGTGCCGAAAATGCCAATATTCATCCTATGCCCGTGTTTGTTTCCATGCGCGTTTCCGATTCTTTGAACGACAATGAATCTTTCTTTTTCGCCGAAGTAAAGCGCTTGAAAGAAGTGATGGATGCCGCTCAACAAAAAATATCTTTTGTCCTCTTGGATGAAATTCTCCGTGGAACGAATTCCGATGACAAACGCACAGGAACTGTCGAAGTCATCAAGAAAATTATCTCCATGAACGCGATTGGCGCCATCGCTACGCATGATTTGAAAGTTTGCGACACGACGGCCGATTATCCCCATCAATTAACCAACAAATGCTTCGAAGTAGAAATCGTCAACAACGAATTGTACTTTGATTACCAACTTCGCGAAGGTGTTTGCAAAAACAAAAGCGCTACTTTTTTGATGAAAAAGATGGGGGTGATATGAAAAAACTATATTATTGTGCATGAAAAAATATTTAGCCATTCTATCCTTTGTTCTTTTTACGCAACAAATTTTAGCTCAAAACACGATCACTACTGACACAATTTTGCAGCTTTCGACCTGTGCGGGAGGGAATGTCATTGTTCCTTATTCCACAGCAGGTACTTTTCCTGCTGGTTGCACATTTACGGCTCAATTATCGAATGCGTTCGGTCAATTTACGACGCCGATAGCTATTGGATCTTCGCCTTTCAATTTAGGATTGATTTTCGCCACAATTCCATTGAGCACCAATTTTGGTGTATTTTATAAAATTCGTGTTGTTTCTTCTAATCCGGCTATCGTTGGCGATCCTTGTCCCAATACCTTAATTGTCACGCAAGTCGCACAGTTGAATCAAATAATAGCTACACCAAATGATACAGTTTGTAATGGTGAAATTGTTACACTCACAGCGTTGAATCCAGCTAGTTCATATTCATGGTCTACTGGCGATACAACTGCGCAAATATCGGTAACACAAGGAGGTTCTTATACTGTTACAACAGTAGATTTCCTTACCTGCGAGAGTGATGCTACGATTGAAATTGTCTATCAATCCTGTTTGGGAATTGAAGAAAAAACGACAAGCGCTTCTTTCAATCTTTCGCCCAATCCATCCAATGGGAAATTTTCAATTACTGACGTTTCTGACCATTTTGGAAAATACGATGTTGAAATCATCAATTTACTGGGTCAAAAGGTGTATACCAAAATGGGCAATTCCAATCAATCAGATCTCAAAATAGATTTGTCTGATTTGCGAAACGGCGTGTATTTTGTTCAAATTTCGAGCGGGAAAGAGAAATTACAGAAAAAATTGATTTTGCAATAAGCTCATAATCATTCAAATTAACCGTAAAATAGGTCGTCTTTACCGTTCACATTTTTTTTCAAAAAGAATTTCTAGAACGAATTATATTAGTCAAGATGAAAGTGCCAAAGGTGATTTTTCGTCTATGCTAAAATTACATCTATGAGATATGCTTTACTTCTAGTATTGCTTGTTAGCAATGTCTTGGTTTACGGTCAGGAAACATTTGAGATAAGCTACAAATTTGGACAATGGAATGTGCCCAAAGATCAAGTCAAAGGTTTCAATACTTTTTTGAAAAAGTTTAAAAATACGGAGTTGGACTCCATTCATTTCATCGGATCGTCGGATTCTGCTGGACTTTTTCTCTCTAATTTTCGGATGACAGAATGGCGAAGCAGACAGTTGCGCAAAGATTTTTCAGTAGCGATGAAAGGACAAATTTCTTATCAAATTTTACCTGCTGTGAACAAAGGAATGGGTGAAATAAGAGATACTCGATCCATTGAAATTGTGGTATTTCCAAGTAAAATTCCAGAGAAGAAAAGGCAAGCTGAAGAAGCATTGAAAATCGAATCGCCTTGTTATAAAGTCGCCTATGAAGCGCTTCAATCTTGCCACGTCAACACATTTTCAAAAGGGAGCAGAGATTTTGTTGAAATTGAAAAGTTCTTTCCCTTTTCGGAGGAAGATGATGAGGTTTTTTATCAAGGAACGATTGACAGCGAGGGGAAATTTGTTGCGAAAGAACTGAAATGGAAAAAGATGCGTACCGGTGAACAATGGTGGAAAAATCAACGTTGGGTGGCTAAAATACCTGAAAAAGATTTTGATCGATTCAAGATTTTCACCATAGAGGAAGGACCTTGTAATGCCTGTCATGATGATTTCGAAAAGAACCTAAAAATAGAGGAGAATGAACCCAAAAACTTGCCAGATTATGTTTTGATGGAAAACGTTCAATTCAGTCAACCATGGCTTTTGAAAAACAGGATCAAAATTCGTGTTCCGAAGGAATTTATCGATGAAGATTTGACGTATGTTTCCAACAGATCTGCAGTAGAATGGAAAGAAAAGCCAAACGGAAAAGCACCAGATTATTATTTCGCAAAAGTTTCGCAATCCAAAGGACAAGTGGATTTGATTTACAGACCGTATCGTCAAGCATTGAGTGAAGAATGCAATTTAGAAAATCCATATCAATTCAAAGCTCCAATTTTGCAATGTGCTCCCAATAAGGCGAGGTCTGAGGTGATCAATTATCTCGAATTCGGGATGCATGCTCAAAACAACATCCGCATGCCCTATGCAGCCATTGGCGTTTTTGCAGGAACAAGCAGAATTGAATTGGAATTTCTGGCTGGAGTGCACGCAAAAAGTGCTTTTTATGGTTCCATTCGTGCGCGTTACAATATCATAAACGCTCCATTTTCTGCCTTTTTACCCAGAAATTTTTGGCAACATTCTTTGCAGCGCAACAGATTCTGGTTCAGTCGATTGTATGTGGGAACGGAATACAAAGCCAGTATAAAAAGAAATTCAGAAAACTACTTGGAGCCCAATTTACACATTGGTTTGTCCATAGCGCAAAACGGGAATCCTACTTTCCAGCGCTTTTTCATTCAATACGGGAAAGGTGTAAACTTCCTTCTGGAATCACCACGAAGAAGCTATTCCATGTTTCAGTTAGGCATGCAAGTGCATTTGGGGAAGAAAGAGTATTTGACGGAAAAAGGGTTTTTGTAGAATAATCAATTTATTCCTTCACAAAGCGTCCAGACTAGTACCCGAAATTACTGCCAATACGAATGAAAAGAGGTGCATCGTTCAATTGAATAACAGCCATCTATCAAGATTTTATACTATTTCTATCGTAAAATTGCTCCCTAAATTTTGACGTATAATGCCGTCGTAGATTTGGTTATGGTGTAATTTTATTACGGCAGTATCAAAGGTAAAACGGTATTAGCCCTGTTTTTAGTACAATTCGTTGAGTTGAAAAGGAGATAGGTATTCTTTATTGCGATAACTCAGAATCTAGTTTGAAACAAGAAATCCCTTTTGCACTATTTTCCCTATCTTTGCCCCTCAAAAAAAACAGTCCAGAAATGTCCGATACACGCTATCAACTTCGTGGAGTTTCCGCAGGTAAAGAGGAGGTTCACAACGCCATCAAAAATGTTGACAAAGGCCTTTTTCCGCAAGCTTTTTGCAAAATTGTTCCCGATACACTGACGGGCGATGAAGACTATTGCGTCGTAATGCATGCGGATGGAGCAGGAACGAAATCGGCTTTGGCTTACATGTATTGGAAAAAAACGGGCGATGTTTCGGTTTGGAAAGGAATCGCTCAGGATGCTTTGATTATGAACATCGACGACTTACTTTGTGTAGGCGCGACAGACAATATTTTGCTTTCTTCCACAATTGGCCGCAATAAAAATTTGATTACTGGTGAAGTGATTTCTGAAATCATCAACGGAACAGAAGAACTTTTGGCGGATTTGCGCTCGCAAGGAATTGGTATTCAGTCTACTGGAGGGGAAACAGCGGATGTTGGTGATTTGGTACGAACAATAATTGTCGATTCCACCGTGGTTTGTCGCATGAAACGTGCGGATGTAATTTCCAATCACAACATTCAAGACGGTGATGTCATCGTTGGACTAGCCTCTTTCGGACAATCGACTTACGAAACGGAATACAATGGCGGCATGGGCAGCAATGGTTTAACTTCTGCTCGCCACGACGTTTTTTCTAAAAGTTTAGCAACAGATTTCCCTGAAAGTTTTGACCCAGCAGTGCCTTCAGATTTGGTGTATTCGGGTTCAAAAGAATTGACCGATACAGTAGAAGGAAGTCCAATAAACGCCGGAAAATTGGTGCTTTCGCCGACCAGAACCTATGCACCTGTCATTAAAAAAATTCTCGATGCGCACCGAAGTGAAATTCACGGCATGGTGCATTGTTCAGGCGGAGCGCAAACCAAAGTGCTTCATTTTGTGAAAGATGTGCATATCATAAAAGACAATATGTTTCCCATTCCACCGCTTTTCAAATTGATTCAAGAAGAGTCCAAAACGGATTGGAAAGAAATGTACAAAGTCTTCAACATGGGTCACCGCATGGAAATTTATGTTCCCAAAGAAGCTGCTCAATCCATCATAGACATTTCAAAATCCTTCAATATCGACGCGCAAATCGTAGGCCGTGTTGAGAAAAATGAAGGCAATAAATTAACGATTTCTTCTCCTTTTGGGGAGTTTACTTATTAGACAAAAAAGGCAAAAGACATAAGACTGAAGACTCCAAGTTTCCCGTCTAATGTCTGAAGTCTTCAGTCTAACATCCATACAAGCATGAACGATTTACTAAAAAAACTCGAAGCCATACATTACCGATTTCAAGAAGTTGGGAAGCAAATTACGGATCCGGATATTATTGCGGACATGAAGCGCTATGTCAAATTGAACAAGGAATACAAAGACTTGGAGGAGATGGATGACGTGTATTTCAGATACAAAAACATCATCGACAATTTAGCTTCGTCGAAAGCAATGCTGGCAGAAGAAACAGATCCTGAAATGCGTGAGATGGCCAAAATGGAAATCGACGAATTGGAGACTGCTCGTCCACTTTTGGAAGAAGAGATCAAAGTTTTATTGATTCCGAAAGACCCGGAAGATGATAAAAATGCCATCATGGAATTTCGTGCAGGAACAGGCGGAGATGAGGCGTGTATTTTCGTAGAAGAAATTTTCAGAATGTACACCATGTATTTCAAAGAGCGCGGTTGGCAATATGAGATTATCAACTCTTCCGAAGGAACAACCAAAGGATTTAAGGAAATTTCATGCGAAGTAACGGGCGAAGCGATATATGGAAACTTGAAATTTGAATCGGGTGTTCACCGCGTGCAACGTGTGCCTGAAACGGAGTCACAAGGTCGTGTGCATACCTCAGCGATTACCGTTGCCGTTTTACCTGAAGCAGAAGAAGTAGATGTGGAATTGAACATGGCAACAGATGTCCGTCGCGATACATTTAGAGCCTCTGGAGCGGGTGGACAGCACGTCAACAAAACCGAATCAGCGATTCGATTGACGCACCTTCCTACTGGTTTGGTGGTGGAGTGTCAAGACGGACGTTCACAACATAAAAACTTAGAAAAAGCCATCACCGTATTGCGTTCGCGTTTGTACCAAATGGAATTGGATCGCTTGAATGAAGAACGCGCTGCTCATCGTAAAACTTTGGTTTCTACGGGTGACCGTTCGGCAAAAATACGCACCTACAATTTCCCACAAGGACGAATCACGGATCACCGAATTGGAAAAACAATGTACAATCTTTCCGCCTTCATGAATGGGGATATGCAAGAAATGATTGATGCTTTGAAGATGGCAGAAAACGCCGAAAAGCTTCAAGCAGAATCGTAATCAAAGTATGTCGCGTCAGAAAAACGCCCGAACCTCCATCCTCCCAGAATGTATTGCTTTGTTCACTTCCGATTTACGTTCATTGTACTGAATCAAAATCTGTGGATTCTTGGAAATAGAGCGCTGGTAACCAACAATCCAAATGTAATTTACGCTTGGTTTTCATGAGTTATTTTCCAACTTTTTTTTACAATAAACAGAACAGAATGTTCTAATTTTAAGCTCCCTTAAATGCATTCATTTAGAAAAAGTGAAACTAAACCGCTATTTTGAATAAATATGCTTTTTTGATGGTAGTTCTAGTGAAAAGTTCTAATTTTAGAATGACTATACTTGAAAAGGTATTATTCACATTAACAGAAAATAAAAAACCACTTTGAAAGCAATAATAATTTTATTTTTTCCAATATTGAGTTTTTCTCAAATCCAAACCATCAGCAATCAAAAAACTTTTGGAACAGGGTTCGATGAACTTTTGTTTAGGTCCAAGGTTTACGATGGATTTTTGTATTCCTTTATTACACCGCAAAGTTCGGGAATAAGTCAAGACAAATCAATTGCTGGTTTTGGACAGCAAGACGGATGGTTCGTGAAAATGGATTTGGATTTTAATGTGATTTCTGAATCTGTTTTTGGTGGAAATTTTGGTGATGGAGGAGTGGATTTCGTAAAATGTGCCAATGGTGATTTTATGTTGTTATTAACTTCTTCGTCTGATATATCTGGAAACAAGACGGAATCTCAAATTGGCTCCTCAGATTATTGGTTGATAAGATTAAATCCTTCTGGGAATATTGTCTGGCAGAAAGTTTATGGTGGCACAAGTCAAGACGATGCGTCGAAGATTATCAAGATTAGTGAAAATAGATTTTTAATTATTGGTTCAAGTAATTCACCAATTTCTGGAAATAAGACAGTTTCAAATTATGGATTATATAATGTATGGTCTCTTTTTGTTGATGGAAATGGTAATGTACTTGATCAATACATTTATGGAGGTGACAATTCAGAACAGCTTTGTAAGATAGATTTTGATATAGGTTCCAACAAAGTAGTTTATGGTTGCAGCAGTTTTTCCGGTGTTTCAGGAAATAAAACAACAGCGCTAAATGGTTTTGTGGACGGTTGGGTATTTACGACCGATACACTCGGTAATATCTTGAATCAAAAGTCATATAGTGGTGGTTCATCAGCATTCACTTATTTAAGAGATATTGGTTATAATGATAACGGTCAAGTTTTCGTTGCTTTAGATGGAGAAACGGGTATATCTGGGGACAAAACGGTTCAAGGATTTGGAGACAACGATGCCTGGTTGGTTATTCTCGATAATAATTTAAATGAATTGAATCAGTTCGTTTACGGTGGTTCCTCAAGTGATGGTTTATACAGTATGAATTCAACTGGCGTCAATATGATTTTATGTATTGGAACTTATTCTGGTATTAGCGGAAATAAATCCGAAGGATCATACGGCGGCATTGATAACTGGTTGGTATGCTTAGATCCAAATGGAAATATTCTTTGGCAAAAATCGGCTGGGGGTAATCTGAATGAAACCGAGTTTAGTATTGTAGAAATGGGGAATAATCAATTCGCAACAATAGGTAAAACTTTATCGGGAATTTCAGGAAACAAAACAGTCCCATTATACGTTTCGGGTTCATCTGATTTGTGGTACTACAAATTATCCACTACCTTAAGTATTGCTTCAATCGACCATAATACAGATGTAAGCGTTGCACCAAATCCTTTTGATGATAATATATCTTTTGTTTGGAATGGGTTCAGCGAAAATGTTCATTTTATGCTAAAAGATGGTCAAGGAAAAGTTGTAGATGAGCGAATTATTTCTGGAACCAATCAGTTTATCTGGTCAGGTGAGAATTTACCAAGTGGGATATATTTTTATACACTTGATACTGCAAATGGAAGGAGTTTAGGCAAAATTATAAAAAAATAGGTTGATTCTTGATATGGCCGAAAACGCCGAAAAGCTTCAAGCAGAATCGTAATCAAAACGCCGAGTTGATTTTAGAAATATTGCCCTAAACCAATCACAAATCCCCCACGTTGGGTATCCTTCAAATTGATACCATAATCAAAGCGAAGAACGGAGTTGTAAAACTTTCGCGAGTGAATTCTCATGCCCAATCCAGCAGTTGTGTATGTGTTTTGTGATTGAAACATGTCGATAAAATTTGTCCCAGCCGGGCGCAAGTAACTTAAATCAAAAAAAGCAACAATTTGGGCAAAAAACCACGGATGTTTAATTGCCGTAAAAAGATATTCTGAATTGAAACTGGTCAAAGCCGTGCCGCGAGCAATGCGGTTCCCAATCCCGCGAACATTCACAAAATCATCGATAACAAAAGGAGAAAATGGACTCTCTCGGTTGGAAGCTATTCCCGTTTCGTTTTTCAATAAAACGTTATGTCTTTCTCCAAATTTCTGATAGAATTTAAACTGATTCATGATTTTTAGAAATGTCGCACCACTATAAATGGGCGTTTCGATCCATTCCAAATGCAATAGATTCGAATGACCTTTTCTGCGCTCAAAATGGTATTCAATTTTTTTCCAACTTAGTTCACTTCGTAACTGATATTTAAACAGATTAAACCTTTGTCCGGGAGCGATAATGAAATCTGGAGAATTGATGTCGTCGCCCCTGTTTTTATAGTTTTCTTGCATCAACATACCGCCTAATTTGAAATTCAAGAAACGAGTAATCCAATAATATCCTCCCAAAGAAAGATGGTAATTGTCAAAGTCGAAAGGGGCAGAGCTACCGTTGGAAAAGTACAGAGGTTCGATCGTGGAATATTTTCCTAAGAAAATTTCGTGACCTGTCACATTGTTTTTGTGACGCGGAGTGATTTGGTAAAATTTAATGGAATGTCTATCGTAATACTGATAAACTAGACCGATTGTTTCACCTCGACCTCGAAAATGAATATCGGAAACTCCGAGTGTGAAATTGAGCCGTTCACTCGAACCTCCATTGGCAATGATTGGGAATATGGTGATGACTTCTTCCACTTGAAAAGTGACACTAATTCCACCTGTCGAATTACGTTGAACAGTAGATTCGACTTGAAAAAATAAGTTGGTATTTTTCAGTAATTGAACACTTTCTTCAACTTGTAGTGAATCATAAACTTGACCTTCGCAGATACTAATGTTTTGGCGCAAAAAGATTTCTTTGGACTTTTTATTGCCTTCAAATTCAATAGTCGTAATGGTTTGACCTAAACTTTTGAAGGTCAAAAAAAACGAAAGAATGAGAACATAATTTTTCATTTAAAGCCACCTTGGCCTTTTGGAAGGCTTGGGTAAATATTTTATTCCAAAATTAAATGTTTCACCCAAACCGGTGTTTATTCCTCGCACAAAATTGGTGTACAACAGTTCTAAAGTAACATTTGAAACGGGCTGAAATTTCAAGCCAATTCCAGGAGCCGTATAATTTGACGGTTGAATGAAATCATTAATTGCCGCGGTTGGATTTATGTTATAGACAAATCGAGTATTGTGCTGAACGATGCCGTAAACAGTCCATTTTGGTGCGAAAAAGTAGCTCGCAATGAAGGTAATCGGAACATCGGCATGGGTAATTTGTTCTTTGCTCGTGCGAATCCGAGCTAGAATATCAGCTTCGAAAAATAATTGGTATTTATTTCGCGTTCGTGCATAAAAAAACTGAGTCCAGGACGTAAATCTGCTCCAATCCAACCAAGACAAACCATCGGGAGCGGATTTTCCTTCATTGTATCGAGTTGTAGGAACAGTAAAGGTACTTTGAATTGAAAAATCACTGTTCCCAGCGAACGGTATCCAACGAATCCGTGGGCCAACGGAGCTAATCCCAACACGCGTAGAATCGTTGTTTTTGAAGGAAAAGGCATCGAATGTAGTGCCAAAGGATGCATCTGATCTTCTTGCGGAACCGCGAAAACTTATATCCACACCTAGGTTCACACGTTTGTTTTTGGTCGTTCCTAAAGTGGCTTGTATTAATGTGGTATAAAACGTTTCTCGGGTTCCTGAAAAATCGGTTCCCAACCAATTGGACTTGGTTTGGGTATAAACAGAGTTGAAAATTGTAATGTCCCAACGACCTTTGTCCAAAAGCGTTCCCGGCGTGTAGGTTTGCAGATTTATTTCGTCAAGGGGTAGTGGACCTAAATCTTTTGATGGAATTTGAGCCATATTAAGAGATTGATTCAAGCGCCAATCGTATGGATAAAACGTTGTCGCCGTTGTTGAAAAGAGAGTTGTTCTATAATGGTTAATAAAGGCTAACATTTCTGTTTTGGAACCAAAATCTTCTGTATACCAATTGAAAATTTGTGAAAGTTGAATTTTACCATCTTGCTCAAAAATGAAATTGGAATTCAATGCTTTTCTCGTTTGCTGTTCCAATTCTTGGTCTAAATTTTCAGTACGATAGGCAAAATCGGCAATAGGAGGGCAGCCGTATGCTCCGCAAACGAGTACAAAGTGTAGACGTGGGTCTCTGAATTTTTTTCGCAGAATTTCATTTTCCAAAGCATTCAAAGTAACTTTTTTAGAACCAATTTGAAATTCAGTTTCCGTAAAAAAACCAGGTACATCATTCGGCGAATCAATGGGATAATTGTTTACTATTTGCTGAATGACGAGTATATTGTATGTGTTGATATAAAAAGCTTTTTCACCCGTTTCTCCTCCTTCTGGATAGAATTCATTGATCATTTTAACTAATTCTTCCAGCTCTCCCTTATTTTGTTGAATGGCCGCATAGTTAACTGTGCCATAAAGAGCGTATTTTTTCATGAAGGAATCTGTTTTGTTGTAAAATTCGTCCATTGGATTTTGACCAAAAGAGATCAAAGAGAAGATCAAAAAACTGGTAATAAGAAGTGTTTTGAGCATTGAATTTTGTTTTAAACGTTTAGACCAAAAATGTTTCATTTACTTACAAATAAAGCAGGCTTCGACTCCGCTCAGCCTGCAACGACTCCACTCAGCCTGCAACGACTTCGCTCAGCCTGCGAAGACGAATTACGCAGGCTGAGCGAAGTCGAAGCCTGTGTCAGAAAAATGCCCGAACCTCCATCCCTCCAGAATGTATCGCTTTGTTCACTTCCGATTTACGTCCATTGTACTGAATCGAAATCTGTAAATTCTTGGAAATAGAGCGCTGGTAACCGACAATCCACGTGTAATTGACGCCTGGTTTTAAACCTTCCAGCATCTCAAATCCCAAAGCGTTATTTGGATCAGAACCATAAGAAATATTGACCGTTTTGAAATTGGCTTGCAAACTTCCTTTTTGTTCTTGGTTGTATTTGAGACTTGTGCCCAATTCACCCAAATACGCGGTTTGTCCGCCTAAATCGGCTGCATTTTTCTTTTCTGTATATTTTGCATCAAGGCTAATGCGAAATTTGGTGTTGGGCTGGTAACTGATAGAAGGTTGATGAAAATAGTAGTTCAAAATATAGTTCCGTCCCGCAGTGTAATCAGCTTCAACGAGTTTGCTACCGCGCTGGTACGCATACTCAATTGAGAAAATTTTGGTGATGTTTACTCTTCCTTTGACTTCGTTGAATCGTTGTGAACGCGCATCGAAACCTTGTGCTAAAAGCGATTTGGAACGAATGTCTTGAAAGTTATATTCTGCTGTGAAAATGTTCGACGTTCGGTTGAAAAATAAGGAATTTCTAAAACTGGAAGTTGTGGAGATTAAGTTTGTGTCGCGCACTCCTCCGTCGACTGGGTTGAAAGCCTCAAATCCTTTTAAGCCAGTCGTTTTTTTATTGACTCTAAATCGAGCTTGATCGGAAAATTTGGAAAGGACATTGAGAACACCTTTTTTGGATGCCCATAGTCGCTCTGGTCGCCAAAATATACTCTGATTCAGTTCATTGGAAAAGGTTTTGACATATTGATTACTCGGTGTAAAGACACGGATGTAACTCGCTTGGTCGATGAATTGGGCAATTTCAAATTCATTCAAATCTTTGATGCCATCTCCGTTGTAGTCAATCCAGGTATAGACTCCTTGACCATCGTTGACTTTGATATAAAGAAATTCACGTTTCAATTCTAAACCTGAACCAGCTTCGTAAAAATTATTGAAGGTCAAGGCATTGTTGAAAGCTCGAATTTCATAATCTATTCTGCCCAGTAAAGAATTTTCAGGCGTTTGATTGATCAATAAGGAGTCCTTGATTGCCAATTGACGATAACTCGTAACAATGTTCAAGCGCTGATTTTTCAAATTCCGAAAAGTCAATTCACCACCCATCGTTGTTGCTTTTGCAGCTTCTTTTAATCGAGTTGAATCGGATAAAAGGTCATAACGCTCTCGGTAGAAAATTTTAAAGTCATTTTTCGCTGAATCGCCGTTGGCCAAGTAAAATTGGTAATCAAAAAACTGGTAACTGTTTGTTTCTAATGGCAACGTGTTTTTGAAAACATTACGCTCATGGTCATCTTTATACCCAACACGAATGCGACCCAACTTTTGGGAAATTTCCGCTTTATGTCGCAGATAGTTGTTTTTGGATTCTGCATCTGAAGAAAGAATACTTCCAATCCAATTGGCTTGAAAACCATTTTGTTTCCAATTTCCGTTCAATTGTGCTTTGTAACCGGCAAAATCATTTCCAACGGAAAAATGTTGCCCTTCCACATTCATGAAGCCATATTTCTTGTTCACAAACTTTTCAGCTGCCGTTACAAACAACTGATTACCCGTGTAATTCTGGTTTCGTGTGTTCCAATCTCGGTCAAATTCAACTGCTCGATATTGTTGAATGGGTTTAAAATATTTTTGAAGAAATTCAACTTCTCCTTTGGTTTCCATTTTCCAATTGGAAGATGTGTCTTTTCCTACGCTTTGTATTCCATTGATTTTTAAGCGATTGGAAAATCCGTTGTTATCGAATGCATCATTCCTCGAAAAGGTATTGATGTCCAGGACAGTTAGTGCAGTTTCGTTTTCTAAGGTCCATTTTTTATTTATTCTATAAGCAAAACCAGCAGCGACCATTTGTTGTTTTTTTGGAGCGACCAAAAGGCGGGAAGGAGCATGGTCTCCTTGCGAAATTCCACCTACAGGCGAAACCCATTTGTATACTCGACCAAGTGCGTTGAAATTGTCGAGAACATAGTCACCATTTCCCAAACCAACAAACTGAAAAGTAGCACGATAAATTCCTAGATTTTCATCCACTGTAAAGACCAAAACACTGTCAAAACCCAATGAATCTTTCAGTTGATAAAGCAACTGATTTTCAATGAATCCTACTGAATCGATGCTGGAGGTTCTGGCCAAAATCAAACTATCGCCAATTTCTGACAATAATTTTCTTTGTTCTAAGGAGAGATCTTGTTGAAGTGTTTGATTTTTAGCGTCTTGTTCGGAATATGCGTTCAACCAAAAATCAAATTTTTTACTGGTATAGGTCGTTGAATTTTGCAAAATAGAACGTGCATAGTTCTGATCAGAATATTGAAATTCCACAGCAATTCTAGAGTCTTTTGTGATTTGATTTCTACTGGTAAAAATCACCTCTGAGGTATTGTAGTTGATGGTGTAATCGAACTCTTGCCCGCGCTCTAAAAGTTTTCCATCGATGAATACTTGTTCCGTACCTGATAAGACCACAATAAAAGGCTCATTGTCAGCACCCGTTAGTCGATATGGTCCTTGGTTACCTTCTGTTCCTTGAATAATCTGTCGGTTGAATTTTC
Organism: Crocinitomicaceae bacterium; assembly: GCA_041751955.1. Lineage (GTDB taxonomy): Bacteria > Bacteroidota > Bacteroidia > Flavobacteriales_D > Crocinitomicaceae > UBA2040. The sequence goes on from JBGSIB010000046.1 coordinate 80,973, forward strand.
CCCGGGATAGCGCTCCACTAATTTGAGTTGTCCATACTTTGTCATTTCCTAAATTCCATCTGTTTTCAAAACTCAATCCTTGCGCTCGCTTCGTATAGTTTGCGAAATAGCCTTTTGGTTTTCGAAGCCAAAAATCACCGGCAATCAGTTTCATTCTGTCATTGTAGATTTGAATGAAAACTTGATCAAATTCTCGGAGTTGGTTGGTATTGCCGTCGGGTTGAATCGGTAAATTGTTGTCAGAAACGACAGCGAGCATTTTCAAATTCGGTCCAATTTCGCCTGAAAGTTCAAGGTTCAATGAAGAATTCACACCCAAATTCTGGTTATTTCCAAAGGTAATTCCACGGGAAATCGACCCCGATTTGTTTAAACCAGAACCGCCGAAAACGTCTGTATTTGTTGGTATGTTTTGAATGAGAAATTTATCGCGATCACCTTTGAATTCGGAATATAAGACGGAGCTGTCTCTTTTTTGGAGTACCATGTTTATGGGTAGAGGTAAGGTTCTGTATTGGATGCGGAGCGAATCGCTACAATCCGAAAGGATGAAGAAATAGTTGTCTGAATTTATGCGATAGCTTTCTTTTGAAAGTATTGTTTCTCCGCAAAATGCCTGAATGCTATTCGGGTAAATGAGCAGAGAGTCTAAAAATATTGAATCTTGGGTGGTTTTGAATATCTTATTTTTTTGATTCGATTCTTGGGCGTGCAGACTCGACCAAGACTGGCTTAGCAACAAGAAAAACAACCCAAGACGAAAAATGTGATTCATTCTCACGAAATTACAACGCAGAAACTAGAAAAAACTTTTATATAAAAGGAAAAACATTAGATTTTCAGATTAGTTTGTCGGTTTAACATTTCCTGCTGCTCCATTTTCTGAAGAAGTTTCCTTTTAGCGCATGAAAAGTCAAAAAAATTAATTTTTAAAGTTTGTGTTGATGGAGTCTAGGCGGAAAAGGCTAGTTAGTTGTAAAACAGATAGTTGTGTGTGTAAAATTTTTGAAGAATAAAATGTTCATAACTGATACAATACTCGTTTCATTCCCAGCGTATTTTTAAATCAGTATTGAATGTCAATATTAGGTTTTATAGTAGCTTTTACTACGTAAAAAACTAATAAATCGATCAAATTTTTAATAGAACTAAAAAAAGTCCAAATTGTTTGACTTGAAAAAAAAAAAAAAGTCGTAAAATTTATTTTTTACATTTGTATCGAGGTTCGAATTAATTCTTGTTTTTTGAGCAGGTGACGTAGAAATAAAATTCTTAAGCTAATCGAAAGATAGGTATAGATTATAAAGAAGTATAGATGATTATTTAACATTACCAATTCAATAAACCATCGCAAGGCTGGAGTTTTTAACCTCTAATTTCAGTTTAAAATTGCACTAAATCCCTATGAAAATCTCTCTCCATTTCAGATACAGCTCAGGATGTTATGATAAGAATATTTTTGAAAAGAAATTTTATCTTTTTGGAATTAGACTTTCTTATTTTTTCTTTGATTTACCAACACTTTGGTATTCAACAAAACATAGAATTGTCACTCCATCTGAAAACTTCATTGAATAGGACAATGAAACTTAACACAAGCATATGAACTTAAGATTATTACTATATCCATTCAACTTTTTTACCATGAATTTATTCAATTATAAAACTATTGCTCTCATCGCTTTCTTGTTTTTTGGCTTTTTCAGTTACAGTCAGAATTTTGAAAATATTACGATTACCGGCGTGGTTTCAGGCAATGGTACAAACAATGCGTTATTTTCTGCGACGTCACCGACAATTCCATCTTTAGCGTTTGTTCGAGCACAACGAATTAGTGGTACTCAGGCAGGAACATTTACACAAAGTGGAGATAATATTCGCTACACCCACGGCACAGGAGGTGTTGGAATACCAAATAATATATCACGAATTCGATTTACCATGTTACAATCCGATGGTGTTACTCCTATTCCTGTTAATGATTTTCGGTTTGTAATTAATGATATCGATGGGCCAAATAATGAGGCTTTGGCAACAGATTGTGGGGCAAATGTACGATTCACCGCCACTGCAGACCCAACGAACCTAGTGATTGATAATTTACCTCCAGATTTAAATGCTACTGGATCTCAGAACGAAACCAATGGCACTCCAAGTAGAGTGATGTATGAATTCAATGACGTAAATGTGATCGAATTTGATAATTATGCAAACAACGGATTTTTGAAAGATTTTGATATGAATCAAAATAATTTTCCAATTGCGACACCTCTCTATGCGGTATGTGTTCAAGATTCCGATGGAGATGGTGTTCCTGACAATCTAGATTTGGACGATGACAATGATGGGATTTTAGATATCGACGAGGCAGGCGGAAATGACCCAAATGGGGATAACGATGGTGATGGTTTGCCCAATTATTTGGATACTGAAGATAATACTGGTCAATCGGCAACATATATTGCAAATGCAGATGGAAGTACGACGGATTACACCGATTTGGATAATGATGGTTTACCTGATATTTATGAATTAAGTTCTGATGCCGATGCAATCCCGAATCACTTGGATTTGGATTCAGATGGCGATGGTTGTCCAGATGCACTTGAGGGTGGAGGACCCTTTGGATATGGAGATATCTTTAACGGTGCTCTTATCGGTGGTGTTGATGCTCAAGGAATTCCACTTGTCGTTTCTCCAACTGGACAAAGTGTTGGAAATTCTGACAATCCTGCTATTACCTCGGCCATTTGTAATCCCCCAGCGCAAGGAAACGAATCAGTTACAATCCCTGAAGATGGGTCAGTTGTAAACTTCAATGTTATTGCTAATAATACGGATCCGGACGGAGATCAATTAGTAGTAACTTTTCCAGGAGGATTGATTGGTACGGGGGGTGGAACTTTCGTCAATAATGGAGACGGTACTATAAATTATATACCCGTATTGAACTTCAACGGTCCTGATTCCATAATTTATCAGGTTTGTGATACAGCTTCCCCAACACCCAATTGTGTTTTCGATACAATTATTATAAATGTTACTGCTGTCAATGATGCACCTTCAGTTGGTAATGAAACGATGACGGTAAACGAAGATAATCCTTTGATAACTTCTCCAGTTTTAACGACCAACAATACAGATCCAGATGGAACGGTAACAACGATAACAGCCATTGTAAGCACTTCAGGTGGCGCAACAGTGGCCATTTCAGGAGGTGGAACCACCATCGACTATACGCCAGCAGCGAATTTCAATGGAATCGATACCATAATTTATACGGTTTGTGACAATGGAAATCCATTACCAGTGGCATGTGTGAACGATACCTTATTTGTCACGGTTAACCCAGTAAACGACGCGCCATCACAAGGCAATGAGACTTTGGGTGGTATATTAGAAGATCAACTAGGTGCAACAACTTCCAGTGATTTAACCTTGAACAATATTGACCCGGATGGAACGACAACGACAGTAACAACAATCGTGAGTACAACGGGCGGTGGAACTGTGACTATAAACCCTGGAGGAACAACAATCGACTACACCCCAGCACCGAACTTCAATGGAATTGATACAGTGATTTACACAATTTGTGATAACGGAACACCTTTACCAATTATCTGTGTGAATGATACTTTATTTGTTACTGTTGACCCACAAATAGATACAGATGGTGATGGGGTCAGCGATGATGTAGAATTGGCAAATGGCACGAATCCACTTGACCCGTGCAGTCTAATTTTGGCCAATCAAAATATGACACCGCAAGTTTCATTTTTAACAGATGATTGCGATGGTGACGGAGTAACAAACGGAGACGAAATTGATCCTGATGGTGATGGCATTCCTGGTCCAAATGGAACAAATTTCCAAGATTCTTGTGATTATGATGTTGCCAATCAGGTCTTTGCTGACGTGAGTTCTAATTATTTAGCGGCAGATTGTGATGGAGATGGAGTTACTAATGGTGATGAAATTGATCCAGATGGTGATGGAGTAGCGGGTCCAAATGGCACCAATCCACAAGATCCGTGTGACTTTAATGTTGCTAATCAAGACTTTGCTGCGGTAAGTGCAGCCTTTTTGGCAGCAGATTGCGATGGCGATGGAGTTATCAATGGTGATGAAATAGATCCGGATGGTGACGGAGTAGCTGGTCCAAATGGAACAAACTCGTTGGACCCATGTGATTTCGATATTGCCAATCAAGATTTAGCCACAGTAAGTGCAGCCTTCCTTGCAATCGATTGTGATGGAGACGGAGTTCCTAATGGAGATGAGATCGACCCAGATGGTGATGGAGTAGCTGGTCCAAATGGCACCAATCCACAAGATCCATGTGACTTTGATATTGCAAATCAAGACTTTGCAACAGTGAGTGCAGCATACTTAGCGGCGGATTGTGATGGTGACGGAGTTACAAATGGTGATGAAATCGATCCTGACGGAGATGGCATAGCTGGTCCGAATGGCACAAACCCACAAGATCCATGTGATTTCAATTCAGATGATCAAATAATTGCAAATGTAACACAAGCCTATCTTGATGTTGATTGCGATGGTGACGGAGTAACGAATGGAAACGAAATCAATGACGGAACCAATCCATTCGATCCATGTGATTTGATAATTGCAAGTCAAACAGTTACGCCTTCAACAACATGGTCTGAAGCGGATTGTGATGGCGATGGCTTTACTAATGGTGATGAAGTCTTAGGCGGAAGTAATCCATTCGACCCTTGTAGTCCAAGACCTTGTACTTTGGTTATTCCTCAGGCATTTACGCCAGATGGAGATAATATCAACGACTTCTTTGTGATAGATGGAATTGAAAATTATCCGGGTAATCAACTCACATTCTTCAACAGATGGGGGAATGTAGTATATGAAATAACAGAGTATAAAAATGATTGGCAAGGAACTACAAACGTAGCTTTGGTTATTGGTGGTGAGGAATTACCTTCCGGAACATACTACTATATTCTGGATTCAAAAGAACCGAGTATTGGAGATAAAGGAATTTTCAAAGGATACGTTTACATACAAAGATAAATTGACAAAATCCTCCTTGTAAAAAGGGGAGGGTTTAAAAATAAAATAAGATGAAAAATACAATTCGCCTATTCGTAGTGCTTGCTTTGGGAACCTTCTCAACACTTAGTTTTGCGCAACAAGACCCTCATTTTACGCAGTATTTTGACAATACACTGTTTGTTAATCCGGCTTATGCAGGTAGCAATGGTGCATTGAACGTTACTGGAATTCATCGTGAGCAGTGGGTTGGTTTTGATGGACGTCCTCGTTCAACTACATTAAGTCTTCATTCACCTTTGTCCTACGAGTCTGTCGGATTAGGATTGACCATGGTGAATGATGTGGTAGGACCTTTGACACAAACGATGTTTTACGGAGACTTTTCGTATACCGTAAAGTTCAAAAATCCAAAAAACAAATTGTCGTTTGGAGTTAAAGCAGGTTTAAACTTAATTAACGTGTCCACGACGCCGTTGATCACAACTGAAGCAAGCGACCCGAAGCTTTTGTCCAACGTGCGCAACCGTGTCAACCCAAATTTTGGAGCAGGAATTTATTATCACAACCCAAGATTCTTCATTGGCGCAAGTGCACCAAAAGTTTTAGAAAGAAGTTATGATGGTTTAGATTCACGAAATATCGAACAAAGACATTATTTCGGAATAATTGGTGGTGTGATACCCTTGAATTCAAGCTGGAAATTACGTCCAACTGCTCAATTAAAACTGACAACAAATGCACCTATGAGTATTGATATGAGCGCTGCTGGAATTTACATGGACAAATTTTGGATAGGTGCAAATTACCGCTTGGATGCTGCTCTTGGTGCTTTCATTCAGTATCAGATCACGGATCAATTTCGTGCGGGTTTTGCTACAGATTTTGGTACTCAAGCCATACGTCAATACAATGATGGGACATTTGAGCTCATGCTTTCGTATGACTTCGTATTTAACCAAACGGGTGTTCGTTCGCCAAGATATTTCTAGAAAGAATTAATAAAAAATACAATTATGAAAAAGATTCTATTTCTCAGTCTTTTGTTCCTAGGGTCGGCTGCTTTTGGTCAAATGGCCAAGCTCAAAAAGGCAAATGACTATTTTGACAATCTTGCCTACGCCTATGCGGCCCCTTTGTATGAGGAATTGTTAGGTTCTGAAGTTGAAACACCTTCAATGAAAGCCAATTTGGGAAGAAGCTATTACTTCATGGGAGATATGGTGAATGCGGAGAAGTACTTGTCGCTAATCATGAATTCTGCTGTTGCAAAAAACGACGATTTATTCTTCTATGCCCAAGCCTTGAAACAGAATGGAAAAATTGAAATGAGTGATGAATGGATGAACAAATTTCGAAACAGAGCTGCAAATGATATTCGTGGAGAATCTTTTTCCAAAAACACCAATTATCTTCAAAAAATCATCGACAAAGGAATGATGTTCGAAATTAAAAATTTGGATATTAATACTTCTCGTTCAGATTTTGGCGGTTATCCCGGAGCGAGTGGCGATGCTTATTTTGTTTCCAACAGAAAAGAACGTGCGTTTGTCAAAAACATTTGGACTTGGAACAAATCTCCTTACTTGGACTTGTACAAAACAAAAGTCACTTCAAATCGTGATATGACAGATGTTAAGATGTTGAAAAGAAAGGTGAATTCAAAATGGCACGAAGGACCATTATGCTTTAGCTCTGATGGAAGAATAGTTTATTTCACGCGCAACAACGTCGCCAGTGGTAAAAACAGAAGAGATACTGAAGGTCATCAAAACCTTAAATTATACAGAGCCGACATCAATACCAACGGTTCATGGACCAATGAGCAGGAGATTCACTTCAATTCAAAAGATTATTCAGTAGGTCATCCAACGATAACAGCGGATGGTAAAACCATGTATTTCGCTTCTGATATGCCTGGTGGTTTTGGTGGAGCGGATATTTATCGTGTTGACGTAAAGGCCGATGGAACTCTTGGTTCGCCAACCAATTTGGGAAAAAACGTAAACACAGAAGGTCAGGAAATGTTTCCTTGGGTGAATGCGGATGGCACCTTGTTTATCGCTTCAAATGGTCACATCGGATTGGGAGGCTTGGATGTTTTTGCCATTTTTCCAAACGGCGATTCCTATGATAAAATCATCAACGTTGGCCTACCAGTAAATAGCGAGCATGATGATTTTGCATTCACAATGAACAATGATGGATCCACAGGTTACTTTTCTTCCAATAGAGTAGATGGAGGTAAAGGCGACGATGACATCTACTCCTACAGTTTGTTGAAACCAATCAAGCCTAACCTTGTTCTGCAAGGATTGATTACTGATAATAGAACCAAATTAATTTTACCCAATGCCGAAGTCATCTTGGTGGATAACGAGGGTAATATGTTAGAAACCACCACGGCAGATCAAAATGGTTTTTATTCTTTTAATATTGAGCCTGACATGGAATACCAAGTGATGGCTGCAAAAGAAAAGTACTTCGACAACAAAGCAACTTTCTCTACAGAAAACTTAGGTGATGTTACGCTTATTCAGAAAGATTTACCACTTGAGCAAGATCCGGGCTTAGGGTTATATGCTCTTGTCACTGATGGGAAAACAAAAGAGCCTTTGCAAGGCGTTCGCCTGAAAATAACCGATAAGATTACGGGCAGAACATTCATTGAAACGCTTACACCAAACACAGGCGATGCCTTGAAAACGATTGTTGATCAGAAAGTTGGTGAGTTTATAAATTATGACATTACCCTTCAAAAAGAAGGTTATTTTCCGAAAACAGTCAACTTTAAAACCAAGATTGATAAAGTTGGAATTATACCAGTTCACCAAATTTTGCAAGGAGGATTAACACTTGACCCTTTGGTAACAGATTTGAAAGACTTGGTACAAATCAACGATATTCGTTTCGATTTGAATAAAGCAGATATCCGCCCAGATGCTGCCAAAGAACTCGATAAAATTATTGAGGTCATGAACAAATATCCAGAAATGGAAGTCGAATTAGGTTCTCACACTGATTGTCGTGCAAGTTATGCCTACAACGAAAAACTGTCGGATAGAAGAGCCAAGGCATCGGCTGCATATATCAAAGCTAGAATTTCTAATCCAGATCGTATTTACGGAAAAGGATATGGAGAGTCGAAACTATTGAACGGATGTGCTTGTGAAGGAAATGTGAAATCGGATTGTTCGGAAGAAGAACACGAGAAAAACCGTAGAACAGAATTCAAAGTTATTAAGTCGGGTAGCGATGTTGAAATACAGAACAACTCAACCAATTCATTTGGTAACTAGGTTTTAAATATTAGCGAGAAAAGGTCCTGTCATTTGACAGGACCTTTTTTTTGAATTTAGAGCTAGGAAATTGAGAACAGTTTGGTTGAATATTTTGGGTTGTTCAATGTTCACCACATGACCGCAATCTGCCACAACAAATAATTTTGCCGTTCTGTGATTTTGCACCAATTTGGAAATAGAAGGCAAAAACATGTGATCTTCACTTCCCATAATATAAAGCGTTGGTACCGAAGCTTCTTTGAACCGAAATAATTTCAATAATGGATTCACTTGGGAAAGAAGGGTAAACCAACGTTTAAATTCCTTCTGGTAGAGTTTTCTCGCTTCTTGTATAAAGAGATTGCGTGATTCTCGATGTGTTTTTTTTGGCATAATAACCAAGGCAAAAAATCGGTAAAGTACCAAATAGGGTAGGACGGATTTTACCAAAGCACCAAATCTCATCAATAGTTGTCCGCGAACATTTAGCTTCATCACTGCACCTCCCATGATTAAAGTGTCCACTCTTTCTGGAAACCGTTCTGATATTTCACGAATCAAAATAGTTCCCAAAGAAATCCCTACGAAATGACTGGATTTTATTTGTAAATGATTCAGAACTTCGATGATTTCGTCACTAATCGAATCGAAAGAGTATTTCTTATATCTAGACTGATTCGCTTGCTGAGATTGTCCGTGACCGCGCAAATCAACCAGCAAAACATTATATTTTTTTTGAAATTCTCGAATTTGTTTGTGCCAAATGCTACTGCTACCTCCAGCACCATGCACAAAGGTTACCCATTGGGTATGATTGGTCTTTTTGAATTGGGAGAAGTGAAGCATGGAACTATAACACCGCTAGAGACGTAATGTTTGTTTGGAAGGAAAAGAGCAAAAAAAAGCCCGTTTTCATTGAAAACGGGCTTTAAAGTTTAAAGAGTATATATTATACGACTTTCACCTTAACGGCATTCAAGCCTTTTTTTCCTTCTTCTAATTCGAATTCAACTGAGTCACCTTCGCGAACTTCGTCGATTAATCCTGAAACGTGTACAAAGTGATCTTTGTTCGCGCCTTCTTCTGTGATGAAACCAAATCCTTTAGTTTCGTTGAAGAATTTTACTGTACCTTTATTCATTGTATTGTATTAAATAATTATGCCGTAAAGGTATCATTAATTGTTGATAACTCACTATTTATTTGAAAATTAACATTTTCCACAACGTAAACAGCTCTGTTTGCCATGTCTTATTCATTGCATAACAAGGGTTTAACGAGGAATTTCAACCTTCAAAAAAAGGAAATTTCTTTTTACACATATTAACATAAAATGGCGTGACTATCGAAATTGGAAGTGTTTATAGTATGGATGTTCAGTGCAACCATCTTGCTTCTGCAACAATTATTTAATTAAAGCAAAAATGTGAAGGCTTTATTCTTTTGAGCCATTCTGTAAATGATGTGTTCTTCTCTTTTAAAATATTGTAATGTCCTTTTTTGCAATCCTTAAGGAAACTATGTATTTTGTGAGTAGCTTTCTTCTGAAGCTTTTTATTTTCAAGACGTAGAAAAGAAATTGGTATTTTTAATTCAAGAAATTGGACGGAAATATCAACACTTTTCTCCTTTAATTCTAAAAATTGATGTGCCTCTTCTAAATCTTTTGTTTGCCCGTTTTCTTTTAAGGATTTTTTTTCAATTTTGGTAAATATAATGGAGCTTTTGACTTTTTTTGAGAAAATGGGTAACAAGCGGATTGACAATCTTTCTGCATCGCGCATATTGTCGGCTATTTCAATTGATTTTTTTTCAGATTCAATTAATTCACGATTAAAATTGCTGTGTACAATAATATCTAATAAAGGATAAACTTTAGTGCATCGTGATACAAGTGCATTCAAGTCTTCTTCTTTTTTGACGTCGCAAACAATATATTCTATTTTTGGAAATTGGTTTTTAACTTGGATCAAGTGTTTTTTACAAGTGCCAACGACAATTAATTGATTTTTTAAGCTGTAAAATTCTCTGACTAATTCTTGACCGAAGTCTGAATTACCGATGTGGATTAATATATAATTAAAGCTTAAATGCATATGAGTTGAATGATTTGTTTATTTGTTTTTTGCAAATAAATGGACAAATAGTCAATGGTACAATGAAGCTAAGTTAAGAAATGCGTCTCCTGATTTTGCTCAAGGTTTGAGGTGTTACGCCAATGTAAGAGGCAATGTATTGTAAAGGAATTTCTTTTAAAAAATGTGGCTTGTTCTCAATTAAACTTAAGTAGCGCTCCTCAGCGGATTGATGTTTTAGACTCATCTCTTTTGAAAACTTATACAAATACAGCTCTTCGGCCAAAGCTCTACCAATGGCATTTCCATTTTGCGTTTCTTGGTAGGCTAGCTGTAAATTTTCAAAAGAGATTTTCCAAGCAACTGTGTCGGTCAATGCTTCTACGTAATAACGAGAAGGTTTTTGTGTCAAAAAAGAATCATAAGCACTAGCAAATTCGCGAGCAAAAGCAAAGCCAAAGGTATATTGAGTGTCGTTCTTTTCTATGTAATAACGGATTATTCCCGAGTTGATAAAAAGTAAATGACTTTCAACTTCTCCTTTCAATCGAATGATAGAGCGTTTTGGGAATTCAACTTTTTCTAGTTTAGAAGAGAAAACGTGCCATTCTTCTTCGCTTAATTGTACAAATTGGTCTAAATAAAGACGAATATTTTGCATGATATTATGTAAGATTAAATACAACGCAAAAATAAACGAATTGATTTCCTATCAAATGAATCTAGATTCAGCCTAAAATTTATCCGAAATTACCTTTTTTGTTAAAATTCTTATTTGACTTTATTTCAGGAAGTTAGAAGACGTAAATACTTATATTGTAAATGGTTACGTACTCTTTTTTAGGAATTATTTAACATAATATAACCGAACAACGAGTCATTCGCACATTGGTTTAGGGCAAAACGAATCAGTTTTCGACTCTAAAAATGAAAAAAGGAATTGCTATTTATTTAGAAATACTTAAAGTTATTGAGCTTACTCCATCTCCACAAACAAGCCGTCTTCCGTTTTATCCACTTTCGTCAAACCATGTTTCGCTAAACCTTTCATAGCCACGTCCCATTGCTTACCGCTAAAACCAGTCTGTGTTTTCAAAGTGTTCAAATCTATTTTACCTGATTTCGTCAACATGTCCACGATGATTTTCTCGTTATCTGTCAATTCAGGACCTTTTACGTCAAATTTTTCTGGTCTCATTTGTGGGAAAAACAATACTTCTTGGATCGACGGATTGTTGGTCAAATACATGATCAAACGGTCCATACCGATGCCCAAACCAGATGTTGGTGGCATTCCGTATTCCAAAGAACGCAAGAAATCTTGGTCGATAAACATGGCTTCGTCATCGCCTTTTTCTTGCAATTTCAATTGTTCTTCAAAACGGTTGCGTTGGTCAATCGGGTCGTTTAATTCGGAATACGCATTCGCTACTTCCTTGCCGCAAACCATCAATTCAAAACGTTCGGTCAAACTTGGATCATCTCGGTGCTCTTTGCACAAAGGCGACATTTCTTTCGGATAATCGGTGATAAATGTCGGTTGGATATAGTTTCCTTCGCATTTCTCTCCGAAAATTTCATCAATCAATTTTCCAACTCCCATTGTTTCATCTACAGCGATGCCCATGCCTAAAGCGGCCGTGCGCAATTCATCTTCGGATTTGTCTTTGATGTCGAAACCTGTAAAGTCAATGATAGATTGACGCATCGTAACGCGTTTGTAAGGTGCTTTGAAGTTAATTTTATGTTCGCCGAAAGTCGAGTCTGTCGTTCCGTTCACTTCCATAGCGCAATGTTCCAACAAACTTTCGGTGAAATCCATCATCCAGTTGTAGTCTTTGTACGAAACATAGATTTCCATAGCCGTAAATTCCGGATTGTGCGTTCTGTCCATGCCTTCGTTGCGGAAGTTTTTCGAGAATTCATAAACGCCGTCAAAACCACCAACAATCAATCTTTTCAGGTACAATTCATTGGCAATTCGCATGTACAAAGGAATATCCAAAGCATTGTGATGCGTCATAAACGGACGTGCCGCAGCACCACCTGGAATCGATTGCAAAATCGGTGTTTCCACTTCCATGTATCCAGCGTCGTTGAAGAAACTTCGCATGGCGTTGAATAATTTCGTTCTTTTCACAAAAATTTCTTTCACCTGCGGATTCACCACCATGTCTACGTAGCGCATACGGTAACGCATTTCTGGATCCGTGAAGGCATCGTGTACTTTTCCATCGGCGTCTGTTTTGGCCATGGGAAGCGGTTTCAACGCTTTGCTCAATAAAGTAAATTTCTCCACATGAACCGAAATTTCGCCCACTTGTGTTTTGAAAAGTTTCCCTTCCACACCAATAAAATCGCCTAAATCGAGTAGTTTTTTGAAAACTTCGTTGTACAAGGTTTTGTCTTCACCCGGACACAATTCGTCGCGGTTAAAATACGTTTGAATTCTTCCAGACGAATCTTGAATTTCAGCAAAAGAAGCTTTTCCCATGATGCGTTGCGACATCATTCGCCCAGCAATGGTCACCTGTTTGCCTTCCTCATAGTTCTTCTTGATTTCATCGGCATAATCCATCACGTCATACAACGCAGCTGGATACGGTTCGATACCAAGCGCTCGCAATTTGTCAAGCGACTCTCTTCTTTGAACTTCTAAAGGGGACAATTCCATTTTTTACTGAATTTTGAGGGGGCAAAGATAGGGAAAATGTGTGGGTTGGCAAACGAGTTGATGCAAAGGGTTCTAGAAGTTTTACGGATGCTTAAAAATTTGTGAAAGAAATATAAACCATCACAAAAATATCCCCCCACTCGCCTCAATCCTTTGCCCATTGATCCAACGCGCATCTTCGCTGCAAAGAAATGCCACAATGCCGCCAATGTCTTCGGGCACGCCCACTCGACCCAAAGCAGTTGCACCCGAGATAAGATTTTGTTTCAAATCACTTTTGTTTTCACCGTCACCAAAATCTGTAGCAATGGCGCCTGGAGCAACAGATACCGCTGTGATTTTTCGTGCGGCTAATTCTTTGGCTAAAAAACGGGTGAAAACATCAATTCCACCTTTCATACTTGCATAGGCAGACGAACCTGGTAGAGAAAAACGCGCTAAACCAGATGAAATATTAATGATTCTGCCACCATCGTTGAAATAAGGAATTGCTTTTTGCGTGAAAAAATAGACGCCTTTCAAATGGACATTCATCATTTCGTCGAAGTCATTTTCCGTTGTTTCCAAAAAGGGTTTGTAAATGCCTGTTCCAGCATTGTTGATGAGAAAATCGATTTTACCAGTGCCTCTCTCGGATTGTAAAGTTTCAGTAAGTTGTGTGAAAAAGCCATCAAAATTAGCTGTGGAACGCGAGTCCAACTGAAATGCAAATGCTTTTTGACCCATGGCTCGAATTTCCGCAACCACGGCTTCTGCCTTTTCTTTACTCGACAAATAAGTGATAACAAGGTCGTTTCCTTTTTTTGCTAGGCTCAAAGCCATTTCTCGGCCCAAACCTCTACTACCGCCTGTTACTAAGGCTAATTTACTTTCTGTCATAATCTTCTACTCGATGCAAATTTCTAATGGATAAATTTAGTGTAAAATGGAACACGGACTTTGCCGATTTTGCCGATTTCACTGAATTTTCTTTGTGAAACTCTGTGAGTTCTTTGTGCAACTTCGTGTCAAAAAAACTCCGTGTTCATTGCGCCTTCTCAGTGCCCTTTAGCTTCGCTGCTTCCTTCGGAGGTGTGGTTATTTAACAAAACACAACCCCATCATTCCACCCGCAACAAACGAACCGCACCCGCATCGTCTTTGAACACCTTCACAAAAAATAGTCCCTTGTTCAAATTCGATTGAAAAGAGATCAAATTATCTCCAAATTTTAAATCTCCCTTTTGAACTTCACGACCTTGCACATCGAAAATGGAATAGTGCGCTTTCTCAAAAGTCAATTGCCGAATCGTAAAACTTTCTGCCGCTGGATTGGGGAAGATTTTCAAATCTTTTTCCAAATCCAATTGCGATAAACCATTGGTCACTTGAGCAGTGTCACAGATGGGAGAAGTTGAAACCAATGGTGCAAAAAATGCAGCCAACTGATTCAAGCGCATCCCGAAATTGTCGTAAGCGTGGCAAGGACTGTTCACTTGATCGGCGCAACTTCCTGGCCCAATCAAAAAGCTATAAGGGAAATTCGTTGCCGTAAAATTGTTTTGTATCGTGTAACCATACGAATTGTTGGTATTCAAATTGGAAAAACCACGACTTCCGTACACTTTTGGCGTATTGGAAATACCAAAACAGCCGTAACCATTGGTCATGCACCAGGATAGTCCGGCATATATTTTCATGGAATCGATGGGAACAACCATATCACAAGGCTGGTGAAAAGAATAAATGGGAGGTTTTGGTTTGGCAGGATTGTGATTTTGCAACAAATCGGTCATCATACCGCCATAGAAATTTCCCAAACCTTTAATGGTGTAATCAATTGTGGTAGGTTCAATAGTTCCGTTTATATCGCCTAGGTCAGGTCTTGTAATAGAAGATGGAAAGGTTTTGCCCACATTATAAACGCATGTGCTTGTATTGGCATTAGGAGCACCGACACTAGAACTTGCAAAAGCTTGCGGGAATTTTTCCGAAGGAAGATCCATCAAGGCAACCCCAAGCGACACAAAAGAACCAGCGCTTTCACCGGTAAGAAATACATTGCTGGTATCAATTCGATATTGTTGATGACGATTGATCAAGTAACGCAAAGCACCTTTTCCATCTTGAATACTGCGGTAACAAGCTCGGTACCACTCAGCAGAATCGGTGGCAAAAACACAACTGTAATTCGGGAAATTGCAAGTATGTGCCGCTTCATCCGAAATAAAGCCCAAGCGATAATCAATGGAAGCGGTTACATATCCGCGTTTGGCAAATTCTTTACACATCGTTTGCAAATTCGCTTCGTTTTTATCTCCAGCTACAAAAGCGCCACCATGAATGAAAACAATCAAGGGTCTTCTGGATAAATGGCTAGCATCGTCACAGTTCGGTAAATAGATGTCCATCAAATGTGTTTCTGTTTCGCCATTGAAGTTGATGGAAGAGCCATACGAAACATTCAGGAGGCTGTCGTAGGTATATTTTTGGTCGAGCCATTGTTGTGCATTGACATTTGAAAGGACCAGTAGCGAAAGCAAGAATAAAAATTTAGGCATGGTTTGGATTTTTATAAAAACAAATATAAGCAGTTCAGATGATTAGACTTGTATATATTGCTTTTAATGATTTGATTATGAAGCGAATATTTTGAAGTTTGAAAGGTTGTTTTTTTCATATTATCTGTATCCAAGACAACTTTTTTTGTTCAATAGATAACGCTAAAAGCCTTATTATATGGCATCTTTCATTCGAAGATTGGAAAGTAAATCCTGTATTTTTGGAAGACACATTAAAACCCAAGATCATGAAAAATCTACTCTTTGTCTGCTTCTTTTTACTTTTTGAAGCTCAGTCCGCAAAAGCGCAAATTGCTCATTCAACTCTGGATGTGAATCAAGCATCTGCAATTCTTTCAGATGGCGGAATTTTATTTTATGGTTCCAATGGACAATCAACGCTTACGGTTCCAAAAGATTCTGTCCAATCATTGTTGTATTCAGCTACTAATTGGTTTGGAGGTATAGATGCCAACGGGCAATTGAAATTAGCTGCCTCTGCTTTGGGTGTAGGTTCTACAGATTTGTGGCCTGGTCCGCTAACTGCAGACGGTTCGGCAACTGCAGGGAACATCAATCCATTGGGTGCTTCTTTTTTCACCGTAACGAAGGCAGAAATTTATCAACATTTGTTGCATTACCAAGATGTTGGTTATCAAGTGCCTGCTTCTATTGCTAACTGGCCGGCACATGGTGATGTAAGTTTGTTATACGATTATTATCTAGCTCCATTTGTCGATACAGACGACGATCAGACGTATTACCCTCTAGCGGGTGATTATCCATGTATTAAAGGCGATAAAGCAACATACATGATCATGAACGACAAAAAATTGGTGCACGGTTCAGGGGCTGATCCTATAGGTTTAGAAATACATTATTTAGTTTATCAATACGATTCTACTGGAGATTTGGGAAACACCACTTTTTTTGACATCAAATACATCAACCGTGGAACGCAAACTATTTTCAATACGAGAGCTTCTTTTGCCATGGATGGTGACTTAGGAAGTGCAACAGATGATTATTTTGGATGTGATTCTTCTAGAAATTTGCAATACTATTTCAACGATGCTGTGGATGAAGGATTGGGCGGTTTCGGTGTTAATCCTCCAAGTTTTGGTATAGTTTGTTTGAGTGATGACATCAGTTCAGCCGTAACTTTAAATGGTTCGAATCACATTCCAGCGCAAATTTACAATACGATGATGGGAAAAAGAGGCAACGGTCAAGATGTTTTAGATGCTCAAAATGGGTCAACGACCTTTGAATTTTATGACAATCCAAATCAAGCAGGCGGCTGGAATGGAACGGCAACTATTTCCGTTGACAAAAAAACCGTTATGTCAGTTGATTTAGGAACTTTTGCACCCAATCAAGTGAAAACGATAAGTTATGCTTTGGTGTATAATCGATCTGGCAATACCAATTTGGAAAATGTAGATGAATTGATGCTCACAACAGATAACATTCAGGCATTTTTTGATGCTTCAACAGATGGAGATTGCAGTCAGTCCATACTTGGGACAATTGGATTGGAAGAAGGCGATATTCGTGTTAAATTGTATCCTAATCCGAGTAATGGAGAATTTGTGATAAACCTACCAGATTTCAATCGGTATACGGTTTTGATTCAGGATGTTACAGGAAGAATTGTTTACAATGAAGAATCATTAAACGGTCTCACGAAAGTACAGTTAGACGCTCCGGCGGGCATGTATATGGTAAATATTTTGACTAAAAAAGGGTATGTTACAAGGAGAATGATCGCGGAATGATTGGATGAGCAAAGGCTGAAGTGTCTTTAGCTATTTAATCGGAGAAGCAAATCCAAAAGGAGGTAACAAGTTTGCAATATTGCAAACTTGTTACTTTAATTTTCTGTTCAGATCAGCAGTCTTTCGCTTCATACCATTTCATTTCAAGCTGTTCTTCAAGCTGTTCTATTTCTTTTGCAGTAATCGTCGTTTTTTCCAAAATTACTTTCAATTGCTTTTTACCGTCAGGCGAAATCCACATGCCATTCATTTTACCATTTTCTCTTTCCAATAATAAAATTCCTGTATTGTAAATTTCAACAAAGGTATACCGTTCTCGACCTTCAACGAAAAAACTGGATAATAGAATCCAGTTGTCAATTTTATTCTTGTCATATTTGTATAGAGCATCAACATACAAAGGTCCACAACCCGACTCGCCAATTTTCAAATAAAAAGAAATCTCATGATCACCCAGCTCACCTTTATAAAGTTCTTGAGAAATGATTTCTTGGGAAAAAGAAAAGTGCGCAACGCAAATGAATAGAAGAGTGTAGATTAATTTCATTTCAAAAAAGTATTGAATTAGAGGACAAGTTAATCAATATTCATAGAAAAGGTGATAACAGAATTGTTCAAACCGTCATTACTTCTCAATTTCAATCATGTAATAAATAGTCTGTTCAATCCAGAAAATAAAACGTTTTTCTTTTGGTTTATCCATCGATTGATAGGTCGTTGTTGGGATAAGTTTGAACAAATCTTCATCCGTTTTTACCTGAACTTCTCCCTGTGGATAAAACGGAATTTCCTCGTCCCATTTGTACCACATTTTTCCCTGTTCTGGGTCTAATTTTATTTTGACAACAGGAGCTTTTGCCTTTTTCAAATACCAATCAAAAGCAGCTGAATAATCCTGTCCAACAAGTTCATTAAATCGATCAATAAACTGCTGAGTGGTGATGTTTTGTTTGGAAAATTCCGTTTGAATAGTTTTTAAACTGGCTAAGAATAAACTGTCATTGTTCATCAATTTGCGAATGGAATGCATCATCAGAGCTCCTTTTGAATAAATGTCACCATCCCTGCTTTGGGCCCAACTGTTGTACATCACATCGCATTTTTTCAATATGGGAATAGTATTAAAGGTGGAACGAATGTTCAATCGAATTCGCCAATCGTAATCATCTTTACCGTATATTTTTTCCAACAACAAAGCTTCGCAGTAAGTCGCCATTCCTTCGTGCAGCCATGCATCGCAATAATCAGCACCAGAAATACTATTTCCCCACCATTCGTGGGCCAATTCATGGATCAAAGTAAGATTGAAATCTTTTCGATGATAACGATAATCATTTCCCAACGCAATTCCCGATTGATGTTCCATCGCACCGAAGCTCGATTCAATGAATTTACATCCATCGACCCAAAAGGGAAATTCGCCAAACATTTCCTCGAAAGCCTTCATAACAATTGGAGCCTGATTGTAAAAAGTATCTGCCCTTTCTTTGTTGAAATCCAAAACCTGGAATGTGATTTCTCTATCTATTCCGTTGATATCGGTATACGGTTTTTTCAGTTCAACGAAATGACCAATGTTGAAGGAAATATTGTAGATGTTGATGGGGTTCGTGACTTCATGGCGATAACTCGTGGTTTTTGTTGAAGCATTTGCAATTGTTGATACCAATGGGCCATTCGAAGCTACTTGTAGTTCACTGGGAACCGTAACTGTTATGCTCACCGAATCCGCTTCATTGCCCAAAAGAGCATTGCAGGGCATGATGAAATGTGGGCCAATACCTTCTGTTTGCGTAGAAATCCAGGGGCGACCTTTCTCATCTTTTTTCCATTGAATGGGACCTTGTTTGGCGACATTGGCAGGATGACCTTTGTAATGAATCGTCAATTTAACGCGCTGATTGGCAGGAATATTCTCTTTGAATTTGAAAATCAACAAATCCTTTGTTCGCTTCAATTTTGGTTTTCCAGCAGAGCATTCGAAGGATTTAATTTTCATACGCTTTTGCAAGTCGAACATAAACTCTTTTTGTGCATTTACTTCCACCGCCCAATCATAGCGATTTACCTTATAATTTCGTTTGGGATCGGAATTGTCACCCGCTTTTTTCTCCGCTCGACTGAAATGCTTGAAATCCTTTTTGTTGAGGTAATAACTCGCAAAAGGCTTGTAGTAGCACGATTGGAGAAAGAATAGCAAAATTAATACTGAGCCGCAACGAATGGAGAAGAACTTTATCATGAAATTTTTATAGTAAAACTGTTTGTACAATAAAGTTATAAGGAATTTAGAATTGGCTTGCAAAATGATTCCTTTTACTCTTATTTCTTTCTCTAAATAATTCTCACCTTTGCAAGTCGCGGCAATCACAAGCGTTTGATAAGAAAAAATGAAGAAAAATAACCGTTGGAATAGTCATTTGAGAAGCGAAACCCTTATAGTAGAAGGTGTTCCCATGGATTTTATTCTGATTCTCAATTTCAGTATATTGGATTTGGATGAAGAATACATCGCGTATTTCTCTAATCTTCATCCGCGTCAATTCATGTATCCACGCGTTTGTTATGTGCAGGATGCGGCCGTTAACTCGGTCACCATGGAGATTTCCACCAATCAATTGGAAAATTATCGGGTGAACATTTCCTATTCTGACGAGGATACGACACTTTATCTATGTTGCGATTGTCAAATTGAAACGGAAAAAATCTGCACGCATCAAGCCATGGCGCTTTCGTCTTTGCTCACAAAAACCAATCTTCACATCTATTTCTATCCTGAAAAAAGAAAGGTGGCTTTCAAAACAACTGCCGAAAAATACGGATTGAATGAAGATTACGATCTGGATGAATATTTCGATTTGGACTACAATCGCGGACAAGTAAAAGTGGTCACAAAAAAGAAAGAACTTTTGCGTTTGGACGATCGTGGAAGAGATAAATTGAATTTACTTCTGAGCATTGAAAGACCAGTTTTTTCAGAACAATGGTTGAAAGAGAAAGAAATTACTTCGCATAGAGGACTGATTTTTTCAGAACATGCTTACCGCGAAGAAATAGTACTCACGCTTTTCGAATCGGCTTTGACACAAGATGGTAAACCGAAAAATCCGCTAACGGAATTGGATCCAGCGGTTGAAATGCAAAATACTAGTGACGCTGCGAAGATCAAGTTTTATGGTGCAATTAGCTATTTCAAAGGCGTTTATCATCGCGAAAAGGAAATTGAAAGTCAGTTGGTGGCGCTGAAATCAGTTATCGATAATCCTTTGAAACTCGATTTTTATGTTGCAGAGAAAGATGGATCAACAACCATTTCGGCACGAAAAATAACGAAGGTAGAACTGAATTTTGCGGAAAATGCGCAGGTCGTTTTGGACATCCATCATAAAAAAGATTTTTACGAAATTCTTCCCAGTCTTTCATTAAATGACAAATCGTTTGAATTCAAACAGCTGAAGTTTCATTTTAAGTATTTCGTAGAGGTGGAAAAGAAAATGTATTTGCTGCAGGGCGAAAACAAGTACAAACTATTCCAATTTTTCAAAGAATATGACAATCGTTTGTTGATTCCTACCTCTCAATTCGAAGATTTTCAGCAAACTTATTTAGCTCCGCTTGAGCAGAACGTGATTGTCAATTACGGTTTTCGCAAAAAGGCAACAATAAAACAAATTCAACTTTTCAAAGAAAAAGAAGGACCCAAAAAAGCAATTTATTTGTCAGAATCAGACAATTATATCCTCATCACCCCTGCAATTCGCTATGGGAAAATGGAAGTTCCGATATTGAGCGAAAAGCAATTGTCTGGAATTGATGAAATAGGCGAATGGTTCGAAATTCCACGTGATAAAGAGTTGGAGAATCGCTTTTTGGGTATGCTCATTCGCCAGCATGAAGAATTCGAAGAACAAATCGGAGGTTTCGACCATTTTTACTTGCATAAAAGAAAGTTTTACAACGAAGGTTGGTTCATCGATGCTTTCGAAAATTGGCAAATTGAGGGAATTGAGGTTTTCGGTTTCAAAGAACTGAAAAACAACAATTGGAGTCCGTCAAAAATATCTGTGAAAGTTGCAGTGAGCAGCGGTTTGGATTGGTTTGATACGTCGATAAAAATGAAATTCGGCAAAGAGGAGGTAAGCGTTCAGCAAGTGCAAAAAGCGGTTAAAAATAAGAGCAATTACGTTGTTTTGGGTGACGGAACCCACGGACTTTTGCCTGAGGAATGGATAGCGAAATTCAGCGCTTATTTCCGATCGGGAGATATTGTTGAGAATAAAATTCGCATCGCCAAGGTGAATTATTCGCTCATACCTGAACTCTTTGACGAGGAAATGTTGGACGAACAAGTGATTGCCAATATCGATGAACTGAAAAAGCAAATTGCTAATTTCAAGAACATTAAAAAAGTCAAAGTTCCAAAAGATTTGAATGCCACACTCCGTGATTATCAAAAAGATGGATTAAACTGGTTGCATTTTCTGGATGAATTTAATTTCGGGGGTTGTTTGGCAGATGATATGGGATTGGGGAAAACGATTCAAATCATCGCATTTATTCTTTCGCTCCGTGAAAAAAAGAAAGGCGGAACGCATCTTGTTGTGGTGCCTACTTCTTTGCTTTTCAATTGGACAAGAGAAATTGAAAAGTTTGCGCCGAGTCTGAAAATTCTGACTAATTACGGTCAAACGCGTGCGAAAAACACGGATGATTTTTCCAGTTACGACATCGTTTTGACGACTTACGGAACGCTACTTTCAGATGTCAACAAGCTGAAAAAGTTTGATTTTTCTTACATTTTCTTGGATGAATCACAGGCGATAAAGAATCCAGATTCCATGCGATACAAAGCCGCGAGATTACTTCAAGCGAGAAATCGAGTAGTTTTAACAGGAACACCAATCGAAAACAATACTTTCGACTTGTATGCTCAATTTTCGTTCGCAGTGCCAGGAATTTTCGGTTCTATCAAAAGTTTCCGAGACGAATATTCCACACCTATTGACAAGTTCAAAGATTTTGGAAGAGCAAAAGAATTGCAAGAGAAAATCAATCCGTTTTTATTGCGAAGAACCAAGAAACAAGTCGCGAAGGAGCTTCCGGAAAAAACAGAAATGGTGCTGTATTGCGAAATGGGAGAGGAGCAAAGAAAAGTGTATGATTCCCACCGCGCTGAAATCCGAGATTCATTGCTAAGTAGAGATAGAACGGCGTTTGATGTCAATAAAAGCATGCTGCTTCTAGCAGGACTGACCAAACTTCGACAAATTTGTGATTCACCAAAAATCCTACCCGATGACATTGATTATGGACATGAATCGGCTAAAATGGACGTGCTTTTGGAAGAAATTCGGACGAAACACAAGTATCACAAAATCCTCGTTTTCTCTCAGTTTGTTACCATGCTGGACTTGATTCGCAAGGAATTGGACAAAGAAGAAATCTCCCACGAATATTTGACAGGAAAATCAAAAAATCGCGAAGAAATCGTCCACCGTTTTCAAAATGACGATGAGGTACGTGTCTTTCTCATCAGCCTAAAAGCAGGTGGAACAGGCTTGAATCTTACAGAAGCAGATTACGTCTACATCGTTGATCCATGGTGGAATCCAGCCGTTGAAAATCAGGCGATTGATAGAAGCTACAGAATCGGACAAAAGAAAAATGTGGTCGCTGTTCGCCTCATCTGTCCTGACACCATCGAAGACAAAATAATGCTCCTCCAAGAAACTAAAAAAGAACTCGCCGAAGATCTGGTTCGCACGGATGCGTCCGTTTTGAAAGCCTTGAGTAAGGAGGATTTGGTTGGTTTGTTTGATTAAATGGTTTTAACGCAGAGGCGCGAAGGCGCTGAGTTTTAGAATTTTTATGGTGTAGGATGGTATATTTTTTTAATGTTGTTGGCTGTTTTTGTTTATGTAAATCACATTTAGATGTAACATAAATAGAAAATCGAAGCAAAATGATAATAGAAAATGAAATTTCATCCTTGGTGATTGGATCAGCCATCGAAGTCCATAGGGAGCTTGGTCCAGGCCTTTTGGAAAGTGTTTATGAAACTTGTTTGTATCATGAATTAGAAGAACTTGGGCTGAAAGTGCAGCGTCAATTAGAACTGCCAATTTTCTATAAAAACAAAAAACTTGATGGAGGCTTCAAGCTTGATTTGTTAGTTGAAAACAAAGTCATCATTGAACTAAAATCTGCAGCGGAATTGCATCCAATACATACCGCTCAATTATTGACTTATCTCAAATTAAGTGATAAAAGGCTCGGGCTAATTATCAATTTTAATGAATCTTTGCTTAAGAAAGGTCTAAAAAGAGTAGTCAATAATTTATAAACTAGTTTTAGTCTTTTAAATCATTCCTTCCTCAGCGCCTTCGCGCCTCTGCGTTGAAAAAAACCACCCAAATCTTTTTTAGCTTCCTTTATCTTTGGATTCTGACCAAGTCCCCAAAATACATATCCTTTCCCGAATCTGTTTTCATCCACAACTCTGCTGCGGTTTCGGGTTCTGTGCGAAAGATTTTTTTGACGAGTGCATTGGTTTGTGCCAATTTCAAACTCGGACTGTAAGTATTGAGAATCAACCACCCTTTTGGTTCCAATATTTCGTGGCACACTCGAACGAGTTCTTCAATTTTATCCTCTAATTTCCATTTTTCGCCTTTTGCACCCAAACCCCACGCTGGCGGATCCATTTGTATCATGTGGTATTTGTTCCCGCGTTTGGCTTCTCTCTGAGCGAATTTCAAAGCATCTTCTAATACCCATTTGATATCGGCAAGATTCGACGATTCCATATTCGTTTTCGCCCAGCCGACCAATTGTTTAACCGAATCAACATGCAAAACTTCCGCACCTCTTGATCTGGCAACCAAAGACGAAGCTCCTGTGTAGGCAAAGAGATTTAAAAAACGCTGTTTCGGATACAAGTTTTTAGCGATGAATTGCCAATTGACATTCTGTTCAGGAAATAAACCGATGTGCTTGAATTGCGTTAATTCTAAATTGAAATGCAAGCCTTTGTTGGTGAAAACCCATTCTTTTTTGGCTGGATTTAGGTTCTTCCAAACCCCTTTTTGTCCAGATTTCTCGATAAACTTCCAATGGGCTTGTTTTTCCCAATCACCAAAAGGAATTTCGGATTTAAAATAAGCTTGACGTTCAGGACGAATCGTGATGATTTCGCCCCAGCGTTCTAGTTTTTGACCTCCACCAGCATCTATCAGTGCGTAGTTTTCTGGAGCATCTGAATAGATTCTGGGAGTTTCTTTTTTCACTATCTACGAGGTGTTTTCTTGCGTCCACCAGTCATTTGCGCCATACGCATTTGATTTTTGGAAGGAGTTGCTTGCATTTGTTTTTGCATTTGAACAATTTGATCACGCATCAATCCTTTGTCATCCATTTTCTTTGCTTCAGCAAGAAGTGAAACGGCTTCTGATCGTTTGCCTGTTTGAGCACAAATTCCTGCCAAATGCATTCGAGCAACGGCACCATCTTGTTGCGTTCGTAAACCCAATTTGATTGCTTTTCGCAACATAGCTTCTGACTTGCCGAAACCGTATTCCTGCGTGTTCAAGACCGCTTGGAGAAAGATAACATAAGCATGCTGTCTTCTCGGCATCAACTGAGGATGTGTGATTTTATTCATGTGCATTTTAGCTTTGTCGGTGTTCCCCAAACGCATTTGGTTCATGGCCAAAATCATGTTCTCATTTCTAAAAAAAGTCAAACCAACAATAGCTGTTACAAGAATCATAACGATTCCCCAACCCCAATGACCTTGGGCAAATAAGATAACGGTGAAAACCAGTGAAGCGAGTGCCAACGCACATCGGATAATGAAACGAATCATGAATTATAAATTTTTAAAGTGAGGCAATACATTTTAACTCTATGGCAATAGGAGTGGGCAAAGAACTGATTTCGCACGTAGTTCTGCACGGCAAATTGTCTTTGAAATATTCTGCGTAAATGCGATTGTACGTGGCAAAATCTCGCTTCATATTCGTTAGAAAAACAGTAACGTCTACCAATTTGTCCCAGCTCGATCCAGATTCTTCTAAAATAATCTTCACATTGTCAAATACACTTCGACACTGAGCTTCAAAATCAAATTCTAAAAAATTACCATTGTGATCTAACTTCAAACCCGGAACTCGTGAATCGTTTGAATCTGACCCAGCAGTTCGTGGACCAACTCCCGACAAAAAAAGTAATCCCCCAGCTTTTCTAGCATGCGGATAGAGTCCAACAGGTTTTGGAGCTTTATTTGTAGAAAATTTTTCCATGCCTTTTTAAGTTTTGTGCAAATATACGTACTTATCGGAAATTAGAAATTAGAGCGAAGAAATTAGAAATACGAAGTAGAAACGCGAATTAAGAATTAAGAAATTCGAGTTTTTACAGCCATCGTATTTCTACCTTCTTCCTTTTTATTTCAAAACTGGTATCATTTTTGAATGCTAAATTGACTAATTTTGTTCTATGAAACCATTGCGTTTTTTCTTTTTTCTAGCCGTACTTTTTTCTTTGTCTTCGTGCATAGAAATCATTGATGATATTTCACTGAATGATGACGGTTCTGGAACCTTGAAATACAACATCAATCTCTCCGCCTCAAAAGTTAAGATTAATTCTATTTTAGCTTTGGATAGTTTGGATGGTAAAAAAGTCCCATCGCGAGAAGAAATTCAGGGTAGAATAGACCATTTCAAGGATGTTTTTGAGAAAAGGCCAGGGATTTCGAACGTCACTATTTCAAGTGATTACAACAATTACATGTTTAAATTATCCTGTGATTTTGAATCAGTGAAATTGTTGCAAAGCGCCATCAAGAAAACACTCCAAGAGGAAGTGAAAGATGATCAAAAATTATTGGATGAAAATGTGAACTGGATGGAGTGGGTAAACAATAGCTTTGTTCGCTCTGTACCAGACTTCACTATAAAGAAAGTATCCAATTTGTCTGATGAAGAAAAAGAACTTTTAAAACAAGGTACTTACATATCCATTACGCGATTCCAAAGGGATGTAAAAGAATTTACCAACAGTAAAGCCGTTTTAGCCAAAAACAAAATGGCCGTTATGCTCAAAACGAATGTATATTCTTTGAGTCAAAACCCAGATTTATTGGAAAATACCATCTATCTTAGCCCCCTGAAACCATAAGGTCAAAAATTGACTTTTTCGAAGAAAAAAAACATGAAAACTTTTAGTGTTATTCTTCTCATGTTGATTGCGTTTATTGAAGTGCGCGCTCAAAAATCTGAAGATTATATTCCCTTAGACGCCGTTACTGTATTCAGTATCAATAATATTACTTTACTGCAAAAAGTATCTCTAGATGAATTGGTTAAATATGAGTTCATGCAAGAATTGCAACAAGAACTTTTCGATGGTTCAACTTCAGGGAAAACCATCAAAGAGTCGGGAATTGATTTTAACCAAAAACTAAATGTCTTTTACGGTAGAAATTTAAATTTTGAAATATCTGGTTTTACTTTTGGAATAAAAGATATCAATGAATTGTTCACTGTTTTTGATGATTTTGATAAACAAGAATCATCCTTTGAAAACATTCAGTTTTATTCCAGTTACCTCAACCATCTTATCATTAAAGATAATATTGGCGTGTTGATCCGCGTCGATCCTTTGTATAGTCATGTCAATGAAATTGCTGATTCTATTTGGAGTGCAAGAGGTTACAATTATTGGGACCGATACCATTATAACCGTTACGATTATGATTACGATTACGATTACGATGAAAACATCGAGGAAGGCTACGAAGAATTCCCGGAGGAAGAAATAGAAATAGATGAAGAAGATGATTCCGACATTTATGATGTTGAAGAGCAAGTGGAGGAAATTGAAGACACGGGCGACCTTTGGCACAAAGAAGAGGGTGTAGATAGTCCAAATTACTATGATATCCGCGATTCGGTGTATGCCGCTTTGAGTAGACAAAATCTAAATCAAATTTGTCAAGAACTTTTCATAGATGGTAAAAATTTGAAAAAAGCAGATGCTGCCTTGGCTTCACAACTAACGCATAATGTCGAAGGAACTTTTTATTTGGATAATTCCAGAAATGTTCAAAAATCTCAGCCTTTTTGGTACTATCAAAACATGTTGCCATCGCTGCACAAAGGACTTTCTGAGTTGTACATGGACAACAAAATCTTAGGTGACATTCGTTTAACGAATAACTCTCTTGAGGCAACAATGAAAACGAATTATGGAGACGCTTTAGGCTCCATTTACAAAGAATTGAACGACTCAAAGTTTGATAAAAAAGTCACCAAATACATACACAAAGACAATTCTGCCTATTTCACCTATAATGTGGATTTGGGCAAAGCATATGAAAAATCTTACGAGATTATCATGCCACTTCTTCGTGACGAAAAAAGCCGAAATGTGTCTGGAACTGTTATGGCGATTGAGTTTATGAATGCGTTTTTGAATAAAGACGCAATTTTTGACACCTACAAAGGAAGTGTTTTTGGAACTTTTAACGGGGTTAAGAAAATTCCCATTCGTCGCGTAATTTATAGTTATGATGAAGATTTTAATTATACGGAAACAGAAGTATTTAATGAAGAAGATATTCCGATTTTCACATTAGGCTTTTCAACAGAAAGAAATGACCTTCCTCAAATTTTCTTGGATCAAATGGCCAATTTGAATTCCGAATGGCAAAACAAAGGGAAATATTGGAAAATTGATAATGCCATTTTGAATACTATTCCTATGTACATTATCAACAAAGGTGGTTTGTTCATTATGACTAACGATGAAAATCTTGCAGTGAATAATCCTGATGGTTTCGGGGCGGATAAAATTTCTCGTAAACAAATTAAAAAGACAAAGAAATCCGGATTCGTTTATGGAGAGGTCGACTGGTCAAAAGCGATTGATCATTTACCTACGGAATTCATGACCAATGACCAAAAAGAAATGCTAGATGCTATTCGCATGAAATCAGGAAATATGACTTTGACCTCTTCAAAAACGACTATCAATAGTACCGAATTCAAATTGGTCTATGATTTCAATGACACATACGATAATCCAGGTAAATACGTTTTAGATTTGGTAAATAGTTTGTTTGTCATCATGAAATAATACACAGCACCGCCTACTTTACATGTTAAAAAAAGTTTCATTAATTGTTTTCCTTTCTCTGTTATTGGCTGGTTTTCTAGTTGCAAGACATTTTTGGTTGAGCCAATCTGGAGAGCCCACTTTAATTGAACGCTTGCCAGAAGGAGACTTTTTAGTGCGCATGAATGTTCTGGATTTAGCTCAAGAAACCTCAGGTTTACTGCATTTCAATAAAGTTGAATTCCGTGATTTTGCCTCAAAGGAATTTTTGCTAGGTCAAGCCAAAAGTTACGGTTTAGACATGCAGCGGCCTGCTTACGGTTTTGCCAATGAAAATGGAGATTGGGGCGCTTTGATTCATGTCACAGATTCTAGTGAAATTGGAGCAGGAATTCTTCGTTTAAGAAAGGTTTTAAAGATAAACGACACCATTATTTCTGATCAACAAGTTTACGCTTGGAACAAAGAAAAAGCTTATTTAGTTTACGGAAATAATTGGCTTTTTATTTTTAAAGGAAAAAACTTTGTCCGTTATTTGAATGGGATATTAAAAGCTAAATCCGGCCTAATATCGCCAATATGGGATGATTTTTTAAAACTGAAACAGTTTAGAGAAAAAAGCCTAGTCATCTATTCAAATTCTAAAGGAGTGATGAAATATGGAATCGAAAAGGCCTTATTCGCTCATGAAGTAGATTCTTCAAGTATTACTTTGTTGTCCTATGTCAAAAGTATAAAGCCTTTCAATTTTAGTCAAAAGGAAGATGGATTGGCACTTGTCAACGACAAAAATTCAACGAGATATCTGAATTTGCATCTCAACGTTGCGGACTTTTATAACCACAAAGAAAGCCCCCTTTACAGGCTGATGGATAGAGCAAGTAAAAAAATTAGTTTTCCGCTCGATGATTTTTTAAAGACATGGAATGGAGATATTTCCTTTCGTGAAGGAGGGACTCAAGTTGTCAAAGAAAAATACATAGAATCTGTTATGGACGACAATTTTGAGGTGACTGAAGTTGTATCATTCAAAGAAACCAAAGTAAAAGGCTTTTCCATCGCTCTTTCCATGAATAAAAACGGCAACAATTTAATAGCCAAATTATTGAAAAAGGGAATTTTAACCCTAGATGAAGAGAGATACCGATTCTTAATTTCTCCGCCCTTGAACTTTAAAAAGCAAGGTGAATATTTCATTTTTTATTCTAGCGATAAACCACCAATTTTGGAATCTAACAACAGTAATAACGGCTATTTGAGTTATAAAAAAACTCCGTTCACCTTTTATTTGGATACTATTAATAACATGGAAGCTCACGGTAAATTGGAATTTCCTGTTCAACGTTTAATCCGTCGAAATAAATTTTTCTAACTTCGTACAAAAAAACACCCATATGGACGCAAACAAACTAATGAGAGATCTTATCGTGAATTTCCCTAATCAGCTCGCTGAAGCATTGGAAATAGCGAGTAAAAGTAACTTCCGCAAAGCTGACAAAGAAATCAAAAATGTGATGATTTGTGGTATGGGTGGATCCGGAATTGGTGGACTTATAGTTTCGCAATGGTTGTTTAATGATTTATCCGTTCCAGTAGATTTTTGTCAGGACTACGATTTACCAAACTACGTGAATGAAAACACCTTAGTTATTGCGTCATCTTATTCTGGAAATACAGAAGAAACTTTGATGAGTCTGGAAGGTGCAATGGCTAAAGGCTCCAAAATTATGGGCATAACTTCAGGCGGAAAATTAGCTGCGCTTTGTGAAGAAAAAGGATACGATTATGTTCTTGTTCCTGGTGGCAATCCACCTCGTGCATCTATGGGGTATTCAATTGTTCAATTGGTCAATATTTTTGTTCAATTAGGAATGTGTCCAGCTCAAAGATTGGTTGAGATTCAAAAAGGATTGGACTTAATTGTTGCTGATCAAGAACATATAAGAGCTGTGTCAAGACAATTTGCGGAGGCTTTAAAAGATAAAATAGCTATTTTCTATTCTTCAGCAGCTTATTCTGGAATGACAGTTCGTGCTCGTCAGCAGTTCAATGAAAATTCTAAAAAATTGGCCCACGCTCATTTTTTACCAGAAATGAATCACAACGAACTTTTAGGTTGGACAGGCGGTGACAGCCGTTTTGGTGTTATGTTTTTTGAAACGCATGATTTGAATGTTCGCAACAAAAAAAGAGTTGAAATTACTTTGGATATCATCCGGAAAAAAACAGATACAGTTTTGATTGCCGAAGCAAAGGGAGAATCTAAAATAGAGAAATCAATATACTTGAACAATATAATCGATTGGACTTCTTATCTGGTTGCAGAAATCAATAATATAGATTCAGTTGAGATTGATGTGATTGACTTTTTGAAAGATTCACTGGCCAAAGTATAAGCGTGAAAGCTATTGTGCACTTCGAAGATTTGGGCTTGATGGATTACCAAGAAGCTTGGGATTATCAAGAAAAAATCTTTGCGAGGACTATAGCACAAAAAATTGAAAATCGTAACAACGAAACGCAAATTCTGACGCAAAACTACCTGCTCTTTTGTGAGCATCCTCACGTTTTTACATTAGGTAAAAGTGGTAAAGAAGAACATTTGCTGTTGAACGAAAATCAGCTTAAAGAAAAACAAGCTACGTACTATAAAATCAATCGAGGTGGTGATATCACCTATCATGGCCCCGGACAGTTGGTTGGCTATCCAATCTTTGATTTGGATCACTTTTTCTCGGATATTCATAAATATTTGCGGTTTTTAGAAGAAGCTGTTATTCAAACTCTAACGGAATACGGTCTTGAATCAGGCCGAGTAGAAGGCCTGACGGGAGTTTGGATTGGTGGCGATTCGGAAAATCCCCGTAAGATTTGTGCCATGGGTGTTAAATCTTCTCGCTGGGTGACGATGCATGGAATTGGATTCAATGTAAATTCAGACTTGAGCTATTTTGAATATATTGTCCCTTGTGGAATAGAAGATAAAGCCGTAACTTCCATGAAAAAAGAATTGGGAAGAGAGATAGATATGGATGAATTGAAAGCCATACTCAAAACAAAACTCGCCCAACTTTTCGATTACGAATACGCAGGTTAGCATGAGTACACTTTTCAGTTGGGTAAAAAAAGCTTTCAAAGTTTTTGGCGTTTTTCTTCTGGCGATAATTATTATCGTTAATCTTTTTATTGTTCTATCCGGAAGATTTTATCTGTATAAGGGAATTGCCAATACTTACTTAATCGGCAAAACGGGACCCGACATATACGATTTGGATGTTTTTCCTTATTCCACCATACAAAAAGCAGATAGTGCCTTTACATGGCAGAAAAACGACCAATACAATCAATACAATTTAAGTTCTGCTGAAGAAAATTTGAATCAAAAAACTAAAACCACAGCTTTTTTGGTTTTCAAAGGAGATAGCTTACTGTTTGAAAAATATTATGAAAAACATGCCATTAGCACAGTTTCAAATATGTTTTCTGCAGCAAAAACTGTCGTTGGTTTGCTGATAGGCGTTGCTTTGGATGAAGGTAAAATTAAATCGCTTGATGAATCTGTTGGAAATTATATTCCCAGTTTCAAAAGCGACGATAAAAAATACATCACCATTCGCCATCTATTACAAATGGCTTCTGGTTTGGATTGGCAAGAAAGTGGTAAAAATCCTTTGTCTGAAAATGCAGAGTCTTATTACGGAACGGATTTGTATGGATTGGTCAGTCGCCAAAAGGGAGTTGATAAACCAGGGAAATATTTTAATTACCAAAGTGGTAACTCTCAATTGCTAGGATTTGTTGTTGAAAAAGCAACAGGAATGAATCTTTCCAAATATGCCGAGACTAAACTTTGGCGAAAAATTGGAACGCAAAGTGATGCTTTTTGGAGCTTGGATAAGGAAAATGGTGATGAAAAGTCATTTTGTTGCCTGTATGCCACAGCCCAAGATTTTGGTCGCTTGGGACGTTTGATACTTCAAGAGGGAGAGTGGAATGGTCAACAAGTTGTTTCGAAAAAGTACATGCAGGAAATGTTCAATAGCCGTGCACCACAAACGGATGATTTCATAGAAAACACCTGTTATGGTATGCACATTTGGACCTATTTTGATGGCGAAGATCAGGTATATTATTGCCGTGGAATTTTAGGGCAGTACATCGCTGTGATTCCCAATAAGAACGTCATTTTTGTTCGTCTTGGTCATAAGCGAATTGACTCAATGAAATATGACGAATATAAACGTAGAAAGGCGAAGGGAGAGAAGGTAAACCAGAAGGAAATCGATCACCCAAAGGATTTTCTGAAGCAATTGAAAACAGCCAAGCGGATTGCAGCTTTGACAAAATAGTTATCCAGAAAAATAATGAAAAAAAGATAGGGGCGAAAAATTTTTCGCCCCTATCTTTTTTTTACCCAATTTATGGGCTGAATGCGTTTTTACAATTTTGAAACAATCTGCCTGTAAGCGTTTTCATTTGTATTTGAACCTGTACAACCTAATGTTGTTTTAGCGGTATTGAAATGCTCAATTCTTTTTCCTGGATCAGGATGTGTACTCAAAAATTCTGGCTGTCTCGTACCCCCCATATCAGTTATTTTTTGGAAGAAACCTCCACCGCCTGCAGCATCATAGTCTGTTGGGCATAAATACTCAACTGAAAATTGATCGGCCTCAGTTTCATGTGCTCTTGAGTTTTTCAATCCAATAATACCAGCGGTAATTTCTTTCAACATGGCACGGTTTCCGGCTAGTATATCTAAAAGAACCCCTACGCCATACATCTTCGTCATTTGACGTGTAGAGTGACGTTTATCTGCATGGGCAATTTCATGTCCCATAACCCCAGCGAATTGTGCTTCATTGTCTAAAAATTTTAAAATTCCAGTATAAACATAGATGTAACCACCGGGTGTGCAAAAAGCATTCAATACACTGTCATTATCGATGATTCTCAATCTCCATTGGAATTTATCTTTGTTTGTAACTTTTCCAGAATTTAAAATTTTGTCGCGCACGCGATATATCATTTGATAGGCAGCTACGTTACTACTGGAGTCTAAAAGTGGATATTCAGCTGCGTTTCCATCTATTTCGGCGGCTACTTGAGCGCCAAACTCTTTGTCTTGTTCAATAGTGAAAAGGTTAAATCCTTGACCTTTCTTTTCTTTATTAAAAACGCCACAAGCGCTTATTATCACCAGTAGTAATAAGCCTAAAGCTATGCTATTTAATTTCTTCATTTTTATTTAATTATTTCTTCAAAGTTAGACATTTCATTAAAATCAGAACTTTTGTTTTCTCAATATCCAGATGGATAAAAATAATTGATGAGAAAAACAATGGTGCAACTTCCAATGAAACCATACAAAACTTGAGCCAAGGTATGTTTATTCAAGTAAATTCGACTGGACATCACAAATCCAGTAACGAATACGGCGATCATCAACAAGCTGAAACTGAAATAAATAGAGTTGGCACAGTATGCGAAAATAAGTCCTGTTAAAATTCCCGTACCACAAGCGTGCAAACTGATTTTGGTGTACAGATTAATCCATGCGAATAATCCAATGGTAACGAAGCCACTTAAGGGTAAAGCATAAATATATTTTGGCAAATACACCTTGCTGGGCATGAAGATGAAAAAGAGATAGAGCAAAAGGCAATATCCTGCAGTTATTAGCAGCGGGATAAGTCGCTCGCGTCTGTCATCTATTTCTATGCTTGAAATTACTTTGCGTGACATCAACATGAGCAAAGTAAGACCAGGCGCCACAACACTGCAAACAAAAAAGATGAGTAGAATCGATAATTTGTTTTGTGGTGCTAGATGATAGAGTGAATCGTCGTTGATGATAAAACCTTCCCAAGACGGTATGTACATCAAGATTACCAGCGCGTACAAAGGCATGAACAGTGGAACAAAAACCCAAGATATAATCTGAGCGAACGTTTTCATTTTAAAGTTCTTTACGCAAACGAGCCACAGGGATATTTAACTGCTCTCTATATTTTGCAACGGTTCTGCGAGCAATGTTGTATCCTTTTTCTTTTAGTAGCGTTGTCAGTTTTTCATCCGTAAGGGGTTTTTTCTTTTCCTCTGCACTAATGGCTTCAGAAAGAATTTTCTTCACTTCACGAGTCGAAACTTCTTCTCCACTGTCCGTAGAAAGTGACTCGGAGAAGAAATATTTCAAAGAATAGATACCGTAATTGGTTTGAACGTACTTACTGTTCGCAACACGAGAAATTGTACTGATATCTAGACTAACAATTTCTGCTATATCTTTCAAAATCATTGGTTTCATGTTGGTTTCGTCACCTGTCAAAAAGAATTCTCTCTGATAATTCATGATGGCAGTCATCGTCATCAAAAGCGTATTTTGGCGTTGACGAATAGCATCGATGAACCATTTTGCACCATCTAATTTCTGCTTCACAAAAGTCAAAGCCTCTTTATCTGATTTGGAAGTTTTTCCTCCTTCAGAATAAGTACGGAGCATTTGCTCATATCCACGAGAAACTTTCAATTCAGGAGCATTTCGACCGTTCAAAGAAAGTTCTAATTTGCCCTCAAACTCAGTAATCATAAAATCTGGAACAATCACCGACATTTGCTTCGAAGATTCTTTCATCGAACCTCCTGGCTTGGGATTCAATTTGATGATTTCTGCAATGGCGTCGCGCAAATCTTCATCCTCAATTTCAAGTTTGGACTGTATTTTATCGTAATGCTTTTTGGTAAACTCTTCGAAATAATCTTGTAAGATTTTTTTGGCGGTGTATTTTGTGATGTCGCCATCTTGCTTGCGTTCGATTTGTAATAAAAGGCATTCACGTAAGTCTCGGGCTCCAACTCCAGCAGGATCCAATTCCTGAATAAGGAGCAAAATTTGTTCAATTTCCTGTTCGGTAGTTTCTAAATTTAATGAAAAAGCCAAATCGTCCACCAGCGCTTCCATTTCTCGATTGAGATAACCTGATTCATCTAAATTTCCGATCAAGGTATCGGCAATCATGAACTCTTTATCGTTCAAATCCAATAAATGCAGTTGCTCGGTTAGTCGTTCTTGAAATGATTGACCTGAGGAAAGTGGAATTACTTTATTGTCATCATCTTTCCCTTGATTGGAGGTAGTGGTTTTGTAATCAGGAGAATCATCATCCAAATAATCGTTGATATCGAAATCATCACTGTTTGAATCGAAATCATCGTCGAAATCTTCTTCTTTTTCTTCGAATTCATCTTCTTCCGCACCTTCTTCTAAGGCTGGATTTTCTTCTATTTCCTGTTTAATGCGTTGATCAAGTTCCATTGTTGGCACTTGCAACAATTTCATCAGCTGAATTTGCTGCGGAGAAAGACGCTGTTCTAAACGTTGTGAAAACTGTTGTTTTAATGCCATAAAGCTAATTCTGTGTTCAATTTACTGAAAAATAATAGAATGTTCTTTCTTTTGAATTAAAATTCAGCATTATCTGGCGTACGCGGGAATGGAATTACGTCACGAATGTTGCTCATTCCCGTTACGAACATAATCATTCTTTCAAATCCAAGACCGAATCCAGCGTGAGGAACAGTTCCAAAACGGCGCGTATCCATGTACCACCACAATTCTTCTGGGTGAATACCGAAGTCGGCACATTTTTGTTTCAATACATCCAAACGTTCTTCACGTTGCGAACCACCAACAATTTCGCCAATTCCTGGAAATAAAACGTCCATAGCAGCTACTGTTTTCCCGTCGTCATTTTGTCGCATGTAAAAAGCTTTGATTTCTTTCGGATAGTTGCTCAAAATCACTGGACATTTGAATTCTTTTTCTACCAAATATCGCTCGTGTTCACTTTGAAGGTCAATTCCCCATTCCACATCGTATTTGAATTTTCCTTTTTTGTAATGAGAAGAATTTTTCAAAACATCTATGGCTTCAGTATATGTCAATCGCTTGAAATCATTACCAATCACAAAGCTCAATCGCTCTATTAGGGACAATTCATTGCGTTCGTTTTGTGGTTTCTGACTTTGCTCTTGCACTTCTCTATCGTTCAAAAATTGCAAATCGTCGGCATTGTTTTCCATCACATATTGACAGATATATTTCAGGAAATCTTCTGTCAAATCCATATTGTCTTTCAAATCATTGAAAGCAACTTCGGGCTCTATCATCCAAAATTCAGCCAAGTGGCGCGATGTGTTGGAGTTTTCAGCTCGGAATGTTGGACCAAAAGTGTACACTTGTCCCAAAGCTGTGGCTGCTAGTTCGGCTTCCAATTGTCCGGAAACAGTTAAGTTCACGGGTTTCCCAAAAAAGTCTTGTTTATAGTCTATTTTTCCGTTTTCATCTAATGGCAAGTTTTCGGGATCCAAATTGGAAACACGGAACATTTCTCCAGCCCCTTCGGCATCTGAACCTGTAATTATCGGTGTATGGATGTAAAAATATCCTTTATCGTTGAAATATTTGTGAATGGCAAAAGCAACGGCGTGACGAATTCTAAAAACAGCCCCGAAAGTATTTGTTCTGAAACGCAAATGCGCTTGCTCCCTCAAGTATTCCAAAGAATGTTTTTTCGGTTGCATCACCGTTTTTTGAATCTCATCAGGATTCGCTTCACCAAGAATTTCGAGTGTTTCCACTTGCATTTCTAGGGCTTGACCAGCACCTTGCGATTCGACCAACATACCTGTAACAGCAATAGCCGCACCCGTCGTTACTTTTCGTAACAATTCCTCATTGAAATTTTCGAAATCAACCACCGCTTGTAAAGTTTTAATGGTTGAACCATCACTCAGTTGAATAAATCGGTTACTTCGAAAGGCGCGAACCCATCCTTTTGCTGTTGTTTTTGTTCCAATTAATTCCGGATTCAAAATGTCGATTATGCGTGTTCTTTTCATTGTTTTTTGATGATAAGCGCAAAAGTAACAAATTCGATGCATTTCGATAGTGTGCCAGAAGAATCTAGCAGGCAATAGCCCTATTTTTTAATTTAAAAAATAATATTTCATCTATTTGAAAGTCATAAATCGATTTTTAAGAAGTTAGAAAAGAAAAAAGAAAAGGATTAGATTAACGTTGATTTTCTTTTGCATTTGGATGTTTTCTAATCTATTGATTGTCTTATATTAACTGGAAAATGTCTATTTTCGAAGACCAAACAACTTTAAACAATTAAACCATGAGAAGATTTCTACTTCTAATTTTATTTTTCCCATTAATTTCTTCTGCGCAGTATGTTGGTCTTCAATTTGATGGCGGAGGAGATTATATCAAAACAGCATGTTTAGGTGTGGCAGGGGCAGGCTCGCGCTCTGTACAATGCTGGTACAAGGGTTTTACGAATACTAATCAGCGTTTTTTTGTGGATATGGGGCTTCTGTCTAGTGGCAACGGAGGACGTTTTTCTTTAAAAATAAATGGTTCCACTTCGGTCGCTAGAATTGAAATTGGTGGAGGCGGCCTAAATGGTACAGTGAATATTAGTAATAATGCTTGGCATCAGATTACGGTTGTATACGATGATGCCGCTGCTACGAATAAATACAAACTATACATAGATGGCGCATTGGATGTGCAAGGCGATATTGCGATACCACTAAATACACCTGCTACGATTGCTAGTCCTGTTACAATTGGTATTCGCACTGATTTGGACTTAACAACAGACTTATTTGGAGGGTTGGATGAAGTGCGGATTTGGTCGGTGCCTCTCACAGCAGCGCAAATTTTGGCAAATTATAACACTGAAATTTGTGGAACTCCGGCAGGACTAATAGCTTATTATAAAATGAATGAAGGTGTTCAAAGTGCAAATAATACAGCAATCACTTCTCTTATTGATGAGGTGAATCCTTCAAGTGTAAATACTTTGTTTGGTTTTGCAATGACAGGAAATTCGTCAAACTATACCTTTCATCTTTTGCCGCTAGTCAATACTACTTCAACTTCGAGTGTGTCTAATTGCGGAACATATTTTTGGTCACAATCAGGCTCTAGTTATGGCAATTCAGGCACTTACTATGATACGGTTCCTTTATGGTCTGGGTGCGATTCTATTTATGTTTTGAATTTGACCATCAATCCTATTCCACCTGCCGTAATGGCTGTCAGTAGTTGCGAAGCATATACTTGGCCGTCAAATAACCAAACATACACCTCCTCTGGAAGTTATAACGATACATTGACTTCTAATGCAGGTTGTGATTCAATCTTAACCTTAAATTTGACAATTACTCCTATACCACCTACTTTGCTAAATGTTTCCAGTTGCTTAAATTATACTTGGCCTGTTAATGGGGTCACATACTTGAATTCGGGTGTGCATACTGATACACTTGTTTCTTCATTAGGTTGTGATTCTATTGTTATTTTGAATTTAACCATTAATCAATCTACTTCTTCTACTGCAAATGTAAGTGCATGTTTTAATTATTTATGGGCACCAAACAATATGAATTATACCGCTTCGGGAGTGTATTTTGATACAATTGTCAATTCTGAGGGTTGTGATTCTATTTTGCAATTGGTTTTAACAATTGAAACACCGTCTTTTGTAAATACTATTTTAGATACCTGTACCGAGTTTGTATGGCCTTTCAATAATCAATTATACACAGCTTCCGGTTTTTATATAGACACTGTGTACACTACCTCTGGCTGCACAATCGGTCAGTTGGATTTGTCCCTTTTTACGGATATGAATACGGTTACCAACACCAATAATGGTGAATTGGCTGCTGATATTTCTGGAGGTGTTTATCAATGGATTAATTGTTCGAATAACAGTTTTGTGGTTGGGGCAACAAACCAAACTTTTGTTCCAGATGCTAATGGTTCTTATGCTGTTATTACTTATTTGGGCGATTGTATGGATACTTCGGCATGCAATCTAATAAGCAATGTTGGTTTGGAGAATAGTATTTTGGAAGATTTCGAGATTTATCCAAATCCTATTACTGATGTCGTCTATATAAGTAATATGGAGCCTGTGTTTCTGTCGAGGGTCAGTGTTTCTGATATTCAAGGCAAACTGATTCAAACGGTTATAGTGAATAAAACAAATGCATCAATAGATTTTTCTGGCTTAAGTAATGGGGTGTATTATTTGTTGATAGAAACCACACAAGGTAGTGTTTCAAATCATCGAGTAGTGAAGAATTAGTTTAGAGTATTTATCTACAAAGCTTTTTTCTAATACTTTTTCCATTTCTGGTTTACAATATAGGAACAACTCCAAGGTATTATCCAACACTTTAAACTTTTGATTTGTAATTAATTATTTCGGAACTTTAAGCATTGAAACTTTTGATAAAATGAAAAACTACCTCTTACTTTTTGCTTTTTGTGGGTTTTTGTTTACTTCTTTAAACGCACAGCAGGATTATCAGCTCAGTCAAGGATTTTTTGAAGGAGAACCGTATTTGGCCATTAATCCAACAAATCCACAAAATATTGTTGTGGCTTGGATGCGCATAACTCCCACAGATCGAATGATTCGAACAAAAGCAACATTTAATGGAGGTCAATCCTGGAATGCTGCGGTGGATGTTCCGAAGATCTATTCACAAGCGGCAGACCCAACTCTAGCTTTTGACAATTCGGGGATATTGTTTCTATGTTATATCAACCATTCTGGCGGTTCTCCAGATACTGGCGGTGTATATTCTGTAAAATCAACAGATGGCGGTTTGTCCTGGAGTAATCTCATCGAAGCCATTAATATAAATGCAGATGGTCCTCATCAGCCAGTTGACCGACCGTGGCTTGTTTGTGATCGCTCTTCGGGACCATATCAAGGCATTCTGTACTTGACGACTAAAAATGTTTCTGGAACTCCTTCACCTTATCGTCCGTATTTTCTCAAATCCACAGATGGAGCACAAACTTGGAGTAATTGGCGATATGTGGATTCTACAGGTTGGTTGTCTGCGGTGCCTTCGGCGATGGCTGTGCCTAGCGTAGATGCAAATGGTGTTTTTCATGGTATTTATGTGAGTTATTTGGCAACACAAAACGCGCTGCCACAATACATTATGGCATCTTCTACTAACGCGGGGTCAAGTTTTCAGTATTCTCAAGTTCTGAGTAGTTTACCTTCAAGTTCTAATGACTCGGCAAAATTGGCTTGGCAAATGATTGCTGATCCTTCTGATGCCAATCATCTGGCTCTTTTATTTCCTATGGGGACTAATGGCGATTTAGACATATTCATGACAGAAACGACAAACAGTGGTGCATCTTGGTCACCAAAATTGCGTATAAATGATGATGCCATCAGCAATGGTAAATTACAAGATTTGGTTTGGGCATCTTTTGATAATGATGGAGATTTGGTTGTTTGCTGGCGAGATCGCCGTAACGGAGCGGCAACAGGTTATGCCCAATCATCAGAAATAATGGCCGCAGTACGATGGAAAGATTCAAGCAATTTTGAATCCAATTTTGTTATTTCAGATCAATTGGTGCCATACAATAATATTTTGGCCGAAGCAGGAAATGATTTCTTGAGCCAACAAATGATGAATGATACTTTGTACATTGCCTGGGGCGATACGCGAACAGGATTTTTAAATATTTGGTTCGATAAAATTGCTTTGATAAATGGCTCTACGAATGGATTGATCAATCTGGCTAGCGAAGAAATTCCCTTTGTCCAGGTTTTTCCCAATCCCTCTTCAAATATTGTTAATATAGAATTGGGTGAAGAGAAGTTGTTAGATATCAAGGTTTACAATGCGGAAAGCAAATTGATGCTCACGGTGCTTGAAAGCCAATTTTCAATAAGCGAACTTCCAGATGGGATTTATTTTGTAGTTGTACAAACTGAAAATAAAACAAGCGTAAATCGGATGATAAAAAAGTAATTTATGATTCCTCAGCCAATAGGTTATACTCAATTGAAATCCGCACCAAACCAGCAGTATTTCTTGCACCAGTTTTAGATAACATGTTTTTTCTGTGCGTTTCAACGGTTCCGAAACTGATGAATAGTTGATCGGCAATTTCTTGCGTAGTATATTCCTCCAGAATTAATTTTAGTACATCTTTTTCCCGTCTGGAGAGCGTTGGAAAGGGACTAGAAAGGGTTTGATTTTTATCACCACTAGTCATGCTATCCAGAATTATTTCTTTAACAATATTGCCCAAAAAAGTTTTGCCTTCATGAACTGTTTTTATTGCTTCAGTAACTTGTGCTTGACCGGCATTTTTAAGCACATAACCTCTCGCACCGCTGTTCAGCATAAGTTTGATTAAACTGGTTTCTTTGTGCATGGAAATACCAATTATTTTCACATCGGGGTTGTCTTTAACCAATAATTTACACGTGTCTATTCCATTCAGTCCGTCCATATTGATATCGAGTAGAATGACATCAGGTTTTAACTCTTGAACTTGTTTTATGCCATCTTCACCATTCAAAGCGTGTCCAATTGTTTCAATATCGCTTACAGATTCTAAGGAAAGTTTTAAGCCTTCAATAACCATTTGGTGGTCGTCAATAATGAATACTTTTATCATGGCAGTGGAATTTGAAGTGTAACAGAACAACCTTTACCAACTTGGCAATCGTAATCTATTTTTCCATTAAGGTATTGTATGCGGCTGAAAATGCTTTTCACGCCTAAGCCGTCTTTCTTATATGCGTCGTTTTTGTCGAATCCAACTCCGTCGTCTTCAATCGTAAAGGTCATCGTGCCGCCGTGGATGAATAATTGTAAAAGAACGTTATTTGCCTTTGCATGCTTGCGTATATTGGAAATCAACTCTTGTATGAGCCTATAAATCATGATTTTTTTCGTATCGTCTAGTATAAATGGAATTTTGCTAATTTCTATGGTTGTTTTGATTCCATCCTGTTGCAAAGATTCCCCTAAATCGATAATAACATCTTCGAGGCTCAAAATGGTTAAAGAATGAGGCATCATATTATGTGAAATCCTCCTGACTTCCAAGCAAGCTTCGTCAATTAAATCGTTGGTCTTGTTGTAAATTTTGGTGTATTTCTCACCTTCAGAAATTATGGATATGGATGAAAAGTGCGATTTCACTGTGCTTAAAAGGCCACCTAATCCATCATGAAGATCTTTAGCTATTCGAGCGCGCTCAGCTTCCTGCCCTTCAATCATGCTATTCAATGCCATTACTTTTATTTCTTGCTCCATTTCAGCAATTTTTTGTTGCTGGAGCTTTTCGGATTGTTTATTGATCAAGTTTTGGTATTTCAAACGTTTTCTCAAAAAGAAATAAATCAGCAATGCAAATAAAGCAAGAGCTATCGCCCCGAAAATCACCCAATTGCGAGTCCTTTGTTCTTTTTGAATGGTTAATTTCTGCTCAGCAATGGATTTGTCTTTTTTGGCAGATTCATATTTTTGAATGGCCTCACTTAGATTTTTATCCCGCTCATCGGAAAATATTGAATCTCTAATATTTGAATATACAAACGAAAGATCAAGTCCCTTTTTGTTTTGTCCAGTGTACGAATATAATTTGATCAATTCTCCCATTAGGTCATATCGCTGTTCGAAAAATTCATTTTCAGTTGCTGCGAAATAGGCTTCTTCCA
Source organism: Crocinitomicaceae bacterium (assembly GCA_041751955.1). GTDB lineage: Bacteria > Bacteroidota > Bacteroidia > Flavobacteriales_D > Crocinitomicaceae > UBA2040. The sequence goes on from JBGSIB010000046.1 coordinate 124,043, forward strand.
TTAACCCAACTGCTTTTGTGTAGTCTTCTTCCTCTATTGCGATAAATCCTAATGATTTTTTCGCATTGATGAACGTTAATATGTCCTCTGAAAAATCACAAGTTTTAAGTACCTCTTCTAGAATTTGTTTTGCTTGCTGGGTTTGGTTGTCGTCAATGAGAATATTGCCTAAATTCGTTTGAACTAAACCGTAATATGGAACATCATTTGGGGTAAGATTGGCGACAGCTTTTTGTTGATAATACAAGGCCTTTTTTATTTTTTCTCTTCGCTTGTAAATGTTTGCAACATTATTGAGTGCTAATGCGTCTCGACGATGATCTCCCATTTTTTCAGCCAAATAATGGGCTTTCAAGAAATATTTTAGGGATAAGGAGTCATTTCCATTTTTTTCATAGGCCGCGCCAATTCCATTTAGGACAGATGACAGGCGGGTAGAATCTTGCAATCTTTCAAAATAATCTGCAGATTTTAAATAATAATTCAGTGCTTTTGGATACTCACTTTGAGTAACGTATGCATTTCCCATATAGAACTGCCCAATAGCGGTTTCTAAAGGATACTTGTTTTTTTGAGCGTATTCTAAAAACTTTTTGGTGTAATTGAGAGATTTTTCGCTGTTTGAATAATAGGTTGCTCTTCTTAGTTTATTGTATGCATCCATAATGATAGAATCATTTTTGGATCGCTTTATAATTTGGAGTAAGCTGTCTACCTCCTTTTTTTCATCCGACTGTGCGAAACTAGACGTAATTAAAATAATAAAAACAAAGGAAAGAAGCAGTTTGAACATCGCAGATAAATTTGATTTAAATTAATTTTTTTTTTTCAGTAAGCAAGGCATGCCATGATATTTAATGACATGCCTTGCTTTGTAGATAGTTAAATTAACGAGTTTTCATTTCAATTTTCAAGGTGAAAGCCCCTTCTGCAAGACCATCTGCACCAGTTACTCCAATGACTACTCGGTAAGGAGTACCAAGCGCTAAAATATCGTTTACAATACGCGTATGATCTTGGGTTTTACCTTTTTTAGGACGATCCCATTTGTGTTCTGCTTCACATCTTACACATCTAGGTAAGTTTGGAACCAAATCATTCGAATTTTCACCAATTTCGTATGCATAAACACTAAAGTTTTGACTTGGGTCATCTGGAACAACAGTGATAACCAGTTCAGAATACTTTGGAACTATACCCGTGAAGAATATATGATTCCCTGTAAATTTTGATTTTTGAGTCTCAGGGAAACATGTATTCTGACTGCTCCAAGCCCATGATAAGTCACTCATGCGTGTGCCATCGGAAAGATTTCCTGCGTAAGTTATTGTTCCATTGGGAACAGGTGTAATTCCATATATTTTTGGAGGTTGCGGTGCCTCATCTTCTGCGACTTCCACAACTTCTGGTGCCTCTACTGAAATTACTTCAGCTGGTTCAACTTCTCCAAATACACCTTGTCCAAAAGATACTAAGGATAATGTACAGAAGGCAATTGTTGCTATGATTTTCATGATTTCTTGGTTTAAATTTCTACAATGTGTATGAAAATATTATTGACCGTTGATTCTGTAAATAAATTTATTACCAACGGAGTTGTTCTTCATCGCAACACTGATTATTTTTCCACGTGCATTGTTTACCACAAAAGTCTTCACCTTTGCATCGTTGTCATTGGGAAATGTGTAGGTTGAAACAGTATTTGAAGTCCCATCTTGAGCATGTGTGCAGATAGCAACACCCGTTTCTGCCTTACCATCATATTTATTAATGGTGATGGTTACTTTGTCCTCAAACGAAGGAGGTGTGACAAATGTGCTTTTTGTTTGACCCATAATTGTCCCGGTTTCGTTTCCACCGTCAATTTCTAATCTTCTTGGCCCCATAGTAGCCCCACTGTTGTTGACTATCCAGTTCCAGTGATTACGCAATGTAACTACTGCTGCTTTGAAAGGATTCAATTGAATGTTTGGTTTCCATGGACCCCATTTTTCCCATGTTTTTTGCGCTAATTTTTGACCTTGATTACAGTTGGGAAGGTCTGCATTTGGTGATGTGAATGAAAGTCCAATCAGAAGAAGGCTCATTGCGAATACTAATTTTTTCATCTTATTTATATTTTAGGATTAATAATTCCAAAAGTACCAGCAAGAGATTCAGCAGGTGTCCAAGAATACGGTCATGGATGAAAAATACCTGAATTCAGGGAGCTCCAAATCTTGAACGTAAAAAAGGCGTCATGTATAAACATAACGCCTTCGGATTCCTTCTTCTAGGCTTACCTAGAACTTGGAGAATAAAGCCTATTTTATTTGGACAATTGTTGCTTTACCAAGTTGGCAATCATCTTTCCATCAGCTTTTCCAGCTAATTTCCCAGATAAAACGCCCATGACTTTGCCCATGTCTTGTGGACCAGCTGCACCGGTTTGTGTTATAGCCATTGCAACCTCCGTAGCAACTTCTTCTTCAGTCATCATCTTTGGTAAATACGATTCCAAAACTTCTGCTTGGAATTTTTCTTCAGCTGCTAAATCTTCACGATTTTGCTCCATATACAATTGATACGTTTCCGTACGTTGTTTGTGCAATTTCATGACGATTTTCAAAGCGGATTCATCAGTAACTTCGCCGGAACCAGATGTTGCCTCCAACATTAATTTGGATTTAATATCTCGAAGAACAGCTAGTTTTTCTTTGTCTTTGCTTAGCATGGCCGATTTGATGTCGGCGCTAATTTGTTCCATGAATCCCATTAGTCTACGTTATCGTGTAAAAATGAATTACCTCCTCGCAATGTCGATCCTTTTCCGTCTTCATCCTCATTCAAACCAAAGCGACTGATATTGTCATTCGTGCTTTGTTTTGTTTCGTCCAATTGAATGTTTCTGCGAACATAGGCTGGTTCTTTTTCGAATTCTGAAATACCATTTGGTTTTTTCAATTTCATGGTATATTCCTGAATTCGTTGCAAACGCTCACGATTTAACCGTTGTTGTTCTTCAGGAGAAAGTGTAGTTTGAATGTCTTCTGGTGCTGTTGTTTGCATATTATTGGGCAATTCGTCCTCGTCGAGCAAATAACGCGTTATTTCTTCCTCCTTTTGCTCTTTTGAAGCTTGTTGCTCCATTTCCCAATCAAAGTTGATAGCACTTTGTTCTTGTGCAGTTTCTTTAACGAATGGAGTTTCTTCTTCGAACAAGTTGTTTGATTCTGAACTTACTTCGTAATTTGTCGATTTTGAAATTGTTTCTTCTTCTTCTTTTAAAAACGGTTCTTCTTCAACTGTTTCAGCAACCGTTTGATGTTTCTCTGTTGGAGAATTCAAAGGTGTTACAACTTCTTTTCTTGCTTCTTCTTCCAAAGGCAAGATTTTACGTTCTACTTTTTCGTATGAATTTGATGATCCAGTTTGGAAACCAGTTGCAATAATGGTAACACTCAATTTGTCTCCTAATGTTTCATCGTAACCATGTCCCCAAATTACGTCGGCTGATGAACCAGCTTCGTCTTGGATATAGTCTGTGATTTCTGTGATTTCGTCCATCAAAACTTCTTTTGCACCATAAGTGATGTTCAACAAAACGTAGTTGGCACCAGAAATTTCGCTGTCGTTCAACAATGGTGAATTCAAGGCTTGTTGAACAGCTTTAGTCGCTCTGTTATCACCTTCTGCTGCTGCACTACCCATTATGGCCACTCCGCTGTCTTTCATAACGGTGTTTACATCATTGAAATCGACATTGATTGCACCAGTTACTGAAATTACATCTGCAATTCCTTTGGCGGCTGTAGTCAATACATCATCCGCTTGAGAGAAGGCATTGCCGATAGTCAAGTTTCCAGAAATCTCACGTAATTTTTCGTTGTTGATTACTAAAAGTGTATCAACATTTTTGCGCATTTCTTCCAAGCCTTCTTCGGCTTGTTGACGTCTTTTACGACCTTCAAATCCGAAAGGAACTGTGATAATTCCAACGGTCAAAATACCCATTTCTTTGGCAACAGAAGCGATAACTGGACCGGCACCTGTACCTGTTCCACCACCCATTCCTGCTGTTACGAAAACCATTTTGGTATTCGTTCCTAAAAACTCGCGGATATCATCAATATTTTCTACTGCGGCATTTTTCCCAATTTCTGGAATAGATCCAGCCCCACGTCCTTCTGTTAAAGATGGACCAAGTTGGATTTTATTCGGTACTGGTGAAATGTCCAAGGCTTGTTTGTCAGTGTTACAGACGTAGAAGTCCACACCTTCAATACCTTGCTTGTACATGTGGTTTACTGCATTGCTTCCACCACCACCTACACCGATAACTTTGATAATCGATGTGTTTTTGTCTTTTGGCAAATCAAATTCCATTTTTTCTATTTTTTGCTTTATTCTAATCTTCTTCGGTGAACCATTCCTTGCTAGTAGCAATGATTTTGTCAAAGAAATTTCCTCGTAATTTTTTCGAATGTGTTTTGACTTTCGCTCCTTTTTTAGAAACGGCTTCTGTCATTACTTCTTTTTCGAATCCTTTTAAAACCAGACCAATACCCGTTGAATACATCGGGCTTGTCAAGTTTTCAATTTTGTTGTTGCTTGCTAAATGTTCAGTTGGATAGCCGATACGCGTATCCATTCCGGTAACGTATTCAAACAATTGCGTCATGTGCTTCAATTGAGCACCACCACCCGTGACAACTATTCCACCAATCAATTTTTTCTCATAACCTGAGTTACGAATTTCGTAGTGAACCAATTCTATGATTTCTTCCATTCGGCTTTGAATGATGTTCGCCAAATTACGGAGGGTAATTTCTTTTGGATCTTTACCTCGTAAACCTGGAATACAAACTACTTCGTTTTCGCTGCTTTCGCTCGCTAAGGCTGAACCAAATTTTTGTTTCAACATTTCAGCTTGACGTTTCATTATTGTACAACCTTCTTTGATATCATCCGTTATTACGTTTCCTCCAAAAGGAATGACCGCTGTGTGACGAATGATTCCATCGTGAAATATGGCAATATCTGTTGTTCCACCACCGATGTCAACCAAAACTACTCCTGCTTCTTTCTCTTCATCAGAAAGAACAGATTCAGCTGAAGCAATAGGTTCTAAAATAATGTCTTTTACTTCTAGACCTGCTTTCTGAACGCATTTGTTGATGTTCAATACGGCGCCAACATTTCCTGTAATGATATGGAAATTGGCTTCCAAACGAACTCCAGCGTGACCAATTGGGTCTTTAATACCTTGCTCATTATCAACAATATATTCCTGAGGAATCACTGTAATGATTTCTTCTCCTGGATTCATTACCAATTTGTACATGTCCTCTACTAAAGCGTCGATGTCTTTTTGGCTGATTTCATTTTCATGTTGATCACGTGTATGAATGCCTCGATGTTGCAAGCTTTTGATATGCTGACCAGCAATACCAACGTTTACATTGTGAAGAATCACATCGTATTTTTCGCTAATGGAATCTTGAGCAATAGTAACAGCAGATTGTATAGACTGTACTGTTTTCTCGATATTGGCCACAATACCGCGCATCACACCCAGTGATTCACTAGAACCCATGGCTAAGATTTCTATCTTGCCGTGCTCATTTTTGCGACCAACGAAACAAGCAATCTTTGTTGTTCCGATATCTAAGCCTACTACTACTTTTGACATACTATTGTTTTTTCTTCTTGCAAACTATCTGACCGTCGTATTTTAAGACGATTTCATCATATTTATCCCAACCTTCATATGGTAAACCATACCTATAAAATGTCTTTAGCTTCTCAAACTTGTCTGAAACTTCCTTTTCAGATAGAGCAGAACCAAAGACTATGGTGTGGCCTCCAACCTGCGGTATCAGTACAAATTCACCTTTTTTGTTGTAGTTTATTTGTGCCACTTGTGCAAGGAGGAAGGGGTCATTACAAACATAATTCGTTATTCGGTACACATCGTCGAGTTTTCGAATACTTTTCAAGGAATCATTGTTAATTAGCTCGTGGACAGGTGGAGAGCTTAATCTGTCTGGAATTTCGCCATTTACAACCAACACTCTGGCTGTATGTAATCCTCCCGGTGAAAGGGTGTATCCTTCGCTATCCAAATAAAAGCTTTCATTGTATTTGTTGAAAATACGCGCTATTGGTTTCCTTAGTACTATGTGGATAGACCAATCAGGACCAATTTTTGTGTACACACGTGCATCTCGAACTTCCCCTAATGACGTAATATACGCCTCGATTTTCTCCACGTCCAATTGATCAAAAGTCTGTCCAGGAAAAATAAGTCCTTCAGCTTTTAACCTATCAATTAGTTCTCCGCCAGTCAAGAAGATGTTTTCTCCCTCTGGTGGAACAGGAATAACAGGTTCGTTCATGACTGTTTTGCCCTGTGCCCTGTAGACAAAACCAACGGTGATCGTTACCAAAATGGCTATCAACCCAACAATTGCTATTTTCATCCAACGTTTCAATATAGCTTGGTTTGTGTTATAGGTTCAACAATTCTATCAATATCACCAGCACCGATGGTCAAAAGAACAACATCGTTTAAGGTTTTGACGTATTCAATCACTTCTGAAGGCAACATTAATGCCTTTTTTTGAGCATTAATTTTTACAAGCAATGACTCACTAGTTACTCCTTCGATTGGTAATTCTCGAGCGGGATATATGGGTAATAAAATACAGTCGTCGAGCCGAGAAAGTTGCTCTGTGAATCCCTCGAAGAAGTCTTGAGTTCGACTAAAAAGATGGGGCTGAAAAATACCCACTGTTTTACGATGTGGATACAACAAAGCAATAGAATCCAGTAAAGCTTTAATCTCTGTTGGATGGTGTGCATAATCGTCGATGTAGACAAAGTCTGGCCGTTGAATGTGATATTCGAATCGTCGTTTGACCCCTTTGAACGTTTCCAAACCATGACGTATAGTCTCTTCAGACAAGCCTAGCCAGAGACACAGAACTATACATGCAAGGGCATTTTCTGCGTTGTGAATTCCTGGAATACCCAACTGAACGTTTTCCCATCTGAAATTGGGTCCATGAACGCTGAAAAGAAATTGTTCGTTTTCGAAACGTAAATCGGTTATATGAAAATCGGCTCGATCGTTTTCGACAGAGTAGGTGTAATTTTCGGCTTTGGTGCTCAAGGGTAATCCGAAACGAGATACCAAAAGGCCTCCTTCATCGATTAAAGCTGCGTATTCTTGAAATCCTTTTTGAAAATTTTCAACTGTTCCATAGATGTCCAGATGATCTGGATCCATGGCTGTAATTATTGAGGCAAAAGGTTTTAATTGTAAAAAACTACGGTCAAATTCATCGGCTTCAATAACTGAATATTCGGCAGACGGGTGTCCAACATAATTGGTGTTGAAATTGCTTGAAATTCCGCCTAAAAAAGCATTACATTTGATGTTGGATTCGTTCAACATGTGTGCAAGAAGTGAACTGGTTGTTGTTTTTCCGTGAGTTCCAGCTACGCCCAGTCCTTTGTAATTTCTGGTGAGTATTCCTAGTATTTGTGAACGTTTGAAAATAGAATATCCTTCCTTTTGTAAAAACAAGAATTCGCCAAAATCTGCAGGGACGGCAGGAGTGCGAATAACCAATGTTTCTGATTTTGAAGCGAAGTTTTTAGGAATATTTTTACCTAAATCTTCAAAGTGAATTTGCGCACCCATTTGAGACAGTTCGTCTGTAATTTTTGAGGGTGTTTTATCATATCCCCCTACCTCAAAATTTTCTGCGATAAAATATTTAGCCAAAGCTGACATGCCAATACCTCCAATGCCTAAGAAATAGACTTTTTTGTAGTCGGAAAGTGATATGTTGTCGAGTAAACTCATTTTTTGGCAATAGATTCTATTACATTTACGATATCTGTGGTGGCAGAGGATTTACCCATTTTGAGAATGTTTTCACTTAAAACGTCTCTTTTCGACTGATTCCTCAACAATTCGATAGCAGTTGGAATCAACATGGTGATGGATTCATGATCTTTTATCAAAATGGCTGCTTCATTTTTGACCAAGGCCATTGCGTTTTTCGTCTGATGATCCTCCGCAACATTGGGCGATGGAACTAGAATGGCGGGTTTGCCAACCAAGCACAATTCTGAAACCGACAAGGCTCCAGCTCTCGAAATGATAACATCTGCTGCTTGATAGGCTTCGGCCATGTTTTGAATAAAGGCGCTAAAATGAAGGTTTTCCGGTTTGTTGCCCTTTAATTCTTGAGTGATTTTTTCCAAATAAAAGGCACCACATTGCCAGATGAATTGTGCTTCAGATTCTCGGATGAGGTCCAGTTTCTCCATAACGGACTGGTTCAAAGTTCTTGCCCCTAAACTTCCACCTATGATGAGCACAGTAGGTTTGTTTGGATTCAAATCCATGTTTTGTCTAGCAATCATTGGGTTTTTCTCAGCCGGAATTGCCGATAATCGTACTGGGTTTCCGGTGAAATGGATTTTGTTTTTATCAAAAACGCTTTCCAAATTTTCATAGGCAACACAAATGGCATGTGCCTTCTTGGCTAAAATTCTGTTCGTTTTTCCTGGATAGGAATTTTGTTCTTGTAATAAAGTTGGAATGCCCAACATGTTTGCCATTTGCAAAGTGGGCCCAGAGGCATATCCACCAACACCAACAACGGCTTGAGGCTTGAATTTTTTAATTATTTTTCTAGCTTTCAATAAGCTGGAAAAGATTTTAAAAGGCAAAGCAAAGTTGGAAAGTGTCAGTTTTCGTTGAAATCCTCGAATGTCTAAACCTTCAATTTTGTAACCTGCCGTCGGAACTTTTTCCATCTCCATTTTTCCTTGAGCACCAATAAAAAGTATATCAACATGCGGATTACGTTTTTTGATTTCGTCGGCAATAGCAATAGCAGGAAAGACATGTCCTCCTGTACCACCACCTGATATGATTATGCGTTCCAGTTTCATGATGAAATTGAAGAATTGATTTGTTTATTCGCTATACTTTGTACGACGCCTATGCCAGCACATGTCATAATCAACGCTGATCCACCCATTGCGAGTAAAGGCATATTTTGCCCTGTAACGGGAAATATTCCTACACAAACTAGCATGTTAACAGTCGACATGGAGAGCATTAGTACGCCAATGCCTATACAAACATATGTTTCAAAGAGTCGTTCTGATCTTAGGCCGATTTTTATTATTCGGAACAAAAGAATAAGATAACACAAAATGAGAAATAAAGCCGAGAAAAGTCCAAATTCCTCCACAAAAGTGGCGTAATAAAAATCAGCGTACGCTTCGGGTAAATACTCTTTTAGTTTACCATCACCAACACCTTGACCAAGTGTGCCTCCATTATAAATGGCTAGTTGTGCGTTCAGAGCTTGCGCGTTTGCAGCTACGTTTTTGCCGTTATCCATTCGATTAAAGATCCGGTTTTCCCATGTCTCCAATCGTGGCAGAAGATTCAAATCCGGAACGGCTTTGTGCAGACCAACAACGGCTGAAAAAAGAACAACACCACCGCCTAACATTAGGGCTATTTTGCCAAAAGGAACTTTACCTAGAAAGAGCATGACCATACAAATACAGAAAAGAATAGCTGCTGTCGAAAAATTATCTTTTACTATCAATCCACATATGATAATTATCGGTAGAATTATGGGCCAAAACCCTTTCTTCCAGCTATTCATTAGGTCTTTTTTCTTTACCATTAATCTCGCTAAATAAACGACTAAGGCAAGTTTGGCAAAATCGGAAGATTGGAAGGTCAAGCCCACAAATGGTATTTGTACCCATCTTCCCGCATTGTTTGATTTTGTTCCAAAGAAGAAAGTAAAAATGAGTATTGCTATGGCTAAATAGAATCCTAATTTGGATAACATGGAAAAGTATTTGGGGTCTTGTCGTGACATCCAAATTAGTAAACTGAGGCCCATCAGCACATATACAAAATGTTTAAAGAGGTATTTGAAGGGTGTACTTCCTTCCATTTTCACCAAAATTGGGACAAAACTATACACACTGACCAAAGAAAAAGCCAGCATGATCAGCGTGATGATCCAAATGACGCGGTCGCCCTTTAAATATTCTAAATACTTGTTCATTTTTTATTTTTTGAATGCTTCAATGAAGTCTTCAATGTTTTGTTTATTTTCTTCCCAATCGGAAGATTTACCTGTAATAAGAATGACACTTTTTCCTGGTTTTATTGCCCGCATCATGGTCAAGGCATCGTCTAAAGATTCTGCCGCGACGCAGTTGGTAATCTTATCAGCTATTTCACTGGGCAACTGAAATTTCGGCGTATCATACAACGCAACGGTTTCCATTTTATCGATAACTTGTTTCGATAGGCTGAATACAGTGAGTGCATCGTCTTTTTTTGCGATCCAATGTACTGGATAAGGAAAGGAAAGTATAGTGTTTACGAAGTCTTCAATTTGAAAGTCAAACCACGTAAATAAATCTTTCCCTAATACTTTTCCATGTGGTCGCATCGGCTCACGATTCATCCGGTCAAGCGCGTCTTTTCGGGCTTGAAGCAGCTGAAGTGCCGAGTTGATATGTACTTCGTTTCGGGTGCTCATTTTATAGAGATCTTACCGCTTTCTTAAATTGGTTACCACGATCTTCATAGTTTTCGAATAAATCGAAACTAGCACAGGCTGGGGATAAAAGAACAGTTTCTTCTTTTGAAGCCAAGCGATATCCGTAGGCAACGGCATCCATTGCAGAATTCACTTCTACGATTGTATCAACCATACCTTCAAAAGCTGCGATGATTTTCTCGTTTTTTTCTCCTAGACAAATAATAGCTTTCACCTTCTCCTTTACTAACTCAGTTAGTTCCGAATAGTCATTGCCTTTGTCTACACCTCCAACAATCCAAACAGTGGGCTTACTCATTGATTCCAAGGCATACCACGTACTATTGATATTGGTCGCTTTGGAGTCGTTGATGAATTCGATGCCGTGTACTTTGGCCACGAATTCCATGCGGTGTTCGACGTTAATGAAATCGGTCAAGCTCTCTCGAACGGACTCATTTCTAATTTCTAAAACTCTCGCTGCGATACCGGATGCCAGGGAGTTTTGTGCATTGTGTTTGCCTTTTAAGGCTAAATCATGGATTGACATAGTAAATTGTTTATGGATGTTGATAATAAGCTGATCTTGATCTAAATAGCCTCCAATTTGTTGCTCTGTAATCAGAGAGAAAGGAGCCATTTGACAAATGGGTTTACGTTTTTCTATTTCTTTTTTGAGAATGGGGTCATCATAATTGTAGATGAACCAATCTTCGGGACCTTGATTTTGTAGAATTCGGAATTTCGCATCAACATACTTTTGCATGTCGTAGTCGTATCTATCCAAATGATCGGGCGTAATATTGAGTAAAATAGATATGTCTGCTCGGAAATCGTACATTTCTTCCAACTGAAATGAACTCAATTCTATCACATACCAATCGAAATCTTCTTGTGCTACTTGCTTCGCAAAACTGAAACCAACATTGCCTGCTAATCCAACTTTGATTCCAGCTTTTTTCAGGATATGATGTGTCAACATTGTAGTTGTTGTCTTGCCGTTACTACCGGTAATACAAATCGTTTTCGCTTGACAGTACGGTGCCGCAAATTCTATTTCGGAAAGCACTTTCTTACCCGATTGAATGAACTCTGTTACAAAAGGAACAGTGGACGGAATGCCAGGTGATTTTATCAATACATCAGCATTCTGAATTCTTTCCAAGGTGTGTTCGCCTTCTTCGAATTCAATCTTGTATTCCACCAAGGTATTTCGGTATTCTTCTTTGATTTTTCCTTTATCGGAAACGAATACTTTATGACCTTTGGATTGTGCCAAAATAGCGGCACCAACGCCACTTATGCCGGCGCCCAATACTACGATATTTTGGATTTTTGTTGACATTAACGCAATTTCAATGTGACGATAGTGACAACTGCCAGAAGTATGGCAACTATCCAAAATCGGGTTACTATTTTTGCTTCAGGAATACCTTTTTTCTGATAATGGTGGTGCAAAGGTGCCATGAGTAAAATCCGCCTACCTTCACCGTATCGTCGTTTGGTTATTTTGAAATAACCAACTTGTAGAATAACCGATGCATTTTCGATTAAGAACACACCACAAAGCACTGGAATCAATAATTCTTTTCGAATAGAAATAGCAAAAACGGCGATAATTCCGCCTAATGCAAGTGAACCGGTATCCCCCATAAAGACTTGTGCAGGGTAAGAATTGTACCATAAAAACCCAACGCAGGCGCCTACAAATGCGGAAATGAAAATCACCAGTTCTTCAGCGAGAGGAATATACATCACATCTAAATAATCTGCGAATTTGATGTTGGAACTGACATAGGCGAAAATGGCTAGAGCAATTCCAATAATCGCAGAGGTACCTGTGGCAAGACCATCCAAGCCATCGGTCATGTTGGCTCCATTTGAAACGGCAATCACAATGAAAATGACAACTGGAATAAAGATTAACCATCCCAAATTTTGGTTTCTATCTCCAATTAACCAGTTGTAATTGAACTCATTATCTTTTATAAAAGGGATGGTTGTTGTCATATCCCTTGTTTTAATCCATTTGTACCCATCTGTTTGAGCAAATTCAGCATGACTGTCAGTTACCAATTCTTCATCGGCAGTCAAGACATGACTATTCACTACTTTTTTGTGCACTTGTACGTCATCTGAAAAGTAGAGCATACATCCAACGATGATTCCTACACCAACTTGACCGATTACTTTAAATTTCCCTGCTAAACCTTTTTTGTTTTTGCGGAATACTTTGATGTAGTCGTCAATAAATCCAATCAAACCCAGCCATACAGTTGCAATCAGCATGGTAAGCACATAAATATTGTGCAACTTGGCAAGTAGGAGAGTAGGTATCAGAATAGCGGCAAGGATCATCAATCCTCCCATTGTAGGTGTGCCAGATTTTTCTATTTGCCCTTGTAGACCTAAATCTCTTACCGTTTCTCCAATTTGTTGTTTGGAAAGACGATTGATAAATTTTTTCCCAAATACTATTGAAATAATTAGGGATAGAATCAATGCCATTGCCGCTCTAAAAGAGATGAACTGGAAAAGCCCAGCGCCTGGCACATTCATTTTATGGAGTTCGTCAAATAAATAATACAACATTATTTCTTCATTTTTATGAATAATTCCTTTGCAATTTCTAAGTCGTCAAAAGGATGTTTCGTCCCCTTGATATCTTGATATTTTTCATGACCTTTTCCTGCGATTAGAAGAACATCTCCGCTTTTGGCTAAGGAAATTCCCAGTTTAATGGCTTCTTTTCTGTCTGAAATGGTAATGTTTCTTGCGCTATTTTCAGAAGAAATTCCTGCTTCCATTTCTTCCAAAATAGTTGTCGGATCTTCTGTTCGTGGATTGTCTGAAGTAAGAATACTTTGATCGCTCATTTGATTGGCGATAGCAGCCATTTTCGGTCGTTTAGACTTATCTCTATCGCCTCCACAACCAATTAGTGTGATGACCCTTGTTTCGCCTTTTTTAAATCTTTGAATCGTTTTCAAGACATTTTCAAGAGCGTCAGGAGTATGGGCGTAATCAACAATGCAAGTGACATTCCCTTCACTCTTGAAAAATTCAAAACGTCCTTCTACCGATTTCAAGCGGCTGATAGTGGTGAGAATATCTATTTTTTCCAATCCAAGAATTTCCGCAACGCCATAGACCACCAATAAGTTATATCCGTTGAATTGACCGATTAACTGTGTATATACCTCAGTACCATTTATTTGGAGCACCAAGCCCGACAATTCATTTTCGATTATTTTCCCTTTATAATCTGCAGGTGTGCGAAGTGCGTAGCTAAGTTTTGTTGCCTTTGTGTTTTGCAACATCACCATGCCATTCTTATCGTCGATATTGGTCAAAGCCACGGCCTCTTTGCCTAAATGATCGAAGAAACTTTTCTTTACATCAATGTATTCTTTGAATGTTTTGTGGTAATCCAAATGATCGTGAGAAATGTTGGTAAAAACGGCTACATCATACTGCAAAGCGGCCATTCTCTTTTGATGAATCGCGTGTGAACTGACCTCCATAAAGGCGTGTGTACAATTTTGTTTCACCATTTCGTCCAATAATCCACATAAAGCAATAGGATTTGGAGTTGTGTGTGTTGATGGTATTTCTTGCTCACCAATTTTGTTCACCACTGTTGAAATCAAACCAGATTTATAACCCAAAGTCATGAACAAGTTGTGCAGAAGAGTTGTCGTGGTTGTTTTCCCATTTGTGCCTGTAATGCCAACTAATTTGATTTTCTCTGATGGTTTGTCGAAGAAATTGTGAGCAGCAATTGACAGTGCCTCGGCAGAATCTTTAACCTGAATAATATTGCCACCTTTCACATCCACTGAAGATTGAACAACGATGTTTTTACAGCCTTTGTCGATGACTTGTTGAATATATTTGTGACCGTCTGTTGTACTGCCTACTATCGCAAAAAACAATGTGTTTTCATTTACTTCGCGAGAGTCAAAGGATATATCTGAGATAATGACATTTTTCTCCCATTCAACGTTTTGAATCGCGATAGAATTTAAGATATGTTCTAATGTCTTACTCATTTTAGTATGATCTGAGCTATTCCTCCTTTAATTATTGATGATCCAGCAAATGGGAATTGTTGGACTACTTTTCCACTACCTTCCATGGTAGCGATCATTCCAGATTTTTCGATTAGGTAAACAGCATCTTTTGCCGTTAATCCTATCACATTAGGCATAGCGTTTTTAAACTGTTTTCTCGCTTGGAACAGGATTTCCTTTTCGTCTGCTTTTGTATTCACCCAATCGTCTTGAACCTTGCTGGAATAAGGAATATGCAATCCATGAAATACAGTTTTCAAATCATTGTTATAGCCGGCATATGAATAGGGAAGAGGACCTATTGCCTTCTTACCTTCGTTGATTGCTTTGTGATAGCGTAAAGTCGATGCGTAAACTTTATTGGCGATTGCGCTAAAGACTGTTCCTGAAACAGATGCACCATAAATGTCCTTGTTTGGTGCAGTAATTACGACAATACAGCTGTAAATGGGATCTTTTGCAGGAAAATAACCGCAAAAAGATGCTTGATATTTTTCTTCGCCTTTGTTACCGTAACGCAAGTCTGAATTCAATACGCGAGCCGTTCCTGTTTTACCGGCAATCTGGAAATAAGCCGATTTTAATTCTGAACCAGTTCCTCTTTCTATAACACCTTCCAATGCAGATTGCAGTACTTTAAGTGTATTATCGGAACAAATTTTTCGTCTTAGAACTACGGGTTCAAAACGCTTAATTATTTGACCATTTCTGCGTATTTCGCTAACAAACAAGGGTCTAACTAAACGACCATTGTTTGCCACGGCATTATAGAAAGCAAGTGTTTGAAGCGGAGTTTGTTGTACTTCGTATCCGATTGACATCCA
This sequence comes from Crocinitomicaceae bacterium, assembly GCA_041751955.1. Classification (GTDB taxonomy): domain Bacteria; phylum Bacteroidota; class Bacteroidia; order Flavobacteriales_D; family Crocinitomicaceae; genus UBA2040. The sequence continues at coordinate 139,520 of JBGSIB010000046.1, forward strand.
AGGCAAAGAAATTCCAGACCAGTTGGGTGAACCTGGTGCGTATAATGTTGGAACGGGTTCGCCTTGCAAATCTATGCCTAGTGGATCGCCAATACCAAAAGAACGAAGTCTTTTGATAAAGCTCTCAGGTTCGTTTCTGTATGCATTGAAAATGACACGCGAAATCACGTTGGACGAAACTTCAAAGGCATTTTTAATGGTAATATTGCCATAACCAGTGGTTCTTGAGTCAGTTAGGCGAGCATCATAAAATTTATATTCGCCATAAGCTCGAACTGTATCGGTCATTTTAATCTTTTTGTCTTCTAATGCAGCCATTAATGCAGCTAGTTTAAAAGTAGACCCAGGGACTTCTTTTGTACCAATTCCATAATTATAGGATTCGTAATAGTTCCCGTCCTTTCCTCGTGTTAGATTGGCAATAGCTTTGACATGTCCTGTATTTACTTCCATCACTATTGCGGAACCGTGTCGTGCTCCTTGGATTTCTAATTGACGATATAGTTCGGAATGCGCTACTTCCTGAATTTCTTTGTCGATAGTAGTTATGACATCAGCCCCTTCAACGGCGTCTTTAACTATTTGACCGGTCTTTTTCCATCCAGTGGAAATTTTTTGCTCTATTTCTGCACCTTCTTCACCCGTCAAGTAGTCGTTGAATGCACCTTCAATTCCAACACGTAGTGAAGTGCCGTCGGCATTTTGCTGAATATATCCTAAAGTTCTTCTCAAAAGTTCACCTTGAGGACGTTTTCGGATAATGGTTTCTTCGGTATCGATTAATCCTCCTTTCAATCGGCCCAATTTAAAAATTGGAAAGGTTCTCAGTAATTTTCTTTCGTCGTTTGTTGCCTTGCGTTTGATGGTTAGATACCTGTTTTTTTGGACTCTTGCCCGACGGATAGTTCGTTCATAGTCACTAGCTGTCATATCAGGGAATGCAGATGCTAATTCTCTGCTCAAATTTGATATTTCTTCTGAAAATACTTTATCGTTAGGAACAGTTGCATCCATATGAATGTCATAAAAGGATACAGATGTAACAAGTGGTGTTTTGTTGGCGTCTAAAATTTCTCCTCTTCGTGGAATTCGTTTAGCCAATCGTGTTGGGATTTTGCTGGCATTTTCTTGCGTTAAATCAAATTCATTAGCCGCATCTTGCCATTGCAAAGAAACGGTTTGGAAAAGCACAAGCAACATCAAACCAACAAACCCGAAGTAAATCAGGTAAGCACGCCAGTATATGTCTTTTCTTTCTTTCAATTTAATTTTCTTTTTTTACACGAATTACATTTGTTGGATTTTGTGTTTCTTTCAATCCTCTAGGAGCTAATTCTTTTACTAAAATGATGCGCTTGGTTACTTCTTCTAACTGAGCTTTTTTTGCTACGTAATCGCCTGTTAGTTCGTCGAGTTCTTTTTGAGAGGTGTCGACATCTTTTGTGAGTTTTTTGTCGTAATAGCCTTTTGCCACGAGCAGTATGAGTAGAAGAATGAAATAAAAAATAAAACCCAAGTTTTTCACGACGAATTCCTTGGAAAGAAATTCTCCGTTTAAAATTTGCATGAAAGGATTGGTCGTGCTTGATTTTGACTTAGCGGTTTTTTTCTTTTCAGAAAATCCAGCTTCGTTCAGCTCCTCCGACTTTTCTTTTACTTCGTTATCCATTGTTTCTTTCTGCTATTCGCAGTTTTGCGCTTCTTGCTCTGTTATTCTCTTCTCTTTCTTTTTCTGATGCCTCAATTGGGTGTCGATTGATTTCTGTAAATGGTTTTAAAACATTTCCGAAAAAATCTTTTTCTATTGTACCGTCTAGAGAACCGCGTTTCATATAGTTTTTAACCAATCTATCTTCAAGCGAATGATAAGACATGACAACCAGTCTTCCCCCAGGTTTCAAAACATTTTGCGTTTGGAGAAGAAAACTCTCTAACACTTTTAGTTCGTCATTAACTTCGATTCGTATTCCTTGGAAAATTTGAGCGAAAAATTTATGGTCCTTAAATTTTGGTGCAAAAGGACGTGTAACATCCATAAGATCACCCGTTGTTTCTATGGTTTTGTTTACTCGAGCGCTTACGATAGCTCTAGCGACTTTACCAGCACCTTTGAATTCTCCATAGTTCCGAAAAATTCTAGCTAAATCATCTACATCGTAATGATTTACGATGTGGTACGCGCTTAGTTCGGCATCTTTGTTCATTCTCATATCTAACGCGTCATTGCTTCGAATTGAGAAACCTCTTGTGCCGTCATCAAATTGGTGAGATGAAACACCTAAATCGGCTAGAATACCATCAACTTTTGAAATCCCTAATCTTTTTAGTTGATTACGTAAAAAAGAGAAATTACTTTCGACAAAATGAAAATTATTGGCTGACCATGAATTGGCTTTTGCTTCAGCATCTTGATCAAATGCAATAAGGCTTCCAGATGGATTGAGTTGTTTGAAAATAGCTTTGGAGTGACCTCCACCCCCAAAGGTAACATCAACGTAAATTCCATCTGGTCGAATGTTTAATCCAGCCAAACATTCATTGAGCATTACTGGGTTATGATATGCAGTGTTATTCTTCTCCATTTAAATCTCCCATTACTTCGTTCGCCAAATCAGCGAAGTCTGTCATGTTACCTTCGATTAATTCTAGGTATTTAGATCTGTCCCAAATCTCGATGCGATCGTTGTATGCAATGAGCATTGCTTCTTTGTTGAGTCCAACTCTTTCCGTAAGATGAGTGGGAATAAGGATTCTTCCCACTCCGTCCAACGCGATGTTTTTTGCTCCTTGATGAAAGAGCCTATAGAACATTCGGTTTTTAGGGACAAAAAGATTCAGTTTTGAAAGCTTACTGCTAATGGCTTCCCATTCATTCATGGGGAAAAGCGTTAAGCAGTCTTCAAATCCTTTGTTCAACATGAAGTTTTCTTGGGCAGTAGGAGAAAGCTGCTTCCGCAAATGTGCTGGAAACATGAACCGACCTTTGTTGTCGAGCTTTACTTCGTATTCTCCTACTAATCCTGGCATGACTTATAACGGGTAAATTTAAAGAGTTTTTACCACTTTTTACCACAAATTTATGAAATGTTCATAATTATACCAAATTGTTTATACAATATCTTTAAAAGTCATTGAAATTAAGGAATTATTGAAGTGGTAAAAAATGGGATTTTTATTTTTTGTATGACTAAACTTAGAGTTGATATTGTGAACCAATTAAAATGTTTTACGTTGTTTAAATTACTGATAATCAATATTTAAATTGTAATTTTCAAAAGATGTTAACATTTTAGTACGCGAAAGTTTTGGCGTTCGGAAATTTTAACGCAAATTTGCAGTCTTCGAATTGAATATCTGAGCATAGAACTGAGCAAGTAATGAATTTGCAAAGTGAGAACGTAAGGTAATCAGACGAGGAAAAGTTAAATAATTCTTAACGCGCAACTAAAACTAAATTGATCGAGTCATCTTTGCTGGCTTGTTGATTAATTTAAATTTTATGTCGTTAAATTTTATTCTTAATTTTGATTCCCTGAACTGCCTTTTATTAATCAGACCTAAACTGTTTTAATAATGCTAATTAGAAAATTTAATTTTCACCCATTTATATCTGTGCACATATTTCACAGAAACGTAATATCTAGTAATATGAAATCAATTCGTACCATAAATTTATTTGCAAAATTTGTCATGGCAATTTTAGTGCTTGCCACATCTGGATTTGCAAATAATGTTTTAGCGGAAGGAACACCTCAAGTGTCTCCAACATTTACTGCAAATGGAGCATCTTTGTTAAGTGCACCTGATCTTGGTGCAGGGCCCTATCGAAATGCACCAAATGAGAATCGAGTTCGATTCACCATTTTAAATAATGCAACTGAGAATTTATATTTCGGTTTTATGCCACGTACTTATGAGAATAATAATACGACTCTTAAGGATAGTGTTTATTATCGAATCTTTAATGCAGCGGGCACTCAAATAGGAATACCGGTAAAATTACCAATTGCTGCAGGTCCTGGATTTATTCCAAATTATGCCCAGGCGGTTGCTGGTCCGAATATCGGCGGCGCAACACCAACTGGCTACAATCCATTCATTTTTGATCCTGTCACGAATGGTGATTTTTATATTGAATTATATACGAGTAATGACAATGGTGTTACCCCAATAAGTACCGTGAATGGACGTGTTACTTTCCCATTATTTGATTTCACTGTTGCAACAACAGCAAATGTTAAATTCCCAGGCCGTATTTGGTCTAGAGAATGGAGCTTTGTTACCACTGACATTACCTCAGCTAGCTTTCCAAATACTTTAACGTCTTCTTTTACAGGAGATTTTTATGCATATACCCCGGATCAATTTAAAATTAGAATCAATTTTGAACCCGGATTTCGTCCACTGGCATATCAATTGGCTACTAATTTTGGAGGAATTGGCACCTCAGGAAATTTCGTTAACGACAGACGCTCGGTCAATAATAATTTAGGAGTTCCAAATATAACTGGAGGATACCAAGTATTTCTGCAAACACCTGATAATAGCGCTTTCCCAAATGGTACCTTAGGAACACCAGCGATAACGAGTACAATTTATGGTTGCCCAGGGAATTATTTTATTCCTTATTATTTAAATCAACCGGGTGATATAGCCTTTTTATTGGATTTGAATGGCACCCCAGGCTATCAAGCAGGAACTGCAGATAGAAGAATAGAAATTTTTGGTGCACTAGCAGGAAATCAAGTTTTGCAATGGAACGGACTAAATGGCTTGGGAGCGCCAGTGAATTCCTTGGTCAATGCTCAGGTTACCTTGGTGCTCTATCAAGGAAGAACAAACCTTCCCATGATTGATGCAGAATTGAATTCAAATGGATTGTCTGTTACAGGCATATTTCCGGCCACTGGAAATAGACGACTGTTTTGGGACGATTCCCAAATTACCCCTTTTGGAACCTGTGTCATTCAATCGGAGAATTCGACTACTGGAGGTGTATCAGTTACGGCATTAAATTCTGGAGTTCTTGGGCCTACTCATGCCTATGATGGCAGTAATCCAAATACTACATTTCCTGCGCCCATTGGAACACAAGGCTCATCAACATTGAATGCATTGTGCGATGATTACGGTAACAATAGAACCATTAACACATGGTTTTATGTTAGCGAATTATCAACCGGAATTATCTCTATGATTACCCCAAGTTGTGATAAAGATAATGACGGTGTTAATAATGATATCGATATTGACGACGACAATGATGGTATTTTGGACGTTATTGAATATTTAGGTCTGCCTGACCCAATGGCAGATGCTGATGGTGATAATATTCCTAATTTCTTGGATTCAACTGCGGCTGGATTTATCGATTCAAATTTTGATGGAGTTGATGATCGATATGACTTTGATCTAGATGGTATCATCAACCAATGTGACTTGGATTCGGATGGTGATGGTATTCCAGACAATATCGAGGCACAATCCACTTTAGGTTATATTCCTCCAACTGGTATTGATTCTGATAATGATGGTTTGGACAATGCCTATGAAACTGGCGGTCTTACACCTCAAAATACGGATGGAACAGATAACCCTGATTATTTGGATTTAAACTCTGACAATGAAGGTGGCAACGATACTGCAGAAGCAGGTATTACACTTTCAGGATTGGATACAGATAAAGATGGTTTGGATAACGCAACTGATGCTACACCTAGCACTGGATACGCTGATCCGAATGGTATTTACGACAATACACAGTTTAACAATTTCCCGGATAATGACGCTGATGTCAATGCAGGTGGAGATGTAGATTGGAGAGATGCTACTTTCAGTGATCACGATAACGACGGTGTTCCAGATTTAGTTGATTTAGATGACGACAATGACGGTATTTTAGATACTGTTGAGAACGGTGGTTTCCCTGAACCTCTTGCAGATTCAGATGGAGACGGAATTCTAAATTATTTAGACCCATCTTTCCCTGGTCATATTGATATTAATGGCGACGGTGTCGATGATCGTTATGATTTTGACTTAGATGGTATAATTAATGAATTCGATTACGATTCAGATAATGATGGTATATATGATGTGCTTGAAGCGGGTGGTATTGATTCAGATGGAAACGGTACGGCCAATGATGACGATAATAACGTCAATAATAATGCTACAAATGGTATCCCAACTTCAGCTGGTGCTGGAACAACTCCATTAGATTTTGGAAGTAACGGAACACCAAATTATTTGAATCTTGATTCTGATGCTGACGGATGTAACGATGTCATCGAAGCTGGATTTACCGATCAAAACAACAACGGTGTTCTAGGAAATAATCCTACAATTGTAAATGTAAATGGCGTTGTAACTGGTACTTCTGTGACTAATGGTTACACAGGAACAAATGCGAATGTGACCACACCTGGAACACCAGGGTCTATAACTACACAGCCTTCAAACTTATCGGTTGGAACTAATGGTAGTGGTTCGTTTACAGTTATCGCAACAGGATCTACCTTATTGTATCAATGGCAGATAAGCAATAATGGTGGAACAAGTTGGACGAATTTAAGTAATGGTGGCGCGGCTCCTGCATATAGCGGAGTTACAACAGCGACATTGAATTTATCTAATGTTCCTGCTGGAAGTAATAACAATCAATTTAGAGTTTTAATTACGAGTTCAACGTACCTATGTACAAATTTGACTTCAACAGCGCGTACATTAACTGTTGATCCAAATGCCAATACAGGAGTCGTAAAAACGGCAAGTACTTTAACACCAAATGTTGGTTCGACAATTACATTTACAATCACTGCTTCAAATGCAGGGCCAAGCGCTGCAACAGGCGTTAATGTTAATGATCTTTTACCTTCCGGTTATACATACGTAGGTCACGTTGCTTCTACAGGAACGTATAATTCTGGAACAGGCGTTTGGAACGTTGGAGGTTTGGCGATCGGTGCAACACCAACTTTGGCAATTACAGCAACTGTTAATGCTTCAGGTACTTATCAGAACTGTGCAAATATTTCGGCTACACAAACAGATCCTACACCAGCGAATAATATTTCTTGTGTTACTCCTGTGCCTGTTGCTCAAGCTGATTTAAGTTTAAATAAAACAGTAAACAATCCTACACCAAATGTAGGATCAGTTGTAACTTTTACCATTACAACAACGAACAACGGCCCAAGCAATGCAACAGGCATTTCTGTTACAGATTTGTTGCCTACTGGATATATTTTGTTTGGAACTCCTGTAGCGTCAACTGGTTCATATAACAGTGGAACTGGTGTTTGGAGTGGATTCTCACTTACTGGAACAGGACCAGGTAATTCAGCAACATTGACAATTCAAGCAACGGTTTTAGCAAGTGGTAATTATGCAAATACCGCGTGTATTACTGCCGCTGCCCAAGTGGATCCAAATTCAGGAAACAACTGCTCAACTTCAACTCCAACTCCGACAGCTCAAGCTGATTTGTCAATTGTGAAAACAGCATCTACTTTAACACCAAATGTAGGGACATCAGTTACATTTACTTTAACTGCAAGTAACAATGGACCTAGCAATGCAACAAGTGTTTCTGTTACAGATTTATTACCGGTGGGATATACATTTTCTAGCGCGGTTGCTTCCATTGGCACTTACAACTCCGGGACAGGTGTTTGGAATATAGGAACTTTAAATACTGGACCGGGTGCGACTTTGACAATTACGGCTACAGTAAATGCGGTTGGTCCTTATCAGAATTGTGCAACTATAACGGGTGCTCAAGGAGATCCAAGTGTCGCAAATAATACTTCTTGTATAACACCGACGCCAACATCCGTTTCAGATGTATCAGTTGTTAAATCAGCAAGTTCAGGAACACCAGAGGTTGGGAGTATCTTGACATTTACGATTAACGCAACAAATAACGGACCGAGTCCAGCAACATCAGTTAGTGTAACTGACTTATTACCTGCAGGTTATTCATATATCTCTTTCACTTCAACCTTAGGTTCGTATAACTCTGGAACAGGAGTTTGGACTATAGGTAACCTGGCTTCAGGAGTAACGCAAAGTTTATTTATCCAAGCAGCGGTAAACCCAGCAGGTCCATACCAAAACTGTGCAACTATTTCATCTGCACAAAGTGACCCAAACAGTGGTAATAATACTTCTTGTACAACACCAGTTCCAATTCCTCAAACGAATTTGGGTGTAGTAAAAACTGCAACACCTTCTAATCCTAATGTGGGTGGTTCAGTTGTATTCACTATTACTGCAAATAATGCCGGACCGAGTCCTGCAACAGGCATAACAGTTACCGACTTATTACCTTCAGGTTATACAATATCAGCTATTTCTCCACCAGTGGCATCACAAGGATCTTATAATGCAGGAACAGGTGTTTGGACCATTGGTTCTATGCCGGCTAATGGAACGAATCAAACTTTAACGATTACGGCAACTGTAAATGCAACTGGGAATTATGCGAATACAGCTTGTATAACAGGGGTTGAAGCGGATCCTACACCAGGAAATAATTGTTCAACTGTTATTCCGGGACCAACACCTCAAGCCAATGTTAATATAGTAAAAACAGCGAGTACAGCCTCACCTTTAGTTGGAGGAAATATTACATTTACACTCACTGCTGGAAACACAGGGCCAAGTGACGCAACTTCTGTATCCGTTTCGGACCTTTTGCCTGCAGGATATACGTATGTGACACACGCTACGGCTCAAGGAAATTATAATCCAATTACAGGAACTTGGGACAGCTTTAATTTACCAAATGGCTCGAATGCTACATTATCTATTGTAGCAACAGTCAACCCGACAGGACCTTACCAAAACTGTGCAACTATTGGGGCAAGTCAAAATGACCCAAGTACCGGGAACAATACATCATGTATAACGCCGGTGCCAGTTCAGCAAACAGATCTTGGTATTACCAAAACGGTAGATAATAGTACACCTAATGTTGGAGGTACAGTTGTGTTTACTTTGACTGCATCAAATGCAGGACCTAACAATGCATCGGGTGTTATAGTAAATGATCTTTTGCCTGCTGGATATTCATTTGTATCAGCTGCACCTCTTGGTCAATACAATGGAGTTTCTGGCGTATGGACTATTGGAACTTTGAATAGTGGCTCCAATTCAGTTTTGAATATTACAGCTACTGTAAATCCAAATGGACCTTATCAAAATTGTGCATCGATAGGCGGTTCACAGGCAGATCCATCAAATGGAAATAACAATGCCTGTGTAACTCCAGTTCCGGTTCCTCAAACAGATTTGAGTATTACAAAAACTGCGAATACGGCAACGCCAAATGTAGGAGGAATTGTTTCCTTTACCCTTACGGCTTCTAATGCTGGACCGAGCAGTGCAACAGGTGTATCTGTTACAGATTTATTACCTGTAGGATATACATTCAGTTCAGCTTCGCCATCAGGAGTATATAATGCTGGCACTGGTATTTGGACAATTGGTAATCTTGCAGGAGGTTCAAATACTGTTTTAACAATCAATGCTAGCGTTAATCCTACTGGACCATACCAAAACTGTGCTTCAATTACGGGCGCTCAAGTTGATCCAGTAAGCGCTAACAATACTGCTTGTACAACACCAGTTCCTACACCGCAATGCGATTTGTCTATTATAAAAACAGTGAACGTTACCAACCCTACAGTCGGTACAAATGTTATTTTCACTGTTGTGGCGACTAATAATGGGCCAAGCAACGCAACAGGTGTTATTGTGAACGACCTTTTGCCATCAGGATATTCCTTCGTTAATGCCACAACAACAACTGGTGCGTATAATAGTGCAACAGGAGTTTGGCCAATTGGCTCGATGGCAGGACCTAGCACAGCAACCTTAACAATCGAAGCCACAGTGTTGGTTTCGGGCAATTACTCAAATACGGCGTGTATTACTGGAAGTCAAGCTGATCCAATTGCTGGAAATAATTGTGGAACTGCTTCTCCGGTGCCATCGGCTTTGGCTAATTTAGTGGTTGGTAAATCTGTAAATATCTCTGCACCAGCAGTTGGAAGTAATGTGATTTTCACAATTCAAGCAACTAATGTTGGACCAAGTGACGCAACATCGGTAAATGTTACGGATCTATTGCCAAGCGGTTATGTTTATGTTTCATCTACAACGACTACCGGCACCTATACAAGTGGTACAGGAATCTGGAATATTGGAAACTTAACAAACGGTTCGACACAGACTTTGACTATAACAGCTACTGTAAATGCTGCTGGAGCTTATCAAAATTGTGCAACAATTGCAGGTGCCCAAACTGATCCAAATACATCGAATAATACAGCTTGTGTTACAATAACGCCAATTCCTCAAACCAATTTAAGTGTTGTAAAAACGGCATCAAATTTAACACCAAATGTTAACGGTACAATTACTTTTACGATTGCTGCATCGAACGCAGGGCCGAGTAATGCTTCAGGTGTTCTAGTTAGTGATTTATTACCAAATGGTTATACTTACGTTTCACATACCGTAACGGCAGGAACGTACAGTAACGTTACTGGAAATTGGTTGATTGGAACGCTTAATAATGGTATTACTCGCACATTAACAATTGTAGCAACAGTGAATGCGACGGGCAATTACCAAAATTGCGCCTCAATTTCTGGGAATCAGGTTGATCCGAATATTGCGAACAATAATTCTTGCGTAATACCTGTACCTGTTCCAATTTCAAATTTGAGTGTTGTAAAAACAGTTTCTCCACCAAATCCTTTAGTTGGAACGAATGTTAACTTTACGATTACAGTTGCCAACGCAGGACCAAGCCAAGCGACTGGAGTGATTGTAAATGATATACTACCAACTGGATATAGTTTTAGTAGTTCTAGTTCTGCTGGTTACAATAATGTTACAGGCCTTTGGAACGTAGGAACAGTAAATGTTGGTTCGCCAGTATCATTAACGATAACAGCAACAGTTCTTGCAAGTGGAACATACGTCAATACAGCAACAGTAGATGGTATTGAACTTGACCCAGATACCACAGATAATATTTCGTCTATCGCTCCAACGCCTATTCCTGTTACAGATTTAGCAGTTTTCAAAACGGTAGATAACAATGCTCCTTCCGTTGGAGATACAATTACTTTCTTTGTTGTCGCTACGAATTTCGGACCAAGTCCTGCATCTCAAGTTCAAGTATTTGACACAATTCCTTCTGGATATGCGATTGTACCAGGTGGAATATCTACAACTCAAGGCACTTATTCTCAAGTAAGTTCAGTTTGGACAGTTGGGGTAATGACCTTAAGTCAAGTGGATACATTGGCTATTACTGTAGTAGTTTTGCCAACAGGACTATATACCAATACAGCCAATATTACTGGTAATCAAGTTGACCCAAATACATCGAATAATATCTCAACTTCGACACCAGGATTGGTTAATATACCGCCAGTTGCAGTGAATGATACAGTTACAGGCGTCGAGGATAACCAAGTAACTGTCAACGTGGTTACCGGTATACCGGGAGGAGGAATAGATACTGACTTAGATGGAACAGTTCAAGTCAATTCAGTGGATTTAGTTCCTGGAGGAGGAATTACCACAACAGCAACAACAAGTGGCGGTAACTGGTCCGTAGATGCTTTAGGAAATGTGACTTTCACTCCTAATACAAACTTTAATGGTACAGATTCGTTGACTTACACGGTACTAGATGACGATGGCGCAGTTTCAAATATTGCAACTATTTATGTAACTATAGATGCAGTTAATGATCCTCCATTTGTTTTCAACGATATTTATACTATCGCCGAAGACTCTGTATTAATAGGAAATTTATTGACGAATTCATCGGATAATGACCCAGATGGAACGCAATTGCTCGTAGATACTAATCTTGTTTATGGTCCGACTAGTGGTGGTACTTTTGTAACCGATACTTTAGGAAACTTTACTTATACACCAGCACCTAACTTTGTTGGAGTAGACACTGTGGTGGTAACGGTTTGTGATCAAGGTATTCCTTTACCCGCAATTTGTGCTACGGATACGTTATTCTTCAATATGACTTCAGTAAATGACGCGCCGATTGCAGTTGATGATGATACAACAACGCTTGAGGATACGCCAATTACGTTCAATATTTTAGCCAATGATTATGATATTGACGGTTTCTTGTTGCCACAAACGACAGATTTAGATACTGTAACTCCCGGTGTTCAAACATCAATTACGAATGCCTTTGGAACTTGGTCTTTGGATGCTTTAGGCAACTTGACTTTTGTTCCACTTCTTAACTTTACAGGAGTAGCAACGGTTTTCTATACGGTTTGCGATACTAGTTTGCTTATTTCAAATGTAGCAACGGTAACTGTTACTGTTCTTCCAGTGAATGACACGGCAACTGTAGTGAATGAATTCTATACGACATTACAAGGTGATCCAATCATCGATAATGTATTGACGAATGATTCGGATGTGGATGGAAATCTTTCAGTTACTTCAACAGTTTCTGGACCTCAAGTTCCAGGTGCAACGTTTATAATAGCACCGAATGGTGACTTCACATATACTCCTCCGTTCGGATTTATTGGAAATGATACAGTTGTTGTTCTAGTTTGTGACGATGGTACTCCAACACCAATAATTTGCATCAATGATACGCTCTTCATTACCGTTGATCCTTCTACCGCTCCAATAGCAGTGGATGATGATACAACAACCCTTGAAGATACGCCAATTACGTTTAACATAACAGGAAATGATATTGAAACGGATGTAAATGGATTTATTGATTCTTCAACAGTTGTATTAGATTTAGCTTCATCTACAGGTGGAACTTGGAATGTCAACTTAATAGGTGATGTGACATTTACCCCAGCTTTGAACGATACAGGATGTTTCTCTATCAATTACACCGTTCTTGATGATGATGGTGCAATATCTAATTCAGCAACGATTACAGTATGTGTTCTTCCTGTAAATGACCCACCTGTTCTTGATAATGAATTGGTATTTACCAATATGAATACTCCAGCTGGTGGCGATGTGACGGGACCGGGCGATACAGATGTTGATGGAAACTTGATTGTTACTTTAATTCCAGTTTCGGGACCTTCAAACGGATCAATTACTATCAATCCGAATGGAACATTTATTTATACCCCAGATATAGGTTGGTCTGGTTTGGATACAGTTGTTGTAGAGATTTGTGATGATGGATTCCCAACACCAGTTCTTTGTGGTTTCGATACAATTTTTGTAACAGTAAATCCAAATATTCCACCAGTAGCAGTTCCAAATACAACATCGACTAATGAAGATACACCAATAACATTCAATGTTACAGTAAATGACTCAGATCCAGATGGAACAGTTAATGTAAGCACAGTTGATTTAGACCCAACTACTGCTGGTACTCAAACTACATTTAATAATGGTTGTGGAATTTGGATAGTCGATGCATTTGGAAATGTGACTTTCTCTCCAAGTCCAAACTTATGTGGTGTTCCTTGTACGATCAATTATACAGTAAATGATAATTTAGGAACGACATCTAATATTACGTTTATAACGGTGAATATCAACTGTGTAAACGATGCACCAACAACATCGCCAGTAACGGTTGTTACGCCAATAGGTTCGCCAGTTGCTGTAAACGTTGGAGCAGGAACTTCTGATCCTGAGAATAATCCATTGACATATACGTCATACGGTCCAGCTTCTGAGCCATTGACACAAATTTCCATAACAGGAACTGGAGCAATCGTGGTAACACCTCCTCCAGGCTTTGGCCCAGGAACAATAACGATTCCTTTCACAGTTTGTGATTTGAGTCCTTATGTAGTGAATGTATTGTGTGATTCAGATACAATTTATGTAGTTGTTGTGGACACAACAGGTCCGGGGAACAACCCACCAGTAGCGAATACAGATCAAGCAACAGTTGTTGTAGGAACACCATTAGTCGTTATCAATCCACTAGCGAATGATTTTGATGCAGATGGCGATACACTTAATGTAACGATAACGAATGGAGTTACACCAAACGGAACATTTACAGTTGTTGGCCCGAATGGAATCGTAAATTATGTTCCGAATCCAGGATTCACAGGTCAAGACTCTGTATTGTACGTAATATGTGATACAGGTTCACCAATTGAATGTGATTCAGCTTATATCGTCGTTACGGTAAGTCCAGTTGTGGATGAGCCAAATGTGGCACCGATTGCTGTAGATGACTTGGTAAGTATCCCTGAGGATTCACCAACAGTTACGATTTCAGTATTGACAAATGATTCAGATCCA
>JBGSIB010000047.1:0-83636 GCA_041751955.1 Crocinitomicaceae bacterium
AGGCTGTTAAACCTCGCAATTAAGGGACTTTAACCCTCTGGAAAATCACACGCTTGCTTTTCACAAATAAAATTTGCAATTTCAAATATTTATTAGAGCTTCACTAAGCGTGTTGCTCTGCTCATGCAGGGCACACACAGCACATTTGCAATAGGCGGGGTTTCGTGCTCCGCAGACAGTTTTGTGGTAGCCGAAAGTTTTGTGCTCCGCATAAACATTTGTGGTAAAAATCCCGCCCATCGCAAATCTGCAAACCGTTATGCATCACGTCAAAGTAAAATTATAATAGCGGCATGAAAAAGCATTATTTTTTAGTTATCAGTATTTTACTACTCTTTCTATCAATACTTGCATTCTCTGACAATTTGATAACCGATGTGGGGCAAAAAAGTAACAGCGATCCCAAGTTTATAATTCATGGATTATTTTGTTTTGCCTGGTTTGTTATTCTTGTTATCCAAACCAACTTTATAAAAAAGGAAAACTACAAAGCTCACATGAAGCTTGGAATGGCAGGATTAATTGCAGCGATTGGAGTATTCATAAGTACGTTATACATTTTCATTGTCGTTTACAATGGATGGAGTAACATGTCGCCTGAAGCTAGAGCCAATAGATTTCTTATGTTAGGCTTTGCCATTTTTGTAACACTGTCATATCTCAAAAGAAAAAACACAGCTGAACATAAGCGATTCGTTATTATAGCAAGCTTTTATATGCTGGGGCCAATTTTAGGCAGAGCAATTGGACATTCTTTTCTGAATGCATTACTTGTAAGTGATTTGAGCTGGGACTATACTTTTTTGGGTATCTGGAGTTCTTTTTTTATTTCACTTTTTATATATGATTGGGCTATAAATAAGAAAATTCAAACTATTACCTTTATAGGGTTTTTAATTTTTGTTGTGGTTTGGGCTATTTCGTTTCTACTCTAAAGATAGATTTTAATAACACCCGCACACGACAAGGTAAATAGCGAATAAGGGTTTAAGTGCTGGAACAAAAGATAAATAGAGATTAATTGTAAGCCTAAAAAAAGACAAGGATGAAAAACATATTGACAATATTGATCTTTCTGACCGGAATGAGTTGTTTTTCGCAAATCAATACATTCTATGTAAATCCAATTCAGACAGACATAAATTATGCTGCCGTTCAAGACAGTAATTTGGTGGTTAGAAATACGACAACAAATATTAATAAACTATTCCTATTTATCGGCGGTACAGGAAGTAATACTCAATCCTACCAAACCATAAGCAACTTTGCTGGAAACCTTGGTTATGATGTAATAAACCTCTCGTATCCAAATACAGTGGCAGCAGCGAGTTTAGCAAATAGTTCTGACAGTATGGTTTTCAATAAATACAGACAGGAAGTATGTTATGGAACACCAGTCAGTCCTGATGTAAACGTTGATACATTAAATTCTATCTATACCCGAAGTGTTAAGTTGATAAATTATTTGAACATCACATATCCTGGACAAAACTGGAGTCAATATTTAATTAATTCTACCACACTCGACTGGTCCAAAATAGCCGTTGGCGGACATTCGCAAGGTGGCGGACACGCTTGTTATTTTGCGAAATTTAATGCTGCAGAAAGAGTTCTTATGTTTTCAAGCCCTAATGATTATAGCAACTTTTTTTCTAATTCTGGAAATTGGTTAAGGACTTCAGGTGTTACGGCAATGAATAAACACTTCGCCTATTTGAGTTTATTGGATGAAATTGTGCCGTTTAATGATCAACTAATCAACCTTCAAGGCTTGGGACTTTACCCCTTATACGACACGACCTTCGTTGATTTTTCTGGCTCTCCTTATAGTAATTCCCATTGTCTTTATACAACTCAAACTCCTGGAATTGCTATTCTCTACCATAATTCGACTGTTAAATTCAGTTCAATAAACAATTCGGTTTGGACCTATATGCTAACATCCGCAATTACAACGAGCATAAATGAAATTCAAGACAATCACGAATTTTCAATCTATCCAAATCCCACAGCTTCAGGCATAAATATTTATTCGGACAATAAATTTATTGATAAAACATACACAGTACAGACTATGGCAGGACAAACCATTTTAACAGATAAATCATCAAATACCAACGTTTTCCACATTGATTTTTCATCACTTGAAAACGGAATTTACTTTGTAACGATTGACAAGAAAACATTTAAGGTTGTCAAACAATGACATGAAGAAAACGGGACAAGATAATTAAGAAGAAAAGAGGAGGATTTACAGAAAGTGGTAAAGGCATTTATGGCTAAACCAAATTATTTTAGAATATGTTGAAATGCAAATGTAAAACACCAAATGCCCAGAATAGAGCTAACAACTGAAATACGCGCAGGTATAGAAATCGTTTTTGATTTATCAAGAAGTATTGATTTGCACAAAATTTCAACAGAACACACAAATGAGACAGCAATTGATGGGAAAACTAGTGGTTTAATAGAAAAGGATGAATATGTAACATGGAGGGCTAAACATTTTGGTTTATATCAAAAGTTAACTTCCAAAATTACTCAATACGACCGCCCACACTTCTTTACTGATGAAATGGTAAAAGGAGTATTTAAATCATTCAAACACGAACATCATTTTAATCAAAATCTAAATGGAACACAAATGACAGATTACTTTGATTATGTTTCACCTTGTGGTATTCTCGGTAGAATTGCGGACGAAATGTTTCTAAAAAAATATATGACAAACTTACTTTTAAAAAGAAATGAAGTTGTTAAAGATTTTGCGGAAAGTGAACGATGGCGAGAGGTGATTATTGAGTAAAACGTTGGTAACAACTTTTATGTTTATGCTTCACATGCTAGGGTGCGGAGAATGAAGGTAGGTGAACTGTGTTTATCAGTGCGTCACAGCGAAGGTAGGTCACCGATTTAGTTCGCTGCCTTTATTATTTTCCCAGCGATACTCATGAGCTTAAGTTTGGCTTTCTTTGAAATAAAAACTAAATGCTGAGAGTTGGCACGTGGGATTCAGAAAGTTTGTATCCTTCAATCCTCTGAGATCGCATACTCTGATAGTTCACAAAAACATCGTCATTTCGGATCAAACCCCGTTCCCGTAGCAGAACCTTCAATAATCTCCAAACCATCCTTGTATCGCTTTTCCACAACCACTTTTCCTTTTTTGTCGTAGACTATGAAATAGCCATCGCGGAGACCGTTTTTGTAATCCAATTCGGAGACTAGAATTCCTCTTCGATCATACTGCTGTTGCACGCCATGCAGTTGTCCGTCTTTGAAATGAGAGGTAACAGCTGACATTTTTCCGCCTGGGTGATATGCTATCCATTCCCCGTCTTTTTCGCCGTTTTTGTAATTGCCAGTTTCTAGCAATTTGAAGTCTTTCTGAGAATAAGAGATGTATTTGCCGTGACGTTCGCTGTCCGTTCGCTCAAAATCTTTCATGATACTGTAATTCATTATAGATTTTGTGGTGATCACTTTGTAGGTAATCACTTCTTTCGGTCGTCCATTATCGAAAAAAGAAGTCCATTCACCCGTTTTGTTGTTGTCTTTGTATTCGCCTTTCAAGCTCGGTAAGCCTGATTTATGGTAAGATTCCCATGCCCCGTTGAGCATTCCTGCTTTAAAAAAGGACAGGTTTTTTAGCTTGCCATTGTCCCAATAGTTTTTCCATTCACCTTCTTCTTTTCCTTTGGCATATCTTCCTTCCATGAGCAATTTTCCATTCTCATACCAAGTCTTCCAATCGCCATCTTTCTCGTCGTTGGAAAAATATCCTTCTTTAAATTTGCTGCCATCTTGGTAGAAATAGGACCAAAATCCGTGCTTTTCTCCTCTTTTAAATTCGGCATTATAGGAAACTTGTCCATTCGGGAAATAAAAAATCCATTTTCCATCTTGCAAATCATCGACGAAATAGCCTTCTTGGTCTTTTTGACCGGAATTCGTGTACCAATTCCATTTTCCCGTTTTTTGACCTTTCAGATATTGACCTTCAACGTTCACTTGGCCATTGTCGTAAAAATATTGGTAAGCACCGTCCAACAATCCGTCTTTATAATGACTGATTTTCTCGGTATCGCCCGTGTAATAGGCATATTTCCACTCTCCTTCTTTTTCGCCATTTTTATACTCACCTGTCAAAACAGGATATTTATAAATGCTGTATTCTTCGAATGGGCCGTTTTTTAGTCCGCCTTTATAGCTGTAATATTCTTTTAAACTTCCTGTGGCATAAAAGGTTGACAATTCGCCATTTCCATCTTTAACGGTTTGGGTATGCAAGGAATCTGGTAGATAGAACTCATACATTAAATTCACTCCATCCGCCAATTGTTCCACTGACTTCAAGCGTCCATCTAAATAGAAGTAACGCCATTCTCCGACAGGTTTTCCCATCTTATAATATCCTTCCGTAACAAGATTTCCAGCTTCATTCCACTCACGATATACTGAGTCTTGATTGTCGAAAATAAAATAACCTTCTTGGCGTATTTTTTTGTTCGGATAGTAAAGCAAAACCTGGCCGTACAAATTATCACGGTAATAATTCCGCAACTCGATGAGTGTGCCGTAGCGGTCATAATACATCCATTTACCATGTTTTTCAGTGGTTTCACCCAACTCATCTTTGTAATAATGACCCGAAGACTCCGTTTGGATTTTGTTATAATCGTAATACGTATTTTTTATTTTCGTTAGGTTTTCTTTTTTGATTTCTTGAGCTGAAATCATGCTTGAAAAACACAAGAAAACAAAAAAGGCAATTATTTTTTGGGTATACATCTTTGGGTAACTATTTATTTAAGAGTGAAAACGTAAAATCAGCCATGAAGTTACATGGCTTTGAGCCATCCTTGGATCACGAGGAACAAACCAAAACCGACAAAAACAATACCAATTAATCGGTTCAAGCCTTTCAACACATTATTGGTCACCAATGGTCGTAAGCGTTTCGCTCCAAAAATTTTCAGGATATCAAATCCAAAAAAGGTAACCAAGATGATGACCAAAAAGGTAAACAAAGGTGCTGTCTCCATTCCATCGCTTTTTTCGGCTAAGGTCATGACTGAAAACCAATAAAAGATAACCAAAGGATTGGCGAAATTCAATAAAAACCCTTTGAGTGCCAGCATTTTATAGTCGTTTGATTCTTTGACAAGGTTGCCGTCCGCATCTTTTTTCACACCCGTAGTTTTTTTGAAAAAAGTCGCGACTCCATAACCTAAAAACAAAACGCCGCCAATAATTTTTACCAAATACTGATTACTGCCTTCAGCTAGATCTCTCACTTCAGAATAAAAAATATAGGCGATCATGATATACAGGCAATCGCTCAGTAGCACACCAAAATCGAATGCCAAAGCCGCTCTAACTCCTTTTTTGATACTGGTTTCCAAAAGCACAAAAAATACAGGTCCTATCATAATGCTTAGAACAAATCCTGTAACGACAGCTTTAAAAACGAGTTGAATCAAATTGGGTTCTTTTTACAAAAATAAACATTCGTGAACTTAGCCGACATTTTGTCTGTATAAAATGCAAACAAAATACTGTGTACAGAGCATAAGATTGTGTAAAGGCGAAAAAAATGCAATTCTCTTCAATATATCTTCTTCATATATCTCATCAATTGTTTACATTTGTGCTCGAATTTAGCCGATTACGGCGTGATTAATAGAAGAAAATGAAAACCGAAGCAGGAAATAAAAAATTAGAAGAAATCATCAAAAACGTAGATAAATCAGGTGTTGCTGCCAAAGGTCTTGTTGATGATTTAAAAAGCTTACGCGAGATAGCGAAACAAGAAGAAGATCCATTGGTAACGAAAGTCCTACGATTGATGTACGAATACATCGCTGAGGAAGGAACTTTTGATGTGGAAGGTCAATACGACGAAGATGAAGAAGGAAACGAATATCCTATCGAAGTTGAGGAGACTGAAAACCTTTCTTATTTGCTGAATTTATTGCTTCGTGCCGATCACAAAATCAATAGAGAAGAAATAAAAGATTACCGAACTGCCTTAAAAAGAGCACTTTATTAATTTTTTTCAAAATATAGCCAACCCTTTGACTTTTCTTACGTCATAGTAGTAAGGTTTTATTTAAGCAGAATCCTGTCATGCATCACTTCCTCTTAGATGCACGACAGGATTTTTTTTTGTTTTGGGCTTCGACCCCGATAACTATCGGGGCTCAGCCCACACAAATTCGACTTAGGCTGAGCCCACGATTAATAGTAACGCTTAAAACGCAGACTGACCTGCCGCCTTGCCCTTTGGCAGGCGGGGCGGAGTCGAAGGCAAAGTTTTATCATCCACAATAATCACAATACGTAATGTATTGCTCTCTTGGGTTGTGCACAAAAGGTTGGTCGCTGTACATTTCCTCTAAAATTTGGGTGAGGACTTTTGGCAATTCATCCACAAAATCTTCTAGTGACATGTCTCCGGTGAATAGCGACAAGGGCGCTTCTGGATAATTGACAAAAGAAATAATCGTGACCTCATTGGGCAAATAGCCAAAATTGTGTTTGAATAAATACGCGTAAATCCACAATTGAAGAAAATAGGTTTTGTTGTCTTTGGCAACGCGACCAAAAAGATAATCCGTGTCGGCAACCTTCGTTTGTCTCGTTATCAAATCTTCTTGCTTTACCTTACCGCTTTTGTAGTCAACTATCCTGATTTTTTCATCGAAACCATCCATTCTGTCTACAAATCCTTTGAGGTTGATTTTCTTTTTCTTGCCCCAAATTGTTAAGGTCAGTTCGGCCTCTAGTTTTCTTTCCAAAGTGTGAATCATCAATGGTTTTCCAACTTGCATGAGCATTTCCTTTTCTTTCTGCAAAAATTGCTTGGTGAGTGAAATCGCCATTTCGTAACTCAAATAGTTCTTACCAATGAGAAACGATTTTTCATCATTGTCATAATGTTTTTTGAATTCTTCGTGTATCATTTTTTGATACTCCCCTTCCATTCGCGTGATGTCCAAAGGCAAAAGCATTTTCGGATTTTCCTTCGGGTTTCCGTCGCTATCAAAATGCGCAAATGGTTCATATAAAATCTCCAAAACATGGTGAATAATCGTACCTAAAGTACTGTTATTCATTTCTTCCTCTACCTCATCTTCCTCGCCATATTCGAGGATGTAACGGTAATAAAAATCCAAGGGACAAGTCAAATATTTGTTCAAAGCACTGGCCGAAACTGAAGAAGCTAAAATATGATCTAACTTTTCGAAAATTTCTGGTGTTTTTTGCACTTCATCCAATTGAATTTTAACGGGCGATGCCTTGAGCGAATAGGTCCGCTGTTCAATCTTTACATTCTTGGCCAATCGACCCCATTCGAGGACAATTTGCTGAATGTATCGGCTCGGTTCAGCATGCAACTCTTCACCCATGGTGCTGTGCGTGATGGTCAGATTTTCAACTTTATGCAACAAACGATAGAAATGATGTGCGAAAAGTCCTTGTTTATCGCGTGTTGTCGGCATTCCGAAACCCAAGCGCAAATCCATGGGAATTAAGGTCTGAATAGGATTGTTGGGCGGCATGCTTCCTTCGTTTAAACCGAGACAAATGATATTTTTAAAATCCAATAAACGCGTTTCCAAAAGTCCCATCATTTGAAGTCCTTCGGTAGGTGTTCCTTCGTATGCAATTCGGTGTTTGCCCCAATGTTGCTGAAACAATTGTTTGAAAATTCGAATGCCCATTTCGGGTAAATCATCTTTTACCGTATTGTGAAAACTCATTACCGCTTTTTCAAAACTTTTTAAAATGGCTTTTTCGAAATCGTTTTCTTCTTGTAAGTTGCCGAATATCAATTGATTCAGTAATCGCATAATATTCAATGCTTTTCGGAAATCTCCATTCCATGGCATTGAAATTAAGTTCATCATTTTTTCCAAAACCGGATGCTTCAATTCCAGATTATTGGGTGAGAGGAAAATTCTGTTTTTGCGGACAATTCGCATCTCTATTTCACGCTGAGCCAAAGCCGTTTTTTCATCGACAAAAGTTTGATAAAAAGGATGTTGCCACAATTTGAACAAGTCTTTATGGTATAAACTCTTGGTTTTGAAACGTTCGAAATTTTCTTGAACGGAGAACAATAAATCCACCCATAATTTCACCGATGTATCGCGTAATTGCAAACCCATGGTGATATTGGCCTTTTGAATATTGAGCGGCAAATTTTTCATCATGGGTCCCGCCAAAGTTTCGTCTGCCAGAAGTAAAAGTGTGTCATCCAATTCCTTAGGCGACATTTTCGACAAAAGCGTTGAGGCAGTATTTACCTGAGCAATCCCTTGCGCACACTGAATGATTTGGATTTTCTTTTCTTCCGTGAGCATGTCATTTTCCATGAAATGATCTGCTTTTTTCTCTAAAAATGTGTTGAGTTTACGCTGAAAATATCCTGCTTCGTGGTGCTTGGCTTCGTAATAAAATTGATCGATGTTTTGCAGAATGTGCGCTCTACCTTTCACATGCAATTTGCGGAGGATGGTCATTTCAGAAAGCGAAAGCGCATTGAAACCAGCGAAGATAAATTGTCGTTTGTCGTTGGCAGGTGAAACCAATTCTATTTTTTCCGATACTTCGCGAAAAGCCATTCCGCTGTATGCCCAATTTTTCTTAGCAAGTCTCTCGTGCAAACCGTTGTAGTACTGCGGCAAAAGTTCCCAAAAAGCCAAGAATTTCAATTGCTGTTGGGTTAAAACTTCATTATTAAAACTCCAATTCTCAATGTCTTTTACATCTTTTAAGTTTTTAAAAAGTTGCTTTGGGTCAACGCGGTATTTGTCTATTTCTTCAAAGTCGGCTAGGAGTGTATTGGCCCATTGATAAAAAGCATCAAATTGTCGGTCGGTCGGATCTGTTTCTATTTCGAGGTGAACTTGATACAATTCGAAAAGTATGGTCAAATTGTCCACCACTTGAAACGTACTTGCGTCTTTGATCCATTTATCGATAGTAATTATTTCCGGCGAAAAAATGGGTTTATCGAAACGAGAAGCCAGCTCAATTTCTAAATATTTTCCTGCTCTTAGCGAAGGTAGAACTAGCACAATATCGTTCAAATCCCATTCTTTTTCAAGTATGAAATCAACAATTTTTGGAATGAATTTTTGTCCTTGCATTATTTTTTAGAAGATAAAAAGCTCCAATACGTGCTTCGATTCAATTGGAAAGTCTCGGCGTTAGGATAATTTTTGACAAAGCCCGCTGGGAAGCGTACACTTTTCTTTTTGGTCCAAGAAGTTTGGTAAGCGCGCATGCGTCCGTTTTCAATTTCAATGCAATCAACACTTTGTTTGGTATGCGTTCGCCAAGTAAAATAGCGCACTTTTTTGCCTAAATTTTGATTCCATTTTATTTTTTCGATGAAGAGCCAATTGCGCCAAAGTTGTGTGGCATCATTCCGCCATTCCATGGAATTGAAGTTATTGATGAGTGCGTTCCGAATGCCATTGTCCATGAAATAAACGGACACTCCTTTCTTCATTTCGTATTTATGCCCACCGTAATAGGAATTGATACGATACAAAAGTTTCGCTTTTTCAAATAATTCGATGTAACGTTCAACGGTTTCATTGTCCAAATCACATCGTAAACCAATGTCGTTAAAAGAAATAATTTCGCCCATGTCGAAGGCTAGATTTTTCAGAACAGCAATCAATTGTTTTTTCTTGTTGATCCGATCATTCGAACCCAATTGCGCCACGAGGATATTGTCCACCAAATCATTCAAAATAGTCTCCGCATTTTCAGGATTATTGATGACGGCCGGATATGAACCAAAAACCAATCTCTCCTCCAATTCTTTTTCCAGAGTTCCCATTCCCTTCACTTGCGCCAACTCATAAAATGAAAAAGGCGACAATTCTACCACCAATTCGGCTTCTTGCAAAGCTTCTAACAGCAATTCATCAATATGCGCTTGGAAAGAGCAAATCAAAACAATTCTGGGCAATTCGTCATCAGAAAGCGCTAGTTCCAAAATGGCTTGCAAATGTTGCAAGTATTCTGCATTTTTTAAAATCAAATATTCCGAACCTTGCCCGTAAGTCATCAACTGGGTTTTTAGATTTTCGCCCGTATTTAAATCGCGATAATCCGTTTTTTCCAGCAATTGGTATCGTGTCGTAATCGTTTCCAATGCATCCAAAACAAAAGCTGTTTTACCAATTCCCTTTGGACCTTGAACGAGCAGAATTTTTCCCTCGCGTAAAGCATTGATAGTTTGCGTTTTCTGTTGGCGTTCGATTCTGATTTCCGTTTCTGTTTCCATTCTTATCGAGAATTTGTATTTAAATATGCGGAAAAGTTAATAGATATTTGAAGTTTTGAAAGCGTGATGTGGAAGAAGTTATTCACAAGATGTATGGAGTTTTAGTTTAAAATTGGCAAGATCAATTTATTATAAAAAAGAGCTTTTTTTCCTTCATTGCCCCCTGTCTGGCCGACAGGCAGGTCCGAAGAAGGAGACTTAAATCTTACTTAATTCATTAAGTTATTTACCAATAGAATTGAGCACTCGATTCGATTTCTGCGTCTAGCTTTCCTCGTTTGTAGGGCAAGGAAAGTGAAACATTCGAAGAACAAGCGTTAACGTAATGAAAATGGCGAGGATTTTAGAATTACATGAAACATACTTGAGCGAGGATCAATAATTATTTTCACTAAATTTATGCATCCATGAAAATTCTTTCGGCTCAATTATCCGATTTCATTCGCCTAACAGAAATCACCTTTCAATCCAAAAGTTATTGGGGATATTCTGCCGAACAAATGGAAAAATGGAAAGAAGACTTGACAATTTCTCAAGATTATATTCGGGAAAAGGAAGTTTTCGTTTTGAAAAAGGACAAAGAAATTATTGGGTATTACTCTTTTTATCACGTGAAACCGAGCACTATAAAACTAGACAACCTATTTCTAGCTCCTGAATTCATTGGAAAGGGACTTGGAAAGCTATTGATGAAAGATTTCTTGGAACACTGTAAACTGTTGTCGGTAAACACAATTACATTAGACTCTGAACCTTTTGCCACAGACTTTTACCTGAAACAAGGATTTCAGATAGTCAACCAACAAGAAAGTTCTGTACCTGGAAGGTTTTTGCCCGTGATGGAATTAATAATCTAATTAATAAATTTTCTCAAACAATCAATCGCTCCACATGCGAATCTCCAAAAGCATAAGGAATGTATGCCAAAGACGGAATTTCCTTCGTTAAAATCAATGGTGTTTTTTTTCCCAAGGAAATCGTTCCATGCGTTTCGGAAAGTCCCATTGCGTAAGCGGCGTTAATGGTAAGCGCGTTGATTGCTTCTTCTGGCGTCATTTTCATTTTAACACAAGCCAAAGACCACACAAATTGTAGGTTTCCACTGGGTGTTGAACCTGGATTGAAGTCGCTTGCCAATGACACAGGCAAACCTTCGTCCATCATTTTTCGCGCATTTCCAAACGGAATACTCAAGAAATGTGAGCAACTCGGCAATAGTGTAGGCATAGTTTCCGAATTTTTCAATAATCGTATGTCGTCATCTGATATTTCCTCCAAATGATCAACAGATAGCGCATTGAATTCAATGGCTTTTTGCACTCCTCCCATAACAGAAAACTGATTCACATGCACTTTAGGACGAAGTCCGTATTGCGCACCAGCTTCAAGAACTTGATGCATTTCTTCAACTGAATAATAATTCCGCTCACAAAAAATATCAATGTAATCCGCTAAATCTTCTGCTGCGATTTGGGGTAGCATTTCCTTGATAATCAAATCAATATAGCCTTGGTGATTTTCTTTAAATTCCGTTGGAAAAGCATGAGCACCGAGGAATGTTGCTTTTATGGTAATATTGGATGTTTCTTTCAACCTTTTAATGACACGAAGCATTTTTAATTCAGCCTCGACGGACAAACCGTAACCTGATTTGATTTCAACAGCTCCCGTTCCATATGACTTGATGCGTTCAAGACGAATTTTCGCTTGTTCGTATAAATCATCTTCACTCATTTCCGCTAATCTTCGGGCCGAGTTTAAAATCCCACCACCTTTACTGGCTATTTCTTCATAAGAAAGTCCGTGGATACGATCAACAAATTCTTCTTCCCTACTTTTCGCAAAAACCAAATGTGTATGTGAATCGCAAAAAGCAGGAAGCACATATTTTCCTTCTGCATCGATGATTTCAACATCTCGCCAATCGCTAATTCCACCCCAATCTTCCATCGTTCCATAATCTACGATTACGCCGTCTTCTAGGGCCAAGTAGGCATTTTCAATGAGAGGTAATTCCTTCATTTCAGCACCTTTTCTCAGGTTTGGAAGGTTTTCACCAACTTGAACAAGTGCTTTGATATTTTTGATGAGTGTCTTTTGCATCATGACAATTTTAAGCAAAAAAAGGGGAAAAGAATGGGAAAAAGAAAAGGACGAAAAATTTTTCGCCCTTTTCTTTTTGTGGTACCTCGCGGAATCGAACCGCGGACACATGGATTTTCAGTCCATTGCTCTACCGACTGAGCTAAGGTACCAGCCTTAGCGGGGGCAAAGTTATAAAGTTAATTTAAACTTCAAACTTTATTCAATACTTTTTTCATCTGACCGTTTATCTTTGTACTGTGGAGTCGCAAAATAAATCAGTAATAATAGTAGATGCCGGGAATACGCGGATTAAAGTTGCTCATTTTTATAATGGACAAATAACTGATATTGTGAGGTTTAAAAAAATTCAATCGAGTGATTTTAAAAATTACGTCGACAAAGTAGACCAACCAGACATTTTTGTGTCCTCTGTTTTAAAAGAAAAAGATTTACTTTCTTTTTTGGGAGATTTCAAAAAAGTGCTTCGATTTTCACATGAATCCAAATTACCCATTCACATAAATTATCAAACACCCGAGACACTTGGACTTGACCGTTTGGCCAATGCGGTTGCAATTCAAACGCTATTGCCGAAGGGAAATAAAGTTGCCATTGACATGGGAACCTGCATCAAGTTTGATTTTGTTGATGAGCACGGTAATTATAATGGTGGATCCATTTCACCGGGTCTGAAGATGCGTTACGAAGCTTTACACCATTTTACAGGCAAACTCCCTTTATTGGAATATAATGCACAAAAAGAGTTTGTTGGTAAAAACTCATCAGAATCCATTCAATCCGGTGTCATTTTTGGTATTCAGGGCGAATTGAACTATTTCATTTCTAGCTATCTACAAGGAAATCAAGGCTTAACGTTTTTTGTGACCGGCGGAGATGCTAAACTCTTTGATTTCCCTCTAAAAAATAACATCTTTGCAGACGAAAATTTAACCCTCAAGGGGCTTTACGAAATATATTTGTTGAATGCTTAAACGTTTCTTGTTCTTATTGACATTCACGTCAACCGCTGTTGGTTTCTCCCAGCTCACCTCACTGAATCCTTTTTCTTCCTATGGAATTGGCAACCAGATATTGGCTACGGATGGCATTCAGTTTGCTTTGGGGGGAAGTACCATTGCTTTTGCTGATTCAACGATGATATCCTATTACAATTCAGCAAATATTGCATCTTTGACAAAAGGTTATCCCCTATTTTCTTTTGGAATAAATGGTTCCCTATCTGAATTTACTGAAGGAACCAATCAATATACCCGTCCTTACGCTTCGTTGAACCAGCTTATATTTGCGGTTCCTTTCAGAAAGAGATATGGTCTGGCATTTGGCTTGGTGCCTTATGCTCGAAGAGGTTATGAGTTTATTGGACAACAAGCTGTAGGCAGCGCTTCTGATACAGTTACTTTTGATTATACAGGGACAGGTTCGATTGGAAAAGGATTTGTCGGACTTTCATTTAAAATATTGGATAAACCAAAATACAATTTTTCCGTTGGTTCCAATATTGGTTATCTCTTCGGCACCGTTTCCAATTCACGAAAGGGCACATTGAACGGTGAAGCGAAAACTGGTCTTGCACTTCAATCTGATCGTCTACAATCATTTCATTATGATATTTCATTTTCTGGTCGATATAAGATAGATGACAAAAATAGTCTTCAAATAAACGGGTACATTGAGCCTTCGCAAAAATTGACTGGTCGTTATGCAGATGAATTGTACTATATATATCCTGGCGTGAGCGATCAAATTGTGGCTTTAGTTAGTTCCATCAACACAAAAGCTACTTTTATTTCGGCTACAACAATGCGTTTTGGAGCAAATTACACGACGAGCTTTCACAGAAATACCAAAAAGAACAAAGAATTTGATTCACAAATGATGTTTTTAGGAGAATTTGTTTCGACGGATTACAGCTCGTTTCGAAAAGATTTCAATTCAGAATCAGTAGCCTCATACACGAGCGACTACCAACGTTTGTCTTTCGGGGTACAATACACACCAAATACGGGTTATTACAGTTCATTGAATCCGACAGGTTTTTTTAATAAATTAAAGTATCGTGCTGGTACTTACTCTAGTAGCTTGCCTTTTGAACATCAAGGCGAAGTTTTTACAGAGTTTGGCACAACATTTGGATTTGGAATACCGTTGGTAACTTCCAATTCATATTCCTCTATTAATTTTGGAATTGATTTAGGAAAGAGAAGCAACTCGATTGCGGGGTCATTAAATGAAAAATACCTAGGCTTCAATGTCGGAATAATAATTTCGCCTTCCAAAGCGGATTATTGGTTTAGAAAAGTAAAATTGGATTAAGATTAAAAAATAGAAATGATGAACTTGAAGAGAATTTTTTTAGCGGCAATACTATTAATCAGCTTCGGTGGATTTGCTCAAGAAGAGACTGCAGATGAACGTGAATGTCTTAGAATGCGCTTTCTTGCTGGCGAAGAATTGGACATGAATAACTTCAAAGGTGCCACAACTTATTATCTCAAAGGAGAAATTATTTGTGGTGGTTATGATAAAGCCAATTATGATCGTTTATCAGGAACAATTCGTAATGTATTATACGAAGAAAAAGATGAGAATGTAAAAAAAGCATACACTGACACTCTTTTGGAGGTTTTTGACCGAATGGAAAAGTTAGGTTTTGCTGGACCAGCAACTTATATTTTACGCGGTCAACTTGAAATGTCTCGAACGAAACCAAGTATGGAGAAAACAGATAATTTCTTTGTAAAAGGAATGGAATTTGAAGGGCCAAAGTTAGATGAGTACTTCTTGAGTTTGTATTACTATAATTTGATTAACCTGTACGTGAAAGCGGATGCGAAAGCAAAACCAGAGTTGAAAAAACGCGTGATTGGAGAGTACTTCGTCTTGTCAAAAATGGTAACTGATCGCGGATATTCTGTGAAAACGCAAGAAACATTGAATACCTACTTGGACGGTGTTGTAAGAACATGTGATGATATCTTGCCTGAATTAGCTGGGTACATGAAAAGTTTACCACAAGAAAAGGAAGCGAAATTGACAGCTGTTAAAAACTTCATGAACATATTGGATAAGAAGTCTTGTCAAGGAAGTAAAGAGTTTGAAATGTTGTTGGATACATTGATTGCTATTGACCCAGGTTACGAAGCAATGCTTCAGAAAGCGCGCTTATTGGTAGCGAAGAAAAAATACACTGAGGCTATGGCCGTTTACCGCGAGGCAAAAGCCTTAGCTCCAAATGCAGATGCTGCTGAGGAATGCGACTGGGAAATATTGAAAATGCAATACAACCAAAACAGTTATAAAGCAGCGTACAATACGGCAATGACTATTTCAGGCAAACACAAAAATGAAGCTTTATTAATGGCAGCAAGCTGTGTGGCTTCTTTGGCGAACAGTTGCGGAAACAGCACAATTGAAAGAAAGTTCAATTATTACTATGCAGCAGACTTGGCAGCAAGAGCTGGAGTGAGTAAATACTCTAACTATTTCCCTACAGATAGTGAATTATTTGAAGGAGGATTTTCAAAAGGGCAAAGTGTAAACTTACCTTGCTGGGGAGTGAACGTGACAATACGTTAATGCTTAAAAGCAAACTACATAAATTATTTATCGGAATTCCTGCTAGCCTCGTGTTGGCAGGATTCCTTTTTTCATGCGTAAACGATTTAAGTCAAATCAAGCGCGTGACAAATGACCCAAAGGCTCCAGATGAAGTAACAACTAACCTAGAGGTCTTTTATACGGATAGCGGTGCACCTAAAGTTCGCATATTTGCTAAACTATCCGAAACGTACTGTGTTCCTGAAGTGGTAACGAAATTAAAAGACGGCATCAAAGTCGATTTCTATGATCCGGATGGTGAAATTGTGTCCACATTAACTGCGCTTTACGGAGAAATTCGAACTGCCGAAGGGCGTATGTTTGTTCGGGATTCCGTGCAACTTTATAATCACGCTAAAAAACAGCGGATGGAAACTGAGGAATTAATCTGGAATCAAAAGGATAGTGTCATTTATACGGATAAGAATGTTATTGTTCGAAGTCCAAAAGGAGTTGTTTTTGGCAAAGGTATTCGCACTACCCAAGATTTTAGTCATTATACTTTTTACAAGCCTACAGGGAAAATCAATACGGATAAATAGTAATTTCCTTTGTACCTTTGCTGAAAGAAAAAAAGATGGCGGTTTACAATAAAATCATGAAATATTTCTGGCTAGCATTGGCCATACTCACATTTGTAGTTATTACCTACAAATGTTTCACAGATAATTACAAAACTTGGATTTTTTACTATGTTTTCACAGGTATTGCTCTTCTGATGTACTTCATGAAAGTATGGATGGTGAAGCGAATGGAGAAACACTTGCAGTACATCGAGGACAAAAAAAATGGAAAACTCTGAGTGTCGTTTTCGCCTGCGGTGGAATGAGAAAGTGGTTGGTTATTCCCGCGAAATTCATTCTTCTACTTTCTACTCCAAAGACGAATATGGCTGGAACGGTCATGCTATAGAATTCAACCTTAAAGACAGATTTATAGGGATTTCGGATATCAATCGTCGAAATATATACGCGGAAGATATTATCGAATTCATTCAACCCGAAGAACACAAATACGGCTATTTGTTGTATGATGACGTCTTATCCAGCTTCCAACTGATAACAATAGATGGTGAAGATATGATTGCCAATAAAGCACAAAATTACTTACGTGAACACCCATTTGTGTGGAAAAGTTACCGATTTATCCAAAATCACATGTAACTTTTCTTTAGTTTCATTGGTCTAAAGATAGAATGCGTTTACTATTATCCATTTTCTTGCTTTTCTGCGCGTTAACTAGCCAATCCCAGCAACTTTTTTCTGGCCACGTTCTGGATGAAAAAAATCTTCCCCTCCCCGCAGCAAAACTCTACGTAAAAAACGATGCATCACAACGCACGATTGCCGATGTCAATGGCTATTTCGAGATGCGTTTAATGCCAGGAGAATATTATGTTGTTGTGACTTTTCTTGGTTACGACACCCGTGAAATATATCTTGGAATGGCGGATGACCCAATAACACGAGAAATTCAACTTTTCCCGACACAAATACAAGATTTAGAAAGCGTTGACGTATCTGCAAAAAAATCGAATCCAGGCAGAGATATCATGTTGGAAGTGGTAAAACGGAGAGAGGAAATAAATCCTTGGAATTATCCGCACACAACAGAGGTTTATACCAAGGCTACCGAACAGTTGAGTGAATCAGAAAAAGCCCAAGAAAAGGATAAGAAGAAAGAGGAAAAAGAGAAGGAGAAAAAGGAGAAAAACAAGGAAAAACAAAAAGAAAAAAAACCACAAGAATACACAGAAGAAAAGCACGATATTCTTGAAGATCCTTTTGCGGAAGAAAAAGCAAGACAGCAAAAAGAAGAAGCCAAAATCACTGGGTCCATGAATATGGTTGAAGTGCAATTGACACGGAATTATTCACCTCCTGCAAAAGTCAAGGAAATCCGCAATGCATACGAGGTAAGAGGGAACAAACAAAATCTCTATTACATCACGACAGTCAAATCAAATTTCAACTTCTTCCAAAACTTGATGCATCTGGACGATTTGCATCACACCCCTGTAAGTTCGCCGATTTCTGGCCCAGGGATTTTGAGTTACAAATACCGATTGGAAGACCAATACATGGAAAACGGTCAGAAAATTCACAAAATAAAAATCATTCCTCGGAATACGGCCACCACAACTTTGTCGGGTTATATCTGGGTAATCGATTCCATTTGGATGATTCAAAAGTTGGAGCTGACCATGGAAAAAGGAAATTTGATTATCTATGACAATTTCACCATTTCGCAAGAATATGAAAATTCAGGTGATACCTTGAATATTCTTAAAAATCAAACACTGACATACGGTGTAAAATATGGAAGCAGCGTTTCTACGTGCAATACCTTTTCACAATTCAAGAACTACAATTTTCAACCTTCTTTCGATAAGAAGTTCTTCAATAATGAATTATCGGTTACCGAAGAGGAAGCATACGATAAGGACAGCACCTTCTGGAGTCAACAACGTGGTATAAGTTTAACAAGTGAAGAACAGCGTTACATCCTGATCAAAGACAGTATAGAGATGGCACACAATAAAAAGGAATATCTAGACTCAATAGATGCCATTTACAATAAAATCACAGCCTTGAAAGTTCTCGTTTTTGGCATTGACCATAGAAATAGGGATAAAAAAGTACAATGGAGTTTATCTTCTTTAGCCGCTACGATAGAACCTTTATATATTGCTGGACCACGTATTTCTCCTGGATTTTCGTATTTTAAGAAATGGGCCAACGAGAAATTTATCTCTTCAAATTCTGACATCAGTGTGGGTGTTTTAAACGGTGATATTAAAGGTGGATCCTGGCTGTCCTATCGGTATGACCCTTTTCATTTTGGTACAGTAGCCGTAGGATTTTGGAATGAATTTGATGTCATTCGGAGTTTCGATGCGATTACTCAAATCTACAAAAGGAGCAATTTTATCGAGAAAACAACAGGACAATTATTCTATTATCGAGAAATGATCAATGGATTGTATTTGGAGTCCAATATCAATTTCTCAGAAAGACGAAATGTTAGACAGTATAAATTCGTTACCTTATTGGATCAATACATTCCCAATGAGGAACCGAGTGATTTCAGTCCCTATCAAGCTTTACTGGGCTCCTTGCGCCTCAACTATACGCCTGGTCAGAAATACATGCGTGAAAAAAAGCGAAAAGTCGTGCTCGGATCAAAATGGCCAACGTTTTACATGAAATATGAGCGGGGAATTCCTAAATTGTTGGGTAGCGATGTTGACTTCGAATATTTGTATGGAGGAATACAACAATCTTTTAAAATAGGGACTTTAGGGACTACTAACTATAATGTTAAATCGGGTAAATTTCTTTCGGCGAAAATTCTACGTGAACCTGACTTTAAATATCATCGACGCAGTGACCCTATTTGGTTTTCTAATCCATTAGAATCTTTTCAAGGATTAGACAGTTCGCTGCCATCCCGAGAAATATTCTACGAAGCACATTTTATTCATCATGACAATGGTGCGATCATCAATAAAATTCCGTTCATGAAAAAAACAGGAATCGGTTTAGTTTTTGGCGGTGGATATCTTTACGTTCCTGAATTTGATTGGCAACATGCTGAAATTTTAGGAGGATTGGAACGAAATTTTAAATTTTCTAGACGTAAACTAAGATTGGGTGTTTATGGCATATTATCGGATAGCAATAAAATACAACCAACTACTCATTTCAAAGTTTCTTTTGCTCTTCTTGATTTGAGGGATATGCAATTTAATTTTTAAAACCTGCCTTCCAACAATTTTTTAGCGAAATGCCTTCCTAATCGACCATTAATTCGTCTATAGGTTACAAATCCATTTTATGGTTGAATGGAAATGACTTATTTTTACCACAAGTAACAAATTGATGAGACTCTTTAAATCGTTTTGCAGTATAATACTATTGACTTTTTGCGCCGGATTTTCCGATGCGCAGTTGGTAACTGATAATACGTATACTCCTCAACAATTGGTGACTAATTTTTTAATCGGTTCAGGGGTCACGGCCTCCAACATTGTTTTTACTGGAAACGCTCAAGCAATTGGCTATTTTAACGGAGCAAATTGCAACATTGGTCTTAATTCTGGGCTAATTCTTACTACCGGAACCGTTTTAAATCAGCCGGTTGGGTCAGGTCCGCAAGGTCCAAATGACTCTCCTTCGGCAGGCATGGATAATGGGGCAGCTGGCGACCCCCTTTTAGCGGCCGTTGCTTCCAACGTTTCCTTTAACGCGGCCAGACTGGAATTTGATTTTGTCCCACAAAGTGACACAATCAAATTCAATTACGTTTTTGGCTCAGAAGAATATTTGGAATATGTGGGTGGGGGTGTAAACGATGCCTTCGGATTTTTTGTTTCTGGGCCAAATCCAGTCGGCGGAACATACACCAATGAAAATATCGCATTGGTTCCTGGAACATCTACGCCGATAACGATTGATAATGTGAATGATGCGAGCTATCCAGCTTATTACATTGATAACGGTGACGGTTTTAGTGCGCCTCAGAATGGTTCGAATACCTATGTTCAATACGATGGATTCACGACTACCCTTACAGCAAGGGCTGCCGTTGTCTGCGGCCAGTCTTATCATATCATTATTGTCATTTCCGATATGGGTGACGGTGTTTACGATTCGGGTGTTTTCTTAGAAGAAGGATCTTTTAGTTCAAATGGAGTTGATGTTCAAATTGTCACTCAAACGGGTGATTCCACCATTATTGAAGGGTGCACCACAGCGGAACTGTTTTTTGTGCGACCATTGAATACCATTTCTGATTCTTTGCTTGTTAATGTAAGTATTACAGGAACAGCAGCGCCTGGGGTTGATTTTATTCCTTTTGCGACGCCCGTACTTTTTCTGCCAGGACAAGACAGTATTGCCATAACCTTGTCTTCTATTTTGGATGCTAACAATGAGTCTCCAGAAAGTATTATCATCACGGCTTATAGCATAAATGCATGCGGTGATACAATTGTCACAACGGGCACAATTTGGATTGTAGAACCTAAAGTAACGGCGACCGTCAATAGCATAAGCCTTCCTTGTCCAACAAACAATGGACTTTGGATGATTGCCACCCCAACCCTCGGATTCGGACCGTTTAATTACGCCTGGTCCAATGGAGCAACGAACGACAGCATTTACATTCCACTGAACCCTTCGGGGATGACCAATTACACGGTTGTAGTAACGGATTTTTGTAATGCAACCACTTCTATAACGGGAACGGTCAATATTGGTGTTTTCGACGCCGCGCAGTTCACAGCCAACCCCATTAGTGGGCCTATCCCCTTGCCTGTAATCTTCACGAACACCAGCACCACTGGAGACCAATTCAATTGGGTTTTTGGTGATGGAAATACGGACCAAACAGCTACCGTTTCGACGGTGAGCAACACCTACATCAACGAAGGAAACTATCTTGTAGTGCTGACGGTAACGGATAATCAAGGTTGTATAGACACCGCTTCTGTGCTTATCAATGCCTTTGCTTTTCCAAGTCTGGAGGCCCCGAATGTTTTCTCACCCAACGGAGACAATATTAATGAGTTTTTTAGCTTTTTTAATGTTGTCAATGTGGCCAAATTTGAGTGTCAAATTTTCAATCGTTGGGGCAACATTATGCATGAAATGAACGCTTTGACAGATGAATGGAACGGCCGAATCAACGGTGAACTGGCGGCAGATGGTGTTTATTTTTATACCTACAAAGCCTCATCTTTGGCTGGGCAAACCATAGAAGGTCATGGGTTTTTTCAAATAACCCGATAAGTCCATTCATTCCATTCGGAAAAGGATACCTCAGTACTATTTGCATATTGGAATAAGCATATTTTGCATAATTATCTCACCAAACAATTATCTTTGCTCAAACTCAGATAAATCATGTACGGAAAAATAAAAGATCAACTTACGCAAGAACTTCAAGAGATTGAAGCAGGCGGTATTTTCAAACGCGAACGTATTATTACAACACCACAAGGAGCAAACGTACATGTGAGCACTGGTGAAGATGTAGTGATCATGTGTGCCAATAATTATTTGGGTCTTTCTTCTAATCCAGAGGTTATTCAAGCTGCAAAGGACACCTTGGACTCGCATGGTTTTGGTATGTCATCCGTCCGTTTTATCTGTGGAACGCAAGACATTCATAAAGAATTGGAGTCGAAAATTGCCCAATTTTACGGAACGGAAGATACGATATTGTATGCTGCAGCCTTTGACGCAAATGGGGGTGTTTTCGAACCTTTGTTTGGTGCGGATGACGCCATTATTTCTGATGAGTTGAACCATGCTTCGATAATCGATGGAGTTCGTTTGTGTAAAGCGCATCGTTATCGATACAAACATTCCGATATGGCCGATTTGGAAGAGCAATTGAAGGCAGCTCAAGCACAACGGTTTAGAATAATTGTTACAGACGGCGTGTTTTCAATGGACGGAGATATTGCTAAAATGAATGAAATCTGTGATTTAGCGGACAAATATGATGCTTTGGTTATGACGGATGAATGTCATTCTGCCGGATTTATTGGTAAAACAGGCCGTGGTGTCCCTGAGTATCACAATTGTTCGGACCGCGTTGATATTATCACGGGAACTTTAGGCAAAGCCTTAGGTGGTGCCATGGGAGGATACACAACAGGCAAAAAGGAGATTATTTCCATGTTGCGTCAACGTTCAAGACCTTATTTGTTTTCAAATTCTTTGGCACCTAATATCGTCGGAGCCTCTATCAAAGTTTTTGATATTCTTTCCAATACCACTGAGCTAAGAGATAGATTGGAAGAGAATACGAAATATTTCAAAAAAGCAATAATTGAAGCTGGATTTGACATAAAACCCGGAGATTCGCCAATTGTTCCGATCATGTTATACGATGCGGCTCTTTCTCAGAAATTTGCCGATATGCTTTTGCAAGAAGGTGTTTATGCCATTGGATTCTTTTTTCCTGTTGTCGCTAAAGGTGCTGCACGCATTCGAACACAAATATCTGCTGCGCATTCCAAAGCTGATTTAGACAAAGCCATTGCTGCGTTTATTAAAGTGGGAAAAGAGCTAAAAGTTATCGCGTAAATTTTCTTTTGAAAAGTAGTATTGCGAAACCCAAAATTTCTAGGAGGAAAAAGCCAAGAGTCGTTCTTACGATAATAGTTTTGGGGTAATTTGTTTTTGGCAAAACTTTACTGGTCAAAGGCAAGTTTTTTCCATCCCAACGAATTATGGGGTTGAGAAAAATCCAGCTGTATTTGTTTTTGGCAACGATGCGTATGAAGTCGTCATTCGGCTTCATTTTGTAGACAAAATGTTTTCTGTCTTTTTGATAATCCATTAGTTCTGCTTCCCCTCCGTGTACATCAAAATGTTCGACATCCGTTTCAAATTCAACAATAAGGCTATCGTTCCTGATTTTACACGATTTTAAAAAATTAGTACATCGTCCATCAACAGATTTTATTCCGTAGTGCATTCCTTTTTTCATATTGGAAAGGATTGTGTCCACGTTGCGGTGATCCGTATAAATTATATTCCAAATCTTAAAAGCTGCTTCATCTCGCAAATCATGCGTATCATCATTTGAAATGATCCAAGAAAGTCGACCGTTAGACAAAGCTTCATCATATTCTTCCATCGAAACACGAAAATAATTGAGTACTTCGGTGAAATCGTAATGCACCAATTTCTGCATGTCTTCTGAAGAGCGTCCGCTTAATTTTGGATGTGCAATGGCCACCATATCTCCATTTGCTTTGAGTCTTTCAATAATTTTTTGCTGCTGAGAAGTAGATTGCAACAAGGGGAAATCAAGATAACTTACTTGTTTGGAATTGATAGCTAAACAATGGAATTTAAAAAGATTATAACCATGCTCATATACCGGAACGTACAAATCCGTCTTGTCTTGTGCATAATTACTGATACTATGATAGTTAGAAATTCCAGCAATGTCATAGCCTTCATTACTATAACCTTTATACATTTGTTCATCTGTGTTGTGCCCGTTAGTGAGTTTCCCCCAAGCAATTCCATGTGCGTGAAAATTAGCGCGAATAGTTAAATCACCACATCTTTCATAAGGATTGTACCAATGATTGCCGGAAAAAGGTTTCGAAGGAGGGAAATCATATACACTTGAAGTAGAATACAAAAATACAAGCGCAAATAAAATCGTCAAAAAGAAAAATCCTAGGCATTGGATAAGGTAGAATTTTATTTTTCGCAATCTCAAATTTTTGATGTTTTTAATATTCAGCTAAGATGCGAAAATAATGATTCGTTTGAAACAAAGAAAAATGACTTTGTATGTTATACTCTGTTATTTACCCTATTAGTCTTTTTTAGGACTAGACAAGAAGATAATTGACTATTTTTGATATGAATTATGAAAAAGGCGAGTCATCTATTTTTATTACTTTTCGTTGGTTTGTTGGCCATGTCGTCTTTTCAATTTTTTATGCTAGAAAATTCTGATTTAGATGACATTAGCTTAGTTGAAGAGGAACAAGAAACCATTTCTTTTTCAGATGAAATTCAAGCCTTAAATTTTTATTCTCCCAGTTTTCAAATTTTTACAGAAGGATCTCTTGATTCTTTTAAAGGAAAAAATACAATAATCCACATCCATAAAGACTATCCACAAATTTTTATAGCTGTAGCTTATTCTCCTCCAGAATTGATTTAAAATAAAATTGAAATCACTCTTTTTATTTTAAGCATCAATTCATTTCATGAAAACATTATTTTCCACGTGGAGACAGGATTTACCTGCCAGTTTCGTCGTTTTTTTTGTGGCATTGCCACTTTGTTTGGGTATCGGATTATCCTCAACTACAGTAGAAGGTATTGATGGTATGCCTAACATATTTGCTGGAATTATTGCTGGAATTATAGGTGGCGTCGTAGTTGGCTTCTTTAGTGGTTCACGCTTGGGGGTTTCAGGTCCAGCAGCAGGATTAATCACGATTGTATCAGCAGCTCTTTTAACCATGGGATCTTATGAATCCTTTTTAGTGGCGGTAGTACTTTCGGGAATAATTCAATTTGTCGCTGGATTTTTGGGCGCAGGAGTGATTGGTAATTACTTCCCTACTTCAGTGATTAAAGGCATGTTGGCAGGCATTGGTATAACGCTGATTTTAAAAGAAATACCGCATGCTTTTGGCTATGACAAGGATTTCTTTGGGGATGAAGATTTTTTCCAGCAAGATGGGCACAACACCTTCTCTGAATTAATGTATGCTCTCGACGCTTTTGAATTAGGAGCGATAATTATTTCCATACTCTCACTGGCTCTCCTCATTGGTTTTGAAAAACCATTTCTGAAACGATTTGCTATGTTTAAAATATTGCCTGGTTCGCTTTTTGTAGTCCTTTTGGGAATTGGATTGAACACACTCTTTCAACAAATTGCACCAAATTTATATTTGAACGAAAAGCACCTTGTTGCCTTGCCCGTAGCAACGGATGTGAAAGAGTTTTTTAC
Source organism: Crocinitomicaceae bacterium (assembly GCA_041751955.1). Classification (GTDB taxonomy): domain Bacteria; phylum Bacteroidota; class Bacteroidia; order Flavobacteriales_D; family Crocinitomicaceae; genus UBA2040. Next base: position 25,517 of record JBGSIB010000047.1, read on the forward strand.
CTTTTTTAAAACTCCCGATTTCTCTGCATTGCTGAATCCACAGGTATATATGATTGCTTTGACCTTAGCTTTGGTGGGGAGTTTGGAAACTTTACTGAGCGTGGAAGCAACGGACAAACTGGATGAAGACCATTATATCACCCCAACAAATAAAGAATTGCGTGCACAAGGAATTGGAAATGTAGTTTCGGGATTGATCGGTGGATTGCCCATTACACAAGTCATTGTGCGGAGTTCAGCAAATATCAATTCTGGTGCTAAATCGAAACTTTCGGCCATCCTTCATGGATTTTTCCTTTTAATCTTAGCGGCTTTGATTCCTCAATTGTTGAATAAAATTCCACTTGCTTCGTTAGCAGCGATCCTTTTCATGGTTGGTTACAAATTGGCGAATATTGCACTTTTTAAAAAGAAATATTCTTTGGGAATGGAACAATTTCTGCCTTTTATCGTGACAGTTGTCGGTATTTTGTTCACGAATTTATTGGCAGGAATTGGGATGGGAATGGCAGTTGCCATATTCTTTATCTTAAAAAGAAATTTTCATAACGATTTTAAAACTGTTGTAGAGGGAGATACCAAAACCCTTGTATTAGCGGAAGAAGTTAGTTTCCTAAATAAAGGTGGCATCATGCAAGAACTAAGCAATATCAAAGCAAATACTTTGTTGAGAATTGACGGAACAAATTGTCGTTCAATTGATTATGACGTGCTGTCAGAATTAAATGAATTCATTAACAGAACAGCCGTCGCAGAAAACATAAAAGTTGAACTTATAAAAATGCCTTTTGTAGAAAACTCAAAAAAATAGAAATTATGTCAGAATATTATCAATCACTTTTAGACAACAATAAAGAATGGGTCGCAAAAAACTTAGAAAATGATCCTGATTTTTTCAATAAATTAGCTGATGGTCAGCAACCACCGCTTTTGTGGATTGGCTGTGCCGACAGTCGTGTGCCCGCAAATGAAATCATTGGAGCACAGCCGGGAGAGGTTTTCGTACATAGAAATATTGCCAATATGGTACTGCATACGGACATGAATATGTTGAGTGTACTCGATTATGCAGTAAACGTGCTCAAAGTGAAACACGTTGTTGTTTGTGGACATTACGGTTGCGGAGGCGTGCAGGCGGCTATGGGAAATCAGCGTTTGGGTTTGATCGATAATTGGGTGCGACATATCAAAGATGTGTATCGTTTTCATAGCGAAGAATTGAACGAGATTGCTGATGAAAAGACGCGTTTCAACAGATTTGTAGAACTAAACGTGGTTGAACAAGTAATGGATTTGGCGAAAACTTCTATCATTCAAACAGCTTGGAGCAACCAACAGCCTCTTCAAATATACGGTTGGGTGTACGATATCAAAGACGGAATCATCAGAGATTTGGGTGTCAATTTTGAGAACAACTCTCAACTTTCAGAGGTATATCAATTGGATATTTGATTGTTTTCGAAATGCTTTTGAAAAGTCATCTTTTGGGGTGGCTTTTTTTGTTTAATTTTCTTTGTGAATGGTTGTTTAATTTTAAGGTGATACCCTTGTAAGCATTAATTTTCCTCAAAAGTACGGCCTAAACTTTTAGTCTTCTAAAATTCTCGAATTTTAAAATTTTCGAAGACTAAAAGTTGTCGTTTGCTATCACATCATCTCTTTTTTCCTTACTTTTATTTCATGATTGACGCAATAACTTCTTCCTTTCAAAAGCGCCAAAATTCTGAGTTTGCTGAAAAAATGTCTGCCTATATGCGGGACAAATTTGAGTATTTTGGACTCATGGCCGACGAACGGAAAACGATTCAAAAAGAATTTTTTCCTCTTTTGAATATGTCCTTCGGTGAACATGAACGTTGGGAAATGGTCAGAGAATTTTGGGAAAAACCGCAGCGTGAATTCATCTATTTCACCATCGATTGGATGAACACATTTAAACCGAAAACTTTTCAAAAAGAAGATATTCATCACATTCATTTTCTCATCACCAACCAATCATGGTGGGATAGTGTAGATAGTTTAGCTTCCAACCTTTTGTCGAAATACAACAAACAATTTCCCGAAATGCAGCAAAACTGGCTAGAGGATTGGCGCGAATCGAATAACTTTTGGCTCCGCCGCTCTTGCTTGATTTTTCAGTTGAAATATAAAAATGAAACAGATTTCGATTTACTTAAATCTTTAATAAAAGAAAATCTACATCACAAAGAATTTTTCATTCAAAAAGCAATTGGTTGGTCGCTTCGGCAATATGCTAAATTTCAACCTGAGCTTGTAAAAGAATTTGTAACATCAGAAAACATTAAAGGTCTCGCCAAACGCGAAGCTTTAAAACACCTAAAATAAAATGGCTTTAATTAAAGAATGTAGAGGTTTCACACCTCAAAATGGAGACGATTGTTGGTTCGCTGAAAATGCAACCATTGTTGGTGATGTGATCATGGGCGACCAATGTTCAGTCTGGTTCAATACGGTAATTCGCGGCGATGTCAATTCCATACGCATGGGAAACAAAGTCAATGTCCAAGACGGAGCGGTGATTCATTGTACGTATGAAAAGACCAAAGTTAATCTGGGAAATAATGTTTCTATTGGACACAATGCGCTTATTCACGGTTGCACAGTCGAAGACAATGTTTTGATTGGCATGGGAGCAATTGTGATGGACGATTGTTATATCGAATCGGGTTCCATTATTGCAGCTGGAGCGGTTCTTCTGGAAGGAACGCGCGTTGGCAAAGGTTCCATTTGGGCTGGGGTTCCCGCAAAAAAAGTCAAAGACATTTCACCTGAATTATTCGAAGGTGAAGTGATGCGCATTGCCAACAATTATGTGAAATATTCCGGTTGGTTCAAGGATTGAAAATCTAAGGTTCATCTTTATTTCCGCATAGATTATTCTATATTTGATGTCAATGAAAGTTGAAAAAGCACTTCCTCGTAATCCATCTTATTTGCTCATTTTGACGGGACTACTTTTTGGAGGTCTGTTTTACCTGTATTATCCACACATTCAAAATTATTCAACGACGCCAAAATGGTTGTTTGTTTCCTTTTTTTCTTTGTTCCTTTTATTTCTTGGTAAAAAAGAGAAGTTGTCCTGGTCGATGGGTGTCACGATTTGGTTTGCTTTCATTGTTCTATACTTGTTTGAGAGTTTCTGGTCGTATAATTTTTGGGACAGCGTTGTGCGCACAATTCCATGGATTTTGGCACCTTTTTCCGTTTTACTTATCGCTCGGCAAGAAAAAGATCTGAGGGTGTTCTATCCAAAACTCGCATTCGCCATAGGAATATTGATTGCTCCTATTGTGCTTCTTGCCCTACTTGAACTGACGGATTTATTGATTTCGGGAAGCTACTCACATGCCTCAACATATCAATTCCGATATACTTTTGGAAACAGAAATCAGTTTTGTGAATTGCTGGCTTTGATTGTTCCGATTTTGTCCATTGGAGCGTATTTCACGAAAGAAAAATGGAGGAAGGTCTTCTTCTTTTCCCTCATTGGACTGATTTACTTGATGGCAACACTTTTGCAAAATAGAGCAGCAATTTTAGTTTTATACGCTATTTATCCACTGTTTTTTGCTCTTTTCCTTTTCCAAGGTTTTAAACCAAAAACTAAAAAATATGCTCACCTTGTTCTTTTGGCTTGCGTTTTAATCGGAACAATTTTAGTTTTTAGTCCGCTTCGTAAAAACATTCCTGTCGTCCGCAATCTGGTTGAAACAGGTTATGGAAGTGGAAATGAAAGGGTACGTATTTGGAGTAATTCCATTGATTTATGGAAAGAATCACCTGTTTTTGGAAAAGGTTCTGGCGATTGGAAAATTGAAATTTTAAAAACTCCGCTTGAACATACCCAAGCAGACAATAGCACTGTTTTCTTTCAGCGGGCACACAATGATTTTCTTCAAGTTGCTGTCGAAAATGGACTAGTTGGTCTCGTTTTATTTGTCACTTTTTTTATTGTAAGCATCGTGCTGCTTTTCAAATCTGATATTGAATTTCGAAGTAAGATCATACTATTGGCTGGCGTTGCAGGCTATGTGCTAATTTCAAACTTTTCTTTTCCCATTGAAAAAATAGAGTTGCTGATCCTTCTCTTTTTGTTCTTTTTACCGGGTATAAAAAAGAATTTTGTCGCCAGCAAGAAGCTGATGTTGCAAAAATTCATAGTCGCGGCAATGGTGTTAAGTGTTATTATTCTTGGCGTTTCCTGGCTGAAAAATGAGCAAAACTATTTCCTTTTTAAAGGAGAAAACAACGTATATGCCTTTGAGGAAATTAATTTAAAAAAATATACTATCGATCCAACTTCGACTCCACTCGAATGGCATTCCGGCAACAGTTTTTATAACAAAGCTGATTACAAAAACGCGCTTATTTCTTATCATTCGGCATTGGAACACAATCCCTATCACGTTCATGTGCTCAACAACATGGGAAGCTGTCATTATGCTCTTCAGGAAATGGAACAAGCGGAGAAATATTACCGAACAGCGCTTTCTTTGAATCCAAAATTTGTAGAAACGAGAATGAATTTTGCGTCATTTCAATTCAACAAAGGATTGATTGATAGCGCATTGGTTCAAATTCTTTCGATTCCGGGAGATAGAGAACCGAAAAATTATAGGGTCTTTATAAAAGCGATTGCGCAAGCCAAATACAAATCTTTGATGGACTTGTATGATGAGCCTGAATTTGAAAATTTCTTGGAAACTACCTTCGAAAATGATGCGGTTTTGTATCATATTTCAGAACGCTCCCGATACAGCGGTGCAAGTTACGAAGTGGAATTGAGAAAATATGCCATTGAAAAAGCTGTAATACCACTGAAAGATTAAAACGTACCGTTTACTCAATAGCCCTGTTAAAATCCGGAATCTCTTTTGGTAAGCCATTTGAATTGGCGTATCTTGCGAACTCAAACACTAAATAGTCTCACTCTGAACAAAACTATTCTCGCATTCATGGCTTGTTTTCTGACCAGCTTTTTGATCGGGCAAACCATTTCCAATGTTTCCCCCAACTCAGGTGATCGAGGCACTTGGCAACTTCCTATTACAATCACTGGATCAGGAACTAATTTTGCCAATGCAACTTCAACTGTAGTTACTATCAGTCAGGGAACTTCGACCACTTTGAGTTTGGATGTAAGCAATGTGAATTCAGTAACGGCGACTTCTCTCAACTGCAATGTTCAAATTCCCAATAATGCACCTTTAGGAAATTATACGGTGAGCGTTTACGATCAGTCAGTTGGTGGAATGATAAGTTTACCCAATAGTTTTACTGTTTTTCCGAATAGTCAACCTGCTGTTTTAGTTGGAACTACGCCAGAAAAAGCTGCTGTTAACCAAACTTTACCGATTACAATTAGTGTTGATCACGCCAATTTTGCGCAAGCAACCGACAATGTGTTTTATTTAGCACAGCAAGGTACAAGCACTGTTCTTTTTCCAGTTCCTGGCTCCATGATTGCTCTGAATGACAGCCATTTAAAAGCTTCTTTCGATTTTAGTGGTTACCCCGTAGGTGCAGTTTTCGATGTGTATTGTCAAAATGATTTCGATGGCTTTTTCTTTGACAATGGTGCAGTTGTATTGACGGCCCCTACCTCTATTTCTGGAAGCGTAATCTATGCTGGAAACTACAACGGTTTGGTAGAATTGTATCAAAAGAATACGAATGTCACCCCAAATACATATTCGCTGGTAGCAAGTTATCCCGTCACTTCCAATTCTTATACTTTCCCAAATGTTGCTCAAGCCTCTTATTATTTGAGGTCAGTGCCGATAAATATGACTGATGTAGTAGCTACTTATTACCCATCCGACATTTCTTGGTTGACTTCTACTTTGGTGACTACAAATCCGTTGGTTCCAAGTACATCAATAGATATTACGCCAGTTACGAGCCTATCCTTACCAGGAGGCGTAACGGTCAATGGAAATATAGGATATGGACCAAGTGGATTTACTAAGGCCCAAGGTTCAGGAATTGTTTTAGCTCCAGGAATCGAAGTATTCTTGATGGATACTGATAATTCATTGTACGCACAAACAACAACAGATGCGAATGGCGCATACTCCTTCGGAGGTGTAGCTCTTGGAAACTACAAAATCGTTATTGATTTACCAGGTTATTCGCAAACATCTTCTTACAATTTCACCGTTGATGGTACTTTTTCTGAGGTTTCTGATTTGGACTTTTTAATCGATAATAACGAAATTTTCCCAGCCAACTTTATGGGGCTTGAAACCAAAAAATTAACCAGTAGGTTAACCGTGTTTCCAAACCCTACGAATGGAGAATTGAACATTAAATTGCCAGAAGGCATGACGAATGCAAAAGTATTGGTGTACAACCACTTAGGTCAGATGGTTACTGAACAAAATATTTCAACGCAAGGTTCAAAATTATTCACACTGAATATCAATGACCTTTCTGCTGGATTATACATGATTCGTTTGGAAAGCGATCAATCCGTTTCAGAAACAAGATTGATGAAACAATAAAGAATTTCAATTGAGAATAAAAATAGCCGCAGGAAACTGTGGCTATTTTTATTCAATGAATTTAAAGCCTATTTGGCAGGATAATTTCCACCTACTTTTCTGGAATTCCAGCTGGTATTCAATTCAAATAATGGCAATTTCTTAGGAGGATTTGTGAATCCCACAGTATCCGTCAAAGCATTTAAAAAAGCGATGATATCTTTTTGCTCTCTTTTACTCAAATTCAATTTATCCTCTGGTAAAGTTTGGTGCGGAACATCCATTCCCAAGCCAACACCGCCACCTTCATTGTAAAAATCGAGTACTTCTTCTAAGGTTGCAAATACGCCATTGTGCATGTAGGGTGCTGTAAGTCCAATATTTCTCAAAGTACCCGTTTTGAAAGAACGCTGATAAAATGGTGCCTGTTCCATAATCATTCGGTTCATGTATCGTCCCAAATCTTCATCCAATTTGTAGGGTGCAACATTATTTTGTGGAATACCCAAGACTTCTGATTCACTTTCTTGAAAATTGGGCGGTACTAAACCTGAAAATGTAGGAGCAAAATGACAAGTGGCACAAGATGCTTTACCAGAAAAAAGATTGTATCCACGGATGATGGCGGGATCTATTTTTGCAATTTCTCCGCGCATGTATCTGTCGAAAAGTGAATTGTGAGATTGCAATGAAGCTACATAGCGCGTGACAGCATTGGTGACCGTGTTGCGCGTGATACCTTCCTTGCCATATGCTTGCTGAAATAAGTTAAGGTACTCATCTGATTTTTTTAAATTATTGACAATCTGGGTATAATCTGAGTCAAACTCGTCTGGATTAAAAATAACATGATCCATCTGAGCCGAAAGTCGATCTGCCCTGAAATCGTAAAAGAACTTTTCGGAAAAAACACTGTTCAAAATAGTCGGCGTATTGCGCAACCCGGATATTTTCCCATCGGCGGAAATAGACTTAGTTAAACCATCAGAAAAAGCCTTTTGAGGCTGATGACAGGTGGCGCAAGCCATGTTTTGACTTTTGGATAAAACAGGATCAAAAAACAGTATTTTTCCCAATTCAACTCTTTGAAATTCTTTCGTTTCATCTCGATGTTCAGCAAAATAATCCACGTCCAAGAAGTCATTTGAAAATAGACTCTCTGAGGAATAATTGACAGACCAATGCTCGTCCAATCGCTGATGAGGCAATTCAATTAGCAATTCTTTTTGCACTTTTAAAATCAACCTCCACAAGGGGTCAGCGACATTTCTATGAAATTCTGCACGATTGAATTTTTCAAATTTACCTTTCTTTAAGCTTGTACTTCCCAGCTGTATCAATTGGTTAAAGTCACTCTTTTCTTCTGACGGCAAATAAGAAAAATATATTTCCATTATTTGGCCAATTCCTTCCAATGAAATAGCGGTTTCTCTTAAAGATTTATCGGGATTTCCGGGTGAATCGAAACCAGTAATCCCCATTGTATTGATACGAATGATACCGAATCTCAGTGCCTCAAAAACTACTGGATCCGTTAAGTTTTGTTGAATCGTTTGATCCGTTATCGAATTCAATTCTGCTATTAGTTCGTGTATTTGACCGTTAATCTCTTTGAAATCGAGATTTTCATCATAAATCAATTCTTCGATGCGTTGCAAACCAGAAGGTTCGATTATCATCAAGGACGGAACTTTTTTCATGACTTTGGGCAAAGGTGCTCCGTTGATAGAAGTAGTATAAAGTTGTGGATCCAAATAGGACAGTAAACTTTCGATTCGTTTAAAAGGAACTCTTGTTTCTAAAAACAACTTTTCAACCTTCTGAAAACTAGTTGGATTTCTCGTTTCTTTCTCCAAGATATTCAAGCCTTCAACAAAATTATTCAACTCATTTTTAAACAATTTTCGAACTTGAATGATAGGAAGTTCCTTCGTTTGTCCCTCATTTTGGGTCGAACTTAAAAAATAAACTGTAGCTAATGCTAGACTAATTCCAATTAATATATTTCTCATATCTCTAAAATAAAATATCCCTTGACGCAGGAATAATCCATGCGCCAAGGGAGGTCTTTTGTTGTTGTAAGGCGGTAAACCTTATTGAATAATCAACTTTTTAGTTTGACCTTCATTGTTTTTAACATAGTATGCACCTGGTGTCAAACCGATAATATCCAATTGGTTCGTATTTCTTTCCACACGAATCAGTTTTCCTTGGTTATCATAAAGTGCAACATCCATTGTTTTGCTGAAGTAAACAATTCTAGATGTTGGGTTCGGATAAAGACTGAATGCACTGTTGTCATTTTTCAATTCATCCAAATCTGCTTGGCTGATGTAATCCCAACCAGACAATGCGATTGTGCATGAATTGTTGTAAGGGAAAGGATTGCTTGTACTCGGATGTTGACAATTGAAGAACAAGGTTTTTCCGTCTGGTGTAGCACGAACTCCAGTAACTTCTGCTCCATAAGGCACTTGTGCGATACGTACTAAATCATCCAAAGTAGGGTTAGCGATGCTCATGTCTAAGATGAACAATTCACAAGAACGATTGGAAATACCAGCTGGCATTCTTCCGTAAGATGTTCCATTCAAATCCTCACAAATGACCATGTATGATTGTCCATTAACGTTCATGAATGTCAATCCATCAGGATTGGACAAATGAGTCTCTGGATAATTCGACATCGTAACGTCTGCAGTAGAGAAAGATGGTCCACCTTCTAAAGTAACGGTAACTTCATTTGTAGTTGGATTCAATTTCAAAATTCGTCCGTAATAATCTACGTATGTTGAGCTGATTTCCGTCGTACTTTGTGAAGCAGCTCTTGCTGTGTGATGCGTTGCAAAAACTCCACCTCTATACATTTCATCTTTCCATGTATTTCCCGGTTTATCCAAACCTGTTTCAGTGATATAAACGTTTCCATCCTCGGCATTGTAAGCTACCCATTCCAAACGGTTGAACATCGTTGCGCCAGCATTTACTGCTTCTTCTTGGAAAGAAAGCATTTTTTCCAAACGACCGTTATCTATTTCAATCCAGTTTGATCCGTCATAACCATTTACATTGTAAACCGATACGGAACCATTGTAATTTCCAACCACTTCGTTGGTAGAAATCAAATAAGGTAATCCAGTTGGGCTATTTGTCGCGTCAACGAACACCAATCCTTCTGGGCTCAAATCGACGCCATTTTTATTGAAGTAGTTTACATATGTCGGACTCATTGGGTTCGAAATATCAAACACCATAACTCCTGCTGCTCTTTCTAAACCGATAAAAGCAAAAGTTTTTCCTGCAACAACTCCAACAGTTACCGATTCTGGTTCAGTTCCTTTGTCATCGTCTCTGTCTGCTGGGTAATTTCCATTGAAACGAGTTGCTATCATTTTAGCAATTTCGTTACCACTATCATACACTAAATTTCCAGACAAATCCCAAATAGAGAAAGAACGTGCACCATAAGAATACAGTTCATCGTAATCTCCATCACCATCTGTATCACCTTGAGACGTGGTAACTTTCAAACGACCCAATTGATTGTTCGCTTGAATAGTCGCAGCATTAGGGAATGCTGTTGGATCTAATGTCAATGAATTTACACGTGCTTCTTCTGAATAACCTGAATAATCGCGTGAATCACCTTCGTTTGACGTAATCAAATACTCTGTACCGTTAATGTTAGTGATTGCAATCGCATCTGGCAAATACATTCCATAAACATTATTCCAAGCTTGTAGATTTCCTTTGATATTATCTTGATCAGATGCATCAATTTCATTTCCTGCTGCTCCGTAATCTTTATAACCCAAAGCGATAATTGTATCGAAAGTAGCAGTTGCAATATCCAATACAGCTACCGCATTGTTTTCTTGTAAAGTTATGTAGGCTTTTGTTGAAGCTTGATTAACAGCCACATATTCTGGCTCCATATCCGCTGCGAAATTCGTTGTTCCATTTCCGTAAACACGCACATTTGGATACATCGCTGTCGTATAACCCGTAAACACTGCAGATTGAACTGTTGCGTTTGCTACACCTGTTGAAATATCAATTACAGATACAGAACCATCTGGGTCAACTGTATAATCTGCACTTGGTTCACCTTCATTCGCTACGATTACTTTCGATCCGTCTGGTGTGAAAGTCAACATATCCGGCAACGCACCAACCGTTACCGTGTTTAATAAGTTATAGGCAACATCATAAAACAATACAACACCATTATTTTGTGTAACAACATTTGGAACGGCTACTGCAACAATTCCATTTTTTGCTGTAACTGATGTCGGTGTTCCGTATGCACTCAAATCGATGAAGCCAATACTATCAATAGTAGAAGGGTTAACAAATTCTAATACGGTAAGACCACCCAAAGCAGTATTTGTAGAGTAAATACGATTATTCACTTCGTCATAAGCTGAAATTTCTGAACTCGCATTCTCAAAAGTAGCTTGGTGTGATAATCTTAAGTATTGGTCGTCTTGTCGGTAAGCATATATTTTTCCAGATGTAAAATCACCTGCATTGTCTGCAACAAATTTAGAAAGCACACCAGGTGTGTTATCTGCTCCTGTATAAACCGTTTTGTTGTCCGGCATTACCACGCCTCCTTCGAAAGGTTGGCGCCCCCAATTGTATTGTTTACGAATAGCCATGGCCTCTTTCGGGTCAATTTCAACCATCCAGTTGAAGTTTTCATATTTCTTAATTGTGTGACCATTCGCCATAGGTATTCCTGAATTACTGATGGTAAAATCCATAGTATCCAAAACACCGGCTCCAACTACTCCTTCCGCATTAGCGAATATTGAAGCGTTGTTTTCGCGGAACCATTCTTCTGCCGACCAAATTCTTCCGTCAACTTCAGAAACGATACCTCCACAATTCATTCCTGTTTCACCAACTGTATTTGCGAAATCAACATTGAAGAATTTACCTGCTCGTCCGTCCGTTAATGTTTGATCAACGACTACGATTGAGTCTCCAACTCTTCTTATTTTAAATACAGTCATTCCACCACCGTCACCAATATTTGGATCGCTCGTTATCATTTCATGATTCACAGAAACCCAACCCAAATCAAGTGTTCCTGGAGTCAAGTCTGGTGTGAAACCGATGAAATCATGCCATTGTTTTGCGGGATAAGCTCCTGCAGGATTTCCGTAAGTTGCTGTCGTTTGGACTGTATCATGTCCTCCAACGAAGATAACTTGTTTTTGAATGGGTGACATGGGAACAATTACTTGATCTGGAACCATTTCAAAGTCGATTTGAGGATCAAATCCAATTTGAGCTGAAACGCTTCCCGCCATCAGTACAGTGCCTAAAAATGCCCATACATGTGTGTAGATTTTTTTCATAACGCTTAAAATTTCTTTTTTTTACGCTACAAATTTCATCACTTCAATTCCCAAAACGATTAAGGCAGGAATATGATGGTATTAGAAGTTTGTTAATGAAAAATGAAGTGGATTAAATTGGTTTTAATTAATTAAACGGTATCATTTAAAGGCGATTTAAATAATCAAGATACATGCCTTATTTAATTGTATAACTGAATATCCTATTAACACTATGTTTGTTCCCTTCATGAAAAAACATACAAAATCTCACAGAAAAAGAGCAAGAATACCAAACGACTGAAACAAAAAACGGGAATACCATTTGGTACTCCCGCTTCGTATGAAACTTTTAACGTTTAGTTCTTTTTGATTCTTGTTGTGTACAATAATTGTTCGTTCTGGAAAAGGAACAGGGTATACAATCCATTTGCCAATTCTTCGACATCAATTGAAATGCTGTTCAAGCCTAATTCCGTTGAAACGTTACCTTCAAACACCAAACGTCCACTCATGTCCAAAATTTGTATTTTGGTGTGGGCATTTTTCTCCTCTAAATTAATTTCAATATTTACTTTGTCGGATGTAGGGTTAGGATAAACCTTAGTCACGTGTTTTGCAGAAGACAATGCCTTGCTGCTATAAACAAGCTGAGCTTTATCATCACCTTTATCGTTCGTTGCAATAGTCGCAGGGCCACCACCCGTTGAATAAACACCTGTGGAACTCCAAGAACTCGCAACTCCATTTGAACAATGTGTTCTTGCTTGGAAATCATACGATGTTCCTGCCGTCAAGCCAGAAAAAGTTTTACTTGTGGAACTAGTTCCAGCCGTACCACCATTTAACCAAGTTGATGAAGCGCTCGCTTTGTATTGAAAGCTATACCAACCTGCACCTGATACCGCCGGCCAAGAAATTTGAATTGTACTTGCAGTTGAAACAGCTGTACTATTAAGATTTGGAGGCAATTCACAACCTGAAAGTGCAGAAGTAGTAAATTGAATAGCTCCCCAAGCACTAGACACACCGTTGGCACATATCGTTCGTGCTTCGAGGTCATATAGTGTATTTGGTATCAAACCTGTATAGGATTTACTTGTTGCTGCAGGACTGGATGTTCCTCCAGAAATCCAAGTTGAAGAAGAAGCTTCTTTGTATCGGAAAGCATAATAACTTGCTCCAGTTACCGTAGCCCAGGTTACAGTAATTCCAGAACCTGTGATAATTGATGCAACTGTAGCAGGAGGTAATGAACAACCGGCAAGAGGATTTGTAACCACTGTTAATGTTGGGGACCAAGCTCCAAAGACACCATTCGGACAGAAAGTTTTTGCCTCAAAATCATACGATGTATTCGGTAATAAACCTGAAATGACCTTGGAAGTCCCTGCTCCACTTAATGTTCCGCCAAATAACCAAGTCGCACTTGAGGATTCTTTGTAGCGGAATTCGTACCATCCAGTTGCTGGTATGACCGTCCAAGACAATGTAACCGCATTTCCATTATTATTTGATACTGCAAGCGATATTGGTGAATTACATACTAATGATGATGTACTGAAGAAAGCTGAAGAACTCCAAGAACCCGAATTCGCTAAATCACAATTACCTGCAACTTGTACTTCGTAATTCACTCCTGAACTCAATCCTGTAAGGGTTGCCATTGTTGAGCCACTTGGCACAGTACCTCCTGATTGCCAAATTCCCGAACCAATTACTTGATATTGAATTGAAAAGAATCCACCCGCTGGTAAGGACATAGCATCCCATGTAATATCAGTAGATGTTGATGTCGTATTCGTTGCGTTGACATTTATAGGCGTATTGATTACTGGAATTGTCAAATCCAACAATACGGTCGAATCACAACCACTAGCAGCACCATTTGGAATTGTCCATGTGGCGGTGTTGTTTGAAGTGGCGTAGGTGTTGCCATCTATCCATGTAAATGGTCCGCACGAAACTTGTGTGTCTAGGCCTGTTGTGGAACTTCCAACTACCGTCACCACTGCTGTACAGGTTGCGGTAAGACCAACGGCATCTGTAGCCGTTAACGTTACGTTGTTTGGACCAACATCCGCACAAGTGAATGAGCTTGGAAAGGCACTAAGTGTAACCGCGCCACAATTATCAAATGATCCGCCATCTATATCGGCAGGTGATAAAGAGCCGTTTCCTGCCGCATCCAAGGTAACCGTATACGGTTGACAAATTGCCACCGGCGGAATAAAATCCAGATTAACCGATACAGTGACTGAATAGCCGACAATACAAAGCGGATCTCCCCCGCCGGTATCTCCAGCTCGCAAGGTCCATGTTCCAATTGGAGATGTCCCATTAAAGGTGATTAAGTTTCCATTATTCGGCTGAAAAACTCCACTAAAAGGATCTACACCCCCAATTATCGAGCCCGCGGATTGGTCAAAATTGGTAGTTACTGTTGATGTAGAACCATTCCCTGAATATGTTCCGGGTTGAACCAAAATCACATTTGTAGCTGGTCCGTCAATTCTAAAATTTGTCTCGCTGTGAAATGAACTTCCAACACCCGGCAATTCACATGTTCCATCAGTTTTCGCCCATGTTATGGACACATTGACATCCGTAACACTGCATACACCAGGCGAAAAATCCGCAGCGGAAAAAGTCAAACCAGGAAGATTGGTGCAATATGTGCCGCAACCGTCAACAGTCACGGAAGAAGGTGCAGTGTATGTTTTTGTCACTGTAGTTTGAGAAAAACTAACTAAACTCATGCACATGAAAAATATTCCTACAAGCGAGGGAGAAAATTTCGTTATGCGATCACTTTTAAAGAATTTATTTTTCATAGTATCAAATGAATTATTGCTGTAAACTTAAATATAAAAATTTGTTAAAACCACAAAACATTACTTTTGGACGCTAAAAAAATAATTACCAGCATCTTAACTGCTCAAAAAATCTCGCTTTTCGCCAATTCAGCAAGTTAAAATAAATGTTGATTTTAACCTGAGGAATAAGAGCAAACTATATTGTCGGATAGTATTTATAGAACTTTTATAACAATTTGTAGAATAAACAAATATGTTGAAAACAGGAATGAACGATGCGCAAGGCTCATTCGTGATAAATCGAGAATTACCTCAATTTATGGCAGCGGTTTTAGAGCAGTCAATTTTCCTTTGATATTCGCATCATTTGGAGCCAACTTCACTGCTTTCTGAATGGATAAATAGGCTGCCTCCTTCTGACCAACTGCAACTTGGAGATCGCTCATGAGAACAAAATAGTCGGCATTCATAGGATTCAGTTTCTCTCCTTTAATTAATTCCCGCATCGCTTCGTCAAACCGCTTCAATTTAACCAAACAAATTGCCTTGGCTTGATAAACCTCAGCAAATTTCGATTTTTGAGATGTTTTCTCATACATTTTCAAGGCTGATGCGAAATCATTTTGAGACATATAGAACTTGCCCAATTGCATTAATGGAGCAGCTAGTCCTGGATGGGCTTTCACAGCCGATTCGAATACTTTTTTTCCTTTATCCATTTGACCAAATTCCATATATGCGTTGCCCAAATCAAGCATCGCTGGCATAGATCGACAGGAAATATCTACCGCTCGTTGGTAATGATAAAGGATTTCTTCTTGCTTGGTGGGCGAAGGACTTCGATAATACGCATCATGTAACAATAAAGCAAAATTGTATTGCGTTCGGGCACAATCATCTAGCGCTACAATATCCGCATCGAAAAGTGTTCTGTTGCTTTCCCAAGCTTGATTTCGGTTGATTGTTCTTGCAAATCCAACAACGAAAAAGATTGAAAGACAAGCTAATATCCATTTTGCCTTTTTATTTTTCCAAATCGGTTCAGCATCGATATTAAAACTGCCTTTTGAAAATCGTTCGACTAATACTGGGATTACCAATAAAAAACCAAGTGACGGAATAAACAGAAATCGCTCCGCCATATAATCTGGACCAACTTGAATAATATTCAGATAGACCGACAAGGTAATGAAGTAGAAAAGAATGCCAAAAAGAAGAATAGATTTCTTTTTGAATTCTCGAAAAACGACAAAAAGCAATCCCAAATTCAAAATGACTGAAAAAAGTACTAATGGATTTGACCAGCCGACGATTGTTGAATGGGAGAACCCATAGTCATGAACTAGGGTAATGGGGAAAATTAGTAAGCCTATGTCTTTGATTAAAATATTGAAAACACTGGGGAGAATTTCAGCTAATCCTTTTGCGTCATGCAATGGATTTCCTAAAAACCCATCTTCTTTGTATTGAAACGATTCCAATAACTGGGTTGCATTGTTTTCAAAAACATTATCGGAATAAACGAACCAGCGAATTCCGATAAGCATGGCTCCTGCGAAAAGGGGCAGCGCAAATTTAAGATATGGATTTATGCGATCCGACTTTTTAATATAGGCTATTAAAAAAATGACTCCAATAAAGGTGATTCCATTTTCTTTGGATAAAAATGATGCGATCAAAGCGACCAAGGTCAAAAGAGCGTATATCCAATTGTTTTTGTTTTTTTCCAAGAAACTCAAAAAAGATATCATGGAAAGAACACCAAATATCATTGCCAAAATCTCATCCCTCGATTTAATATTGGCTACAACCTCTGTATGAACGGGAAGGACAATAAAAAGGCCTACAACAATTAGCGAAAAAAGTGTGTTTTTCTCGGGAAACATCTTTTTGAGGAAGTAAAAAATAAGACAAGATAGTAAAGCGAAGTACAACACATTCATCACGTGTCCTGTTTTTGGTGTCATCTCAGACATCTCAATATCCGCCGCGAAACTCAACAAAGTTATTGGTCGATAACCATAGCGATGCTGTACTTCGTTTGATTTGATGTTTCGAAAAAATTCACTTGGATTTGATAAGCCTTTTTGAACGCGCTCGTTTTGTTCTATAACAATGGTATCATCAAAAACATACTCATGCTCAAAGGTATTGCCATACTGAAACAAGGAAAGCAAACAAATAAAAATATAAATTCCGGATTTTTTAAACATTTGTGTACAGGCTAATAATTGTCTAAATAATGGCTACAATTCTTAAAATCATAGCGAATCACCAGCGGGAGGCGCTCTGTTTCCTTGTAAAATAAACGAAAAATCGGGACATTCTTCATGAAAAAATAACGGAAAACAGGTCTGAAAATAGACAGTACGCTTTTTCGTGCATGAATTTTTTTTCCTTTCAAATTGGAGGTCGTTTGTCCTGCATTGAGATTGTGTATTTGCTCCACTCCATTCCTGTCTCCAAATTTTCGGGTACACACGTAAAGCGGCGTTGAAATGATGGATTCTACAAATAAATTATTGTTATCCATCGAAACGGCTGGTAAAATACCTTTCAACGTTTCTCTTCGCCAAAACATAAACTCTGTCGATATTTGCCCCATTTCCTTTGGGTAATAAATACCTAACTCGGGAGTGCAGCGATAGGGAGCTGAATTGATGAGAACATTTCCCGCTTTTGTGCTTTCCTCATCGATTCCTCTTAGAAAATTAACCTGCTTCATCGCTCGGAAAATTTCACCAACTTGTTCAAGCATTTCCAATTTAACAGTCATTCCTGATTGCATCCAACCAACGATATCGGTTATACACCTTTCCATTCCTTCGCGAAGCAAAACATTTAAATCGTGGCTTTCGGAAACACATATTTCCACTTGACATTTTAGTTCTTGTGTCAGCAACTGTATTTCTTGGCTGATTTCCATAGGACAAGAAATGAGAAGAGTAACGTTGTAAATCCGTTCAATCTCAAGGGAATTGATTGTTATTCGCAAATTCTTCAACCCCAATTCGAGAAGTGGAAGAACAAGTGTTACCTGCGCTGTTCTGTATTGGTAAGTCTGTGAAAAAAGTTTTAGTTGGTCAAGGTTCTGATTGAATAACAAAAATGGTTTTTCCTCTTCAAAAAGCAGATCAGATTTTCGAATCAATTTGATATCCAATCCTTCAATATCGTATTCAATATTTTGGATCAAAGGTTTCATTTGAGCTCCAAAAGAGGCTAAAGGAGATTTCCCACTTCGTATCGTGAGTACACAGGCTGAATCCGAAAAATCAAGCGGTTTCGTTCCGTACAAATCCACATCAAAATCATGACCAACGAGGGCGGGTTGAATCGATTTTATGCTGTCCGACGTCAATTCAAAATAGACATCATAAACAGCGTTGGAATCTGAAAAGGAAGAAAATTTCCATTCTTTCAAGTCTTTTGAAAGTTCCACTTGAAACCCTCCTTGGCTCGACACATTGGTTCCGAATTCTTCAAAATTTGTGGTTAAAGAATGATTGGGAAATACAAAATATCGGTCAGTATCGATTAGGTAATTGATAAAGAGCTTTTTCCATGAATTATCTGACCATTTCAAAGCGTAAGCGGGTAGTTGTTCGGATTTTCCATGAGGAAACCTAAGCAACCAGTCTTTAAAATTCGACCATTGAGATTTCGTCCAACTTTGGCCCCACGAACTCGCCATTTGGATAAAATGAACGTCTGAATCGCCTTTGTAAGGGACAAAAGGATAAAAATTATTTTCTTCAACCGCATAGGCATATAGCGATACCCCAGCGACCTTCTCTTCAGGTAAATAATAGGCATTTGCTTTTTGAACAAACTGATAAAAAGAAGGTGAAACCAGTAAATCATCCTCCAATATGATGATGGATTCGTAAGCATCTACCAGTTGCCCGCATGCGAGCACGTGTCTTTTCAAACCAAGATTCTCGGATTTGAGTTCTACTTTTTTAGGACCAAATTTCCATTCAAAATCTTCGGCAATTTTTGCCACTTGGGGTTCCTCTGATTTGTCAATTGAAATATGTAGTGTGACCTCGCTAGTTGGATATGCAGCTTTCGCAAGACTCTTCAAAAGTCGTTGAAGCGAAGCTGGGCGATTGTATGCAATGACGACAATTGTAGGATTATTCATCGCTCAGAGTTTGAGGAAAAGCAACGCCGATACAGAATAATTCTTTTTCGATTCCATGCCTTAATTCTTTACCATTTTCAACTTTTCCACTTCGGTGCCAATCCAACTATAGGTTTTTTGCATTCCTTCTGAAAGGGAAATTTTTGGAATCCAACCTATGGATTTTGTCACGAGCGTGTTTTCAGAATTTCTTCCCATCACACCAATTGGACCATCAATGTGTTTCAAGGATATCGACTTTCCGGATTGAGCAACAACCATTTCTGCCAAGCGATTTATGGTTACCATTTCTTCTGAACCAATATTCAGCACTTCTGCACAGTTCGATTCCATCAGCATTAAAATGCCTTCAATGCAATCATCGATATATAAAAAAGAGCGTGTTTGCGTACCATCTCCCCATATTTCTATTGAATCGTGCTGGTTTGCCATGAATACCTTGCGGCACAAGGCTGCTGGCGCTTTTTCTTTGCCAGAATTCCAAGCTCCTTCAGGTCCGTAAACATTGTGAAATCGAGCCATGCGCATATTCAAATTGTAATTTCGCAAAGCTGCTTGGTACAATCGCTCTGAAAAGATCTTCTCCCATCCATATTCGCTATCCGGATCTGCAGGATAAGCAGAACCTTCCTCACAATTGGGGTTGTTGGGATCTGTTTGGTTGAAACGAGGATAAATACAAGCTGATGAAGAAAAAAACAGGCGTTCTATTTTCGCTTGAATAGCATAGTGCGCTACATTCAAATTAATCAATGCAGAATTGTGCATTACGTTGAAATCATTTTCGCCAGAAAACAAATATCCTGCACCGCCCATGTCAGCCGCTAGTTGGTATATTTCATCAATTTCTTCTGTAATATATTTCGCACAAACTTTGGGGTCACGCAAGTCACCTTGAATGAATTCGTCGGCAGGCGAAGCTGAAAATTCAGGATATTTTAAATCTATTCCGATCACGAAATGTCCCAACTGTTTCAAACGCCTAACCAAATGACTTCCGATAAAACCGCCAGCGCCAAGAACAAGAATTCGTTTCATTTGCGAGAATATTTCATGTGTAAAAATACAATTCTGTGCGAATCAATCAATCTTTCGCGAAGGCAATCTGCCAGTTCACTTTGTTTTCGTAGTCAATTTGTTCCGTTTTAGTGAAAACATAATCACCTATGACGAGGAAATCCATTTCCGTACTCATGAAACAACGAAAAGCATCATCTGGAGTACAAACGATGGGTTCGCCCCGAACATTGAAGCTTGTATTCACCAACATTCCTACTCCTGTTTTCTCCTTAAAAGTATTGATTAATGCCCAATACCGTGGATTGGTTTTCTTGCTAACAGATTGAATACGAGCCGAAAAATCAACATGGGTAATGGATTGTAACTTGCTTCTAGGCGTCTTCAATTGTTTCATCATGGGAAGATTTTCATAATTTTCTGGAACAGAAATACGATATTTTTGAGTAATTGGAGCAACCATTAACATGTACGGAGATTTAATGTCAAGATCAAAATACTCAGCCGTTTCTTCTTCCAAAACAGACGGTGCAAAGGGGCGAAAACCTTCTCTGTACTTTATTTTCAAATTCAATTTCGACTGCATGTCCGGATTTGTGGGGTCAGCAAGGATACTTCGATTTCCCAGCGATCGAGGTCCAAATTCCATTCGTCCTTGAAACCAACCGATGACATTTCCTTCAGCAAGATGCGTCGCGACAAGAGCCGTTAATTCATTAAAATCAGCGTATCGCACATATTTTGCCTTGCGTTTTCGGCACATGGTTTCGATTTCTTTATCCGAGAAATAAGGTCCTAGATAGGTTCCGTTCATAGCATCGATATCCTTTTCGAAAACTCGATCTTCCTCGAAATACATGGCTATAATGGCTTGTGCCGCTCCAGAGGCTCCCCCACAATCGCCCGACGCTGGTTGAATGTAGATTTCATCAAAAATTTGGGCTTCGTGCAATTTTCCGTTCGCAACACAATTAAGCGCCACACCACCAGCCATGCAGAGCTTGTTCATTCCAGTAATCTTCTTCGCTTCGATCGCCATTTTTAGCACAATCTCTTCCGTCACGGTTTGAATCGCTAGGGCAAAATTACAATGTGTCTTGGTCAGCTCTTCTTCCTCTTCTTTTCGCACAAAACCAAACAGTTCCTTCCATTTGTTGTCTTTGACCATGCGAAGACCCGTGGCGTAATTGAAATAATCTTGATTCAGCCAAATCGATCCATCTTCCTTGATGTCCACCAATTTTGTTTTGATCAATGCGCAAAACTTGGCTGTTTCTTCATCTTTACGATTTCCATACGGAGCGAGACCCATTAATTTGTATTCGCCAGAATTGACTTTGAATCCCAAATAGTAGGTGAAAGCGCTGTAGAGTAAACCCAATGAATGCGGGAAATTCATTTCTTTGATGAGTTCAACTTTGTTTCTTTTTCCAACTCCGATGGAAGCTGTGCACCATTCGCCAACTCCGTCTATCGTTAGTATGGCTGCTTCGTCAAAATTAGACGGATAAAATGCACTTGCCGCATGAGAAAGATGATGCTCGGTAAACAACATTTTGAGCTTTTTCTTTTGGTAAGGCATTACCTCCATCAAGCCATCTTTGATTTTTTTCCGAAGGAACAATTTTTCATTGAGCCAAACGGGCATAGCTTTCAGGAAAGAAATCAATCCTTTGGGTGCGAAGGCGTAATACGTTTGCAGCAAACGTTCGAATTTCAAAAACGGTTTGTCGTAAAAAACGACTGCATCCAATTCGTCAATGGTTAACCCTGCTTCTTCCAAACAAAACTTAACGGCATTCGTCGGGAAAACTTCCGTATGTTTTTCACGTGTGAACCGCTCTTCCTGGGCCGCGGCTAGCAACTTTCCATCGACAACGAGTGCTGCAGCCGAATCGTGATAAAATGCCGATATGCCGAGTATATTCGCCATTTACCAAGGTTTTTCGAATGAAGTTTTTGAATAGGCTTGATTCTTTTCTTTGAAGAAACTATTTTGATTATTTTTTAAATCAATAGGGTCGCGTTTGCCGAAAAGTCTGGATAATAAGGCCACGGGGGTGAGAACGAGATAAAATACCAAGGTCATGATGATATTGGGAACAATCTTACTCAAGAGCCAAGTTATTTTTGTCCAAATCCAGTCTATTTTTTCTGCAAGAAAATCGGATATGGCGCCCAAAACACCAACAATTAGCGAAACATAAAAAAACCAGTTATTCTTGGTCAGAAAAAAAAGAATTGCGAAACCAACAGTGATAATGAGAACTGTTTTAGCTGGGTTCGTTGATTTCTTTACCACTGACATTAAAAGAGTGAATAAATAAATGGAGCAACACTACTTCCCCCTCCAAAAACAACCAATGCTCCAATCATAATCAGCACAAGTATTACTGGGCCGAGCCAATATTTTTTTCGTTCTCTGATAAATCCCCAAATGTCTTTTAAAAAATCCATTGTACTTCTTTAGTCGTGTTTTAATTTTTCAAGTCGCAATTTGGTAAAAATAGTTCATTTTTTGAGCCTAGCTTCGATTAATTTTCGGAGAAATGCAGTGTATTTTTTATGTCCTTGGTTGTTGAAATGATTTCCGTCTGACGCCCCATCATAATCATTGACAATGAGTTTGGAAGGCACAGCATACGTGTTTTTACCGAAAACAAAATCATATTTACGGCGAAGGTTCACCTTGGTTGAAACATCTGATGGAGCAGGAATGAGCGCATACTGAACAGGAATATTTTGTGCAGAAGCAATTTTGGACAAGGCGTCTAAATTTTGTTTGGAATACGGCATGTGATCCAATTTTGTCGGCATTTGGTCTTTGATTTCTTCAAAGCGTTTTTTCGTTTTTAATTTCAGATATGGTCTGGATAAGATAACACTGTATCGAATCATTTTTTCAAAGAACGAGGCGCCATCGCTCCAAAGTGAAAAATACTCGAAATAGTGTGCTTTTGCCTCCTTGAAATTCTTAAAATAAGTGCCTTGTTTGGTAAGGTAAATTGGACCTTCCGAGTTGAGCCACGGACCGTTTTTGATAGGATAAGCCAGCGGAACAAAAGGTTTTGGAGTTCGATTGTATTCCATGATGTCATTTCCGCCGTATACCGTGACGAGGATTAAATCAGGCTTGAGTATGGGTGCGTATTTCTCAACAATCAAACGATATTGAACGGGATCGGCACCGGCAATTCCGAAATTGAGCACTTTGTATTCGTCCGACTGATTTAACAGTTGTGCAAACGATAAATTATAAGAATCAGCACAGCATCCTTGAGCATAAGAATCGCCAATGAGCATCACAATCTTTTTTCCGGAGGAACGAATTGCGTCCATAGAGGTCGCTGTGTATTCAAACGTGCTAAAAAATCCTTCGGAATTAATTTCGCCATTTTTAATCATGGCTTCGCCGTTGACGGCATGGGTTATGCCTAATTCATCTCCAAATAACAAAGAATCATACACGACAGCACCTCTGTGATAATAGAATTCTTCGATCACACCTGGTTTGTAACCAACGAATCTTAAGCAGATTTCAGCCATTAAAAATAGTACAGCAAAAACCATCAATCGTTTTTTCCAGATGGAAAGATTTTCTTCTTTTAGCGTTGGTATTTCAGCGGCAAGAATACATTCCTGCATAGAATGGATAGATTTGGATTGTTTGTATTCTTTCAGAATCGTTTCCCGCACTTGATGGCCAAATTCAGTTCGAAGCACCTCGTTATCGTACAATTCAAGCATTCGTTTTGCCATCGCTTGACTGTCTCCTTCTTCGACAAGAAAACCAGTTTTACTATCTTCGATTACATCAGAAATTCCACCATGTTTTGTTGCTACAATGGCCAATCCCGTTGCGGCCGCTTCCAAAATAGCAAGTGGTGTTCCTTCTGAATCATTTTGATCCGTTTGTATAGAATGTTGAACAAAAATGGCGTGCTTTTTCAATTCAGCTGCGACTTCATAAGGACTTAGAACACCTTTGAAATCGATGTTTGTTTGAAGATTTAATTCATTTGCAAGCAAAATGGCATCATTCAACAATTCTCCATCACCAATGAAGGTGAGTTTTGCATTTGGATGCACTTCGACCACTTTTGCGAAAGCACGAATCGTTTTCAAAGGAGATTTTTTAGGCACAAAACGTCCACAAGCGATGAAATTTTCTCTTGTTGGAGTATTATTACTCGGTGGACAAAATAAGTCGGTATCCACACCGTATGTAATCTGCTGGATTTTCTCTTTTGGGCAGCCCAATTTGACGAGCTGCGCAAACATATCCTTTGAAACAACGATAATTTTTGAAGCCTTTTGAAATAGTTCTTTGTAGCGTTCGCTGTAAAAATCCAGCACATCATCCCGATAGGCATCGAAGCCATGAAAATGAACAATCAAAGGAAGCTTTGCTTTTTCGCAGGCCTTCATCACCTCCACGCCTGCAGGACCATATTCAGCCAAAATTGCTTTAACATTGTTGGTTTGCCACGAATCAATTAGCGCTGATTCTGGGTCAGGATTTCTACTCAATTTCTCCCAGTTCACTC
Source organism: Crocinitomicaceae bacterium (assembly GCA_041751955.1). Taxonomy (GTDB): domain Bacteria; phylum Bacteroidota; class Bacteroidia; order Flavobacteriales_D; family Crocinitomicaceae; genus UBA2040. The sequence continues at coordinate 49,892 of JBGSIB010000047.1, forward strand.
CTCGATCACTCGAAAATGAACTTGGGAAATAACCATCGGAATAAATAAATACATGAGGTAAAAGTCGAAAATGCGCGTGGATAAATGTCTCTGAATATTGATTTGGATTAGTGGACAAAATTGCAACGGTAAAAGGTGACGTTTCTTCTGTAAATTTCGAAAGATTGACCTGTTTTTTCGCTGTAATTCTGCGCAAAAATTTACCGATGAAAGGATGAAAAATCAAGACGTGAAGTACCAAAATCCACCAAAAATCGCAGGCTCCAAAGGCAATTGAGAAAAGGAGAATGTAAGGAAACCAATGGATGTAAAATCGATCTAAAAACACATTGGTGAAATGTTTTACTGAAGTTTCCTTTGTTTCTTGTTTGAAATTTGACCAGGCAAAAACCAGAAAGACAATAACAACGAGAACGAGGTAATCAATTTCCAGTTGAACAATCGATAGGAAAAACAATAAAGAAATCACTTCTAAAGGAATAAAAATGCGTGTCATCAGTCGGTACACTTTATCTTTCCCAATGCTGTTAGCAAAGGTTTTGGTTCCGCTTGCAAGGTCATTCTGGTAATCAGCATAGTGATGTGATAAGATGTTTCGAACACCAGAAAACAACTGCCATACTGTGAGCGCAATAGCGAAGACCAAGAAGGTTTGGTAATGCTCATTTCCGACTAAATAAAATGTCCATGAAGCTAAAAAACCAGGAACAACGTGCGCATAAAGCGCATCTGTAATTACTCCCCAAAACCCGCGTTCCTTCAGTCGAAATGGCGGGAAAGCATACAAAACAAAGAGAACCAGTTCAATGAGAATACAGAGCATTGAGATGCGATCCATGGGCAAATACATCCAAGGCAAAAGTGCGGTCGCTAAAAAAGTGACAAAGAGAAGTGCAATTGAGCTTGAAGATAAATTACTCGTGCCGTTTGATTTTCCCGCTAGTGCGTCTTTCTTTCGGTCCGCTAAATCATTGGTGAGATAACCGAATCCCATAAAACCAATCGTCGTGGCAACCGCCGCAAAAAAGGACATTGTGGCTGAGAAAGGGTCGATATCACCAACAAGCAGCAAGAAATAGGTGAACGAAATAATCAAAGGGACTTTGTATCTCCAAGGATTACTTAGACGCAATTTTTTTGAGAAGAAATGAAAAAATGAAACCATTTTGATACATAGCGTGGTTCAAAGAAACGAAAAAGAATGGATTTGACCTCGAGGCCTAAGTTCAATAAGCGTTGCAGGATAATTGGAAATTTTAACTTTGGTGCATGAATCAAATGCAAACATTTTTTCGATGGCTTGGGACTAGAAATGGATTGCTATTGTTTCTACTGGGATTGATCCTCGTTTGGCTCTTAATTTACTTTACGATTGGCACTTTTGCTTTGACCGAATCGACGCGCTATCAAAGCCAATTGTATTTCTCCCGATTCACCATAGTGATAGCCGTCATTTGTGTTTTCTACGCTTCGATTCCGCATTTTAGGCATTTCGTTCAGGCTGCTAACAAAACTGCTACCGATTTATCTGTTTTCAGAATTCTATTCTTTGGGTTTTTTGCAATTGGTTTTTTGGTGTATCCATCAGCTATATCTGATCAAATAATGCCTTTTGTCGAACTTCCTAAGAGTGCGCAAGTTCACTTACCCTTTATGGGTTGGTATCCGAAAATCGTTCCCATTAATGAATTGTTGGTTCAAATTGCATCTTTTCTTCTGACAATTTCAATTTTTACCTCATTACTCGGATTTAAAACACGGTGGTCTATCCTCGTTTTTACGCTGACCCTTTTTTACATCTTCGCCATTCCAAATCTTTAGGGAAAAATCAACCACAATCATCACTTGATCTGGATTCCTGCCATTTTGATTTTCAGTCCCTGTGCCGATCGCTTTTCGTTGGACGCCTATTTTCGTAAGCGAAAAAACTCTGTTGTTCAATATTCTAATCAAGCCTACACCTTACCTTTTTTGATGATTTGGGCTGTCATCGGATTGATTTATTTCTTCCCTGGTTTTTGGAAAATGTGGTCCAACGGTATGGATTGGTTCATGACCGATAATGTTCGAAATCAAATGTATCAAAAGTGGTTTGCTCTTGGAGATTGGCGACCCTTTTTCAGGTTGGACCATTACCCAATTTTATATAATGCAGGTGGATTGTTTACCGTTATTTTTGAGCTCTTTTTTATTCCACTTTTACTCAACAAGTCCACTCGGAAAATAGGGATTTTGATGGGCTTGATTTTTCATTTGGGAACCTATTTGTTCCTGAATATTTTCTTCGTAGTCCTCGTAATTGCATATTTCTCCTTCGTGAATTGGCACAAAATTCCATTCCTTCGCGAAGACAAAGAACCACATTCATCGACATTAAAAATTGCATCACCAAAGGTGAAATGGATCGGAATTGGTCTAATTTGTATGTGCATCATATTCGGTTTTGGTAAATGGAACAGCTGGCCGTTTAGCGTGTATCCAACTTTCGACACGCTCGTGGAGGAGGAAAGCAGACATTTGATTTACGATGGAATTTCTACATCAGAAAAAAGGGTCGAATTACCAAATGAAGTCCTGAAGCAAGAATATAGTTCTGAGCGATACGGGCAAATCGAATACACATTAATTGAATCCCAGCGAAAAAATAGTCTTGACACACTGCTAATGGATCATTTTGTAACAATTTATTCAAGAAAATTCGCAGATTTGCAAGCCGTCGAAATCTTCGTAGAAAAACAATCGATTTTGCCTGAAAATAAAGCACGGCTAGACAAACAATTAATTTATTCCAAAAAAATTACCTTGTTACCAGCGCGATGATAATGGACAAAATGAAACGAATGCGATGTTGAAGAAATGGAAATCTTGGTTTAAAAACCCTAAAGTTCCTTTTGAGCAAAGACGTGTCCTCATCTTTGGATTGGGACGAAGTGGGAGCACTGTCCTAGAAGATTTACTGCAATCCACTGGCTATTTTAAAGCGCACGGCGAATTGTTCCATCCATCAGAACCTATCCAGGAAGATCCTTTAGAGTATTTTATGGATCGAGCAAATCAATGTCGAGACATGCACTTCATTTCTCACATGAAATTATACGAAATGGAGTCAGTGGATCGGGCTGGAATAGCAAAAAGGGATTTTCTAGAAGCCCTCATTGAAAACGGGTGGAAGATTATCTATCTAACGCGAAAAAACAAGTTGAAGCATAATTTGTCTTCTTACCGAGCACAAGAAACATCAATATTTCACACGGATAAAATAATCCCAACGGAATCAATGCCAGTCAATTGCTTTATTTTCACGCATGGAATAAATCAATTGCTCAAGTGGGAAAAGGAAGAAAGAGAATTACTTGAGAATTTACCTTTTCTAGAAATTCAATATGAACGTCATTTGGAGAATGGACTCTCTCATCAATCCACTGTGGAATGCATTCTAGAATATTTGAATTTGCCTATTCGAAGCGCCCAAACTTGGCACAAAAAAGTAATTCAAGGTGGCATAAAATCGGTAATCAGTAACTACGAGGAACTTGAGGAAGTCATGATCAATAGTGGATATGAAAAATACCTCGATTGAACCAAAGAAATCAATTCTTTACTGATTGCTTTTTGTAATTTTACTTGAATAAATCAGAAACATCGAATTAATATATTCTCGTATGGCAATACACCTAAAACGAAATTACCTCGATTGGAAACCTGTAAAGCACGTCGTTTTCAAAGACGAAGCGCTTGCGGATCAAATCCATACGACCGGATTTTCGACTTTTGAGGCCCTTACGGAAAATCAATTGACTCAACTGAACGCATTGTTTCAAGAGGAACATCGTTTCGATGTGAAAGACGGCGGAATGTTTTACAGCATGTATTCGTGGGATAAAGACTACCGTCAGCGTGTCCATGAAACCATTGCGGCAATCTTGAAACCAACATTAGAAGAACATTTCAAAGATTTTAAAAATGTTGTGAATGCCTTTGTTGTGAAATTGCCAGGAGAAAAAAGTGAATTTTATGTGCACCAAGATACTACTGCGCTCGATGAATTCGTCTATTCTCCCCTGAGTCTTTGGATTCCCTTACACGATATTACGCCTCAAAACGGTGCGCTCGCTATTATCGAAAAAACACATTGGTTCTTTTCTCCTTACCGAGGCGTTTCGTTCGGCTTTCCGTTTAAAAAAATCAACGACACCATCAAAAAATACTTGAAACCCGTCTACATGAAAGCCGGTGAAATTTTATGTTTTGACAACAGAATAATACACAACTCGCTTAAGAATACTTCGGATCAACCCAGAATTGCTGTTATTTGCGGTATTTTCCCGAAGGAAGCAAAATTTCAAACCTGTTACCGCGCGCCAGAAGAGAATTCACCCGTGGAATTGTATACCCACGAAGACGATTACATGATGAACTATCCGCATTTCTTTTATAACTGCACTGATCGTCCACATTCGGGTGAGAAAGCAGGTGTAGAAGCGCGCTTATTTCCAGAAATGAGTGCTGAAGAATTCGAAGAATTATGCCTACTTAACGGAATTTCCGAAGTCAATAGCGTGGCTGGTGCTGAGCCAACAACTACCAATTGCGACCTGATTGCAGAACCTGATGGAATCAACCGTTTTGAAGAAGCTGATGCGGAAGTAGCTGCCATGATTCAATCCAAAGTTGCCAAGAAGAAAGGGGTTTTTAGTTTTCTAAAACGATCGTGATGACACCAAAAGCACTTTTTAAGGACAAAGCACTGCAAGCGGAAATCAACGAAAAAGGATTTGTGACACTGCCATTTATCGGGGAAGAAGATTTGGAAAATTTACGTTCATTTTACAAGGAAATTCATCCAAATGGTGTACCTGGAAAGATTGATGGGATTCACATGACGACTTGGTGCCAAGATTTGGATTATAAAATGATGGTTGCCAATCGTTTATCCGAAATTTACCGTAAGTCCTGCGAGGCAGTTTTTGAAGATTACCGAACACTGAACAATGTTTTTATTGTAAAAGACACGGGCGAAACGCCCTTCAAAGTACACCAAGATTGGAACGTGGTCGATGAAAAAGAGAACTTTGCGATTAACGTTTGGATTCCTTTGTACGATATTACCAAAAACGAAGGTGGATTATGGGTAGTGGAAGGAAGTCATAAAATCAACCGTCATGTCCGCGGATCAGCCTATCTTTTTCCAAATTATGCCCCGTATATCGATGAACTGGAAAAAGCCGCAAAATCGGTGAGTTTAAAAGCAGGCGAAGCCATTGTTTTTTATGTGAACATCATTCACGGTTCACCACCAAATCATGGAGAAACGGAACGAATTGCCACGTGTTTTTCGGTTATTCCAAAAGACGCACCCTTGACTATTTACTTTCAAAAAAATGCAGGTGCACCCTTAGAAATGCACTCGCCGAAGGATGATTTCATGTATCATTATACCAATTTGCGTAAAGAGTCGTTTGAACGCGCGCCAACAAGTCAACCTTCTAAAATTTTACCTAGTTACGAAAATGTTCCTGTTGAGCGCTCGGAGTTACTGCCTTATTTTGCTAACCTTACAGCAGAAAAAAAACCTTGGTGGCTCAAAGTGCTGAGGATGAAAAATTCATGAATCTATCACTTTCTGGGATTTTCATACTTTACAATTCTTTTGGATAGTTGAATAATTCAAAATCATCTTTCATAGACTCTTGAACAATGCTCGCGGTTTCCTTCGTGTAATAAGTCTGATATTCTTTGTGTTCACTACTGTTGTAACGCCCCAGCTTAAGGCCAGAGAGACCTAATTTTTTCGCAACGAAGTTCATTCCTTCTTCCAGTTGTTCGTACTTACCCACAAAATCAACCAATGTATTTCCTTGTTTGTCGCATAAAAATGTACGCTGACTCCGTTTCTTCATTTCGTGTTCCGCCGCCCAGATAATGTAGTTGTCAAACGATCCAAGCTCACGAATTGTCTCTTGTTGAGGATGATTATTGGCTTTTTGCGTAATAAAGTGATAATACGAAACTTCCCAACTAAGTGGATTTCGCACATAGGCGAACTTATAATAATTCTTAAAGTACTTCTGGTCTAAAATTTCTGCCAACTCAGCACTCGTGACATGCTTATCAAAATCTCCAGAAAGTGGTTTCTTTTTTTCGAATAAAGTACTTAACCAATTTCTTTCTTGGGTTTCACTCTCAACAAATGGAGCTAGTGCACGCGCGATACTTGTTCCTCCCGTTTTCCAGACATGAATAAAAATAAACTTGTGTTTGTGAGAGATAATCATTTCTTGATCTCCTTTTTAAGACCAAGTATACAACTTCGTATCGTCTTTGGATAAAGATACAAAACCACCACAGGTCAGTCTGCGAGTATATTCCACGAGTTCCACTTTGTGCCAAATTCTACCTCCTGAAAAGACTATCATGTCCCCAGGTCCCGGATCCAAATATTGACGTCTTACCTCCTTCTGGTTTTCGAGATCGTACAATTTGCCATCCTTACCTTTCAGAACGGTGTCACCTTTCATGCGAATCTCGGCTTCCGTCCATAATACATCATACAAAGTCAATTCACCCCCTTTTTTGGGCTTGTCGATCATCACGAAATAACTCATTTGATTTTCCACAGTTGAAATTTCATTCATGTGGGTATAAAAAGTAGGAAATTCTTTGTGAAATAGATTTCCACAATGTGCTTTAAAGTGACCTTCTCCGGGAATTAGATGTTTCAATCCCGCCGTACTATATTTTCCGACATTGTTAATCCCGATTGGGGCTTCAACCCCACGTCCACTGGATATTTTGGCAAGCACTCCTTGCACTATTCCCGCAAAATCAACGCCAAATTGAGTTGGGAAATCCTTCCAGATTTGCTCGTATTCAAGGAAATATTTTTTCAATTCTTCCTGCGCACCTTCACTGGACTGATCAATTTTCGAAAAAGGTACTGGATAAAACACCATGCCTGTATCGCTTTGGTACTTCGTTTCCGGTCCAAGTTTATCATGTGCCTCGATTATCTTATCCAATTGTTCTCTGTTCAACACGTTTCGTATAATGAATCCATCGAGAGTTTCATTTTGAAGTCGGTCAATTCCGTCTGCATAAGCTGACAAATCAGACGCATCAACATCCGCAATTCGGTATACAGGTTCGGTCACTGCTGCTTCCTTTTTCCCAAATAATTTTTTCCAAAACATATTATCAATTCTTAAGATGATTAACTACCCAGTTCAATTTTGGGTGAATAATACTTCCCATTCCACGTGTTTCCACCAACTCATTGTCGGGTGAAATTCTGAATTTGGCGAAAATACCAATTTCCTTTACAAATTCTCGATTGGCTCCCATAAATAATCCGATTCGATACACCCCTGACATCAAGAGATCGGCAGGAATGCCAACCTGAATTAAATACTTTCCAGCAGGAAGGTCTTTCACTTCATATCCATTTCGAAAACCGAAAGAATCGATGAAGACGTTCACTCCATTCATATTTACGACGAAAACAGCAATTTCGAAAGACCCTTTGGCTACCAATTTGGTACAATGAAAACGGATGGCGAAATCCGAAGAAGTAGCCAATTGACCGTCATTTTCGATGGGAATTTCTTCAATAAGGTCAATCTGAAATTGGTCAATTTTAAAAGGTAATTCTTGTAAGATAGAAAATCTAGCCTCCTGTATGGGTTGCACCAAACCAGAGCGAACGAGAGCGCCGGCATTGCTGTCCATCAATTCGTAAAAGTGATTCACCACCTCATGAGAATTTCCTTCCAGAATGATTTGTCCGTCTTCGAATAACAAACAGCGATCACAGTGTTCAACTATCAATTCTAGATGATGACTAGCCAAAACAATGGCCGTTCCGCGTGCTTTCAATTCCTTTAGTTTGGAATAGCATTTTCGTTTGAAATCAGTGTCCCCCACAGCAATCACCTCATCCAATAATAAAATGGAAATTTTGGAATGAAAGGCAATGGAAAATGCTAATCGTAGGTACATTCCGCTAGAATAATGTTTTACAGGCATATCCATGAACTCTTTCAAACCAGAAAATTCGACTATATCGTTGTACACGTCTTTGACTTCCTTTTTGGAATAACCCAGAAGCATTGCACTCAAATAAATATTTTCTTCACCCGATAAATCGGCATGAAATCCTGTTCCAATATCGATGATAGAGGTGAGTTGTCCTTCGTAGGTAATTTCACCAGATGTTGGCGCAGTAATTTGACTCAGCACTTTGAGCAAGGTACTTTTCCCTGCACCATTGCGACCAATCACACCAAGAATTTCGCCCTTTTTTAAATCAAACGAAACCTTATCGAGAGCGAACAAGTCTTGGCCATTCTTTCGAAATGTCTTCGTCAATGAATCGACTGCCAATATCACTTGGTTGCTCTGCATTCTAATAAGGTTTGTTTATTATCTCTTTGAAATTCTTTCAAAGGTAAATTAAATGTTTTGACATGCCGATGTGACTGAATACTTTTAGTTAAATAAATGATAATCAAAGTTTTGATCATTGTGGTTTATCGTGTTATTGTATCATTCCAGCGGCAACTGTAGCGTTTGTTGACCTATCAATCAAGATAAAACTTCCCATTTCCTTATTGAATTCAAAGGGGTCATATGGCATTTCTCGGTTTAATTTCAAGTTGATTTTTGCGATATCGTTAGGATGAAGTGTTTCTTTATTTGTTATTTCCTTCATCGACTTCATTTCGATTACCGCTTGAATGTTAAGCATTTCAAGTTTGTATTCTCCAGAAATGTGCTGAAGTGAAAGTTGCTGTTCGCGAACGAATGAATGGCTGCTTAGCCAACAGATAGTCGCAGAAATTTCATTGCTGAATATAGGTAGATGCTCACCTGAAACCAATATGTCTCCTCGTTTCAAATCATCCTTTTGAAGTTTAAGTGTACCAGAAGCATTTTTGGGCAATCGCTTTTGGGAAAGAGAACCCACCAAAAGTTCAGTAAAAAAAACAGGGGGTTTCAGCGGAAAGTTTTGAAGAATTGTATCGTAATTCAACTCACCGTGTAGCATTTTTACTCCGTAATGAAACGACCCATCTTTTTCGCCCAAAAGACATTGCACCAAGCATCTAACACTTTCGTTGCGGTCTATTTCCTCTTGAGGTAAATCTTCTAAAATATTCAAAAGCGAGGGTTCTTTGTACCAAAACATCTGCTGAGATTTCTCTGCCACATTGTCTCCAGCGAGTGCAGAAATTGGCACAAAAACTACATTTTTAAGCTTGAAAACATTAGAAAGAGCATCGTATTCTTCTTTTATCTCAGTAAAAACTGATTCTTTCCAATGCAGCAAGTCCATTTTATTGACACAAACGATAATATTCGGGATTCTCAAAAGTCCAGCAATAAATGAATGTCTCTTCGTTTGCTCGGTAATACCTATAGTGGCATCAATAAGAATAATCAACGCATTGGCCGTCGATGCACCCGTAATCATGTTTCGTGTAAATTCGAAATGACCCGGCGTGTCAGCGAGAATAAATTTTCGTTTTGGGGTTGAAAAATAACGATAGGCAACATCAATTGTGATGCCTTGCTCCACCTCTTCTCGGAGACCATCGGTAAACAAGGACAAATCCAAAACTGCCTTTCCCTTTCGAATACTTAGCCGTTCAACAGCCGAGAGTTGGTCCTCGAAAATGGACTTGGAATCGTAGAGTAATCTGCCAATCAGCGTGCTTTTGCCGTTGTCAACACTGCCGGCTGTTGCTATTCTTAAAATCCCGTCGCTCATTAGAAATATCCTTTTCGTTTTCGGTCTTCCATCGAAGATTCAGACCGTTTATCATCTGCCCGATTACCGCGTTCGGTTTGTCGCATTGCACGCACTTCGGCTACAATTTTTTCGATTGTATCTGCCTCCGACTCAATACCACCCGTGATGGTTATATCTCCGAGTGTTCTGAACCGAACTTTCTTTTTCTCAACTTTTTCATCGTTTCGCAAAGTAATGAACTCCGAAAAAGGTATCCATGAATTATTCCGATAAATCACTTCTCGCTCATGGGCGAAATACAGGGAAGGTAGTTCTATCTTCTCGCGTTGGATATAAGCCCAAATATCTGCCTCGGTCCAATTACTGATTGGAAAAGCACGGAAATGTTCGCCTTTATGGTGGCTTGCATTGAACAGGTTCCACAATTCAGGACGCTGATTTTTTGGGTCCCAGTTCCCAGATTGATCTCGGTGGGAAAAAAAGCGTTCTTTCGCTCTAGATTTCTCTTCGTCGCGACGAGCCCCTCCCATGGCGCAATCAATTTTATGTTCCTTCAAGGTATCCAAGAGGGTTTGAATTTGCAATTCGTTGCGCGAAGCATCCTGCCCAGTTTCGTCCATTACCCTGCCTTTATCAATGGATTCTTGCACCGAACCGACAATCAATCGAATGTTGAATTTTTTTACGAGTTGATCACGAAATTCAATGGTTTCCTGAAAATTGTGTCCTGTATCTATGTGCAAAAACGGGAACGGAATATTCAGCGGATAAAACGCTTTCAGAGCCAAATGTGTCAATGTAATTGAATCCTTTCCTCCTGAAAATAGAATGACTGGATTTTTGAATTTTGCAAAGACTTCTCGAATGACAAAAATTGCCTCCGCCTCCAATTCATCAAGATAACTCTTTCCTTTTTCCGACATCAGAGCGCAATTTTTGGTTGAATGACTTTCCAAATCTTATCAACGGCTTCGTTTACAGACTCCGTCTCTGTTCGAATTTCAATATCCGCTTTTTTTGGTGCCTCATACGGTGAGGAAATTCCTGTGAAATCAGAAATTTCACCAACTCTCGCTTTTTTATAGAGTCCTTTTGGATCTCTTTCCTCACAAATCGCCAAAGAGGTATTCACGTATACTTCCAAAAAATTATCTGGGCCAATTGTTTGTTTGGCAATAGCTCGGTCTTCTTTAAAAGGTGAAATAAACGACGTAATCACCACTGTTCCTGCGTCCACAAAAAGTTTGGCTATTTCTCCAGCTCGACGAATATTTTCTTTTCTGTCTTCATCCGAAAAATTGAGATCACTGCAAATTCCGTGACGCATGTTGTCACCGTCAAGAATGCAGGTGTGAATCCGCTCCGAAAGCAATTTTTGTTCAAGTGCATCCGCAATGGTTGATTTACCAGCACCCGACAATCCTGTGAACCAAATGGCGAGTGGCTTATGACCGTTAGCCATCATTCGATTGTTGACCGTTGCTTTGAAATGTTGGGGTTGGACGTTTTTTGTCATTTTATCAAGGAGTCGAAGATCTTACAATTCTTCTTGTTTACGATTGTGCATCTGCATGTAAAACAAATTTTGCAAGAAATAGCGGTTGTTTCCGTATTCCAGCGCGTTCCATGGTTTTATACACGTGATTTCGAAAAAATCCACTGGAAAAACATATTCCTGTAAGTTTTCAATTTTATTAATTCCTGTTAATTCTTGAAAATCATTTGAAATGGTCAAATTCTCAAAATCCTCTAAAGGCAAATCTATTGTCTTTACACTGGATAAGATATAGCCCTTCTTGCGGATGAATTTCAATACTTCGTATAAATCCACGATGTTGTAGCGATAAGCATCATTTATATTTTTGACTTCTCGTTGAATGTCATTTTTCAAAGATTCTATAGCAGCTTCTTTGATGAACAAATCCTTGATGTATAATTTTCCGCCCGGTTTCAGCATTCCCCAAGCCGAATTGAGCACTTGTTCGTGGTTCGTGGCATGACCGAAGGATTCTAAGAAATAAATGACGTCAAAACTATCGGCTTCATAATATTTTTCCAATTGGTGATAATCGCCGTGCGTGACATTTACTTTTCCCTCTAGGCCATCTTCAGCAATAAATGCTCGTGCCTTTTCGACCTGATCCTCTGAAATCGTGATGGCTTCAACTTGTACCCCAGCATTTTTGGCGAAATAGCGTGCAGGTCCGCAAACTCCACATCCTGCATCCAAAACACGTTGACCTTGCTCAAAACCAATGGTCTCAATCTGGTAATCGAGCAACTTTTTCACATCCGTTGTCCGAAATGCTTGAATGACCTCACCATAAACTTTTAGGAAATTATCTGTTTGGGCGTTGTAGAAATCGCCCACTTCTCTGGCAGAATGGTCTGTCTTTGGTCGCGTAACATTTGTTCGAGATTTATTTCGTGTTCGCATCAATAAAATCAGCAAGCCGAAACAGCACAGCGCGAGGAAGATAATCAAAACGATAAAAATTGTTGATTCCATCTAGTTCAATTAGCGACAAAATAATTTTTGAAAAAATCCTTTTTTGATCTTCTCTTCTTTGCTCATTCCCAAATATATTTTTTCAAATTCAGATTGAGACAATTGTTTATTCGGGTGTTCGAAGGTGCGGCATAATGTTAATCCAACCGGACCCGTTTCCCGATCATTTTCAAAAAAGAAATTGGGATGCGAATCATATTCTTCCACCAAATCCCCATTTTGATGGTAGTATTTCATTTCCACATTTGTTGGAACGACTCCCATCACATAAGCCAAGCGAAGTTGGTCAGTATTGTTTTGCGGGGAAGAATGCCACAAAGCATGATCGTACATTACGGCTTGACCACGATTCATATTCAAGGAAAACATGTGTTGATCCACTTCGCTTGAAATCTGATACAAAACAGGAGCAACTTTTGGTCCGCGAAACGTGGTTTGTTTCAAATGACTATGCGGAAGAATGCGCATGGCTCCATTTTCCTCATTCACATCCACCAGCGGAATCCACAAGTTGTAGGATCTAGCTTTGGTTTCATCGACCAAATTCCAATCTTGATGCAAGGGAAGAATTCCTTTTTCGCCTGGAGCTTTGGAAATGAATGCTCCTCCAAGCAAATGAATGTTTTCAAATTTCGATTCAATTCGTTTTGCTAGCAATACTTGCACACGATCACTGATTTCTTTTCGCTTTGCTTTGTCTTCGAGATGTGTTGTTGCATAAAATCCGTCGGGTTTTTCCTCGTGATATTCGTCAAAAATAGCGGTCAATTGATCGATTAATTCCTCGTTCAAAAGATCGAAAACAGCGTAACCTTGCGATAACAACTGATTCGTTTGTATCTCGTCGACAAATTTCAAGTTATTCATCCGCGACCGAATATTCGTTGTAAAAAAGGAACTTTTTGGACTGGAATTGCTTTTCCGAGATGTCGGTTCAAATCCAATTCTGTCATTTGAGGAATTTCGTAATCGAAAAACTGTTTGCTTTCGCCCATTAAAGGTCGATTGTAAATAGCATCCATAAAATTTTCGAAGCGCAGTAAAAAATCATCATTTTGTGCAAACTCTTCAATTTGTTTGCGTTCTGGATCCCAATAATGAAATTTGAGTGGTGCTTTTGCACTAATCAAACCTGTAGTGATCGCTGGACGGATCTCGCTCGAATTGTTTGGTTTAGAATAATGAATGGTCGCTTGATTGAGCACAACGACCTCGCCCACTTTCGCATTCACGACTGTCAATTCAGGCAAAATTTTCGATTCCAAACCTTTAAAAGACATGGGTAAAGTTGGCGCCCGCAGTGCATTGTTCCAGCGGTGACTTCCTTTCATCAATTCAAGCGTTCCGTTCTCTTCATTTGTATCGGTGAGAGGAATCCACACATTGGCTGCGTAGTAATTGGCTTCATCAACAATTGTCCAATCTTGGTGCATGGGCATTTCGCTATGCGGACCAATTCCTTTGATTAAGTAAGCAGCACCAATCAATCGATAATTCTCGAACTGCTCCTCGATTTTAGGTTGAATAATTTCTTTGATTCGATCGCTAATTTCTGTTTTGAGGTCAAAATCCTCCAAATAGCTGGAAGAAAAAAAGGCATTTCTTTTCTCAGGGAAATAATGTTGGCGCAAAGTGTCCAATTCCTGGATTTCTTCCTCACCGAGCAAAGCAATTTTCACAAAACCATCCTTCTCGAATTGTTCTTGAACTGCCTCATCCTTAAATATTGCTTCTCTCATCGGTTTTATTTTGCAAATATTTGGTTCCACCATGATTTTTTCACCACCAAGGGTTGCCCAATTTCTTTTCTTGGAATCGACACATTCAATTCGTGTTCAATTTGATCTACGGTTAATTTCGGGAAATCGTAAGGAAACAAACCTAGGCTTTTTCCTATGCTCGGTCGACTAAAAATATTGTGTCCGAAATTCTCAAATTTCTCTAGAAAATCGTCTTCTTGCTCAAACATCTCAATGTTTTGTCCATGCTTTTCTTTGTCCCAATAACAAATTTTGATTCTTGCCTCTTGATGCGCTACGAAAGTGTTGATTGTTGGACGTTCCGCATGCGATAAGTTGGGTGGAGAATTGTGAATGATACTTTGATCAAAAATAATCGCTTCACCTGCCTTCAGATAGCACGGTTGCATCAATCCCCTTACCTCATCTTTGAGATTATCGTAGATATCTGGAATTGATGAACCCCGATAAGTTTTATAAAACCTATGGCTTTTTGGTAAAATTTCGATTGCTCCATTCGTTTCATTCAAATCAATCATAGGACACCAAATATTGATGCCTGAGTACAAATCTTCATCCACCAATGTCATGTCTTGATGCATAATCAAACGGCTGTCTTCCCCAGGAGCCTTTACGATAAAGCTCGAAAAGAAAATTTTGTAATTCGAGAAAAGTGCATCAATTTCATTAGCGCAAATCTCACGAATGGAACGATTTACCAATTCACGGTGTTCTACATTATTGGCAAAGGTTGTTGAAAAAAAACCCTTTACTCCTTCTGGATAACAGTGTTTGTATACCCCGAATAATTTGTCAATTTGCTTTTCGCTTATGAACGGAACGATCACGTAACCGTTTTCATGAAACTGTTTTTGCAAATCGGGATTTTTAAAAATGCCACGTTTTTGAGAGAAATCGATCATCCACCTTTCAATTTAGCGCGTACTTTTCCCCACCAATTCAGAGAAACTTCATCAAAACGAGCGTGATTTAATTTTGCGGCAAATTCCTCAATGGTTAAATCGAAAGGAGTATAACTAAACGACTTAACTCTTGGAACATCCTCAGCTGGTTTTTTCCAAGGATTGAATTTCATGTAAAAATCTTTATCAACTTCAAGCACCTCAACTTGGGTTCTGTTTTTTGCCAAATCCATATGGAAATGAATTGATTTCTCTTCTTTTGGAATCAAGATCAACTGTATGGCCAAGCGCAGTCCATCCGTTTGGTTGGGTGAAGAATAATGAACAATACTATCGTCCAAAATTACCGCATTGCCTGCCTTTGTTGGAATCGGCTGCATGAAGTGTTTAATGATTTCATTTTGAATTTCCAATAATTCCGATTTAATCATTGGGCCGCGAACTTCACCAAAACGCTTGTGACTTCCGGGTACAACTTCGAGCGTTCCATTTTCCTTGTTGCTATCCACCAAAGGACACCAAATCGAAACGGTGGCACATTTATGTTCGTCGGCAAATGCCCAATTTTGATGCAAAGGTACTTCCCCTCCGTCCTCCATTTTCCGAATAAAATTGGCGATAATTGGCTTGTAATCATCCAAATAATCTCCTACTCGCGCCATAAAAGCCGACGTTATCATGTCGAAGACTTTTTGTTTGTAGTCTGAATTTTTATCGATAAAAGTGAAATCATAGGTAATCTCAGATTGAGATTGATATTTTTCATCCTCAGGTCCCAATTTTCCTCCGCTCTCGTTTAGTGAATCGAAGTAATACTTTTTTAGCATTTCTACTTCATCGGCCTTTAAAAAAGGAACTTCGACGTAACCGTTCTTTTGAAACTGTGCCTCTAAATCGTTAGCAAGAAATGTTCTTCTCATTGTTCGACTGTGTTTGGTTTTCCTTTCAAACGCCAAAAAATTTCGCGGAGGATGTTTGCGATGGAATATTTCTCAAAAAATGTACGATTGTCTGACCATTCCACCGAAATTTCATCCGTATCGGTTTGATTGATTACTTTTTGCTCACCATCCAAGGAGTAATTGAACAACTTCGCCAAACGCTCCATGAACGGACGATTGTAGGTTACCCCATCGAGGTTTTTTACCAAATCTTCCATTTCTGTCTTCGATAAATCTGGTACAACCCGCTCAATTTCTCCAACTTTACGCAATCCTTCCGGTGATTTTCCATCGTTATAAAGATCGGATAAACGCTTGTTGTTGAAATAGGTATAAAAGCTCTCGTCCACATCATATTCCTCCAATTGGGATGATATTGGATTTTGATAAAAGTGTTTCAATTGTGCTTCTTTTTGCGTGACACCAATTCCAACCGCAATCCGCGCTTGATCCGACAAATTTGGCGGAGAAGCGTGAATCAAACGGTTGTCAAAAATCAAGCAATCGCCAGCTTTCATTTCTATCACGTCGACAAAAGGAAAAAGGGTGAAAACATGGTCTGACAAGGGTGATTTTGATTGTGGCGAAGGCGATGATCGTTTGTGATTAAATAGAGTATGACTTCCTCGAATTACTCCAAGGGCGCCGTTTTGTTCTGTCACATCGACTAAGGCCGTCCAAACAGTAGCCGAGCAAAATTCGTTTTCATCGACAAATGTCCAATCTTGATGTGGTGGCACGATGTTTTGCAAGCCCGGTTCTTTGACGACGTAACTTGCCGTGAAAATTTTATAATCGGCAAACAAATCTGAAGTTTTTGGAGCAAGAATTGATTTAATTTGTGCACCAACATCTTTCACCAAGTCCTCGTTCTGATTGTCCAAACTGATGTGAAATCCTGCTTCTATCTTGTTGTCAAATTCTTGATTTTGGTAAAAATCCAGCAATGTTGAGACCTCATTCACATCAAGCAATGGCAACACAAGGAATCCATTCTTATCGAATTCGGCTTGTAAATTTTCGTTTGTAAAAATATTTCGCATCGCAAAGTATTAAAGATAATCAACCAGGTTCCGTTCCATGTTTTTAAAGATACGTATTCCAAAAATAAGTAAAATAAAAACGGGAATAAATGATACGCAATACATCCATTCAAAAGGGACATTAAACAGAAGTGAACGCATAAAATCGATGGTTGTGGCAATGGGATTCAGGTAATAAATGATTTCTCGAAAGTTTTCCGGAATAAGTGTTGTTGGGTAGAAAACGGGAGTCAACCAAATTCCAAAATTGGTCAGGTAAGGAATAAAATGCTGCAAGTCTCTTTTTTTGATTGTTAGTACATTCAACCAAACAGCGACACAACTGCCAACAACAATAGTCATGAGCATGGCAATGGGAAAAAGCAACCATTTCGGACTTGCTTCTATTCCAAGAACAAACATGATGATGACTAAAAGACCAAAAGCCACAAAAAATTCAACTGAAGCGACTAAAATTTTCGAAATCGGGAGCAGAATTTTGGGGAAATATACTTTGCGAATCAAGTCTTGAGATTGAATTAGGGCCGTTCCAGCACTGTTGATCATATTCGTGAAGAAATACCAAATGGTCATTCCGCTAAAAGCAAAAGCAACATAGGGAACATTTCCGGTTGCTAAATGAACCAATTTATCAAAGAATACAGTGAAAATCGTTAGCGCAATCAGAGGTTGAATGATTAGCCAGAGAAAACCCAATTTCGTTTGCACAAAACGCGCTTTCAAATCTCGTTTGGCGAAGGAAAATATCAACTGTCGATATTGATAAACAGTTCGAAGATAAACTCCAAATGTGCTGGGCGAATTGTTTATAATTGTCTTTCCCATTATTTCTGTGAAAACATTTTACGGTGAACCTGACGTTTGCCCAACATCCTTGGTGGCAGCTTCACCATTTTATTGTCTTTTGAATAATCGTGGGTATAAAAATCGTAATGAATCACCAAAGGTAAAGCAAAAGCGAAGCGGTAGAATTTTCGAAAAAAAGGAATGTCTAAAAAGAAAAATGGGCTGAAACACCATTTGGCCAGGTAACGAAAAGGCAGACCGAGTTTAGCAGCTAAGGGCAATCTTTTTTGTTCCCGTTTCACCACTTCCAAACATTCTTCCAAATAGGTCGATTTTCCTTCTTTAGAACGTTGCCCCACTTTTCTGTGGCGAAATCCACTCAATTCCATGGTTGTGGTGTGCAACTGTTCAAATCGGAAAAAACGCGACCACAATTCCATGTCTCCAGCCAAATCGTAATTAAAATCAAGGGTTGCGCCTGCTTTTTCCCACAATTCCCTTTTCCAAAACGATGATTCCTGTTGTATAAATTGAAAATCGTTGGTGAGGTAGCGGTATTTTGACCAACGGCACCAAGGAAGTGTAATTTGACCTACTAAAGCTCCTTCTTCTGTATACTCACGGGCCAGACCCATGAGCCATTTTACTTCTTTGTATTTTCCGAAAATTTCGGCAACCGTAAAAAGAGATTGTGGTAAATATTTGTCGTCTGAATTGAGCCAAGCCATGATTTCACCCGTCGATTTTTCAAAGCCTTTTTGAATAGCTTGGTATTGACCTTCATCTGCTTCGCTCACCCAATAGGAAAAGTGATCTTTATATCGTTCAATAATTTCCAAACTGTTATCGGTACTTCCGCCGTCAATTAAAATATACTCCAAATTGGGATATCCTTGATCCACGACCGATTTAATGGTGTCTTCAAGGAACTTACCGTTATTATAGTTCACGGTAATTATCGATATTTTAGGAAAAAGATGCGTCATTTCTAGTCATTTCAAAGATAGAACAATTCACGGATTGGCTTGTGCTTGTGAAGGATTTCTTAGCTTTGCTCACGGGAAAATTTTCCAAAGAATGAAACGACGAATCGCACATATCATCAATCCGTTTAATGCACCAGCTTCGTCTGATCTGAGCACCGCCCAGCCCATTACTTTTGCTACCATGGTGGAAGCCAAAAAAAGAGTTGAAGGAAAATTGGAAATTGAATTGCTTTCTTGTCAATTTGCGGAAGATCGTAATATGGTTCATCCTGCGTTTAAAGCCACTGCAGATTTGACGCGTTCTGTTTTAGATAGGGGTCATTTCGAAAAAAAAATGAAATTACCGCTTCTTGCCGATATTCTAGAGCGACTATATGCGGAAAGTGATGCCGAATATTTGATTTACACCAACGTTGACATTGGACTTTACCCCAATTTTTATCAAGAGGTTAATGCCTATATCGAAAGCGGGTTGGATGCTTTTATTATCAATCGACGACGAATTCCCGCTCACTTCACAAAATTGGAGGATATTCCAGCTATTTATTTGGAAAAAGGTAAAAAGCATCCCGGTTTTGACTGTTTTGTTTTTCACCGCGATTTGTATCCCAAATTTGAACTCAAAGAAGTATGCATCGGCGTTCCTTTTATTGGAATCACTTTAGCTCAAAATTTGTTTGCCTTATCGAAGAATTTTAAATTGATTGACCAAGAAATACTGACATTTCATATCGGAATGGAAATTTTCAAAGGAAGAGCGCCAAAAGAGTATTTCAAATACAATCAGCGGCAATTTTGGAGCGCCATGAATTCTCCACTTCGTGCGCATCTTTCAACTACCAAATTCCCTTACAATCATTTGTTTTATCCTTTCCGAATTATTCGTTGGGGTTTGCAGCCAAGTATTCCTATTCGCTTGGTCATTCGACTGGAATGGGAGCGATTTCTTACCTATTTTCGCGGGAAAAGGTAATTCTTTTCTTCTTCGGAGAAAGTATGTGACACCTTGTTTTTGTTCAGTTTCATCAGCAAGTGATTGAGTTTCTTTTTTTGTTGAAGGTAGGATGGAAAGTCGATGAAGAGTTCTGTTAATTCTCCATCCTCTTTATTGATTTGATATCCTAATTCGCGGTTAAAATCGAGTGCATTTTGATTGTCGGAACGAATATGTGCTGTCAATTTTGTGAACGCGAATTCTTCAAAAAACACATCCATCAAACAGAAAATTGCCAACATAGGAATATGCGAATTTCTATAATGTTGAACGCCAATAAAAACTCCTGCTTCGCCTGTTCTTTTTTTCGAATCGATGTTTTTTACGTTAATCAATCCAATGCAATCACCCTGATTTTTGATGCAGAGATAAACCATGGATTGGTCTAATTGTTTGAACCAATTTTCTTGATCCGAAGCACTTATTTCTTCTTGGAAAAACATGTTCTCGCGCACGAATTTGTCGTTCCGCCATGCACGTACTAATTCCAAATCTTTAAACGCTAAGGAGTGTAATTCTATCCCGTATTTTCTGAGGACCATTACATTTTAATTTTAATCGCGTAATTGGGTTTCTTCACACGAGCAGAATACAAGCGATTGATGTAAATACCGAAAACTGCGATACTTGCCGAGATTAGCGACATAGCCAGCAAAACGGTTATCATGAATAAGTCCACATTTTTTCCGGCACCAATTTGAAAAAAGATATAATAGACCATCATACCTAAAATCCCAATGGCTGCGATTATGCTCATGGTAATCATGATTTTCAGAGGAATGCTTGTGTAATAGAAAATCAAGCGCATAGAAAGTAGAATCAATTTGAAAAGTGAATATCCCGATTTTCCTTCCGAACGATTTAGCTTTTCTACTTCAACGGTTTGAAAACTTAAAGTGTACCAAGTAATCACCTGATTGATAAATAAATGGTCTTGCGAATGAAACCGCAATTTATCAATGATATGTGAATCAATAATACGAAATGAAGAACCGATTGAGGTGCCACCTTGACTTCGGTTGAAGATTCGTTTGACGATTTTAGAACCTGTTCGACGGATCCAAGAGACATTATCCACCGATTGAATTCCGTAAACAACATCTTTATGATCACGTTCTTGACATTCAATCAGTTTTTTAATTTCTTGAGGTGGTGTTTGTAAATCGTCGTCAATGGTAATCACCTTTTTTCCTTTGGCTTCATCAATTCCGCACAAGGTGGCGCCATTTTGTCCAAAATTTCGAGAAAGTCGGATGATTTTTATTTGTTCTCCATGCAAAGATTTTAGCCGCAATAACTCTTTCCAGCTTTCCTCATTTCCTGAATCTTCAATAAAAATTGTTTCGTAAGATCGACCCAATTCAGTCATTACACCATGAATTCCATCGAACAATGGCTCCAGTGTTTTTACACTTTGATAAACGGGAACAACAACTGTAAATTCGACTTCTTTCAATTTATATTTCAATTAGTTCTGGACATTGAATATCCGAAATATGCACAAAAGCAGAGCCCCAAGATAATCCTACTCCAAAGCCTGATAAAAGCAAATTTAGCTTTTTATTGCTTACCTCATTTTGCAGTTCACTAACGATGGTAATCGGTATTGTGGCGCAACTGGTATTTCCATATTTTCCTAAGGTCATTGGTGCCTTTTCCAATGGAATATCCATTTTTTTCCCGATAGACTCATTCAATAATTTATTGGCTTGATGAAAAATGAAAAAATCGACGTCCTCAATCGTTTTTTGACTATGGTTTAACAAACCTGCAATATTTGGCGAAACTTCTTTTAAACCAAAGGTAAAAATTTCGTGACCGCGCATTTTCATTTTTTGACCTTTTTCCTGAAGGATAGCATCGTATTTTGAACCATCTGTCTGTAAGTTGAAATGCATTTCTTCCGCCTTAAGGTCAAATTCGATGGCCGTTGCACTTCCAGCATCTGAAAAAATAGGCACAGTGCTGTTGTCGCCTTGTTGCAAAATTTTCGTGATGGTATCTCCCACAAGTAAAAGCCCTTTTTTCAATTTCGATGCACTCATCATGCTCGATAGTACAGATAATCCATAGACATAGCCAGCGCATCCTTGATTGATGTCCAAGGACATACAGGTTTTTGGAAGCCCTAATTTTTCTTGGAGTATCATGCTTGTTCCAGGAATGGGGAAATCCGGTGTCTGGGTAACGAAAATCAGGATTTCAATTTCTTCTTTTTCCCACTTCAATTCAGCCATTAATTTTTCAGTGGCCGCAAGGCACAAATCTGAAGCTTTCGTATCATGATTCGCTATTCGCCGCTTTTCAATGCCCGTGGTTTTTATCAACAAATCGATGTCTTGCTGAGACATACCTTCCAAGTCCAAATTTGAAACCTCATTTTTGGGAACGACAGCAGAAATACCCACTATTTTCGCATTGGAAACTGAAAAAACCGCCATTTAGCCTAATTTTTGAAGTAGAATTGCATACAAATCCTCCAGTTTTTTTGCCTTTTTTAATTCTTCGTGACTTAAGAGAACGTCGTAATGTTCGTCCAAAGCGCTCACAACAATAAGCGTTTGCATGGATGTCCATGATTCTACATTTGAATAATCAAAAGTAAACTGTGGATCAAAAAGACCTTGAATCATTTCACTAAAGCTTGTAAAGTCTGAGTCCATTTGTCAGATAAATTTCTTGTAATAAACTTTTAAATATAGCTTAATTTGCCTCATTTTGCGTTTATTTGTTGAAATCTCTGATAGCACAAATAGTACATGCTTCCATTTAATAAACCGTTTTTAACAGGCAAAGAGTCTGAACTGATTGACAAAGCATTTCAGGAGGGACAATTCTCTGGAAACGGATATTTTACCAAAAAATGTCACACCTTCTTTCGGGAAAATTTTGGATTTGAGCATTGCTTTTTGACTAATAGCGCCACCGCAGCTTTAGAAATGGCAGCTATTTTATGCGGTATTGAGAAAGACGATGAAGTCATTATTCCATCTTACACATTTGTTTCTTCAGCGACTCCTTTTGCACTCCGAGGAGCGAAAATTGTCTTCTGTGACAGCGAACAGTCAGGTCCGAACATGGATGTTGCTCATCTGAAACAGTTGATTACGCCAAAAACAAAAGCCGTAGTTGTTGTGCATTATGCAGGAATGGCTTGCGATATGGATGCCATCATGCGCTTGGCAAATGAACATAATTTTTATGTGATTGAAGATGCGGCTCACGGAATTACGAGTACGTATAAAAATAAATTTATTGGATCTATTGGACATTTTGCGGCGTTCTCATTTCATGAAACAAAAAACGTGAGTTGCGGTCAAGGCGGAATGTTAGTGGTGAATGACACTTCGGCAATTAATCGTGCAGAAATTGTATGGTCCAAAGGAACCAATCGCACTGAAATGGAAAAAGGAAACGCTTCCAAATATGAATGGGTTGATTTGGGTTCCAATTTCTATCCTTCAGAAATTACGGCAGCACTATTGTATGCGCAACTTCTTTCTGTAGAACACATACAACACGAAAGAAAACAAATCTGGGAAACATACTATGAAGGCTTAAAAGAATTGGAAATTGCTGGGAAAATTCAACTACCTTTCTTTCAAGATTATCAATCCAACAATTACCACATTTTCTTTATCATTTGTAAGACTTTGGAGGAACGAGATGCCTTCATTTTCTATTTAAAAGAAAACGATGTTCTTGCCGTTTTTCATTATCTGTGTTTGCATAAAAGTCCCTATATCCGCGGATTAAATGAAATCCAGAATGAATTGCCACATGCCGAACGTTTCGCTGAAACTTTGGTTCGTTTACCTATTTTCGTCGAATTGGAACTTCAGGAAGTGGAAAAAATTATAGCTTTGATTCTCGCTTTTTATGCCGATTAGTTTCGCTTTGAAAAGTATTCCAAGAGAATGTCGGAACTCTGTGCATGATCCTGAACTATTATTTTAACATTACAAAGTTGTTCGCTGGCTACAAAACAAGCGTGATTTTTTAGCAAGTTCACAGCACAAACTTGAGCTTTTTGTTGGGCAGAATTAAGCTCCAAGCAATTCAAGTTTGCGTTGGAAACCCAACTGTTTTTCAAACCAAGACGCAAGCCTTCGCCCGTAAATTTTGCGAAAGCCTCTTTGATGGTCCAAAGTTGGTAGAATTGCTCGGCATTCTCCACTTTTAACTGATCCGATAGGTGAATAAGCCCTTTCAATATTGATTTTGGATACTCTTCTTGAATCAACTCGATATCAATTCCCAAGGGAAAATTCGCCGTTGCAATCACTATATCATTTTTCGTGTGACTGACGTTAAAATGTACTTCTTTAAACTTATTAGGATTCAAATGGGGTTTGCCAAATTCTTCCAACATCAAATCTTCTGCTTTCACCAATTCACCACTGTAATTGGACAGAACAGACAAAAGAAAGAGACCATTAATTTGTGTGAAGGTTTTAAATTCATCATCCGATTCAAATTGATTCAAAATAGCACGATCCGCTTCTTGGCATAAAGAAGAAATAGAAAGGTGGTAAATTTTGATTGTATTCAAATTGATTAAGATTCCGTTCGACTTCAATGCAAAGAAAATCAATTTATGCCGTCTGTGATATTCTATTTTTTACTGTTTTGATAATATGTAATTACATACCGATTTTTAATGCCTTTTGAATCTAAAAATCAAAAACCTTCTTGTGCAAGATTTTAGTATATTTGGTTACCATTCCCAATAGCATTTGACTTTTATTCCATGAACTACAAAATCCTCCAAGAAGAAACGGTATTTGACCAGTTTTTTAAAATCAAGAAAGCGAAAATTGAGCAAGATACCTTTCAAGATGGAAAAATAACGGTGGACCGATTGTGCTTGGAACGGGGCGATTCTGTGGCTATTTTGCTGTATGAAAAAGATAGCGATTGCTTTTTGTTCACCAATCAATTTCGTTATCCGACGCTCAAAGAAGGTGGCTGGATCATCGAATTGACTGCTGGTTCCATCGACAAAGACGAAGAACCTGAAAAAGCCGTTCGACGTGAAGTGGAAGAAGAAATTGGTTATGCGCTTGACGAAATGCAGTTTTTGTATTCCTTTTTCGTTTCACCAGGTGGAACATCTGAGCGTATTTTCCTTTTCTATGCCGAGGTAAATTCTACACAAAAATTGTTTGAAGGTGGCGGAAAATTTTCTGAAAAAGAAGACATCGAATTGGTGAAAATCAAACGGGAAGATTTGGCGGAAAAAGCAGCGAGCAATTTCTTTCGGGATGCTAAAACGATAATGGGGGTGCAGTGGGTTTTGGGGAGAGAATTAATCGGATAAACAGCTTTAAGGGTAAGTTACAGATTCTATAATTTTACAAAATTCCTCTAAAACATTTAGTCTGATTTAAATCATATTTTTCAAATCGTTGATTTAAACATCATTCCATTTAACTTCCCTATTTTTAGCCTATAATGAGAAATGACTCGGATACATCGGAAAACCAACTCCACTTCTCGCTAATTGGTGCCGGAATAATGAGCGCAACATTAGCCGTGCTGATCAAAGAATTATTGCCAGATGCTCAAATCAATATCTACGAGCGCATGAACGATGTGGCGGCTGAAAGTTCGAATGCATGGAATAATGCAGGAACGGGACATTCTGCGTATTGCGAACTAAATTATACGCCTCAAAAAGAAGACGGTACGATTGATATTTCCAAAGCGGTTAAAATTGCTCGTCAATTTGATGTTTCGAAGAAATTTTGGCGCTATTTGATGGGGTGCGGGCACATTCTTTCGGATGGTTCGTTTATCCAAAATATCGACCACATGAGTTTTGTTTGGGGTGAAGAAAATTGTGCTTTTTTGAAAAAACGGGTGGAAACCATGACAAAAAATATTTGGTTTGAAGGCATGGAATTTTCTGAAGATTTCGACGTGATTTCTCAATGGGTTCCTTTGATGATGAAAGGGCGAGATCGTTCTCAAAAAGTTGCGGCTAGTCGCATGTCGAAAGGAAAAGACGTGAATTTTGGCGCGATAACAAAAGGCATGATTAACTATTTGCGCAATTTGGAAGGCGTAAAAGTGTACCTCGCCAACGAAATTGAAGACATCAAAAGAAGAGACGACGATCGTTGGGAATTGCATGTGAAAAATCTTGAAAATGACGCCGATTTTGTTAATCTAACCGATTTTGTTTTCATTGGTGCTGGCGGCGCTGCTATTTCGCTTTTAGAAGATTCAGATATTCCCGAGGCGGAAGGATATGGCGGATTTCCTGTAAGTGGAAAGTTTTTACAGTGTAAAAATCCAGATGTGATTGAAATGCATCATGCGAAAGCTTATGGATTGGCAGAAGCTGGTTCGCCACCGATGTCTGTACCGCATTTAGACTCGCGATTAATCGACGGAAAAAGAACCTTGCTTTTTGGCCCATACGCCGGATTTTCGACCAAATTCTTGAAAAACGGTTCCTATTTTGATTTGCCTTTGTCTATCGAGTCGCACAACATTTGGCCACTGCTGGTAGCAGGATACAAAAACATGGATTTGACCAAATATTTGGTAAATCAAGTGACCTTATCGGATGAAGAACGCATAGAAATGTTGCGAAAATATTATCCAGATGCGAAAGCTGAAGATTGGGAATTGATAACCGCCGGTCAGCGCGTGCAGATTATAAAAAAAGATGCCAAGGAAGGTGGAAAACTACAATTTGGAACCGAAGTGGTGACCAGTGCCGATGGATCTCTCGCTGCATTATTAGGCGCTTCGCCCGGTGCAAGTACATCAGTTTCCATCATGATTGAAGTTTTACAAAAATGTTTTCCTTCTCTTTTTGAAAGCGAGGAATGGCAAGCTAAGTTGAAGGTAATGATTCCGGGGCATGAGTTTAGATAACACTAGACTGTTTTTGATTGATTAGCTTTGTCATATGAAATCAATTGAAACCCTTTCCGACCTTGAATTACTAATTGATACTTTTTACGGGAAAGTGATGAAGGACGAAGGTTTAGCTCCTTTTTTTGAAGAATTTGATATGGCTGATCACATGCCACGTATGGTTTCTTTTTGGGCTTTTTTATTGCTGGATGTTCATGGATACAAGGGAAATGTGATCGAAAAACACCTGCACATGCCTTTGAAAAAAGAACATTTTGATCGTTGGGTGGAATTGTTTGATGGGACTTTGGACGAGCTTTTTGAAGGAGAGAAAGTGACACTTGCAAAACAAAAAGTGAATGTATTGCGTTGGACGATGGAGTCGAAGGTGAATGGTTGAGGTTTTTTTTAGGTGATTGAGTGAAGATATATTCCTTAGCGGTCGTCTAGTTTTTTGTTAGATTATAAAAATTTAAATTTTTATTTAACTACTGATTATCAACGAAATAAGATGTTTGTTTACGACAAATTTATTCCCGTTCCCCTTTCACTTCAGCCTCCCCTTTTCCGACAACAATATCGCTATGGGTCGTGTACTCGGAAATTCTGAAAACAAGATCAGCAAAATAACTGTAATTGGCGTACTCAAGGCCATCCCGACGATTCCCCAAATGGAGCCCCAAATAGATAAGGATAGCAGAACTACTAGCGAACTCAAATTCAAAGTATTGCCCATCATTTTTGGATCTAAAAAGTTCCCAACGATCACTTGAATCAAGCCGATTATGGCTAAAATCCATATAGCAGGCCCCAACTCGCCAAATTGCAATAAAGCAAAAAGAGCTGGAAATAAAGACGCAACGAGCGAACCGATGGTCGGAACATAATTCAACAGAAATATAATGAGTGCCCAGAAAAATGCTCCGTTCACCCCGAATATCTTTAAAACAATGAAGCTGAGCAAGGCTGTCAAAACACTCAAAACAGTTTTCAAAAATAAATACTCACCGATAGAGGTATCAATTTTCTTTATGATTTTATTGGAATGGTCTAAGTGTATCTTGTCCGAATGAAAAGCCATCCATTTTCTTGGGAAACCACTTTCTTCCAACAAAAGGAAAAGGATGTAAATCAATATGATAAATACATTTCCAAACAGAGAAGTTATCGTGTTGATGAGGGATGACAACAATTTAGAGATATTCAATTCTCCTATTTGACCTTTAACCTGAGATAAAATATCGACATTATAGGCGTCGTTAAGACCACCTATTAATTGTCTGAAATTTTTCTCATATAGAGGAACGTTTTTGCTCAACTCCTGAATATTGGACGAAACCATAGAAACCACAAGACCGATTATAACGAACAAACCAATTGTCGCTACCACACTTAAGGCCCAAGAAGGTACTTTTTCACGAATGAACTTTATTCGTTCGAGTAGCTTCCGAATTTCACGAATAATAAACCATACAAATACAGCAATCACAATCGGAATCAATAAATTTTTACCAAAAACCAACACAGTCACAATAAAAGTGAGGATAATTGAATTGTAGGCCATTTTCTGTAATTGCATCTTCTTTCTCTTAGTTGAACGAAGTTAGTTTTTCTTCTCAAAAAACCAAAAGTTAAATAGTTGGCACAAAACAGTTTTCATTGGAAAAGGTTAAACTCTCAGAGACAAAAAAAGGGATGCCTAATCTGTAGACATCCCTTTGAAATATTGTTGAATTTTATTAGCTCATTGCTTTTACATTCATATAGTACAAAGCAATGAAAACAATTGTGATTATTGCTCCCATCGTTCCGAAAGGCAATCCGAACAATAATGGAAGAATAATTCCAGCAACACCAGCTCCAGCGTAAATAAAGAATCCTTGTTTTTTCAAATTCCACATTTTGATAACTCCAAATAATGAAACTAGAACCAAAACAGTCGCAGCTATCATATATGGCCATGAAAACGCCGTTTCAGCAGCAGCCATTGCATCATCCATTCCTGGCATATCTGAATATAAATCCGGATTCTCAGCTCTTGCTTTCTCCATCGCATCATTCAAACCTGTTCCAACAGTATCCATAGCTGTTTTAGCCGTTCCTGCTAGTATCATTCCGATAATTCCAATACCTGATGCAATAAAGCTTAAGATACAAAGCACAGTCAAAAAAGTCGGTCTTTGAGGTGCTCCACTTGTTTCTACATTTTCACTCATAATTTCTATTTTTTTAAAGTTTACGATGCCAAGATATACATATATATGTTAAACTTAAATATTTGTTAAAATAAGTTTTTAACAATGGATTTTGTGTAACCAACTTCAACTAAATCAATTGAATGTCTTTTTTATAACATTTCAGAGCAGAAAAAAACAAGCCTATTTTCATGCTGGGAAATGGGTGATTCGATAAATTTTTACATGCTCATTAGGGCCCCAATTATAGCAAATATTATCATCAGAGCATACAACGAGAGCACAATGATGGTGAAAATGCCAATGTATTTAAAATGCTTTTGATCTGTCTGTTATTTATCCTGATGATGTATTTTCTTCGTTAAGAAAAGAATCGCTCATACTACTATAGTTTATACTGTTTAGGTTTTGAAAATACCGAATATCAGAACGCAATTGAAATTTATTCTTGATTATTACATTTTTGTTAATAATTCGTAAGTAAACTAGGGCTAAACCTTTCGCCTCTATCTTTGTTTCTTTTTTGTATGCGCCAACTCATCATTATATTCGTTTTTCTTTTGCTCGAATGGTACGCTTTTCAGGCTATTCGTACCATAACCAAACAAAATTGGATCGCCATTTTGTATTGGTCGGTTGGTGTTTTTATCATCGCCAATATTTGGTATCAGTTTGCTTTTGGTGAAAAGTCGGGTAACTTAAATCCAACGCGGAATTATGCCATCGGAATTATGTTTACAATGATGGCTTTCAATTTGACGTTGATTGTCTTTCTTTTTGGCGAAGATATTGTTCGATTATTCGTCGGAATTGGTCGTAAACTCTTCGGTAGCGAAGAATACAGTTCCTTTTTGCCTTCACGTCGTAAATTGGTGAGTCAAATTGCATTAGGTTTTGCTGCTATTCCTTTTTCGGCCTTGATTTACGGCATGATCAAAGGGAAATACAATTACCGTGTTTTGAATTACACACTCACTTTTCCGGATTTGCCTGACGCTTTTGATGGGTACCAAATCACGCAAATTTCCGACATTCACTCGGGTAGTTTCGACAACAAAGAAAAACTGATTTACGCCGTCGATTTAATCAATCAACAAAAATCGGATGTCATCCTTTTTACAGGCGATTTGGTCAACAATAAAGCAGAAGAAATGCACCCTTGGATGGACGTTTTCTCAGAACTTTCGGCAAACGATGGTGTCTTTTCTATTTTGGGAAATCACGATTATGGCGATTACATTCCGTGGGATTCGCAAGAAGCTAAAGACCAAAACCTGGAAGATTTGAAAAAAATTCAGAAAGACCTTGGATTTGAATTGCTCTTGAACGAACACCGTTTCTTGGAAAAAAATGGGGAGCGCATCGCTTTGGTGGGCATAGAAAATTGGGGAGCTGGTGGGTTCAAAAAAGCCGGCGACTTGAAAAAAGCGACCGCCAATCTCAACAATGAAGAATTCAAGATTTTAATGAGTCACGACCCTTCGCATTGGGACAAACAAGTAATCGACGATGCTTTGCATTATCATTTGACTTTGAGCGGACACACACACGGGATGCAATTCGGGATAGAAATTCCAGGCTGGATCAAGTGGAGTCCCGTGAGTTTGCGTTATCCGCGTTGGGCTGGATTGTACCAAGTAAAAGGGCAAATACTGAACGTAAACCGTGGATTTGGATTTTTGGCGTACCCCGGAAGAGTTGGTATTGCACCAGAAATTACCGTCATTCAATTGAAAAAAGGAAATTTGACGGCAATCGCCTGATTTCTTCTATTTTTAAGGCATGATCGTCGCCTATATCCTTATTGCTTTATTTGTCGCATGGATTTGGGTCGACTATTTCCGTCTCATAGATATTTTTGAAAAAAATAATCTGCTTTATGTAGGATTGGTTTTTGGCCTGGGGGTTTGTTCCGTCGGCATCGTTATTCTCATTCAGCGCTACTTTCTGTATCCATCGGGTTGGTATCTGAATGGCGATATGATCAATGATTTCGGCTACAGCGTTTTTGGAATAGGCTTGGTGGAAGAAATTGCCAAAATCACACCTTTTCTGCTGTTTCATGGCGTTTTCCGCAAAAAACTCAACGAACCCATCGATTATTTGGCCTTCATTTGTATTTCTGCCTTGGGGTTTTCAGCCGCCGAAAACGTGATGTACTATCAAATGCATGGCTCGCACATCATTATCAATCGGTCGATTTTGTGCTCAATTTCTCACATGTTCGATACAGCCATTTTAGCGTACGGATTCATTCTTTTGCGCTTCAACCCAAAATTTAAGAATCCTTTGATCATTTTTGGTTTTCTCTTGATGGCCGCCTTGGCACACGGTATTTATGATTTTTGGCTCTTGAACCAGAAAATGCCTTTTGGTTACCTCATCACCTTGGCTTTTTACTTTTATACCATTTCCATTTTCGCCACCATACTCAACAACGCACTCAATAATTCGCCCCATTTTTCCTACAAAAAAGCCATCAACACCGATTTGCTCACCAAGCGAATGTTTCTGTATTATGGCGTGGTTTTCTTTTTACAATTTGCCATTGTTACCTTTGAAACCGACCTTCCCAACGGACTCTACAACCTCTTGTATTCCTTTCTATTCTCAGGAACTATTGTTGCTATTTCCGTGCTCCGTTTGAGTCGATTTTCACTTATCCAAGGTCGGTGGAACAAAATTAAATTTGAGCTCCCTTTTTATCTTTTCGGCGGACCTTTGAACAAAAAAGATGAGTTCCGTCCCTTTGGCATTCAAATCAAAGGCTCCACGCACAACGAAGTCTATCTTGCCGAAATGTTGGAAGAATATGTGTACCTCATTTCCATGGATAAAAGTGGTACACAAGCACAACTTGCCTTTATCGAAAAGAAAATACACCTGAAAGACGACCAAGTACATTACATCGTCAAAGCTTTTCAATACGACAAATATGGTCCCTACGAATCCATTTTATTGAAACCCAAAGAAGGTCGTGGTTCGCACACTCGAGGAAAAATGCCCATCGTTGCCAAAATGACGATCATTGAGTCGCCTCACCCAACCAACCCCAATGCTACGCGCAAAAAATACAGGTTTGAGGAGTGGGTTTATGTGAAGAAGATGAAGTAAGTTTTGATGATGTTTTCTGTCGTTGCTGTTTTATATCTCTGGCGTATTGTATTATTGAAATTATTTTTTTTCACTATTGTCCGATTAAATTTACAGCCCAAAGAAAAATTTATTTTACCTTGCTTTTCCTTGACCCTTCAAAGCATAGAAGAGCAAGCGGTAATGTAACCATCCTGCCTACCGTGGCCATTCGGACACTAATGATTGTTATATTTCAAAAAATGCTTATTTTGAATAATTGTTAGGTAAAGTCATTCCTTATTTATGAACTCGATGCGAGAAAAAATTATATTCATTATGTTGTCATTCTTTTTCACATTTCAGTGCTTAGGTCAAGACGAACATGAGTTATTTCGAGCAACATTTTTTAGAAGGTTTTTCAACTCTTCAATTGACAACTTTCAGGGAATTTCCTTAAAAAATGTTGAGTCTAAAATCTATTTTGGGAAAAAACTATCTCAACCTCGATATTATGAACTTTATGGAACTTCCGAACGAGAATTGCGACGAGTCAATTTTCAATGCAAATTGAAAAATAAGGTTAAACCAATCCAACGGGAAGTTTTAAAAACTTATTGTCTATATATCCGAAATGATTCTAAATATAGTTCTTGGTTTGACACGACTATAGGAGATTGGAAAGATGAATACTATGATACTTTAAACGCTCTTATTAATTCAGAAATACTGGCTTCAAGTAAAGAAGAAAACAATTTGGTTAAGATTATTTTGAATAGAAAAACCAATAAATATTATATAATCTCAAATAATTATTGCGCTCTTTTAAAAATTCGAGTTCATAAGTTTAGAAATTGGATTTTTATGAAAAGATATGGATATAGTTTTGATAAAGAGTCAATTGCAGTTAGTGTTATGAACTCTATGCAGCTTTGTGATTACGCACCAGAGAATTTCGATAACGTACTTGATTTAGATGTAAATTGCTTCAATTTATATAGTATCACTAAAGAATGATAATTGAGTAAGAGTTTGAGACCATGAATGAGATTAATCCGTTGTGAGCGTGTTTATGAAGAAGTTGAAGTAAGAAAAAAAAATGTTGTTTTACGCATTTTGGGTTGTTGCGATAATCACCAGAAAAGTGGATGACAAGATCTTAAAACAACCGATACGTTTAACAAAACCGCTTAATTTATCGTCAATTTTTTAGAGGAAAATCCCTCCTTTTGCCGTATATTTGAGTAGGAAAGTACACATGAAAAACATAGATAAAAATAGCTTAGAAAATGCATATCGTTTGTTTGAGACAGATGATATAAGTTTATTCGAAGTGGGCACAACGAAGGGTCTCATGCAAATACACGAATATTTATTTCGAGGATTGTATGATTTTGCAGGGCTTATTCGCACAAAAAATATTTCGAAAGGTGGTTTTAGGTTTGCCAACACTTTATATCTAAAAGAAATTTTAGTCAAAATTGAACAAATGCCGGAAAACAATTTTGAAGAAATCATTGCGAAATACGTAGAAATGAACATTGCTCATCCTTTTATGGAAGGGAATGGCAGAACGATGCGCATCTGGTTGGATCTGATTCTAAAAACTAAGCTTCAAAAAATGGTCAACTGGCAATTTGTAGATAAAACACTGTACTTACAATCCATGGAAAGAAGCCCAATTAACGATTTGGAATTAAAGACTTTACTCCTTGCCAATCTAACGAATGAAATAGACAATAGAGAGATTATTTTTAAAGGAATAGAACAATCTTATTTTTATGAAGGATACCAGAAAGACGACGACGAAGTAAAATAAGGATGGTGGTTTGTGTTTTTGGTGTTGGTTGCAAGCTCAAAATGTGTAACATGAATTTGTTATATTTACTGGGTTAAGAGTAAGTTTGTTTCACATTTGTGGCACATAGCCGATTGTTAT